>NZ_JAOWGP010000035.1:0-120262 GCF_030333065.1 Citrobacter sp. Cm046 | reverse complement strand
TCGGTTTACCGCCTGATTAAAGACACCGACTTTCCCCGCCCCGTCCACCTCTCTTCCCGACTGGTGGTTTTCGATGCCGCTGAAATCCGTCAGTGGCAACAGCGCCGCGCCGCCATTCGTTAATCCACGCTCAGGGATGAGCCGACTGATACCCCATCATGAAACGCGCCCCCTTCCTCAATAAGCAGTCTCCCGACCGCACGCTCGAAGTGGTGATCCTGGCCGGAAGCCTGGCATGGGAGACCTCACGCGCCTGGCGAAAAGATCCCGACCGGGAAGATGATGTTCCCCCGGTGGTACTCGGCCCGGATGAACTGGCCGATCTGGACAACCTGACCATAATCAGGCCCGACACGCTCTACGTCCGGGTACTCCGCACTGGCGATATCTGCGAAGAGGAGCTGCTAAAAATCGCCGTAAAACTGGCACACGCGGATGTGCAGATGGGCCGGCTGATGACCCCTGACGGTGAGTTGCTGGAGAACTGGACCGGACAGCTTGAACGCCTGCGACAGGAAAGGCCCTCCGACATCCTGCCGGAGCACTTCCGCCTCGATGAAGAGGCGCTGTGGTTTGATAAGCTCACCGAACGCCGGGACGGGGAAAGCGACGTCCAGCCCCAGCGCATCTGTTCCCCTCTGCGGGTCACCGCCATCACCTGCGACACTCATGACGGCAGTTATGGCCGCCTGCTGGAATGGCACACCACCACCGGACAATTGCGGCGCTGGGCTATGCCGATGGCGATGCTCAGCGGCAACGGCGAGGAGCTGCGGCGCATTCTGCTGGAGAACGGCCTGACCTACATCGCCACTCGCCCTGCCCTGCGCAGCCTGCTGTGCGAGTACATCTCACGGTCACTCCCCGGACGCCGGGTCACCTGCGTGGAGAAAACCGGCTGGCACAACGGGGTATACGTGCTCCCGGATGAGGTTATCGGTCCCGGTGGCGACAATGTCATCCTTCAGGGCAGCCACTATCTGACTGGCGGCTTTGCGCAGTCCGGTACGCTGGCGGAATGGCAGGAGCAGGTCGCCATGCTCTGTGCAGGCAACTCGCGTCTGGTCTTTGCCGTCTGCTGTGCGCTGGCCGCCCCGCTGCTGCGCCTGACCGGAACGGGCGGCGGAGGCTTTCATCTGCGCGGTGAGTCCACCGACGGCAAAACCACAGTGATGAAAGTGGCCGCTTCCGTCTGTGGCGGCACAGATTACTGGCACTCCTGGCGTGCCACCGGGAATGCGCTGGAGGGAATTGCCAGCCGACACAACGATGCCCTGCTGCCGCTCGATGAACTGCGCGAAGTGGACCCGCGTGAAGCCGGGATGATTGCCTATATGCTGGCAAACGGACAGGGCAAGGGGCGCGCCCGCACCGACGGCGAAGTGCGTAACCGCAGGCACTGGACGCTGCTGCTGTTCTCCACCGGGGAACTGTCGCTGGCGGAACACACCGAACGCGCCGGAGAACGCCTCTACGCCGGGATGGACGTGCGCATGGTACAAATCCCCAGCGACACCGGGCAGCATGGCGCATTTGAGCAGCTACACGGTTTTGCCAGCGGCCAGCAATTTGCCGATGCCCTCTGCGACCGGGTGTCCCGCTTTCACGGCACCGCCTTTCGTGCCTGGCTGGCCTTCCTCACCCGCGACCAGGACGCCAGCACCACACTGGCAAGAGAGTTACTTCGCCGCTACCAGACCGCCCTGATGCCGGAGCATGCCGGAAACCAGGTACAGCGCATCGTGGCCCGTTTTGCCCTGCTGGCAGTGGCCGGGGAGATAGCGACACTGAACGGCATCACGGGCTGGCAGGAAGGCACGGCGTATGAGGCGGTCCAGATCTGCCTGCACGCCTGGCTGAACGAGCGCGGCCATATTGCCAACCAGGAGGATGAAGGCGTGCTGGCACAGATCAAACGGTTCATCACCGCGCACCAGTACAGCCGCTTTGCCTCGTGGGATGGCCCGGGCCGCCCGCTGAATATGGTGGGCTTTCGCCGGGTGGAAAAAGATCCGCTGACGGGTGAAGAGCACACACTGTTTCACATCTTGCCGGAGGGCTGGCGGGAAATGTGCCGGGGCTTCAGTCCCGCCAGAGCGGCCAGATTATGCCAGGAAGCAGAATGCCTGCTGCCCGGCAGCGATGGGAAATACCAGTCGCAGGTTCGCCTGCCGGAGATCGGTAAAGCCAGGGTGTATCGGCTTACCTCCCGCATTCTCAGTATCTGAGTGCAGTCTCGCGTATCTTAATAAAAGGTGGTACAGGGTGGGACAAGTGGTACACGCAGAGCTGGCGCGGGTTTCAGCGTCCCACATTACAGAATTTGGTTTAAAAAAAGTGGTACAGGGTGGGACAGTCGTTGCTGAATCTGTCCCACTTTTCCGACTACCATTTTTCAGGTGGTACAGCGCAAAGCCACGGCTGGCGAGGTTGTACCACTTGTCCCACCTGTACCACCTCAAAAACAGAAGGAATGAAAATGGCGAAAAGGGACTGAAAAGGCAAAGGGTGAAAGGAAGGGAGAATAAGGGGAACGGGCCTGCCCTCAAAGGGAAAAACCAGTGTATCTGCCATGAGATAGTCGCTGGACATACCAAGAGGGGTAGCAACATATCAATTCTATATAACTTACTGTTTTGCAGATAAAGTGCACCATAAAGGCAGTCATAAAAATTCTTCGTCGGTTAACATACGGGCCCTTCTCTTATATTAATGATAAGTAAATCGTTATTTAGCTAATGCACATTGTTAAAACATCAATTAAAATGTGAAGGATATCTTGTTTTTGCTTATTAAAATTCTTCCGACACATCGTTAATGCTGAACAATAGACTCAGAAAGAGCAGTAAAAATCGAATTAATTAAGAGCACTAATTCATTGCGTTGTTTTGTTACAGTATCTCAAAAAATGTCATTTGATGTATTAATCATCCATAGAGTAACAATGTCCTTCAGGGCAAAAATCAACCAATTGAAATTCAATAAATATTAATATGAATTGAAAAATCATACTTATAATAAATACGCATAAAAAAAACGTGATTTTTTCACACCCAGAATATACCCAATTCAAATTACTTCAATATTGACATATAGTTTCCATGGGTTATTAATTAACATGTCGGCAACATTTTCATTCCGACAAAAATGATTATTTAATTGCCAATAAGGAGATGACTATGAGTACAACACCAGTGAAGCATATTGATTTGAAAAAAGTATTCAGCCTCAATGGTCAGAAAGGAAAAGTAGTCCTTGCTGTTCAAAATTAATACCAGCACATGGCTCTCATTTTAGTAATGAGAGCCATCTTTGGGAGAGAACACAATGGAACTCTTTAGCTTTAGCGACACAGTTAAATCTGTTGTTATTCTTGATATTGGAGCGAGAATTATACATGACGATCCCCCTATTTATGATTCCCTCATTCAGAATACTCATTGTGAGGTCATTGCTGTAGACGCAGATCCTGATGCCTGTAAGCAACAAATAAAATCTATGCAAGACAATATATTTTTAATAAAGAATGTTGTTCTGGGAGATGGTAAGCCTCACTCTTTTAACAAATGTTCACTGCCCCCTTGTTCATCCATATTGGAACCAAACAGGCATGTTCTTACCCAGTATTCAGGAATGATGCCCTTTTATGAAGTTGAGTCTATTGAACAGGTTAATACATTAACTCTGGATTCAGAGTTTAGGGATATCTTTCTCGATCTGCTTAAAATTGATGTCCAGGGGTATGAGCTTAATATATTGCAGAATGGTAAAAATGTGTTGGAATCTACAAGTGCTATCCATATTGAAGTAGGTTTTATTGAGAAATATAAAGGTCAGCCTTTATTCAGAGACATTGATCACTTTTTAAGTGAACAGGGATTTCATTTCCATTGTTTTACCGGATATGGGACAAGAACACCTGCTGGCATTTACGCAAACAACGATCCTATTTCAGGTGTGAATCAGTGGCTATGGTCTGATGCAGTCTATTATCATCGCCTGGATGACATTGAGTGGTGGCTCAGGGAGGACAGGTTATTACGTATGGCATTAGTATTCCATTATGTATGGCAATCTTATGATTACGCAGCTCACTGCTTGAAAACATATGATAAAGCAAATAAAACTGAACATCTCTCACACTACATATTATCATTAAATGAAAACACAACCATAGATCTACATATCAGCACAGGAATTGATGAGAACAAAATTCTGTCAGATTTTATAGCACAACAGAACTGAAATATAAATTCATACCAGAGAATTCAAAATGGCAAGGAAAATTGAAATCCCCTATTTCTTCTCTCATTTCCAGAAAGAACAATCTTTCGCTATAGACATTGACGAACAAGAGGACATTTCATTTAGAACACTGGATAATCTTGGATATAATGATGAGCTTGACAAGGAGTTCGATGAACTAAACCCTTTATCAGGCCCATTCCTTTTAAAAAAGGCCATTAGAGGTGATTTAATCGAGATTACGATAAAAAATATCCATATCACGCGAGATATAGGCTTGTCATCCTGTGGGATACTTCCAAAGTATTTAAAGAAAAATAATGCTTTACCTATTTTAGGCGAAGAGGTCGTTTTTTGGAAAGTAGAAGATAAAGCATGCACTCCTTTTATATGCGAAAAAATAACAAATCAATCAATTAAGTTAACCCCATCAATCGGATGCATCCGTTGTTCCGGAGATGAAAATGATAAAATAATTAGCTCGCTTGAATGCGATGAATATGGAGGAAATCTGGATTTCATAAAACTAAATGAGAATGCAAAAATTTATCTACCTGTACTGACAAATAATGCCTGGTTTTATATTGGTGATGTTCATGCAGCTCAAAGTGAAGCAGAGATTGGTGGTAGTGGCATAGAAGTCTCAGCAGAAGTGACTCTTAGCGTGTCAGTAGTCAAAAATGGTTTATCTAAAAAAATGCACTTATTAGAAAATAATAACATCCATTTTTTTGGTTTCGGAAATAACTTATCTCATTCATTAAAATCTGCTTTTGATGAAGCACTGTCTTGTCTTCGGAAAAAAAATGGTAATGACGCCTTATCCAGATTATTGATAAGCCAGTCAGCTAAAATTAATGTAATAAAACTGGAATCTCCTGTTATTGTCAGTATCTCACTTGAACAATCACTCTATTTTAAATAAGGAAAACATTATGATAAAAAATCCTTCAATGCCTGATAAAGCAGTTTCATTTCTGCTTTTTAGAAATATAGCCAGCCGCTTGTGGAGTAGTTACCAACATATCCTTGATGTTACAGGAAATAATAACTCAAAACTGGCATCTCTTGTAAATAAACACGCTAAAGATAAGAAGCCTTCTCCGTTCTTTGTTGCTGCCCATCATTTATTGGTGCAATATTATGTCAATAAAACCCCATTGATTAATCCATCACTTATTGAAGAACTACTGGAAATAGAGGATTATACCCACCATAATGAAATGGATATCCTTCCTTTTTACGAAGAGAGTTCATCTACTCAAGACAGAATTTGTCGATGGGCACTCATCTCTGACCAGTCAGATACCTACCCAAGTTATATTCACAACCATGATTACTTATTAACCCCCTGCTCAAATAAACGCTCTTACTGTGTTTCAAAAAATTTACTCCAGTATGCCATACAGATTATCGAGCTTGCAGATAAGAAACTCTATGAAGAAACCAGATTTATTGTGGATGAAATCAGGCTATTTGATGCGGTCAATGTTCGTGCTGGAACAGGCTTTAACACCCTGGGTCTGGTATACATTGGCGAGATAAAAGATGGTGATAATGTATCCCGGTACATTGAACATGTTGTCCATGAAGCAGCACATAATCTTTTATATGCACATTGGGCCAACACCCCTCTCCTTATCAACGAAACAGATGACCTTTATTTCACACCTTTTCGAAAAGATCATCGACCTATGAGTGCTATTTATCACGCAATGTTTGTTCTATGCCGAACCATATATGCATTTGACAAAATTTATAGAACGGATAAAGCTCTTATTGATTTCAGTGCGATCAGAAGCAACTATAATGAACAAGGGAATGATACGCCTTTCAAGATTAAATTCTTTCAAACGGTTGATGTAATAAAGAAACATGCCAAATTATCAAAAGCAGGGGAAAACATACTGGAAGGATGCATTGATATGGTAAGTAAAACCACACTGGAGATATGATGACCAACAATATAAAAATAATTATCAATACATTTCTTTTCGCTTTATTCTTAATGGGCGATGCTGCAAGAGCAATTTATTCCACTTATGCTCTGTATGAGGAGGTAAGTCCTGCCTTAACTATTTTCGCAGCATCGCTCCTCTCGTTTCTGGTTACGATCACAGTAAATTTGATTAGCAGAAAAAAAACTGATAAAAATCCATGTACAAACAATGTACTACGACTTTATTTCTGGCTGAATGTTTTCACCTGTATCAGTTGGGTTTCTGGTTATCTGGCTATTTATTATATCGTTCCGGCGGTCATGTCCAGTTTTGCCGTTTCAATTGGACCAATACTGTACCTTGTGTTTTTCAAGAAAACGGCATCTATACCGGAGTGGTGTATAGCGATAGCCATTCTGGCGATATCCGCTACCTTTTCAGGAATGAATTCTGTCGTGATCACACTTCATAGCAATAATAGTTATGCTCTGTTATTTGGTATACTCCTTTCCCTGTTATGTGGTATTTCTATTTTTATCAATACGTCGCTATCAAGAAAACTAAGCCAGGCGAAAGAAAGTCCTGTTAACATTAATACCTTTCGCTCATTACTGGTTCTTACAGGCGCATTCATTGTATGTGTCTGGCAACACGAATTTGATATTTCCTTCCCCCAGGGATATCACCTGCTGATCTTCAGCTTCTGGTTTGTTCTGATCCCACAACTGGCTCTTCAGGGTTGCATTAAAAATCTGGGGACCAGCATAACAACTATCGGTATTGCACTGTCGCCATTGTGCTCCATCTTTGTGCAGATAGCGCTATTTAACATACCAATAAGCCCCCCGGCGGTCATCTTACTCACACTGAACGTCTCATTACTCATAGCCCTGATGGTCAAACAAAAACAATCTTCGTCCAGTTAGACTGGCTAAACACATCGCATCTAGCCAAGTGACGCAAAATCTACGCCCGCAAAGGCTCGCTTAAGCGAGCCATTGCGGGCGGCATTTCAGGGTAATTAGCCATGAAAGCACCTTCACAGTGGATCCGTAAGCACCGGGTTCACAACTCCTTCATCAGTCCTTCCTGCCATGGCATTCTCCGGTAAAGATGATTTTTACCTTCTGATACTCATGAAACCTCATACTGCATCATGATGATAAAGTTATTTATTATCAGTGTATTATGGAAATAAATCAGCTTGACCATCGTATCCACAGTGCTATTTTTACGGTAACTGCCGCAGTCCTGGGACTGCACCCGAGACAGCCATGACCTTAGAGGACTGTGCCTGGCTGCTATGTCAGGTTGGTCAAGCCCTTAACCCCGCAAGCCGGACAATACGGCGGGGGCGTCTCTGACGCAGTCCGGTCGTTGTTGCTGCTATAACCTGTGCCAGCAAGAGGCAGGTTGGTACCGCGTCTTTAGACGGGGCGTATCTCTGCGCCAGTAAACAGGTTGCCTGAAACGGCGGCGCGTCACTTTGGAGGCGAAGCAAAACAAAGTGACGCCGACGCACACCGCTGCGCCAGCCGCCGTTTTATCAGGCTTATCGTTGTATTAACCCTCTGACGCCATCATTTCTGCGTCAAAAAGATAACAAGGAGGAATGAACAGTACCGGAGGCGGATCACGACGATCCGGGGGCATCCCTGCTGAGGCAGGCGGCCTGCACACCGTGCAGTACCGTACCCCACCATACCTCAACTCTCGCCTTCCGGCGCACCGGTATTGTTCAGCATGGCGCAGTTTTTACTGCGACAGCATCCACCACGCGCCGGAAAATATTGCTACCGCATCGGGCGGAGGAGTCAGCATGTCGCGACTGGCACAGGATATGAAAAAACTGGCGCACCGCGCAGGTGGCAGCCACAAAACCGTCCACGACCGCGAACAGATGGCGCAGCGTTTTGCCCGTCATCTGCTGGGGCAGAATATTCAGGTCATCCGCACCAGCCAGCTCAAAGCCAGACACATCACGGGATATATCCATGAACGGCTGGCGCAGGGTATTTCTCTGCGAACGCTACAGAATGAGATGGCGATGGTGCGCTCTATTCTAGCTGAAGCCGGACGCACACACCTCAGCCAGTCAGAATTAATCAGCAACCAGTCGCTCGGTATCAGTGGTGCCAGCCGTAACGGGACGCACCGGGCCATTCCGGATGCACTTTACCATCAGGTACTGGACCGGGTTCATCATATCGACGTAGGCCTCGCAGCCAGCCTGCAACTGGCGCGGGTGATGGGGCTGCGCGGTCAGGAAGCAGTACAGTGCTGCCAGTCTCTGAAAACCTGGGACAAACAGCTGGAAAAAGGGGCTGAACGTCTGCCGGTGATCTTTGGCACCAAAGGCGGACGACCGCGTATGACGCAGGTGATTAATCGGGACGCTGTTCGTCAGGCCGTGAAAGAGGCGCTGAATATTACCGGGGAGCGTGGCGGGCATCTGATCGATAAACCGGCTCTGAAATCAGCGATGGACTACTGGCACAACCATCTCCGCAATGCCGGACTGACGGGCGAATACTCACCCCACTCTCTGCGCTATGCCAGGGCGCAGGACGCGATCCGCTATTACGAGGAACAGGGACTGAGCCACAAAGAGGCGCTGGCGGTGACATCCACTGATCTGGGACATGGGGATGGGCGGGGGAGGTATATTGAACAGATTTATAATTCAAGATAAATCATAACATAGTTAGCAACTATAAATATCCTTAATAGAAACATGCTATAAAACCCAAAATAAATACATTGGGTCATTACGATGAATATAATAACCCAATCTATTATAAATTTATTTCTGTTCTATTTTTATCTGAGGTGTTTTTAGTGCATTCCTCTGCTGCATAGCTAGCTGATCTTTAATAGGGATATTTAATTTTTCAGCTATCCATGCTTTATCCTCATGGTTAGTATAATGCATGTGTAGATGCGTAATCATTATTTCCTGTAAAAGTCTTCGTGTCATCAAGTTATCTTTTACCAACAGCCAAATATCTCCAATATCGTTGCGATTTATCTTCTTTGTAAACTCCAGTTGAATTGTGATTTCAACTAATTTACTTATTTCAGTTCCAAATTTCTCTGATAACTTTGAATAATAGGAGGTAAGATCTTTATGTCCCACTGAGTAGGCAATTTTTTTAATTACATTCAGTGACATTATGTAGCTATACGTCCAATAAAATAAACTTGCCTCTTTTGCTATTTTATCCATACTCCAATTTTTCTTTTCAGATATCAGACGATGCACTTCAGATATAATTTCATCCTTTAACTCCCTCGTAATTGAATAATAGAAGCCTAAGAATCTAAAACCAATTGAATATGTTTCCATACCTAATTTTTCCAATTGTGGAATTGGTATAGAACCTTTCCTATTTCTTATTATCTGCCCTAATACCTCAACTGCCTTATAAGATCTATTAACATCTAACAAATCATTATTAATAGCAGACACATCTTCTTCTTCATCTCCTATATCTGCATCATATAAGCGTTCTTTTTTATCTTGTTGCTCAAGAGCTTTAACTCTTTCTTTCTCTACGTCTCTTGTTTCTAATACTATCTGAGGTATTTCACCTGCCATTTCGTTTAAAAAATCAACATCTGCTTTACCTAATGTAGCTTTCTCATACTCTTTAAAAATATTACTTAATCGTGATGTTATACATTCAATAATTTTGGTATCTTTAGTATGATGTGTTATAAATATCAATATATTGGCATTTTTCTCAGTATGGATCCTATCACATAACGTCTCAATGATACTCAGAGCATCTTCACTTGATAGTTCCGTTATCTTTTTTGCTGTAAAAAAATAATATATATATTTATATTGAAATTTTACAGTTTCGGCCCACATATGAATTATTTTTGAACGTTTTAACTTTTCAAGTATTTCATCATGTGAAACAATATAATAGTTATTAGAATAATACGTTTTAAATTCTTCTAACTCACTGTAATTGATAGCATGATTACCTTTCTGATAAATAAAATAGGACAATTCACCAAGATAATTAAAATAATCATTTAACTCATCGGCTTTAACGTTAGCCTTATTGAACGCCTGAATGATCAGCGAATGGTAACAATGCCCATAAGATGTAAGTGAAAAATTGCTTTGCGTATTAGATTCCAGTATTTGCAATATCATTAAAATAAATATTGGCTTACTTGGAACTATATTCTTCATTAAAATAGAATCTATATTTCTTTTTAGATTATCATTTTGATTCTGTATATCTTCAACAAAACAGGTTTCATCGATTCCAATCTGATTCCATTTTTCAACTAATTCAGATTTTTGCAGGTGACTAAACTCAGCAATCTCATATACTGTAAATTGTTCAAAATCTTTTAATAATTGATCGCTAAATCTAATTTTAGAGTCAGCAATAATTAAAATATTTTTATAATCTTTAGTTATTTTTTTTAATAATCCTCGTTGGAATTTCTCATTCATTGGTGACTCAGTTATATCATCAATAATAACAATAAGTTCATCACTAATTACTTTATCAACTGATAAATATTGTTCATTTAGAGAACCATTGATTACAGAATCAATTTCTGCGATTTTTTTAAACGCGTCACCTTTAATTAATACAGGCATCAGGCCAGCATCATGATATGTTTTAAATAATATTTTAGCTAAGGTTGTTTTACCTGACTGCTCACTGCCGATCAATAATATTTTATTATCAGTAACTTTAGTTTCATTAAGTGCATTTTTAGAATTTACAAAAACATCATAGTCATCAAAGTCGTATTTTGTTCTTTTCAAATCAGGATAAATGAAAAGATCATTAAGGAATAAGCACTCTTTTCTCCGATGCTGAATTGTAAATCCCAGTTCAGCAAGATATGTTTTAAATGTTGGATTTAATGTTCTTCCATCATCTTCTATCATATCTGTACTTGCTAATACTAAAGATTTTTTCTTTTCAAGAAGGTAGTTAATCACCTCCTCAATACCTTCCGAAATTTCTAGGTAAGCCTGATTTATGTTTTGATATGATTTAACAGGTTTTGCATCATTAGGGAGAGCATTAAATTTCGATAAATTCGATTTTTTAAATGTGCAGTAATCTAAAACTACAGGAATAATTCGTAAACCATCATCAAGAGATTTACGTTCTAAAGCCTTACTAACTTCTATGTCTATGCAATATTTTGATGTTAGAAAATCCTGTGTAATGAGGAAAATAAATACATCACTCTCTTCTATTTTAGAAGAAATAACATCATCAAACACATCACCAGCCATCAACTCTTTGTCATACCAAATCTCCATGTTTTGATTTGGCTTAAGATATTTTAATATATTTTCTTTATGTTCTTTATCATCATGGCTATAACTTATAAAAACACGAATTTTATCATTCATAATTAGCATCACTTCCTAATAAGATATACGGTTACATAAAGCCAATAAACAATAAACACCACATTGGTTATAATAAAATAAACATCATATAATTTAGCGTAATGAATTTCAAAATATAACTTCAACGATAAAAATGCTAGAAGAATAGCTGGAAAAATACGCTTATAGAAAAATGAAATGATTCTTCTATAAAAGATTTTTTCTCTTTTATAAAAGTCACCTTCAAAAGTAAAAAGATTTGTAGTTGGAAATAATTTATTTAATTCAACTTCAATACTCGATATATATTTATAGAGCATGTCAGCAAAAAAACACGCTTGTGTATATTTTACGAATAACACAAAAGAAGCTATACCAAAAGTCAAGAGCAATAATTGATCACCCGGAAGTTTTTTATCATTAATTTTACCAACACTAACTAAAACACCATTAACAAAATCTGAGTTTACAGTTTGAATAGCAATAAGCATAATTGAAACAATTAACATTAAAAATAATAAGTCTCGTCTATTATTAGATGTTTTAAGCGTTTCAACATTTGATTTATAATGTTCAAAAAGAAGATTGCATTTAAAATCGTCCACCCAACCCCCGAATTTATGGATATGAAGAAAAAAAACATAAGAATAATCGCATTCTATCAAGTAGTTGAGCAATTTACAGCATCGAAAATATCTAATACAATCATATACATAGTAAAAAAAACAAAAAATCGAGCATAAATAACTCAATACCTGTCTATTTTTCACACTAAATTGACATCATACGTGAGAAAAGGTTGATGCTAGTCACAAAAAAGGCTATTGATACTGAGCAATATCATTGCGTCAAAGAAATGAAATCGCGTCTAATCTATCTCCCATTAATTTTAAGCCTGCGATTCTTCCAGCTTCAGCCACTCCTCATACTTACTCGGCGAAAACGGTCTAAGCCTCACCAACGTCCCGGCGATCCAGCCATCAACCATATCCGCCCACTGCTGCAACATGTAAGCACGCTGCTGTGCATATTTCGCTTTGTTGTAAATTGCCCTCACCCCTTTTTGCTCATGCGCGAGGCATTTTTCTATCCAGTCTGATGGGTACCCTGCCTCGTGCAATAAAGTGCTGGCGGTTCGTCGCATGTCATGGACGGTAAAATGCTCCAGCGCCTTCCCCTGCGACTGTGCAACTTTTACCGTCGTGGTGATAACACCGTTGAGAGCTGCATTAGACAGCGGTTTGTTGATGCTATAGCGCCCGGCAAGTAAGTAAGGACTTCCTCCAGCACACATTTGCAGCGCCACCAGCAGATCGCAAGCCTGACGGGAAAGATAGACTACATGAGGCCGTCCCCCTTTCATACGGCCTTTGGGTATGGTCCATTCATTAGTATTGAAATTCACTTCATTCCAGGTCGCCTGAGTAAATTCACTTTTACGCACTAGGGTAAGAAAAATCAGCTTCAGGGCCAGTTTGAGCGTGGGCATGCCAGCAACGGTATCCAGCGTATTAAAGAAGATAGATATTTCCGGCAGAGAAAGGGTTCTGTCACGAGGAAGAAATGTGGCTATCGAACTGGCCTTGATATCCTGAGCGGGATTCTTAAAGTCATGTCCCCGATTTTTCGCGTATGTATAAACGCTACTGATAATCTCACGCGCCTGTACCGCCGTGGCCTTACCGCCACGATCCACGATGCGATCGCACAGGGTTCGAACCATTGATGGCGTAATCTCCGCCATTTGCTTGTTACCCAGAAAAGGAATGATGTCCCGGTCAATAACGGCCTGCTTCATCGACCTCGTGCTGTCAGCAAGGGAGGCACGCTTCATATAGGTGACGGTAAAATTTGCGAAAGTTTCCGCATTTCTGATCTGATTTTTACCGTCACGTTTCTTCACAGCAGGCGACACGCCTGACTTGATCAACTTTTTGGCGGCAATGAGTTGTTCACGCGCTTCAGCCAGTGAAATACCGTCAGCGCCATACTGTCCAATGGTCAGGGTTTCACGACGGCCATTAATCCGATAATCGTAACGAAATGAGCGAGTTCCGGTGGGCGATACGGCCACATAGAGCCCATCACGATCGGTAACTTTGTAGATTTTTTCCTGCGGTTTAAGTCTTTTAAGCTGGATATCGGTAAGCATACGCCCTCCGGAAATACCGTCAGAATTGACTAATTACTGTACGTATTGACTAAAGAGGACTGTCTACTTTTTCGACGATTACGTCAAATTTACCGTCAGGAACTGTGCGCCACATAGAAAATTCATGAATGCACATAAATAAAAACCCTCTGTAAAAACAGAGGGTTGATTGCATTTTTACCTGTTCATGAAAACTCAGGAAGGGTTATCGGCTTATTCCCACTCAATCGTAGCTGGCGGCTTACCGCTAATGTCATACACTACGCGGGAAATACCGTTCACTTCGTTGATGATACGGTTGGAAACACGGCCTAAGAAATCATACGGCAGGTGTGCCCAGTGAGCGGTCATAAAGTCGATAGTTTCAACAGCACGCAGGGAAACAACCCAGTCGTACTTACGGCCATCGCCCATAACGCCAACCGAACGAACCGGCAGGAACACAGTGAACGCCTGGCTTACCTTGTTGTACAGGTCAGCTTTGTGCAGCTCTTCAATGAAGATAGCATCCGCACGACGCAGCAGGTCGCAGTACTCTTTCTTCACTTCGCCCAGTACGCGCACGCCCAGACCTGGCCCCGGGAACGGGTGACGGTACAGCATGTCGTACGGCAGGCCCAGTTCCAGACCAATCTTACGCACTTCGTCTTTGAACAGCTCTTTCAGCGGTTCAACGAGGCCCATTTTCATCTCTTTCGGCAAACCGCCCACGTTGTGGTGAGATTTGATAACGTGTGCTTTACCGGTTGCAGAAGCGGCAGATTCAATCACGTCAGGGTAGATTGTCCCCTGCGCCAGCCACTTCACGTCTTCCAGACGCAGGGCTTCTTCGTCAAACACTTCGACGAATACGCGACCGATGATTTTACGTTTAGCTTCTGGATCGTTCTCGCCTTTCAGTGCGCTCAGGAAGCGTTCTTCTGCCGGGACGTGAACGATATTCAGACCAAAGTGGTCACCAAACATGTCCATCACCTGCTCAGCTTCATTCAGGCGCAGCAGGCCGTTATCAACAAATACGCAGGTCAGGTTCTTACCGATTGCACGGTGCAACAGCATTGCAGTAACGGAGGAGTCAACACCGCCGGACAGGCCGAGGATCACTTTATCGTCGCCAACCTGCTCACGAATACGGGCAACGGCGTCATCAATGATTTTTGCCGGCGTCCATAGAGCTTCACACTGGCAGATGTCGCGAACAAAACGCTCCAGCATACGCAGGCCCTGACGAGTGTGGGTAACTTCCGGGTGGAACTGCACGCCGTAAAAACGTTTTTCTTCGTTTGCCATAATAGCGAACGGACAGGTTTCAGTGCTGGCAACGGTGACGAAGTCAGAAGGAATTGCCGTCACTTTATCGCCGTGGCTCATCCACACGTCCAGCAGCGGTTTGCCGTCTGCTGTCAGGGAGTCTTCGATGCCGTGGATCAGGGCACTGTCGGTCTTCACTTCCACCTGCGCATAGCCGAACTCACGCTCGGTTGAGCTTTCTACATGACCGCCAAGCTGCATCGCCATGGTCTGCATACCGTAACAGACACCAAATACCGGTACACCAGCTTCGAACACGTACTGCGGCGCGCGCGGACTGTTGTCTTCGGTGGTGCTCTCAGGCCCACCAGAAAGAATAATACCGCTTGGGTTGAATTCGCGAATTTGTGCTTCCGTAACATCCCATGCCCACAGTTCACAGTAGACGCCCAGTTCACGTACGCGACGAGCCACCAACTGAGTGTATTGCGATCCGAAATCCAGGATGAGAATGCGATGTTTATGAATATTGTCTGTCATTGACGCTAATTCCGAGGCAAGTGAAACAAATTCGCCTGGCATATAGCCAGGCGCGGAAACATATCAGGAGCCCATGCGGTAGTTAGGGGACTCTTTGGTGATGGTCACATCGTGAACGTGACTTTCCTGAATACCGGCACCACTGATGCGTACAAATTCTGCTTTAGTGCGCAGCTCGTCGATAGTACCACAACCGGTCAGGCCCATACAGGAGCGCAGGCCGCCCATCTGCTGGTGGATGATCTCTTTCAGGCGGCCTTTATAGGCTACGCGACCTTCGATACCTTCCGGAACCAGTTTGTCAGCGGCGTTATCGCTCTGGAAATAACGGTCGGAAGACCCTTTGGACATCGCACCCAGAGAACCCATACCACGGTAAGATTTGTAAGAACGGCCCTGGTACAGTTCAATCTCGCCCGGAGATTCTTCAGTACCTGCCAGCATGGATCCAACCATGACAGCAGCAGCACCAGCGGCGATAGCTTTGGCGATATCGCCAGAGAAACGGATACCGCCGTCGGCGATAACCGGAATACCAGTGCCTTCCAGCGCTTCAACCGCGTCAGAAACCGCAGTAATCTGCGGAACACCTACGCCGGTAACAATACGAGTAGTACAGATAGAGCCAGGACCGATCCCTACCTTCACTGCGCTTACGCCAGCCTCTGCCAGGGCGCGTGCACCTGCGCCAGTCGCTACGTTACCGCCGATGATTTGCAGATTCGGGTATTTGGCACGCGTTTCGCGAATACGCTGCAACACACCTTCAGAATGGCCGTGAGAGGAGTCAATCAGCAGAACGTCAACGCCCGCGGCAACCAGCGCGTCAACACGCTCTTCGTTACCTGCGCCAGCACCTACTGCAGCACCTACACGCAGACGACCATGCTCATCTTTACAGGCGTTAGGTTTACGCTCAGCTTTCTGGAAATCTTTTACGGTGATCATGCCAATCAGGTGGAAACCATCGTCAACAACCAATGCTTTCTCAACGCGTTTTTCGTGCATTTTGGCAAATACAACATCACGCGCTTCACCTTCGCGCACAGTCACCAGACGCTCTTTCGGCGTCATGTAAACACTAACTGGCTGGTTGAGGTCGGTTACAAAACGCACGTCGCGACCGGTGATGATACCGACAAGTTCGTTATCTTCAGTCACAACCGGGTAGCCCGCAAAACCGTTACGCTCAGTCAGTTCTTTCACTTCGCGCAGAGTTGTGGTTGGCAATACAGTCTGAGGATCAGTCACTACGCCTGATTCATGTTTCTTCACACGGCGAACTTCTTCCGCCTGGCGCTCAATGGACATGTTTTTGTGGATAAAACCGATGCCGCCTTCCTGTGCCAGTGCAATTGCAAGGCGCGCTTCAGTCACGGTATCCATGGCTGCGGAGAGCATAGGAATATTCAGACGAATGGTTTTCGTCAGCTGCGTGCTGAGATCAGCAGTATTCGGCAGAACGGTGGAATGAGCGGGAACGAGGAGGACGTCGTCAAACGTCAGGGCTTCTTTGGCAATACGTAGCATGGGCAATATCTCGACCAGAGTGGTTAATAAATATTGCCGTGGCATTATACAGAGCGTAACCGATTGCATCCACACTTTTTTGCAAAAAAACCTTGCGATCCCCTGTGGGCGGGTTACTATCGATTGAATAACCTGCTGATTTAGAATTTGATCCCGCTCACATGTTATCCTCCCAGACCTCTTCAATTTTTACCGTAAGTCGCCTTAACCAGACGGTGCGTCTGCTGCTCGAGCAAGAAATGGGGCAGGTATGGATCAGCGGCGAAATATCTAACTTTACCCAGCCCTCATCAGGTCACTGGTACTTCACCTTAAAAGACGATGGTGCCCAGGTACGCTGTGCGATGTTCCGCAACAGCAACCGCCGTGTAACCTTTCGCCCGCAGCACGGACAGCAGGTGCTGGTTCGCGCCAACATTACGTTGTATGAACCGCGCGGCGACTATCAGATTATTGTTGAAAGCATGCAGCCTGCAGGTGAAGGCTTGTTACAGCAAAAATATGAGCAACTCAAAGCCAAACTTCAGGCTGAAGGGCTGTTCGATCAGCAGCATAAGCAACCTCTGCCCTCTCCGGCCCATTGCGTCGGCGTGATCACCTCGAAAACCGGGGCCGCATTGCACGATATTCTCCACGTGTTGAAACGACGCGATCCTTCCCTGCCCGTTATCATCTATCCGACTGCCGTTCAGGGTGATGAAGCGCCTGCTCAAATCGTTCGCGCCATTGAACTGGCGAATGCGCGTAGCGAGTGCGACGTATTGATCGTTGGTCGGGGCGGCGGTTCGCTGGAAGATTTATGGAGCTTTAACGACGAACGTGTAGCACGGGCAATTTTTGCCAGCCGCATTCCGGTAGTCAGCGCCGTCGGCCATGAAACCGATGTAACCATCGCCGATTTTGTTGGTGACCTGCGTGCGCCAACGCCGTCAGCCGCCGCCGAAGTGGTAAGCCGCAACCAGCAGGAATTACTACGCCAGGTGCAGTCCGCACAACAGCGTCTGGAAATGGCGATGGATTATTTTCTCGCTAATCGCAGTCGTCGCTTTACCCAGATTCATCACCGCTTACAGCAACAACACCCTCAGCTACGCCTGGCACGTCAGCAAACCACGCTGGATCGCCTGCAAAAACGCATGAGTTTTGCGCTGGAAAACCAACTCAAACGCACCAGTCAGCAACAGCTGCGACTGGCACAGCGACTGAACCAGCAAAACCCGCAGCCGCGTATTCATCGCGGGCAGACGCGTATCCAACAGCTCGAGTATCGTCTGGCAGAGCTCGTCCGCGCACAAATGAGTGCAACACGCGAACGTTTTGGCAATGCGGTAACACATCTGGAAGCCGTCAGCCCACTGGCAACGCTGGCGCGAGGATACAGTGTCACTACCGCAACGGACGGAAAGGCTCTGACAAAAGCGAAGCAGGTAAAACCCGGCGAAACGCTCACAACACGCCTTAGCGATGGCTGGGTGGAAAGCGAGGTGAAAAAAATCACCCCGCTCAAAAAACCACGTTCGCGCAAAGTAAGCTAAATTCACTGACCGTAAACGTTACTGTATGCAGGTGGCGAAACCTTTGTCCGTTGCCGGATGAACAATGCAGTTCTCCGTCCCGTTGGATTCATTGTATCCACAGAAGTAACTCGAACTCGTCGTATTAGATAAATAGAGATAGCTCGGCGTTGTTGGCCAGCCAGTGCTACTCATCTGGTTGTGCAAGGCGTTCAAGTCGTTGATATCAGGTGCATCGCTCAAGCTGCCACATTGCGCAGCCAAATCGTACTGACCGGTATTGTGGGTATAGGCCAGCACCCAATGCTCATTATCCAGATTCAGGCTGAGCGGAGCGGTAAAGCCTGAGCGCATTTCAGAGGTCAGTAATGGACGATGCAACTGTTTGCCATTTACTGTAACCGTATCCGGCATGTGTCCCCAGAAATTTGCCGACGCTACGTTCGGGCTGGTGACCACGGTAAAAATGGCGTCCAGCGTCGCGTTAATACTGGCGTTATTATCGAGCGTAACTTTCAGCGTCGTTTTATACCCCGGCGTATTGTTCTGCTTAATCGTAAAGGTCGCCGTACCGTCTGCTCCGGTAGTACCTTTTACTGAGTTACCGTTGTCGGCAAGTGTAACCGCAGCACCGGATGGCGGCTGAACGGTGAGATCGTCCATCGCATCTACGTCGCCGTACAGCGTTTCTCCCACATTCCGGGGCAAGGCATCACCACGCGTCAGAGTAAAGGCGACATTTGGCACCGTTTTCCCGGCACTATCTTTCACCGTTACGGTGACGGGCAGAGCGTCTCCTTTTTTCGCTTTCGCAGCCTGAGTACCTGTATCAAACGCCGTCGAGGTCAGTTCAATCATTTCCGCTTTAGGATGTGGATCCACCAGACAAAGAATCAGGTTTGTGATTGTCGTACTGATATCCCGCCGCCACTTACCGTCAATGAAACTGATAGACTGGTTATCCCATTTACTTCCCGATTGCATCTGGTCATACGCCCACCAGTTAGCGCCAGTGAAAAGCGGTAACCCCAGGTCAGTTTCTATCTTCGAGTTCGGGTGATCGTTATACAAAACCTGTAGTTCACTGCGCAGCGGCTGATACTCCTCGCTACACCCTGACTGGCTGCTGTCTGATTTATCGACTCCCGACGGTTTCGCCCAATCCTCACGATTAATAGTGATAAAGGATGCCCCCGACAGTTCAGCTTTAAGCTGCGGACGTCGGAACTTCACGCCAGCGCTACTGGTGAACGTTTCCGGCATATGACCCCAGAAGTTCGCTTCTGGGGTGTCCGGGCTTGTGAGCGTGGTAAAAACGGCGCTTAGTGTTTGCGATGCAGCACTTCCATCATCCAGTGTCGCCTGCAGTGGTATTCTGACACCCTGCCCCCTGCCAGTCTGGTAAACGTCCAGCATGACGGTACCGTCGGGGCCGGAAACACCGTAAAAATTATCGTCGGTCAACAATCCAACGATCTGACTGGCATTATCTGTGACCCAAATCAGCACTGACTGATAATCATGCCATTCAACGCCCTGGCGGTTTACCGCTACGCCATGATTAATCATGAAGGGCGCATTTCCCAAAAGGTTGCCCTTACTGTCACGCGTGGTCACCTTAAAGACTGCGCGCTCATGGTTGTCTGGTTCATCGGTTTTGACTTTAACCACATCGTAGCCGTCAATTTTAACCGCATCACTCGAAGTCAGCTCAACCTTTGCCACCATCAAATTAGCGGTGGTCTGGCAGGTCATATACCTCATGTCACTTGCAGACAGGACGGTACTGGTTGCATTACTGAGCTGGACGCTTTTGTATCGTCGATCCCCTGAATTTGCGGGATTCGCAGAGCTGGAGCCATAGTTTTTCAGGACAGGCCAGCCATCAACCTCATGCCCTCTCCAGCTACCTGATAAACCTGACAGCGAATCCACATTGGGAATATATGCCGCCCCGCAGCCACCATTGCTGCTCTTCTCCGCCTGCGCTTCGGTAAACAGCGCCCAGATTTCGTTATCTTCCTCCGGCCCTTTACGTTTATTGCCGGGATTACCCGTAAGTTCAGCAAATAAGATTGGGCGCTTAAAAGTTATACCGTCTGCCACTAACGTTTGCGGCATATGGCCCCACATTTTCGCTTTACTGGTATCCGGGCTGGTGGGCACGGTGAAAATAGTATCTATGGAGGCTTTTTTGGTCGGATCAGAGTAAAGCGTAGCAGTGATAGCCGTTTTGGTGCCGTGGGTGTCTGGCCGGGTAATAGTAAGAATTTTGCTGCCATCATTGCCAGTTATGCTGGTGTAGAGCGTTGCAACATCGTTCAGCGAAGTTCCTTCCACCACCACCGGAGCAACAATGCCGTCACCGCTACCGGCAATGTGTTTTTCATTGGATCGGGTATATCCATCGCCACGATTAAGGGTAAATGGCATATCCGGCATCGGATTGCCTGCCGCATCTTTTATCGTCACCTTCACCTGTAACGTTTCGCCCTTTTTAAGCTTCGCGGCGTTCAGTGAACTACTCCACTGCGCCTGATCCACCACCTCCAGGGTGATGTTCTGAGCAGAGGGATTCGCGGTGGTCAGACAGCTCATATAGACGGGTGAGCTGTTGTTATTTACCAGCGTGCCGTTGTTCAGCCAGGTGGCGTAGAGATGCGGTACTTTATCGGCTGGTGTGCTACTCCAGTATTCCTCGCGTTGGGTCGGCCAGCCGTGTACGGCCTGAATGGCGTTATTGCTGTTGGCATCGTATAGCGCGGCCAGCTGCGTTCTGCCCGGTACCTTATTCGGTTCGCAACCGCCTGCAGAGATATCGTCGATATCTGCCTGCGCAACACGCGCCCAGATTTCATTATTTTCGGTTAGCGAACTCTGCTCGCCTGCCACTTCTGAGGCTAATTTCGGGCGTTCAAAGGTCAGGGGGCCGACATGAATGGTGTCATCCATATGCCCCCACATTTGCGCGCCGGAAACATCCGGGCTGGTTGGGACGGTAAAAACGACGGAGTAATTAACGGTATTCGGCAGGGAGGAATTGACCGGCATAACGGTAAGCGGTGTTCTTAAACCCACCCCCTGCGGCTGTTCAATTTCTATCGTAGCGATCCCCTGCGCATCTGTGGAGCCGGAATAGACTGTTGATGTCTCCCCGGTACCGTACTGTGTGCCGTTCACGGTGATAACACCACTGGTCGGATCGGTGTAGCCTGACGCCTGACCAGCCCGATCAAGCCCCATTCCTTTGGTAATCGTAAAAGCCGCATTAGGGACTGGCGCATTATTGGCAGCATTGACGGTATGCACCGTCATAGTGATTTTTTCACCGACCTTCGCTTTGGCAAGTTTTGAGTCCGGCGCAGTATCTTTGTCGGTATCGACGACCACTTTCGCTATCAGCTCGTCGGCAGAACAGGTGAGGTAGTTTGGCTTAAGCCCTGAATAGGAATCGACCGCCCCGCTCCCCAGGTCAACGGAGACATGCGTGTCAGGTTGCGCCACGGCCGTCAGATAATCCTGCTTTGCCGTCGGCCAGCCGTGTTCGGTACTGATGGTGTTTTCCTGGTGGTCTGCATATAAGCTTTCCAGAGAGCGTTGTTCAGGAATATGTCCGGCACCGCATTCTGTCTCCATGCTGGTGCCTTGATCAAACAGCGCCCAGTCCTCGTTATTTTCACGCACCGAACCGACTTCGTTAGTCGTTTCATCCACCAAACGTGGGCGTTTGTAGAGATGACCCGCTTCCATAATCCCATTGCCCATATGTCCCCACATTCGGGCATATGAGCTGTCCGGGCTGGTGACGACGGTGAAGATCACGTCTTTTGCGTCCGTGGCGGTAAAGTTGCTGCGCATCTTCGCCGTGATATGCGTTTTTACCCCAGCGCCACCGGCGTTCGTCAGCAGCACAGTCGCCTGGCCATTGACGTCGGTCATCCCCTCATAGTTGTGCTCGTCCATCTTCCGCAAATTACTGTCGCCCGTGAGCTGTACCGGGTGAATCTCCCAGTCCGGACTGGTTTCGCCCTTGCGGTTGACGCCATCATCCAGATGCAGCGAGAAGTAGTAGTATGACAGCGGCTGATTATTATCTTTCTTATCGGTAATGGACAGACGCATGGCAACCTGTTCGCCCACCTGCACTTTCGTCGCCTGTAGACTCTTATCATACTGTTCCAGCGTCAGCGTAAGCTCCGGCTCGACATCAGGCTCTGTTTTATCCACGCAGCTCACGATGAATTTTGTGCTGTCCGGCTTTTGCGCTTCGCTGCGGTCAGACACGTCTGCCGCATGATGCTGCCCGGTCATACCAGCCAGAGATGACCAGTAGTAGTTACCCTGCATCGGCCAGCCTGCGACTTCCTGAATGGAGGTCGGAACCACCGTTGCCAGCGCGCCGAACTGGCGCATCCCTGGCAGAATAGCGCAGTGTTTATCAGCCCCGCTCCAGATAAATGTCGACCAGGTTTCGTTGTGATCCTCAACCGTACCGTCTTCATTGCTCACTTCAGCCGCCAGTTTCGGGCGGGTAAAGGTGTACTGCTGCGCCGTCAATGTGTCTTCCATATGGCCCCACATGTTAGCCTGCGATACATCGGGGCTGGTAAGGACGGTGAAGATCACTGCTGTTTCGCTGGTCTGTGCGATCCCCGGCAAATGGACAGTCAGAGATGTTTTAACCCCCGGACCATTCTGCTGCGTCACCTTCACCATCGCCACACCACTGGCATTGGTAGTGCCATGATATTCCGTCGCGGAGGTGGTCAGCTCCGTGGTCTCCAGCATTACCGGCCCGGCATTGTTCACCACACCCTGACGGTTTTTTGCATCACCGCGCTTGATGATAAATGGAATATTGCCCGCGGGATTTCCCTGGCAATCTTTCGTGGTGACGATCAACGTAATGGCATCACCGACTTTGGCTTTCGCAGCGTTAAGCGTGTCGTCATAGCCAGCAACGTTCACGGTAACCAGATCGCCCTGCGCTGGCGCAATATTCAACGTCACCAGCTTTTCGCTGAGTACAACCGGACCTTGATTTGGTGTACCGGTCAACGTGAACAGATCCAGCGAGGGTAAGCTTTCATTCGGATCAAACTGTGGGATCGCTGCCAGTTTATGTCCTGCCAGATTTTGTGCGCAGAAGGAACGATCCGGCCGGGGTTGCGGGTTGAGCGGTATATCCGGCGTAGCGGCTTCGGTCCAGACCAGTGAAACAGCGGGCAGAGTCTGATTTGCCCAACGTAGCATGGGTGGACTACCGAAGATGTCGCCCTCCGTATCGCGCGGGTTAATAAGCACCATACTGGTAGCTGTTGCATCCACGCTAAAGTCCCTGGGCATTGCATCAAAAGCGACCGCGTGCTCTGTGGTGGGATCAAGTTGGACGCTGCCCTGATAGACCGGCACGCTGGCACTATCAGCAAAGGGGCTGGTGCCGTTGATCACCCCGGTTGAAATCCCTGGTTGTATCCATTGCCCTCCTTTTAACGCCGCCTGTGAAGGGAATATCACCGCAGGAGTAAGCAACAAAAAAATCATCCATTTAGCAAGCTTCTGATACCCATCCATGAGTAAAAACCACCTTTTCATCATCTTTGTTCAATACGTTTTGATTAGAGGCTTTCGCTAAGCAAAACGTATGGAAAATGCCATCCCATAAGGGATGACATTTATTGATGTTACTTGCGCTGGAAATCGATAGACAAACCGTAGCCCTGAACACCGTCGTTGCCAATGGTGATGCCATCTCCGGTATAATCGAAAGCTGCCTTCGCTTCGGCATTGGTAAGCGGAATAACCAGATCCTGGTTGTTGTTGCCAGGATTGACCAACCCACCCGCTGTACCCAACTGCAAGCTGGTGCCGGTGAACCGCCAGCGATAGTTATACTGGTTGGTAACCTCTTCGCCCGTATCGTATTTATCAGGCGTTCCCCCCGCTTTATCTTTCCACAGCAGGACCTTATAGGTGGTATTGGTTTTAAGTTTGGTGGTTGTGCCAAGCAGGTTGGTGGTTGAGCCGGTTTCATAGATAACAGCATGCACTGCATCATCAAATACCGGGCCCTCTGGGATATCATCGCTGTCCGATCCCCCACCCGTATTGGCTGACAAATCGTTCAGCAAAATCTCCTGTGCCACATTAGGATCGCCGGTGGTTGTTGTCGGTGTTATTTTGATACCGATATAGCGATCTGCATCCGCGTCTACAATCGTGTAGCTATCGCTGCCTTTCGAACCGATCTCCTGAGGATCTGCACCAGACTGATCGCTGTAACTCATCCACTGCACGGTTGCTTTTGTCGCTGTGTTATTGTTATCCAGGTCACCCTGCTCATCGCCAATGGCCCAGTTTATCGTCACTTTGTCGCCGACATGGAACTGCCTGTCACCTTCAGAGCTGACTGTACGACTGCCGCGATCAACAGTAACAGTGACATGCGCTTTATCAGTATCGGCAATATCTGTCGCGCTTCGGGTGATCCACGGCACCGTCCCTTGAATGCTCCCGGTATTCTCTGTCACTGACTGCCATTGCCCGGCTTTCAGTTGCCCATCTGCCGCTATCGCTGGCACTGCACAATAACCCGCTAAAGCCAATGCCAGCGCGACTTTGGTCAAATGCTGTTTTGTTTCCTGCTGCATATTTACTCTCCTTAGTTAAACTTCAGCTGCTGGCCGATCGGCCATTACGCCCATTTCATCTCTTGCGATACATGACGCGCAGCCCATAGCCTTGCACCCCATCACCGGCCCCCGCACCAAACATCTGTGCTGCCTCTCGATTGCTGGCAGGAATAACCATATCTTTATTATCGGTATTAGCCTGGGCTCCCGTTTCACCATGCGCGCTCTGTCCGGTGAATTGCCAACGGTAGTCATATTGCGCCATTTCGTTGTCGCTTAATTTTTCTGACTGCTGGAAGTGACTATCTTTGTTGGCATCGCGCCAAAGAATAAAACGGTAGGTACTATCGAGAAGAAGAGGCTCTTTACTGCCGATTAAATTCACAGGTTTAGCCGCGCCAATCCGATAAATAAGCGCATTTAATTCCCCTGAGCCAGCATCAAAAAACGTCACATTGATATAGTTACTGTCGTTGTAAGGCTGTGCTTTAACTTTCCAGCGGAAAGTACCCGCCAGCGTACTGGCCAGCGTGAGAGTACCTTTCTCTTTATCTTGTGCCGCAATAAATACACAGGGCGTTTCACCTGGACAGGATTTCTTCGCCAGGCTGATTTTTTTATCATTCGCGTCATACAGTTCCGGACTAAGGTTATCATCCGGCAAAGGATTCCCCTTGCTGTCAGTGCCATCACCAAAACTGTCGGTAACGTCAAGATCAACCACTACGCCATCGACACCATCTGCCTGAGCACGGGCATCATGGTTGTGATTGTTCTCATCCGGTACGCTGGAAATGTTATTGACGATAAGTTCGATTTTGCGATCCTGTTGAACGGTTATGTCAACCACGCCGGAGTTTTGTCGGTTGCCCTTTTCATCTTCCAGCGTCAACCGTACTCGCCAGGTATTGATCCTCTGCTGTTCCGCT
Organism: Citrobacter sp. Cm046; assembly: GCF_030333065.1. NCBI lineage: Bacteria > Pseudomonadati > Pseudomonadota > Gammaproteobacteria > Enterobacterales > Enterobacteriaceae > Citrobacter > Citrobacter sp. Cm046. The sequence continues at coordinate 94,149 of NZ_JAOWGP010000035.1, read as the reverse complement.
TCGTCAGAACTGTACTGCCAGGCAGGCAGCGTCAAATTCCAGTGGTTATTGTTACCTTCGGTGATCGCCTCTTCTTTGATGACTGGCATAACCAACGTACGCGCGGCGTTGTTTTTCGCTTGCCAGGATGCAGCTATGATTTTGTAGTGATGGCTAATAAGCGCGTTGATCGTCCATTTGCATTTCTCCAGCCCGATGGCTTCTTCCGGGGAATCCTTAATCACACACTCCGGATGCGCATTAGTTGCATCAGCTTTCAGCCATAGCGTGACGTCTAGTGGTGCTTTCTCACGATATTCCAGCACAATAAAATTGTTACGTTCGACAAAATCATGACGGCTCCCCTTTAGCGAATGCGATGCTTTTACATTGTCTGCATTGAGTTGATCTTTTAGAGGCACGCCGAACTGGTAGCTCAGTGCAGCATTGATGGCGAGATCGTTGTTGTCACCCGTACCGGCTTTGTAATCCGTACTGATGATCAGTAATGGAACAGGCTGATAGTTCAGGCCCAGCGTAATAGCCTGAGGATCCTTTTCTAAATTGTCGCTCCCGAAAAGGGCAACTTCATTACCGTAGTACTGCTCATAAATAATGTTGCCGCCAAACTGAGGATACGCGGGCAGCCAGGCTTCTGCGCGAACATCCCAGCCACGCGCCGGTCGCTCTTCATAGAAATCCAAATCTTCAGAATCTTTCCAGTCTGAAAGCGGGTGATAATAATTTCCGGAGAGTTTTAAATAATCTGCCCATGCTTCTGCGCCTAAACCAAGTCGACGATGCCCACGGGTAAAATCATAATCATAAAATATATTTGCACCCAGCAGCCATTCATTTAAATCATGTCTTACACCAAACCCCATATTTCCAATAGTACGATCATCTTTTCGCTGGGTTGAAAATTGACTGAAATAAACAGTACGCCGGGTCTCATACCAGGGAACGAAATAATCGATTGAAGAACCGTCCAGATCACCGCCTTCTCCAACAGACAAATTGGTTCGCACCTTACCATAAGGAGACATCAGCCCCTCAAGAGAGGATTGAGCCGTTGAGGTTATCTGCCCTTGCAGATAGCTTCTGGCCTGCGACTCCAGCGCTTCAGGAGTAAGGTTCGTAAATCCCTGTGTCGCAGACCCCATGACATAGTCGGCACTTTGCTCTTTAAGTGAACTTTTTTTGTGTTCTTGTTCTTCCTGCGTGGATTCACTTGCCAAATCGGGAAATGAATTATCAGAAGAGGACTCACCCTTGTTCGCAGATGTCTCCGGTACTGCATATGCCGCACCAGAAATGAGCATAAAAATAATAAAGCGCATCCATTGCACCATAATATATCCCTATGAATTAAGGCTTCCATTATTAATATGAAATTAATCAGCCTCATTAATATTATATTATGGAACTACGAAAACATGCACTTCAGAAAACCTAAATTAATTCTTAAAAATAACTAAACACGTTTTTTAAGATTATATTCATCCTTGTCCCGAAATATTCATAAAATGAATATTTCGGGACATAATGACATCTGATTAAAATCATTCAGTCAACGTGCAATAAACTCCACACGTTTTTTAGAGATGAGCCCATGGCCATTCTGGCAAAAATAATCCACTGCACCGCAGGCTTTTAGTACCTGGAGTGGCTGATGGCACTCCGGGCAATGCGCCTCCAGTTGGACATCTTTATTGCAGCGCTCACAGTGTGCCACACCGTTTTGTGGTTCCAGTTGAGCATGACAATCCGGGCAGTTAATCGACATGGAGACTCCTTACAGGGAATTCATTATTGCTTTGATATTAACACGATACACTTAATGTGGCCCACGCAACTGTTGCTGCAACGTTAGCAAGTGCTCGACTTCTTCAAGCCTGCGTTGTGTCGTGCGCCCCACCTCTTGCGGGCTGCGTTCAAACAGACTTTGCGCCCCCAGAATGTGCTCTGCCAGGCAATGAGCGTAAATCGTACCTGGAAGACTCCAGCGCAGCACAGTGTCACCATCAATAAGTTCAAGTGCATCTTCTGCGCCACGTCGGTCATAGCTGATGATTCGTCCATCACTTAAATGAAGTCGCAAACCTTTTTGTCCACCAGCCGGACCCGCGTATTTGTTTAGCCAGATATCCAGCGCAATACCGCTAATTTGCCCCTGGAGATGAGCCTCTCCCTCTGCGGTGTGCAGATCGCCCTGGCTAATATCACGTCCAGGACGGTCTTTGGCCTTCATAACTTGCAACGTGATGTCGTCATTTCCCCCCAGGTAACGCACTGTTTCACGCAGCATCGCCAGCACATGCGTACCAATATCCAGTATCACGCCATCCGGATGGCGAAGTTCGCGTGTATCCGGCTCACCAGTAGCAAAGTTGAGCGCTATTGGCTCCCCTGTTGCGTTAAATCCACTCGGCTCCTGCAAAAAACCTTCGATTCTGACGATGTCGGAAAAACGAGAGATAAGAGCCTGCGGGCGGTTATCACCGCGCCACTGCGGATCGAGTTTCCCCAATGCCAGTTGCATCGCGCCGGTGCGTGCCATCCAGTGATCGAGCGCCAACACACGAGACGCGACGCCGGGCACCGCAAGTAACGTTTTCAGTTTTTCTATTTGAGGAAGCGTAGCGACAATCGGTTTTTCGACCACTATGCGTGATATGGGTGAGGCCAGCGCCAGTTCAAGAACGTCAAGATGGTGAAGGGATGCGGTCGTGACAAACAACGTATCAAGAGGCTGGGTTAAAAGTTCAGCGAGTGACGAGCAGCGTGTCACACCTTCTGGCTGCTTTACAGGTTGCACATCAAATCCGAGACAACTGGCTGAATTCCCGAAGAGGTTTCGTATTGTGGGCAAATATGCCGTTTCAACCACTGCGCCAAGCCCAACAAACCCTAACAGCATGTACTCACCTCATCGATTGAATTGCCGGGGCATAACACCTGCCCCGACAAAGTTGAGGTTTTATCAGGTGTTGGTTGCCGGTTTAGTCTGCACATTCTCCAGCATGCGGCGTACCGGAACAATGAGAACAATCAGTACTGCGGCACAGATAAGCAGCGCAATGGAGCAGCGCGCAAACAGATCCGGCAGCATATCTAGCTGATCGGCCTTCACGTGACCACCAATCAGGCCCGCCGCCAGGTTACCCAGCGCACTGGCGCAGAACCACAGTCCCATCATCTGACCACGCATTCTTTCTGGTGCCAGCAGCGTCATAGTAGCCAGACCAATCGGACTCAGGCACAGTTCGCCGAGAGTCAGCATCAGGATACTGCCCACCAGCCAGAAAGGTGAAACGCCCGCACCGCCGTTACTCAGCACGTTTTCCGCCGCCATCATCATCAGACCAAAGCCCGCCGCAGCACAGAGAATGCCAATAACGAATTTGGTGATACTGCTCGGGCGAATGTTCATGCTGGCCAGCTTCGGCCACGCCCAGCTGAACACGGGTGCCAGCAGGATGATAAACAGCGCATTGATCGACTGGAACCAGACTGCCGGGATTTCAAAATCGCCAATCATACGGTTAGTGTAGTCGTTGGCGAACAGGTTGAATGAGGTTGGCTTTTGCTCGAACGCCGACCAGAAGAATGCAGCAGAAATCAGCAGAATAAAGCAAACCAGCAGTCTGGCACGCTCTTTACGGTTCAATCCGGCAAAGAAGAACAGGTAGATAAAGTAGAGGGCAACGGATGCCGCAATCACGTACACCAGCATGCTGGCTACTGCGACCGGGTTAATCACAATCACGCCCTGGGCGATCAACGTAACAACAATTGCCACACCTGCTGCCAGTGCCAGCAACCACGCGCCCACACCTTTTCTCTTCACCACCGGACTGTTCCAGGTGGAATCCAGTCCGACTTCACTGTCGTAACGTGTCATTGCTGGCACAGCAAAGATACGGAAGATGAGCAATGCTACCAGCATCCCTATCCCGCCAATACCAAAGCCCCAGTGCCAGCCATGGCTTTTAATCAGCCAGCCGGAGATCAATGGAGCAATGAAGGAGCCTATGTTGATGCCCATGTAGAACAGTGAAAAACCGCCGTCACGTCGCGCATCGCCTTTTTTGTACAGCGTACCGACCATAACAGAGATACAGGTCTTGAACAGGCCGGAGCCGAGCACGATGAACATCAGGCCGATAAAGAACAGGTTGTCACCCATTACGGCTGAGAGCGCAATCGACAGGTGGCCAAGCGCAATCAGGATAGAACCATACCAGACTGCTTTCTGCTGACCGAGCCAGTTGTCCGCCAGCCACCCGCCAGGCAACGCGGCGAGATACATGGTGCCGGCAAAGATACCGACAATCGCTGAGGCATTTTCACGTGCCAGCCCCATGCCGCCATCATAAACGGTGGCGGCCATAAACAGGATCAGTAGCGGACGAATACCGTAAAACGAAAAACGTTCCCACATCTCAGTGAAGAACAGTGAGCCGAGCGGATAAGGATGACCGAGGAACGTTCGGCTTTCTTTTTGATTAACAGAGGATTGCATAATTCTCCCGAAAAGGTATGTCGTTGTGCTTATAAACACCGCGATGTACGCCAGCCAGTTACTTATCTGGCCGATTTTTTACATGCGGCGAAGAATAATTTAACCATTTGATAACCTGATGCTAGTTTTGTCTAGTACCAACCCCAGGACTTTAAGATGAAAATTCGACAATTGTCTACTTTCTTAGATTTAAACTTGGCGAATGAAGAATAGTGTTTGACATCGCGTAGACAAAAATACGCTTTAAAAAAACAAAAAAAAACCGCGACGAGCGCGGTTTTTTCGAACTCAGCAAATATTATTTGCTTTTCTTAATGTGCTTAATCAAACGCTTACGTTTACGCATCTGGGTTGGGGTCAGTGTATTACGTTTGTTCGCAAACGGGTTTTCCCCTTCTTTGAACTGAATACGGATCGGCGTCCCCATCACTTCCAGTGACTTACGGAAGTAGTTCATCAGATAGCGTTTGTAAGAATCTGGCAGATCTTTCACCTGGTTGCCATGAATCACCACAATCGGCGGGTTATAGCCACCGGCGTGAGCATATTTCAGCTTCACACGACGTCCACGTACCAGCGGTGGCTGATGATCTTCTGCCGCCATGGTCATGATGCGAGTCAGCATTGCGGTACTGACGCGACGCGTTGAGCTGTCATACGCTTCACGTACGGATTCAAACAGGTTACCCACACCGCTACCGTGTAGCGCAGAGATGAAGTGTACGCGCGCAAAATCGATAAAGCCCAGACGGAAGTCCAGCGTCTCTTTTACCTGCTCTTTCACTTCCTGCGTCAGGCCGTCCCATTTGTTGACGACAATGACAAGTGAGCGCCCACTATTGAGGATAAAGCCGAGCAGCGACAAGTCCTGGTCAGAGATACCTTCGCGTGCGTCAATCACCAACATCACTACGTTGGCGTCTTCAATCGCCTGCAGCGTCTTGATAACGGAGAACTTTTCTACCGCTTCAGTAATTTTACCGCGCTTACGAACACCCGCGGTGTCAATCAGCACATATTCACGACCATCACGTTCCATCGGGATATAAATACTGTCGCGCGTCGTTCCCGGCATGTCGTAAACCACAACGCGGTCTTCGCCCAGAATACGGTTAGTAAGTGTGGACTTACCTACGTTAGGACGGCCAACAATCGCCAGTTTAATCGGCAAATCTTGCGGGTTGAAATCATCTTCTGGCTCCTCTTCACCGTTTTCTTCAGCTTCGAGTTTTGCCCAGTACTCCGCATCTTCATCGACTTCTTCCTGAGGAGCTACGTCATCCATCCACGGCAGCAGAACATGTTCCAGCAGACTGAGAACACCACGACCATGGGAAGCCGCGATCGGGTGGATTTCACCCAGGCCCAGCGAATAGAAATCGACAACCGCCTGGTCCGGATCGAGCCCGTCAGTCTTATTGGCGACGAGGAAAGTGGGTTTCTGGCGGGAACGCAGATGTTTGGCAATGGCTTCGTCTGCCGGCATCAGTCCAGCACGAGCATCCACCATGAACAGCACAACGTCAGCTTCTTCAATGGCTAACAATGACTGTTCAGCCATTCGGGTTTCGACACCGTCTTCAGTGCCGTCAATACCGCCGGTATCAATACAGATAAACTCGCGGCCTTCAATTTCCGCACGACCGTACTTACGGTCACGAGTCAGACCCGGGAAATCCGCAACCAGCGCATCTCGGGTGCGAGTTAGACGGTTAAATAACGTGGATTTGCCAACGTTAGGGCGCCCGACAAGCGCGACCACAGGTACCATGTTTAAAGCCTCATTTAAAAAATCATCAGACAACGGACGCATTTTTGCGCCGTTGTTAAAAACAGTAAAACGGCCCCTGCACCAGGAGCCGTTTTTCAAAGCGAGCGGCCGGGACGATTAACGTGTAATGGAATACAGCGTACCGTCTTTCGCCTGGATGAGCAGTTTACCATCAGCCGAAACAGGTTCGGTCAGGAAGCCTGAGCTATCAACTTTCTGCTGGGCCACAAAACGACCGTCATCAACGTTAATCCAGTGCAGATAGCCTTCGCTATCACCCACGACTAAGTTGCCATTGTACAGCACCGGAGACGTCAGCAGACGGTGCAGCAGATCGCTTTGCGTCCACAGCGTTACGCCGCCGTCAGTAGTTAACGCCAGCACGCGGTCATTCTGATCAACCAGATAGATACGGTTTCCATCAACGATGAAGTCATTCACTGACCCCAGTTCGCGTTTCCACATAATCTGACCGCTGCGCAGATCAAGCGCCGTCAGGTTACCATTATAAGCCAGGGCGTAAACAACGCCATTGACGATAACCGGCGTGGTATCAACGTCACTCAGACGATCGATTTCAGTTGGACCCGTTGCCTGAGAAATACGCTGCTGCCAAATCATCTGGCCTTGCTGCATCAGCACGGCACTCACACGACCGTTATCCCCACCCACAATGGCTGCGCCAAAAGCGGTTGCTGGGGCTGACTCGCCGCGTAAAGAAAGGGAAGGCATGTCCAGGTTAACGGTCCATTTAATGGCACCATCCGCTTCATTTAACGCCTGTAGCTGACCATTGCTGGTATGAATCAACACCACGCCATCGCTGACAACCGGACGAGACAGGGCTTCACCGGCGACTTTCGTCTGCCACGCCGTAGTACCATCGCTGGTATTCAATGCGTAAACCTGTGCTTTTTCGCTACCGATATAAACATGACCACCGGATACCGTCACACCACCGGAAAGCTGTGCTGACGTTCTGGAGAACCAGCCGTCTTTCTCCGCCAGATTGACGGACCAGACTTCTTTACCATCGGCCGCGTTCAATGCTTTAACTACACCAGTACGATCGGCAGCATAAACGACGTCATCCGCCAGCGCAGGATGAAGATTAGAATAGAAATCACCAATACCGTTGCCTACAGAGGTGCTCCAGGCTGTAGACGGAGTAAACTGATTTTCGACCACCGGTAATGGGGACATCTTAACGACATCTTCTTCGCCACTAAACAGTGAACAGCCGCTCAATAGGGTAACGGAAAGCAGCCCTGGCAGAAGTAATTTACGCAATTGCATCGGGTCCCTCTCAGATGGACAAATTATTGATTTTCATCTGCATCATTTCGCTCAGAGCAGGAGAGGCATCGCTTTTCACGCCAGCTTCCCATGCGCTACGCGCACCTTGTTTATCGCCTTTGCTCAGCAACGCTTCACCACGCAGATCGGCCACGATAGCCACCCACCCTTCGCCTTTAACAGCATCGAGTGTTTTCAGCGCAGTATCGGCTTGTTTAAGCTGAACCTGCACGCGTGCAAGACGCAGATTAATCACCGCTTTGAGATTCTCATCGCTGGTGGCCGCCAGTCCTTGTTGCAATTGGGTAGCGGCTTTCTCAAGTTCATTTTGGTCAACAAACTGCTGCGCAAGTTCCATTGAAGCTAACGCGCCGTATGTATTTTTGTTCTCCGCGGCAAACTTCTCTGCTGCAGGAATACTATCCGGTTTACCTGCGCTTACCGCAGTCACCGTATTTTGATATGCCAGAGAAGCAGAGCGTGCGGACTCCGTCTGATGGCTGGTCCAGTAACGCCAGCCGACCAGCGCGCCAACCCCTAAAATTACCCCAACAGCCAGTGCTTTGCCGTTTTCAGCAAAGAAGCGTTTAACCGCATCAACCTGGTCGTTTTCGTTCTCGTAAATTTCCACGCTGTCCTTCTCCTTAGCCCAGTAAAGTGCGCAAATGCGTGGCAACGCTATCCTGCGCTACTGCCGTTTGCTCACCAGAGCGCAAATCCTTCACTACAACAGTACCGTCAGCCACCTCGGACTCACCCAGTACCAGTGCAACGCGGGCGCCCCACTTATCGGCGCGGGCAAACTGTTTCTTAAAGTTGCCGCCACCGTGGTTGGTCATCAGTTTCACACCGGGAACTTCATCACGCAGACGTTCAGCCAGCGTCATTGCCGCCGACTGTGTATCCACGCCCGAAGCGACCAGGTATATATCGACAACAGGGGAAGCAATAAATTCCGGATTAACTGCCTGAACTAACAAAACAAGTCGTTCCAGACCCATGGCAAAACCCACTGCCGGAGTCGCACGTCCGCCAAGTTGCTCTACCAGGCCATCATAACGTCCACCCGCACACACGGTACCCTGCGAACCCAGGCTGCTGGTTACCCATTCAAACACGGTGCGGTTGTAGTAGTCGAGGCCACGAACCAGGCGCTGGTTAACGGTGTAGGCAATTCCAGCAGATTCAAGCAGCTTGCACAGACCCGCGAAATGCTCGCGAGAGTCGTCATCCAGGTAGTCACCCAGTGCAGGAGCATCATTAAGCAGGGCCTGTACTTCAGGGTTTTTAGAGTCCAGCACGCGCAGCGGATTGGTATACATGCGACGCTTACAGTCTTCGTCCAGCTTTTCTTTATGCTGCTCCAGGTAGGCCACCAGTGCATCGCGGTAATTTGCACGCGCTTCGAGTGAACCGATAGAGTTCAGCTCCAGGCTAACATGCTCGGATATACCCAGCGCGCGCCACCAGCGAGCTGTCAGCATAATCAGCTCTGCATCGATGTCCGGACCTTGCAGGCCAAACACTTCGACACCCAACTGATGGAATTGGCGATAGCGTCCTTTTTGCGGACGTTCGTGACGGAACATCGGCCCGATGTACCACAGACGCTGTTCCTGATTGTACAGGAGACCATGTTCGATGCCGGCGCGTACGCAGCCCGCGGTTCCTTCAGGACGCAGAGTCAGGCTGTCGCCATTACGGTCCTCAAAGGTATACATCTCTTTTTCAACCACGTCGGTAACTTCACCGATCGCGCGTTTGAATAACGGGGTCTGCTCTACAATCGGCAAGCGGATTTCACTGTAACCGTAGCTACCGAGCACGTTTTTGAGTGTGCCTTCAATGCGCTGCCAGATGGCGGTTTCGCCAGGCAGATAATCGTTCATGCCGCGAATGGCTTGAATGTTTTTTGCCACGTTTATTCTCTTTATGAATATAAAAATGAACCCTCAACGCTAACCCGAATACTACGGGCGCCATGCGGGTTCAATCATACACGGGAAGCACGCCGCTTCCCATCACGTTATTATTTTTCAACCTGCTGCACATCAATTCGACGCGTTTCATCCAGGATGCTGGCTTTGGCACGAATGCGGGCTTCAAGCTGCGTAATCATATCGTCGTTATCGATACGATCCTTACGCACGCCGTCTTCATACAGGCCGCTTTTCTTGTTGCCGCCGGTCACGCCCAGCGTCGAAACCAGTGCTTCACCAGGTCCATTTACCACACAACCGATAATCGAAACATCCATTGGCGTGATGATATCTTCCAGACGTTGCTCCAGCGCGTTAACCGTACCAATGACGTCAAATTCCTGACGGGAACAGGTTGGACAGGCGATAAAGTTGATCCCGCGCGCGCGGATGCGCAGCGATTTCAGAATATCGAATCCCACTTTGATCTCTTCGACCGGATCGGCTGCCAGAGAGACTCGCAGCGTGTCGCCGATCCCTTCGGACAACAACAATCCAAGTCCGATCGCAGATTTAACCGAACCACTGCGCGCGCCACCGGCTTCGGTGATCCCAAGATGCAACGGCTGATCGATCTGTTTCGCCAGCAGACGATAGGATTCTACCGCGAGGAAAACGTCCGAAGCTTTAACGCTGACCTTGAACTGGTTGAAGTTCAGACGATCGAGATGATCCACATGACGCATAGCTGATTCCAGCAACGCCTGCGGCGTAGGTTCGCCGTATTTTTCCTGTAGATCTTTTTCCAGCGATCCGGCATTTACGCCAATACGGATAGGAATATTTTTATCACGAGCGCAATCCACCACCATGCGGATACGCTCTTCGTTACCAATATTGCCAGGGTTGATACGCAAGCAATCGACGCCGTATTCCGCCACCTTCAGCGCAATGCGATAGTCGAAGTGAATATCGGCAACCAGCGGGACAGATACCTGCTGTTTGATGAGCTTGAACGCTTCGGCGGCATCCATTGTCGGTACTGAGACACGAACAATGTCAGCGCCTACGCGTTCCAGCGCTTTGATTTGATTGACCGTCGCCGCCACATCAGTGGTGCGTGTGTTCGTCATAGACTGTACGGCGATGGGTGCGCCATCGCCAATCGGCACATTCCCAACGTAAATGCGTGTCGATTTTCTACGTTGAATTGGAGCCTGGTTATGCATTAAAAAATCTCCCGCATTGCCGTCTGTTACTGAGCCGGTGATTGTTCGGCATTAACGGTCAGACGCGCAACCTGGTTAGTTCTGATAAAACGACTCAGGTCGACAGGTTTACCCTGATACTGAATCTGCACTGCTGCCGGAGCACCAATTTTCAGTTTGTACGGTGCCTGGCCGGTAAGATTTAAATTGCCATCTTTACGCTGCATGCCGCTAAACAGTTTTTTACCGGTCGCGTCCGTAACTTCCAGCCAGCAGTCGGCGGTAAAGTTCATTACCAGGGCATTAGCATCAGCAGCAGGTGTTGTGACACCCGCCTGATCAGTAGGCAACGGCGCAGCTGTATCTGGCGCAACGGGGGCTGTGGTCGCAGTATCAACATTCGCCTGGGAAGGTGCCACAACAGCATTTTGCGAAGCATCTGTAGCAGGTGCTGGTGTCGTAGCAGCATCAGGCGTTTGCGCTGAACCGGCTACTGCACTCTCTTCCTGAGCCGGGGTATTATCCTGGCTTGCTGCTGCGCTGGTATCCAGCGGCACGCTTTGTGCATTATCTTTACCGGCATTCAACTCAGCAGAAGACTGATCGGCCATCGTGGTGATCTCTTCCTGCTGCGCTTTATGGTTCTGCCACCACCAGGCACCTGTCAGTCCTACAACGACGAACAGCACCAGCCAGGTAAAGGTCATTAACCAGCCGTCACGTTTTTTACGACGTTTACCCAGCGAAAAGCTTTGCATCGGGGCAACTTTGGCTGGGCGAATCGGAGCCTGTTTTTCCAGCCCTGGCAACAGTTCTTCTTCAGGAATATGCACCAGACGCGCATAGGAACGGATATATCCACGCAGGAATGTTGAAGCAAGATCGGCTGGCGCCTTATCTTCTTCAATATCACGTACCGTGGAAACCTTCAGGCAAAGTCGCTCCGCGACTGCCTGCTGGCTGAATCCGAGTTGTTCACGGGCATTGCGCAGACGAACGCCGGTGGTTAGTGCTTCATTTTTGTCGTGCGTGGCTTCAGTATTCATTCGCTACAGCTGCGTAAATTGGGGTTCTGATGCCGGTGAGTCACAATGCTCACCCACACCGCGAAACATCTGGTCAGTTAACCTTAGTCTGACAGTATAAAACGGTCTGACTATCAATGACAAAACAGCGTAAACCTGAGGGCTAAACTCTTGTTGCGCCGCTACATACTGCCTTAAAGTCGACAAAAACGCACCGTTATTATTGTCGAGGCAGCGACAACAAAGAACCTCATGTACTTATATCGCACTACGGCACATTAATTATACCGTAGTGCGCTCAACATCAAACGGTCTTGATATCGATAGACTCACCCTGCATACGCTTACGCAGAGTACGCTTGGTGCGGTCAATAACATCACCCGCCAGCTGACCACAGGCTGCATCAATGTCGTCACCACGTGTTTTACGCACAATGGTCGTGAAACCATAGCTCATCAACACTTTGGAGAAACGATCGATACGGCTATTGGAGCTACGGCCATACGGCGCGCCAGGGAACGGGTTCCATGGGATCAGGTTGATCTTACACGGCGTATCTTTCAGCAGTTCGGCAAGCTGATGGGCATGTTCGGTACCATCGTTGATGTGATCCAACATCACATACTCAATCGTAACGCGCCCCTGGTTCGCATTGGATTTCTCCAGATAACGACGCACAGCCCCCAGGAACGTTTCAATATTGTATTTTTTGTTGATCGGCACAATCTCGTCACGAATTTCATCGTTCGGCGCATGCAAAGAGATCGCCAGCGCAACGTCAATCATATCACCCAGCTTATCCAGCGCAGGTACAACGCCTGAAGTAGACAGCGTCACGCGGCGTTTTGACAGGCCAAAACCGAAATCATCAAGCATGATTTCCATTGCCGGTACCACGTTAGTCAGATTGAGCAGCGGTTCACCCATGCCCATCATCACTACGTTGGTAATCGGGCGCACGCCCGTCGCTTTCACCGCCCCGACGATCTTCGCCGCGCGCCAGACCTGACCAATGATTTCCGATACTCGCAGGTTGCGGTTAAAGCCCTGCTGAGCCGTAGAGCAGAATTTGCACTCTAACGCACAACCAACCTGTGAAGAAACACACAGGGTAGCGCGGTCATCTTCCGGGATGTAGACCGTTTCAACGCGCTGATCGCCAACCGCGATGGCCCATTTGATGGTGCCATCAGACGAACGTTGTTCTTCAACAACTTCAGGCGCACGAATTTCAGCCACTTCTTTCAGCTTGTTACGCAGCACTTTATTGATGTCAGTCATGTCATCAAAGTTGTCGCTGCAATAGTGGTACATCCATTTCATGACCTGATCGGCACGAAACGGCTTTTCGCCCATCTCTTTGAAGAATTCGCGCATCTGCTGACGGTTCAGATCCAGCAGGTTAATTTTTCCATTTTTATTTGGAACCGCAGCAATGGCGACTTCAGAGGTGTTAACTAATTCAGACATAATATTTTCCGGCCTCGTTGTTACACGTTATGGCCCGTGGAGGGTTAAAAAGAAACGCCCCGGCAAGCGGTCTGCTCTTCCGGGGCGTTGCATTGTACAAAGTCTGGCGCAGGGATGCCACGTTTGCACGAAGCATTAGCGAAAATAATATGTAAACGAACCCGTTAAATTAACGAGTACGAGCGCACACTTCGCCTTCACCGAAGAAATAGGCAATTTCGCGCGCGGCAGATTCTACCGAGTCGGAACCGTGAGTGCCGTTCTCGGTGAAACTGTCAGCGTAGTCCGCACGCAGGGTACCCGCCAGCGCATTCGCCGGATTGGTAGCGCCCAGCAGATCACGATGACGCTGGACGGCATTCTCGCTTTCCAGCACGGAAACAACAATTGGACCAGAGGTCATGAATTCAACCAGACCGTCAAAGAACGGCTTACCGTCGTGCTCGGCATAGAAACCACGAGCCTGCTCAACGGTCAGGTGCAGCATTTTAGTACCGACAATTTTGAACCCTGCAGCTTCAAAGCGCGCAAAGATGTTCCCAATAACGTTTTTTGCCACCGCATTTGGTTTGATGATGGAAAAAGTACGTTCAATAGCCATGATTACCTCTGAAAAAAGATGTTTTGTTGTGGTTTACCTGGCGCGGATTATAAAGAGCATCCCGGCGGTTGACTATTGACGAAGGTAACATTTCTTTAAAATAAGATGAATTTTAGCAACAACCGCTATCAAACGAGTCTATTGCAAAGAAAATCTCACCGCCGTAACCTGCCCGGCATCATCCATGACCAGCAACTGATATTCCCCTTTAACCGCCAACCGCAAGGTAAGAGAGCGTCCTCGCTCCTCCAGTCGCTCGCCGTTAAGAAACCACCAGCGCTCACCTGCTCCACCGCTGATATACACCGGTACTGAGACTTCCGGTGAGCCGGGTAAGCGCTTCACAATCGCGCTATCACGCACACCTGTCAACTGGAGCGGTAACAGAGCGTCCTGTCCCAGCGGAGGACAAATTGATGAAACTGGCGGTAGCCGCGCAGTACGGCGTTCAGAAGGTGGTAGCCAGGATTCCAGTGGTAAAGGCCAGACGATTAACGTTTGTTCATGCGCCTGTTCGCAATCCGCAGCCACTCGTTTTCCCGCCTCATCTAACCAGACTGGAAAACGGATACCACTGACCCCTTCCTGCTCAGGTAATAACAGCGTGGGCGGTTGGCTGCCATCCAGTAGCCAGGTGGCTAAACGACGACGACAGTTGCTATCACCGGCTGGAAGCGATTGCCCCCCAGGCCAGCACACCACACCACGGCTGACAGAATCTGGACGTGGATCTTCAGGCTGATTCGCCCCGCGCGCCAGCAGCAGATTATTAACCTGATTCAGCAAAGGCACAGCACTGGCAAAACCGAATTGCCCGACCACCGGAGTACCATCCGGTCTGCCAGTCCAGATACCCATCACATATCGCGCGTTAACACCAATCGCCCACGCATCGCGATAGCCGTAGCTGGTACCGGTTTTCCATGCCAGCGGCACAACTCTGCTCAGGGCATTATCCGGTAACGGCTGGGCTTCATCCGCCATAATCCGACGAATGATCCATGCCGCCCCCGGTGACATCAGCGGACGTTCCAGCAGTGGGTCGTCTGGTTGCAAGCGCAATGTCCCCGCTTTGCCATGCCGGGCAAATGCGCTGTACGCCGCCGCCATGTCATCAAGCCTTGCACCTGCACCTCCCAGGATCAACGAAAGATTCGGCACCGCTCCGGTTGGTAAGTACAACGGTAAACCGACGTTACGCAATTTAGCGGCAAATCGCTTCGGGCCATAGGCTTCAAGCACCTGGACAGCAGGTAAATTCAGCGAACGTACCAACGCCTCGCTCATGCTCACTGGGCCATGAAAACCGCTGTCAAAATTACCGGGACGATAATCTCCTGTACGTCGCGGTACGTCCTGCAACAGGGAAGCCGGATGAATCAGTCCCTCATCCAACGCCAGACCATAGACAAAGGGTTTAAGCACCGAGCCTGGCGAGCGAATCGCATTCACCATATCCACATGACCAAAGCGGGCGTCGTCATTCATATCCACTGACCCCACCCAGCCACGGACGCTCATATCGGTATGATCAACGACAATCATTGCCAGCGAACTGCGCGCCGGAAGCCGTCCTTTCCAGTTTTGCGCCAGTTCTTCCAGTTGGCGTTGCAGTCCTGCATCCAGCGTGGTCACAATTTTGTCACGCTGACTTTTGCCCAACATCATGCGCGAGAATAATGGTGCTAATTGCGGCATCTGTCTTGGTGCCAGCCAGACCGGTTCTTCACGGGATTCCTGCACCTGCTTAGCTGACCAGATACCCTGCGTCGCCATGCGCTCGAGCACTTTATTGCGCGCGGCTTCGGCACGATCCGGCCAACGATCGGGGCGCAGACGACTTGGTGCCTGTGGCAGAACAGCCAGTAAAGCAGCGTCGGAGTAACTCAGTTGCGCAGGTGATTTGCCAAGATACGCCCAGCTTGCCGCGCCGACCCCCTGAAGCGTGCCGCCAAACGGCGCACGGTTCAGATACAGTGTCAGAATGTCATTTTTGGAGAGATGCCACTCAAGCTGGAGTGCGCGCCAGAGTTGGCGAAACTTGCCGCCAAAGGTGCGCGGATGAGGATCGAGCAGCCTGGCCACCTGCATGGTGAGCGTGCTGCCACCAGAAATCACTCGCCCCGATGAGAGATCTTGCCAGGCAGCGCGGAGCACTGATAACGGATTGACGCCGGGATGTTTCCAGAACCAGCGATCTTCATAGTTGATCAACGCCTCAAGGTAACGGGGCGATACTTCATCAATGGTTACCGGATAACGCCAGATACCCTCAGCGTCGGCAAAGCGCCACAGCGGCGTACCGTCATGCGCCACCACCACGCGTGCCGGGTTGACCTCAGTGAGCGGCAGTGGCCAGATTTTGTCTGCACCCCAGACAACTGCCGCCATCAAAAGCGGTGCGGCTGCCAGCCAAAGCCAGCGGCCGCGTTTACCAACCCAGCGCATCATTTACGGTCTGACAATCAGTGGTCCCTCTGCCGTACCGGTGGCTCGCCATTGCGGAACATACATCGATTCCACCTGCGGGACGGGAACCTGATACGTTCCCGGCGTTACCGCTCGCGCCAGATACACCAACGTGACAGGTTGCCCTTCGTTGACAGCCACTGCAGCGACAAAGCGATCGTCACGGAATTCAACGTGCTGGATATCCGCCTGCTGCATCTGATTAAGCAGATTCTGCACATCGCTTGCGCTGTCCTGCAGACTCGCGCTGCCGTTAGCCAGATTCTGGTTTTCCAGCTCCAGTCCGGCAGGCAGTAAATCAACCACCAGTGCATCCGGTACATTCTGGTTAGCTTTCACCATCAGCCATACCAGCACCAGTTCCCCACTACGCAACGTCGAGAGTGATTTACTTTGTCCATCCGTACCCAGCACCTGACGCTCAATACTCAGCACATTGCTTGCCGGCAGCGGTGAAGTTTGCGGATAACCACTCACATCCAGGCGCAGCCACAGCGGCAGATTCCCCGTATTGGTTACCGTCAGCGTGGATAACTGGTCGGCATCCAGATTATGGGTTTTCGATTTTTCACCTGCCAACGGTTGTTCGGAGAGCGAGGTCTGCGCCTGCCAGGTTCCCGGCAGATCCTGTAGGGTACGCGCGGCCAGGAACAGCGCGTTATTTTCCTGAGTTGAGAGCCAACGCTGACCAAAAGCCTGTTCCGACAACGTATTCAACAACGTGTTCTGCACATCAGGTTTAAGCTTATTCTCTTCCAGCAATGCCAGCATCAGTGCATTATCACGAAGCTGACTGCCGTAATCCGCCATCCACTGTTGTGCATCGCGACGCGGAGTATTCAGCGCCAGCGTCAACGCCTGTTCACTGCGATTCGCATCACCCATGTTTTTCAGCGCAATCCCCAGTTGCAGCAACGGTAAACCGGAAGCGGCCTGAGCACGACGCTCCCAAATCTCACGCAGTGCCCCAAGCGGTGCTTTTTGCTGACGAGCCAGTACCAGCGCGGCGTATGCCTGCACGGCAAATTTGCTTGCCGGTGTATCGTCGGTGTAGCGAATCGACATCATGCCCGGATCCTGCAAATAGCGCAGCAGTCGTTCGTTACCCCGGTTAATCACTTCTGCCGGAACGCTGTAGCCTTGTTCGTTAGCGCGAACGAGGAAATCCATCACATACGCGCTCAGCCAGTACTCTTCAGGACCGTTCTTGTCCCACAGAGCAAAACCTCCGTTGTCACGCTGCATTTGCAGTAACCGGGAAATACCAATCTCAACCGCTGCACGACGCTTCTCATCACTATCGCCAGCAATACCTAACGCCTTCAGTTGCGCGGCATTGGTATACAAAGACGGGAATAATCCGCTTGCCGTTTGCTCCAGGCAACCGTACGGATAGGCTTTTAGTTCACGGATGTAGCGTGCCAGATTTAGCGGCGGCTTACCGCTGAACAGTAGTTGCCCCTGCATGGTTACAGGGGAAAAATTGATCAGTTCCTCCCCCGGGATCTGCCACGTTTCACCAGGTTGCAGCGCCACGCCATTATTGATGGTCTGCGCCGGGAATGCCGGACGAACACCAATCTTCCACTGCTTATGCTGAGCCGGGAGCGTTTCTCCTGGCAACACCAGACCACTGATAACCGCCTGAATATCGCCATCGCCAAACCCTTCCAGCGCCCGCACCGGGATAAACAACGTAGTACGCACTCCCGGGGCAAGATTCACCGGCGCAGGGGCCTGACCAATCAGCTCCAGTAATCCACTGGCGGTAAGCTTGATATTCAGCGTCTGCGGCCTGTCAGTCAGGTTAGTCACATCCAGCGTCAGGCGCGAACTATCGCCTCCGGCTAAAAAGCGCGGCATATTCAGTTCGGCAATGACCGGCGCGGCGACAATCACTTTACTTTCGCTACTGCCAAAATCATCCGCCGTCCAGGCCTGGGCCATCACCCGCAGTTCACCGTTAAAATCACCAATCGGCAACGTCACCGTGCCTTCACCCTGATCGTTGAGTATTACCGGCAACGCCTGTTGTGCCACGATATTGATGTGATTGACCGGCGGTTTACCGCCACGTTTTAACTCATCGCCATCGCCACCAAAACGCAGCGCCGCCAGACGGCCCTGCCCTTCGATCACCTGACCATAAATATCGTAAATATCCGCCCCATAGCGTTTCTGCCCGAAAAACGCCTGCCATGGATCCGGCGTGGTGTAGTCCGTAATATTCAACACTCCGCTGTCCACCGCAGAAACCAGTACGTTAACTTGTTTTGGCACTGCACCGTTTTTAACACTGGCCTTCACTTTAACGGTCAGAGGCTGATTTGGACGCATTTTGGCAGGGTTATCCAGCGTCAAATCAAGACGGCGGTTTTCATCACCCAACGGCAGATGCAGCAATCCGACTGCGCGTTTTGGTGTTGCAGAACGCGATTTGTCACCAGGACGAATTACCAGTGCACTGAGATAAAGGTCGTGTCGATTCCAGGTTTTATCGACCGGGATAGAGAGATCCAGTCCATCAGCAGGTACATCTATCTCTTGCCACCACAGTGGCCCCTCGCTGGATTCCACCATCGCGTAGCCTTTGCCAGCGGTTGGCGCAGCGATGTGTAACTTCATGGTATCGCCAGGACGATAGTTGGGTTTATCCAGTTTCAGCGTTACGCGATCGGGACGCACCGCACCGCTACCATCGCTGTTATCCTGCCAGCTGTATCCGGCCCAGAAGCGCACGCTGCTCACCGTATCGTTCGGCGCTTTGACCTCCAGACGGTAAGCCCCCCACTCAACCGGGAAGCTAACCTTACCGGTTTCATCGGCCTTAAGATCCAGCGTCTGTTCACCTTCAACCAGATCCTTTTGATCAAATTGTGATTGCCACCCCTCGCCTTCTGACCAGTTCCAGTAGTAATCCCGGCGTTCACGAATCAAACGAACCTGTAAACCTGAAACGGCTTTTTTCGATCCCTGGGCATCAGCATACACAACATCAAAAGCTGCATTGCTGTCTTCATCAACAATGGGCTGATTAACGGTGGTATCCGTACGGTAGTCATATACAGATTTCGCTGCAAATTGTGGCCTGATGCCCGGCAGAATATCGGCAGGCCAGACAGACTGTTCGACCCGGCGCGTCACCGGACGACCGCCCGATTCCAGCAAACTCGCCTGCAAAATAACCTGTAGAGGGGAGTGCGCTTCTTGCCACTGGCTATTCGTTACCACTTCACCACGACCGTTTTCATCCAGCGTGAGCTGAACTTCATCCAGGCTGCGGGAGAGGTTTTCTTCGGCAATATTACCAAACTGGAATCCTGGCAATGCCGGCACCGCCTCACGCAGTGGCCGCAGGAAAAGCTGTCCCTGCAAGGCATTGCCATTCGCTGGCGTACCGTACAGATAGTAACCAACAACCGAGAACTTCACGTCGTCAGTCGGCGCTATCGGCATCTTGCTGGCGGTGAGATTGAGCGCCATCCGCTCTGGCATAAAATCTTCGACGTGGAAATCCCACATCCGCGCATGGTTATCCCCGGTGTTTGCCCGGATATGCCACATTCCGGTTGGCGCGCTACTGTCCAGCGGCCAGCTCAGACGGTAAAGACCGTTCTCTGGCTGGCTGACTACAGTGCGTAACACCTGTCCATCGGGTTTTATCACTTCCAGTTTAATCGGTTGATCGGGCAACGTTTTGCCGTCGCTGTCGCGCAGCAATCCATTAAGTATCACCGTTTCACCAGGACGATAAAGATCGCGCGGGCCGAACATGAAGAACTGTTTGCTGTATCCCGGCGCGCCCGCAATATCAAATTCAGCCAAATCCAGAGCGGGCAACTTCAGATCCAACAGCGTGGTTTGCCCGTCTTTGCGCGCCAGCAGTAACGCCGCTTCTTTATCGGTCTCAAGCTTAACGTGTCCCTGTGCATCAGTGGTCGCCTGCGCCAGCGTCTGCCCTTTCTCATTCAGCAAGGTGACATCAATTCCCTGCTGGGAAGCTCCATTTTCCAGGCTCTGGGTAAAGACATCCAATTGGTTGTGGTAACGGTGTGCGGAAACACCAATGTCGCTGAGGGTGAACAGCGTGGCGGCATTGCTGTAGTTGTAATGCCCGGCCTGATTCATCACCGCAACGTAAACGCCTGCCTGCTGCAACGGTTTGATATCGCCCAGCGGCAACAACAGCTTCTCACGGGTATTGCGCGCAGGATTGAGGTCAAAGCGCCCGGTATAGACCAGTTCGGCCATCTTCAGAAGATTGTCGGACTCCCAGTTGGACAGGGAGTTGCGGTATTCCCACTGGCTGATAAACGCTCCGAGCGACTCCGGCTTCACGCGAAAGAAGTTCACGTCCACACGATCGACATTCAGCGCCATCACCGGCAGCCCTTCGATAACTTTACCCGGCAACAGAGAACCACGACTGGCAAATCCTACGCTCGGCTGGACGTCGCGCGTGGTGATGTTTTTTTCATAATCGATGCCAAATGTTGCCTTATTCAGCGCCAGCAAATTACGCTCAATGGTCACCACCAGTTCGCGGTTAGGTTCCAGATGACGTAAACGCAATTCTTTCAGATTTGGCGCCAGTTCCCAGGCACCATCAACTTTGCCGTTTTTCTTATCAACAACGTGCACGACACGGGAAAAGTCCTGCTCTGGATCGAGCGGAATGGAGAAAGTCAGCACCAACGTCGCCGCACCGTCTAACTGAACTTCAGAGGCATCGAGCAGCGTCAACGCCTTACCCTGACTTTGCTGCGTCAGTTTCTCTAACTGGGCCTTATCTTTTGCCGGGGCGGTTTGCGGGGCTGGTGCATCATTTTTCCCGTCCGTCGGCGGCTTATCGTTATTATCGCACCCCACCAGCGCCAACATCAGCATACAGGCCGCTACGCGTATATATTTCATTTTTCATCCCTGGCCGTAGTGGCCTGTTAGCTACGTAGAACAACTATTATGCGTGAGATTTCAGGTTGTGGAAGCCAGTAACTCGTCCGCGTAGTCTAAATTTTCGTGATTAATGTGGATCCGCCTGACAAATCAGCCTCTTTTACTTGTCCCTTTCAGGTAAACATCCGACAATTTGCCGAAACCTGGTAAAAATGGAGATGCCTATGACCACCGCCTTCTTTGTCGCTGCCGACTGGCTTATCGAACATATTGACGATCCGGAAATACAAATTCTTGATGCCCGTATGGCACCGCCAGGACAGGAAGATCGCGATGTTGGCGAAGAGTATCGTTCTGGCCATATTCCCGGCGCGATCTTTTTTGATATCGAAGCACTCTCCGACCATACATCACCGTTACCGCATATGATGCCGCGCCCGGAAGCTTTCGCCGTCGCCATGCGCGAGTCTGGTATTCATCAGGATAAACATTTGGTGATCTACGACGAAGGCAATCTGTTCTCTGCCCCGCGCGCATGGTGGATGCTGAGGACATTTGGCGTAGAAAATGTCTCTATTCTGGCGGGCGGGCTGGCGGGCTGGCAGCGTGATGAGCTACCGCTGCAGGAAGGAATCGTTGATTTACCAGAGGGTGAGTTTGACGTGGCGTTTACACCAGAAGCTGTAGTTAAGGTGACCGATGTCCTGTTGGCCAGCCATGAAAAAACGGCACAGATCGTGGATGCCCGTCCGGCTGCACGTTTTAATGCGCAGATTGACGAACCGCGTCCTGGCCTGAAGCGCGGCCATGTTCCCGGTGCACTGAACGTACCGTGGACAGAACTGGTTCGTGACGGGGAATTAAAAACAACCGACGAGCTGGATGCCATTTTCTTTAGCCACGGCGTCAGTTTCGACAGACCAATCATTGCCAGTTGTGGTTCCGGCGTTACGGCTGCCGTCGTGGTGCTGGCACTTGCCACGCTGGGTGTCCCCAACGTCGCATTGTATGACGGCGCGTGGAGCGAATGGGGAGCGCGCAACGATTTACCAGTAGAACCGGCATAACGTTTGAAATGCCGGATAACACTTCGCTTATCCGGCAACATCTTTTAGATAATTCGATTCTGTTTAAAATCGCGCAGGAAACCGCCCCAGCGGCGCTCATAGAACGGTGCGATGTGCTCAGTAATAAAGTGGCTTACCCCTTTCTCACCTTTCTTCACCTGGCAGATATCAACAGGTTCATCCCCCGGTAACGTGTCAGTTGCTACGCTACCTGTTGCATGAATAATCTCTTCAATATCACCATCGGCTTCAATGCCAATCAGCAGGTTCGGCTGAGCATCAGGACTCTCTTTAATCGAGCAGATAAATGCCCGTTTAACGGGTTTAATGGTTTTAAACAGCGTGGTCAGTGAGTCAATCATCTGTGCCGGCGGTTCCGCAACCTCAGAGAGGATAAGCGACTCGCCGCCTTCCAGCACTTCCTGGGTACTCAGCGGATTCCCTTCTTCACCTATCAGCAGACTGATTTCGCGCGGCATAAATTCTTTGCCCGTCGGCAGCTTGGCATTGAGAAACAGCGTCTCGCCCAGCGTCATTTCAAACAGTGTACGCACCGGCATGACGACAAACGCCTGCTCATCTTCAACGGCCTGTTGCAGCGCTTCAAGGGAGGTGAAAAACGGGATTACAGTAGTGCCGTCTTCTTTTTCCCAGTGCTGCAAATCCAGCGCACTGTCTTCAACCACCGCCTCACCTTCTGCGGCTGTACCCGGTACCCAGACGGTAGACTCCAGCAAAGTGCGAAAAAATGCCGGACGATGCGCAGGCTCTGTCGCGGCTTTTTCCAGCAACGTTTCTAATTCGTTTTTTGTTTCAGACATAAGAACCACAAATTGGATGAATACGTGCAAGCCGGATGCGCGAAACGCCATCCGGCAATACAGTCATAAGTTACGCGGTTAACAGGTTAGCAATCGTGCGTACACCCAGACCGGTCGCACCCGCGGACCATTGCTCAACCGGCGCTTTACGATAAGTTGCAGAGCAGTCGATATGCAACCAGCCTTGCTGATAGTTTTCGACGAAGTGTGACAGGAACCCCGCAGCGGTACTCGCACCTGCTGGATAGGCAGCACTACCGGTATTATTCAGTTCCGCAAAATTAGACGGCAACTGACTCCGGTGGAATTCCGCCAGCGGCAGACGCCAGAACGGTTCGTTTTCCTCAGCAGCGCTTGCCAGCAGGCGAGCCGCTAACTTGTCATCAAAGCTGAATAGCGCGTGATAATCATTACCTAACGCCGTTTTCGCTGCACCTGTCAGGGTAGCGGCATCAATAATCAGCTCCGGCTTCTGCGCACTGGCGTCAATTAAACCATCCGCCAGTACCAGACGCCCTTCAGCGTCAGTGTTCATCACTTCAACATTTTTGCCGTTGCGATAGCGAATGATATCGCCCAGCTTGAACGCGTTGCCGCTAATCAGGTTATCCGCACAGCACAGGTACAGCTTCACACGTTTGTTCAGACCACGGGTGATTGCAAACGCCAGCGCGCCGGTCACCGTTGCCGCACCGCCCATGTCAGACTTCATGGAGTCCATAAACGCGCTTTGTTTGATGCTGTAACCACCGGAGTCAAAGGTAATCCCTTTGCCGACCAGGCAGGCATAGACAGGCGCTTCTTTATCGCCTGTCGGGTTGTAGTCCAGCGCCAGCAGTACCGGCGGGCGTTCAGAACCCCGGCCAACCGTATGTAGTCCCATATAATTCTGTTCGCGCAGATCTTCACCTTTGGTGATGCGATAAGAAACGTTATCACACGCCACGCTGCACAGCAGGTCAACAGCACGCTGCGCCAGTTGTTCCGGGCCAAGCTCTTCTGCCGGGGCATTGATGGTGTCTCGTACCCAGTCAATGATTTTCAGGCGGCTGTCCAGCTCTTTGCGCTGCGCCTCATCCAGGGTTGCCCATTCAACTTTGCGGCTGCCTTTAGGCCCTTTGTAGCCTTGCCAGAATGCCCAGCTACGCTCGATATCCCAGCCTTCGCCGTCAAGTTGGGCATGTTTGATACCCAGACCATCAATTTTACGCGCGGCACGCTGAATAAGCCCCAGATCATCTTTTCCATTAAGGTGCAGGGTAATGCCGTCATTATTAATACTGTATGTCGCCTTTTCACCCCAGCGAGCATCGGCCGGTTGCGTGGAAAGCGTAATTTTCATGGCTTCTGTCATTTTATTTATCCTTATTAGCAAACGGGCCGCCATATGGCAGCCCGTTATGTGACTTACTCTGCTTCATCTAACCAGACTAGCAGAATCGCCTCCAGAATTTTTTCATTGGATGCGCCAGGGTCGTCATCAAATTCCTCAAGATCGCAGATCCACTGATGAAGATCGGTGAAACGAACGGTCTTAGGATCGAGATCGGGGAACGCATCATACAGCGCCTCGCCGATTTCGCGGCTATCGGTCCACTTCAGTCCCATACTACCCTCTGTTAATGCTCACGCGCATGATTGATTGTGTAACGTGGGATTTCGACCACTAAATCATCCCCGGTGACGCGCGCCTGACAGCTTAAACGGCTCTCCGGCTCCAGCCCCCAGGCTTTATCCAGCATGTCGTCTTCTTCTTCCGTACTTTCCGGTAAAGAGTCAAAACCTTCACGTACGATGCAGTGACAGGTAGTGCAGGCACAGGATTTTTCACAGGCGTGTTCAATCTCAATGCCGTTACGCAGGGCAACGTCGAGAATAGTTTCGCCGGTCTCAGCTTCCAGAACTGCGCCATCGGGACAGAGATCCTGATGAGGCAAAATAACAATCTTTGGCATATTAAACCTCGTCCACGGAATGGCCTTTCAGCGCGCTACGGACGGATTTATCCATACGGCGAGCGGCAAATTCCTGGGTTTGTTTGTCTACGTTTTTAATGGCTTGTTCGATAGCGTCAACATCGTCGCCCTGTGCAACCTCGCTCAAATGCGCGGCGGCGGCGTCGATAGCCTGACGTTCTGCGGCGCTTAACAGCGCGGCATCAGCAGCGAGCGCACCGGATAAACTTTCCAGCACACGTGCCGCTTCGACTTTTTGTTCTGCCAACATGCGGGCTTTGACATCCTGCTCGGCAAAACTCATCGAATCCTGAATCATTGAGGCGATTTCACCGTCGGTCAATCCGTAGGATGGTTTGACCTGGATGGAGGATTCCACTCCAGTGGATTTCTCCATGGCGGTCACGCTTAGCAGTCCGTCCGCATCGACCTGGAAGGTGACGCGGATATGTGCGCCGCCTGCTGGCAGCGCCGGAATACCACGCAGCGCAAAACGCGCCAGTGAACGGCAGTCCTGCACCAGCTCACGCTCGCCCTGCATCACGTGGATGGACATCGCGGTTTGACCGTCTTTAAAGGTGGTGAAATCCTGTGCGCGCGCCACCGGAATAGTGGTGTTACGCGGGATCACTTTTTCCACCAGACCGCCCATGGTTTCAAGCCCCAGGGACAGTGGGATAACGTCCAGCAACAGCATTTCGCTGTCTGGTTTATTCCCGACCAGAATATCAGCCTGGATTGCCGCGCCGATGGCGACCACTTTATCCGGATCAATAGAAGTCAGCGGCGTACGGCCAAAGAATTCACCCACGCGCTCACGCACCAGCGGCACGCGCGTTGAACCACCGACCATCACCACTTCCAGCACATCCTGCGGCTCTACGCCCGCATCTTTCAACGCGCGACGACAGGCCAGCAGCGTGCGCTTAACCAGTGCGGAAATCAGTTCATTAAAGGTTTCGCGGGTGATTTCACCCTGCCAGCCCGCCACGTTGACCGTCACGGACCCGGCGTCGCTGAGCGCAATTTTAGCGGCAATGGCGGCATCCAGCAGTTCACGCTGCACGCGATTATCGCTGCGATCGGCAACGCCCGCCTGCTCGCGAATGTAATCAGCCAGCAGGTGGTCGAAGTCGTCGCCGCCGAGCGCGGAATCACCACCGGTCGCCAGTACTTCGAACACGCCACGGCTCAGACGCAGAATAGAAATATCAAAAGTACCGCCACCGAGGTCATAAACGGCAATCACACCTTCCTGACCGGAATCCAGGCCATAGGCGATTGCCGCAGCTGTCGGTTCGTTCAACAGGCGCAGCACGTGCAAGCCAGCCAGGCGCGCGGCGTCTTTCGTCCCCTGACGCTGAGCATCATCAAAGTAAGCCGGAACAGTGATCACCACGCCATCCAGTTCGCCGGACAGCGCTTCGGTCGCCCGCGCGGCCAGCGCTTTCAGTATGTCGGCTGAGACGCGTACCGGATTGAGCAAACCGGCAGCGGTTTCGATCATCGGCAAGCCGTTTTCGCTCGCCTGGAACGAATAAGGTAGATGCGGGTAGCGCGCCTGGATATCCGCCAGCGAGCGGCCCATCATACGTTTTACCGAGCTAACAGTGTTTGCCGTATCAAGCGCAGCGTTGGCACGAGCATCGTAACCAACCGAATACCCCTGCTGCTGATAGTGAACCACTGACGGCAACAGGTGGCGACCTTCGTGGTCAGCCAGCGTTTCGGCCTGGCCGCTGCGTACGGTCGCGACCAGAGAGTTGGTGGTGCCTAAGTCGATGCCTGCCGCCAGACGACGCTGGTGTGGCGCAGCGCTCAGACCAGGCTCACTAATTTGTAATAAGGCCATTTTCGCTTCCGAAATTAAAAATCGAGCAGTTTTTCTTCGAGTTGTTCTGCACTGCTTCGCAGTTTATCGAGAAAACGCAGTTTACGCACGGTATCTGCCGCCACGTCCCACGCCTCGCTATCCAGCTGTTCCACCATCAGTTGATGACGAACGGTGTACATGTCATTGATGCGTTTCATCAATGCATCCAGACGTTCACTGTCTTTTGCCTGTTCAATTTCATCCAGCTCTTCGCGCAGTTCGAGCTGCTCCATCAGGAACGCGGTATCACGCACCGTATGCTGCTCGCTTTGGATATCAAAGCCGTGTAAAGACAGTAAATATTCGGCGCGCATCAAGGG
Organism: Citrobacter sp. Cm046; assembly: GCF_030333065.1. Taxonomy (NCBI): domain Bacteria; kingdom Pseudomonadati; phylum Pseudomonadota; class Gammaproteobacteria; order Enterobacterales; family Enterobacteriaceae; genus Citrobacter; species Citrobacter sp. Cm046. The sequence goes on along the minus strand of NZ_JAOWGP010000035.1, from coordinate 66,953 downwards.
ATGGCGCAGCGTTTGCCAGGCCTGGTTGATAGTGGCGGACTGCGAAACAGCAGCGAGTTGTTCCGCCTGGGAACCGCTGGCGAATTTATCAGGATGATACTGACGTTGTAGATCCTGAAAACGTAGGCTCAGCGCCTGAGTATCGAGCTGATAACGGGCCGGTAAGCCAAAGAGGGTGAAGTAGTCCATAACATTCTCAGGGCATCGATTCTCTGTTGTTCGATGTGGCAAAACCAGAGAGTCAGGTAAAACAAACCCCACACGCAGGCGACCACGGTGGGGTTATCGGTAAGCGCGTTACACGTGGAAGCTTTCGCCGCACCCACATTCGTCTTTCACGTTCGGGTTGGTGAACTTAAACCCTTCGTTCAGACCTTCTTTGACGAAGTCTAACTGCGTACCGTCGAGGAATTGCAGGCTCTTGCCGTCGACCACAACTTTAACGCCTTTGTCTTCAAACACGGTATCTTCAGCCGCCGGCTCGTCAACAAATTCCAGTACATAGGCCATACCTGAGCAGCCGGAGGTTCTCACGCCCAGACGCAGACCAAACCCTTTACCGCGGTTTGCCAGGAAGGTATTTACACGCGCTGCTGCACTGTCGCTTAAGGTAATCGACATAATAAAACCTCAACTCTTAATTATTTTGCTTCACGTTTGCTTTTGTAATCCGCAATCGCGGCTTTGATCGCGTCTTCAGCCAGAATAGAACAGTGAATTTTCACTGGTGGCAGTTCAAGTTCGTCAGCGATATCGGTATTTTTAATCGCCTGTGCTTCGTCCAGTGATTTCCCTTTCACCCATTCGGTGACCAGAGAACTGGAGGCAATCGCGGAACCGCAGCCATAAGTCTTGAAACGCGCGTCTTCAATGATACCCTCATTGTTGACTTTGATCTGCAACTTCATCACGTCGCCACAAGCAGGTGCACCCACCATGCCGCTGCCCACGTTCTCGTCGCTATTGTCAAAAGAGCCCACGTTACGTGGATTCTCGTAATGATCGATTACTTTTTCGCTGTAAGCCATGATGAATTCTCCTTATCTACCGATTAGTGATGTGACCATTCAATGCTGTTCAGGTCCACGCCCTGTTTGAACATTTCCCACAGCGGAGAAAGGTCACGCAGACGGCCGATGGAGTTGCGAACCAGATTGATGGTGTAGTCAATCTCTTCTTCGGTAGTAAAACGACCTAAAGAGAAACGGATTGAGCTGTGTGCCAGCTCGTCAGTCATACCCAGCGCACGCAGCACATAGGAAGGTTCCAGGCTTGCAGACGTACAGGCAGAACCGGAAGAAACAGCCAGATCTTTCAGCGCCATAATCAGCGATTCGCCTTCAACAAAGTTGAAGCTGACGTTGAGAATGTTCGGTGCGCCATGCTCGAGGTCACCGTTCAGGTACACCTCTTCCATATCTTTTACGCCGTTCCACAGACGGTTACGCAGACCGCGCAGACGCGCCATCTCGGTTTCCATCTCTTCTTTCGCGATACGGTAAGCTTCACCCATACCAACGATCTGGTGGACAGGCAGCGTACCGGAACGCATACCGCGCTCGTGACCACCGCCGTGCATCTGAGCTTCGATGCGAATACGAGGTTTACGACGAACGTACAGCGCACCAATACCTTTCGGACCGTAAATTTTGTGACCGGAGAAGGACATCAGGTCAACTTTCAGCTGGCTCAGATCGATAGGCAGTTTGCCCACGCTCTGGGTCGCATCAACGTGGTAGATGATGCCACGCGCACGGCACATTTCGCCGATAGTCGCGATATCCTGTACCACACCGATTTCGTTGTTCACGTGCATGATAGAAACCAGAATGGTGTCATCACGCATCGCCGCTTCAAGCTCTTTCAGATCGATGATGCCGTTGCGCTGTGGGGCGAGGTAAGTCACTTCAAACCCTTCACGCTCCAGTTGACGACAGGTGTCCAGCACGGCTTTGTGTTCCGTTTTGCTGGTGATGATGTGATTGCCTTTTTTCTGATAAAAGTTGGCAGCACCTTTAATCGCCAGGTTGTCGGATTCAGTCGCACCAGAGGTAAAGACGATTTCACGCGGATCGGCACCGACCAGATCAGCAATCTGATTACGGGCGATATCTACCGCTTCTTCTGCTTGCCAGCCGAAACGGTGTGAACGAGAGGCCGGGTTACCAAAGGTTCCGTCCAGGGTCAAAAACTGCATCATTTTCTCGGCAACACGCGGGTCCACCGGCGTGGTTGCGGAGTAATCGAGATAGATCGGTAATTTCATTGCTCTATAAACTCCGTACATCGCTTCAATGCAAGGAATCAGGCAACCGGCTGGATGTACGACCGAGTTAACGGGGTGTGCAACACCCCGGCCTGATTCTGAAATACTATTATTAAGCGCGTAACTTAACGTCGATCGCGTCTTGTGCACGGTTAGTGCGTGGAGCGTCATGCGTGTGCTGGCGACCAGACACATCCAGTACTTCCTGGTTATTCACCAGTTCACCTAAGGTTATGTTGTTGAGGAAACCGGTCAGACGGTCACTCAAATCACGCCACAGCGCATGTGTCAGGCACTTATCACCACCCTGACAACCACCTTTGCCCTGGCAACGAGTGGCGTCAACCGACTCGTCAACAGCGCTGATTACTTCACCTACTGCGATGCTACCTGCATCTTTACCCAGCAGATACCCGCCGCCTGGTCCACGTACGCTGGAAACCAGACCGTTTTTACGCAAACGGGAGAACAGCTGCTCCAGATATGACAGGGAAATTCCCTGACGTTCAGAAATATCAGCCAACGGTACCGGGCCCGTTTCGGAGTTGAGCGCAACGTCCAACATTGCGGTCACGGCATAACGCCCTTTTGATGTCAGTCTCATGTCTTACTTAGCCTCAAACTCGCCCCTGCCCGGGGTTTTTTATTGTAAAATGGGGGTATTGCATAGCAGGGGCAAGTCTGACATTCCCGACTAAATCAGTCAACTATTTACTTGACTAATTTAGTCAAGTATTTAACTTTCAGTGCGCTATTCTTAGCGCCGGATAAGCGCAGCGCCATCCAGCATTAAAGCTGGTCTATTTTCCTTTATTCTGCTGCTCAATAGATGCAAGCATTCCACGCAGAATATTCAGCTCCTGGCTCTCCGGGCGCGCACGGGTAAACAGACGGCGCAGTTTATTCATTACCTGCCCCGGATGGTTCTCACGAATAAAGCCCGTCGACAACAGCGTCTGTTCCAGATGACCGTAAAAACGTTCTAAATCATCCACCAACGGATACTGAGTTTCTTCATAGTCCGCAGCCTTACCGCTTTCCTGCGTTGCCAGCCAGGCCATGCGCACTTCATAAGAAATGACCTGTACTGCCATCGCCAGATTGAGCGAACTGTATTCCGGGTTAGCCGCAATGGCGACGTGATAATGGCATTTCTGTAGTTCGTCGTTGGTCAACCCAACGCGCTCACGACCAAAGACCAGCGCCACAGGAGTATTCGCCGCTTCAGCGACGCTTTTTAATCCGCATTCGCGTGGGTCGAGCATCGGCCACGGTAATGTACGCGAACGCGCACTGGTACCGACAACCAGACTGCAACCGGCCAGCGCTTCATCAAGCGTGTCAACGATTTGCGCACTGCCAATCACGTCACTGGCACCGGCCGCCAGGGCGATGGCCTGGGAGTCCGGTTTTACCAGTGGATTTACCAGCCACAGATTGGTTAAACCCATGGTTTTCATGGCACGGGCGACAGAACCCATATTGCCAGTGTGAGAAGTCTCCACCAGCACAATTCGAATATTTTGCAGCATTGTATTTCTTCAGCTTAAGATTATTCGGCCATATTATCATAAAACGAAGACATATTCCGAACTCGCTGCTATACTCTGCGCCGTTTTCCCGTTCTTTAACATCCAGTGAGAGAGACCGATGCATCCGATGCTGACCATCGCCGTGCGCGCAGCGCGCAAGGCGGGTAATGTAATTGCCAAACACTACGAAACGCCTGACTCTGTAGAAACCAGCCAGAAAGGCAGCAATGATTTCGTGACTAACGTCGATAAAGCCGCAGAAGCGATTATTATCGAAACGATCCGCAAATCTTACCCACAGCACACCATCATCACCGAAGAAAGCGGTGAACATGTTGGTGAAGATCTGGATGTTCAATGGGTTATCGATCCACTGGATGGCACTACCAACTTCGTAAAACGTCTGCCGCACTTCGCGGTATCCATCGCAGTACGCATCAAAGGCCGTACTGAAGTCGCTGTTGTTTACGATCCAATGCGTAACGAACTCTTCACCGCAACTCGCGGCCAGGGCGCACAGCTGAATGGTTACCGTCTGCGTGGTAGCACCGCTCGCGATCTGGACGGCACTATCATCGCTACTGGTTTCCCGTTTAAAGCGAAGCAACACGCCGCCTCTTACATGAAGATCCTTGGCAAAATGTTTACCGAGTGCGCTGACTTCCGTCGCACCGGCTCTGCTGCGCTGGATCTGGCCTATGTTGCCGCCGCTCGTGTTGACGGTTACTTCGAAATCGGCCTTAAGCCGTGGGATTTTGCCGCAGGTGAACTGATTGCTCGTGAAGCAGGCGCACTGGTGTGCGACTTCACCGGTGGTCATAACTACATGTCAACCGGCAACATCGTTGCAGGCAATCCGCGCGTCGTTAAAGCTATGCTGGCGAACATGCGTGACGAACTGAGTGATGCGCTGAAGCGTTAATCTCAGCAGTGCCCGGTGGCGTTACCGCCTGCCGGGCCTGAAAACTATCCGGCACTTTTCAAAACGGTCTTAATCCCCTGCCAACCGGTACTGCACTTACCCACATCACCACAGCAGCAACAATCAACACCGCCCCCCCGGCTAATGCCAGCGTGCTCCAGCCGACCTGACGCCATAACACCGGTGCCTTATTTCTACTGAGCCTCACCGCCAGCGTACGGAAAAAGTGTACCAGTAATGCCAGAGAAGAAATGGTAAGGGATGTTCCCGCCGCCATTGCCAGCGCCGATGCCATTCCCCAGCTAAATACACCAACCACTTTACTGAACAGCAACACCATAATCGCCCCGGAACACGGGCGCATACCCATTGAGAGAATAATCATCATCCGGGCGCGCCAGTCATCACCGCTCTGTATCTGTTCAGGGTCAGGTAAATGCTGATGCCCACAACCACAACCGTCGTGATGTACATGATGGGCCGTGAAGGAGGTAAATTTGGGGCGACGCAACAGCTTGCTTAATTTTTTCAGCGCCCGCCAGCACAGCAAAACGCCCAGTGTGCCCACCAGCGCATAACTCCCCTTTTCCAGCCAGAAACTGCTCATGTGTAGCTGTCGAGCCGGCAATTGCAGAACTGTCAGCACCGCAACCACCAGCCCAATCGCTACCAGCCCCTGTAATAAGGAAGAGGCGAGCGTCAGTCCGATACTCGATTTAAGCTTAGAAGGGTGCGTCGCCAGCCAGGTGGTGATGACGATTTTTCCATGCCCCGGCCCCAGCGCGTGCAATACTCCATAAACAAAACTAAACAACAGCAACGAACCACCTGCCTGGGTGGGGCTGGCGGCGACGGCTTTAAGCAAGCCACTCATTTGCTGATTGACCTCACGCTGCCAGAGAATACTTTTCACCATGACCTGCGGCCAGGCATGCCATAACCACAGCCCACCGCCTGTCGCCAGCAGCAAAAACACGACCAGCGGCCACAGTGTCAGCCAGCGGCGGCCGAATATGCGTTGTTGCCAGATTACTGACATTCCACCGTTACCTTCTGTGCAAACTGTTTACCCAAATCCATATCCTCCGGCGGCGCATCTTCTTTATCCAGCGACTGCGCAAAACTCAGCGTTTCTTCATCAGGCGTAGGCGTGTGCACGCTAATCCGGCATTGCTTGCTTATGGCCGGCGCCAGGGTGGCATCGCTGTCTTTGTCGTAGCTCATATCCACGTAATAGGTTGGATCAAACGTGGATATGACATAGGTCTGTCCACCCAGCGGCTGCGGTTCGGCCAGCGGCAAAACAAACGTCAGCACCGCCTGGTGTTCCTTACGCTCCATGCCATATTCTGTCGGGCGATTTTTAAATTTTACCTTTTGCCCGGCATGCCACACTTCGGTGAAGTAGTGTTGTCCGAGTACATTCGCCATCACTTCTGCCGCCAGTTTTTTCCACACTTCATCTCCCGGTTTGGCATTGCCCGCGTCATATAGCAGGTCGGCCGAGGTGATTTCGTCCATTGTCCAGCGCATTTTCAACGCCACAAACTGGTTATTTTCGCTGACTATCTCGGTTTTCAGATGAATAAAGCTATGCGGATGCGCGCCAGCACTAAAGGACAGAACAGCGAGAAGCAACGTTATGACAATATGTTTAACGCGTTGCATGAGTTCTCCACGATAAAAATACAGGCCGCCACAATCGCAATGATGACGTCTTTGGCGAAAGTGTGGTGAGCATACCATTGAACGGAAGAATATTTAGCCCCTCTTTGTGGTCTCGATTCAGTTCTCAATTTTGAAATTTTGTTTCCCGACGATAAAGGCAAAAATGCTTCCATGAGGCATTAACTTAAGGGAGATGATAATTAATTGTTAATTAATGGTTTCATTTTAATTGTTTATTAACAAACAATTGAAGTGCATGAATGCTCAACCATTCATATTTAACTAAAATTTAACCATTTTTTATCTAAAAAATCACAAAAACGGGCGCAGATCACATTTACCAAACTTATGATTCATTCCCTCTTCCATTCGTTGTTAACTTCACGCCGTGACATGCCCTGCCCCCTACTAAAGGTACAACTATGAAATTCAAACTCGCATTACTCAGTGCAACCCTGGTTTCTGCATGCATGTTGTCCGGTACGTCCTTTGCGGCGGAAAAATATGAGATTGCTGTGGTTGCTAAAGTCACCGGTATTCCATGGTTTAACCGCATGGAAACCGGCGTCAATGAAGCAGCAAAAAAATTGGATGTAAATGCTTACCAGACCGGTCCTTCTACGCCGGATCCGGCTCAGCAAGTAAAAGTGATTGAAGATCTGATCGCCAAAAACGTCAACGCGATAATCGTAGTGCCGAATGACGCCAAGGTCCTTGAGCCTGTCCTGAAAAAAGCTCGCGAGAAAGGCATTGTCGTTCTGACCCACGAATCCCCGGACGAACAAATTGGTCAGTGGGATATCGAAACCATCGACAGTGAAAAATACGCACAGGCCAACGTCGATGAGCTGGCAAAAAATATGGGCGGCAAAGGCGGTTATGCCATCTATGTAGGCTCGCTGACGGTGCCGCTGCATAACGCATGGGCTGACTACGCGATTAAATATCAGAAAGAAAAATACCCTGAGATGTTTGAAGTCACTTCGCGCCTGCCAGTAGCGGAGAGTATCGATAAATCCTACTCCACTACGCTGGATCTGATGAAAACCTATCCGCAGATGAAAGGCATCATTGGTTTCGGCTCACTGGGTCCTATCGGAGCAGGTCAGGCCGTTCAGAAAAAACGCGCTAAAGACAAGATTGCCGTTGTTGGTATCGCCATGCCAGCACAGGCTGCACCTTACCTGATGCGCGGCGATATCAAAAAAGCGCTGCTGTGGGATCCGAAAGACGCTGGCTACGCACTGGTCACGGTTGCCGATCAACTGTTGCAGGGTAAAGAAGTCAACGCCGATCTAAGTATCGATAGTTTAGGGAAAGCCGATGTCGACATGGAGAAGAAAGTGATCCGCTTTAACAAGATCCTCGAAGTCACCAAAGATAACGCACAATCACTCGGTTTCTAAGGCCTTAGCCAACACCAGGGAACCTCACGCCGACCGCCTGGTCGGCGTTATCCACAAAACTAACACTCAGCGTCCAGCAGGACGCTCGCAGGGGTATTGTCCATGACAGACACCACCGCATTTATCACTCTTGAGAATATCAGCAAACAATTCCCGGGCGTGCTGGCGCTGGATAACGTGAATCTGACGCTGAAAAAAGGCGAAGTTCACTGTCTGGCAGGTCAGAACGGCTGTGGCAAAAGCACCATTATTAAAGTGATCTCCGGGGTTTATCATCCTGAAAAAGGTGCGCAGATTTTACTCGACGGCAAATTGTTCCACCACCTGACGCCACAGCTGTCTTCACATTACGGCATTCAGGTTATTTATCAGGACCTGTCGTTATTTCCAAATTTTAGCGTCGCGGAAAATATTGCGGTCAACCGCTACCTGCCGGGTGGTGATATCTGGGTGCGTCGCGGGTCCATGAAGCAACAGGCTCTGGCCGCAATGAAGCGTATCGGTGTGACCATCGATCCTGATAAAAAAGTCGAAAAACTCTCTATTGCCGATCGCCAGTTAGTGGCTATTTGTCGGGCAATTGCTGCCGACGCCCGTCTGGTGATCATGGATGAACCAACCGCCTCCCTGACCCGCCAGGAAGTGAATGGTCTGCTGCGGGTAGTCAACGAATTAAAAGCAGCCGGGATCTGCGTTGTCTTTGTCAGCCATCGCCTTGATGAAGTGATGGAAGTCGCAGACCGTATCAGCGTAATGCGCGACGGTAAGCTGGTGGGGACTTTCCCTGCCAGTGAACTTGACAGTCACGAACTGGCCTTCCTGATGACCGGGCAGCGCTTCCACTACAGCCCGTTGCCAGAGAAACCGCCCGTCGAACAGGAACCGTTACTGGAACTGCGCGATCTCAGTCGTAGAGGAAAATACCAAAATATCAATCTGTCTCTGCGTAGCGGTGAGATTGTTTCCATTGTCGGCCTGCTGGGAGCCGGGAGAACCGAGCTATGCCTGAGCCTGTTCGGCATGACGCATCCTGAAAGCGGTGAGATCCGTATTAACGGTCAGCCGGTTCAGCTTCGCAATAACCACGACGCCATTAAACACGGGATCGGCTATGTCTCGGAAGATCGCCTGACGCAAGGGCTGATCATGGAGCAGTCGATCTACGACAACACCATCGTCACCGTATTTGACCAACTGCACACTCGCAGCGGTCTGCTCGATCATCGCAAAGCGCAGAAGCTGGTCTCTGATTTGATCCGCGAGCTGAACATTAAAGTCTCCGATCCGCATCTGCCAGTGAAAACACTTTCCGGGGGCAATGCCCAGCGCATTGCCATTGCCAAATGGGTGGCGACTAATCCGCGCATCCTGATCCTTGACTCACCAACCGTTGGCGTGGACATCGCTAACAAAGAGGGCATTTACCAGATCGCCCGCGATCTGGCCGAACAGGGAATGGCAGTGCTAATGATTTGCGATGAAATTCCGGAAGCGTATTACAACAGCCACCGCGTGCTGGTGATGCGCCGCGGCAAGCTGGTGGCGGAATTTAATCCTCATCACTGTAGTGAAGAGGAGATTGCTGAAGTGGTTGAGGTAATCAATGAATAGTATGCGTATCTCCCGCTTGATCGGGCAACATGAGTTCTGGCTGGGGCTGCTGGTGGTTGCCCTTGCCGTCGGACTGAGCGTCAGCACCGATGAGTTCCTGTCACTGGGGAACCTGACGGACGTCGCCACCAGCTACGCCATTCTCGGCATCCTTGCCTGTGGGCTGTTTGTAGTACTGATTTCCGGCGGAATCGATATTTCATTCCCTGCTATGACCGCCATTGCCCAATACGCGATGGCCAGTTGGATTATCGGCCACGGCGGCAACTTCGCGCTGGCGCTGGTTATCGCGATTGCTGTCGGTCTACTGCTCGGGCTTATCAACGGTTTTCTGGTCTACTGGCTGCGTGTTCCGGCGATCATCATTACCATTGCCACGCTGAACGTCTACTACGGTCTGCTGGTTTACACAACGAAGGGCACCTGGCTGTACGGTTTTCCAGACTGGTTTATGAACGGTATCAACTGGTTCTCGTTCACTGCTGCGGACGGCTACGACTACGGCCTTACTCTCCCTTTGTTGTGTCTGGCAGCAGTGATTATTTTTACTGCCGTGCTAATGAACTATACCCGCCTCGGTCGCCAGGTTTACGCCATGGGCGGCAACCGCGACGCGGCTTCACGCCTGGGGCTGAACCTACTGAAGCTGCATTTCTACGTGTATGGCTATATGGGTATTCTCGCAGGCATCGCCGCAGTGGTTCAGGCACAAATCACTCAATCGGTCGCTCCCAATTCACTGCTCGGCTTTGAGCTAACCGTTCTGGCGGCGGTCGTTCTCGGCGGAACCAGCATGAGCGGCGGGCGCGGTACGCTGACGGGAACTCTGCTCGGCGTTGTCCTGTTGGCTTTCTTACAAAATGGCCTGACGCTGCTGAGCGTCTCCTCTTACTGGCACACTGTTTTCAGCGGCGCCATTATCCTGGTCAGTATTAGCGCCACGGCCTGGAACGAAAAACGCAAACTGGCAAAGGAGCTTTGAGATGAAAACATTCGCCAGATTTTTACCCGGTGATGCCATCATTCGCCTGCAATGCGTCATTATTGTGGTCGTGGCGCTGGTTTTCTCGGCCCTGCTGGGTAGCCGCTTTTTCAGCGTCGCTAACTTCCAGTCTATTGGCTCACAATTACCGATCCTCGGGATGCTGGCGCTCGGGATGGGCATGACCATGCTGACCGGGGGCATTAACCTGTCGATTATTGCCGGTGCTAACGCCTGCTCGCTGGTAATGGCTGCGGTGATTGTCACCCACCCGGATAATCCGCTGTTTCTGGTTCTCGCTCTGCTGGCGGGCGCCGCGGTAGCAGTTGCCATTGGCACACTGAACGGCGCGCTGATCGCCTGGGTGGGCGTTTCACCGATTCTCGCCACCCTCGGCACGATGACGCTTATCTCAGGGCTGAATATTCTGCTCTCCAACGGGACGGTGATCTCCGGATTCCCGCCGGTCATTCAATATCTCGGTAATGCCACCATTGCCGGTATCCCCGTGGCGCTATTGCTCTTTTTCCTGGTTGCCATATTGCTGTGGGTACTGCTGGAGCACACCACGCTGGGACGCAGCCTGTATCTTGTCGGCTCCAATGAACAGGCTACCCGCTACAGCGGTGTGAATACCGTTCGCGTACAAATTTCCGTGTATGTCATATCTGCTCTGCTCGGCTGGGTAGCGGCCATTCTGATGATGGCGAAATTCAACTCGGCAAAAGCCGGATACGGTGAATCATACCTGCTGGTAACCATCCTCGCCTCCGTGCTTGGCGGTATCAATCCGGATGGTGGCTTTGGGCGCATTATCGGCCTGGTGCTGGCGCTCATTGTGCTGCAAATGCTGGAAAGCGGCCTTAACTTGCTGGGGATCAGTAGCTATCTGACGATGGCTCTCTGGGGCGCAGTACTGATCCTCTTTATCGCATTACAGAATCGTAAAGCCTGATTTCAGGAGAAAAAATTATGGCAAGTTACTTTATTGGTGTGGATGTCGGAACCGGAAGCGCCCGCGCAGGGGTATTTGATCTCAACGGCAGGATGGTCGGGCAGGCCAGTCGGGCCATTGAGATCTACCGTCCGCAAGCTGATTTCGTTGAGCAGTCCTCTGATAATATCTGGCAGGCTGTGTGTAACGCGGTTCGCGACGCGATTAACCAGTCAGATATAAACCCTATCCAGGTTAAAGGTCTGGGTTTCGACGCTACCTGTTCACTGGTGGTTCTGGATAAAGAAGGTAAGCCGCTGACTATCAGCCCTTCCGGGCGCAGCGAGCAGAACATTATTGTGTGGATGGATCACCGGGCCATTACCCAGGCCGAGCGTATTAACGCCCTGCACCATCGGGTGCTGGACTACGTCGGAGGAATTATTTCTCCGGAAATGCAGACCCCAAAACTGCTATGGCTGAAACAGCATATGCCCAACACCTGGGCAAACGCGGGTTACTATTTTGATCTGCCTGATTTCCTGACCTGGCGCGCCACCGGAGATGACACGCGCTCACTGTGTTCAACCGTGTGTAAATGGACCTACATGGGTCATGAAGACAAATGGGACGCCAGCTATTTCCGCCAGATTGGGCTGGAAGATCTGCTGGAGCACGATGCCGCCAAAATTGGTCGTTACGTGAAAACCATGGGCGAACCGCTCGGGCACGGGCTGTCAGCACGTGCCGCCAGCGAACTGGGTCTGATCCCGGGGACTGCGGTCAGCGTATCAATTATCGATGCGCACGCTGGTACGCTCGGCACGCTTGGGGCCTGCGGCGTTTCTGGAGAAGTGGCTGATTTTGACCGCCGCGTTGCGCTAATTGGCGGCACATCTACCGGGCATATGGCGATTTCCAAAGAGCCGCGTTTTATCGGCGGCGTCTGGGGGCCTTACTACTCTGCTGTGCTGCCGGAATACTGGCTCAACGAAGGCGGGCAGTCTGCAACAGGAGCGTTAATCGACCACGTCATTCAGTCGCACCCATGCTACGAAACGCTGCTGGCACAGGCAAAATCTCAGGGACAGACTATTTACGAAGTACTGAATTCATTGCTACGTAAAATGGCTGGCGAACCGGAGGACATCGCGTTCCTGACCCGTGATATGCATATTCTTCCCTATTTCCACGGCAACCGCTCACCGCGCGCGAACCCGACACTCACCGGCGCTATCACCGGGCTGAAGCTGTCCCGCACGCCCGAGGATATGGCGTTGCAGTATCTGGCAACCATCCAGTCCATTGCCCTGGGAACGCGTCATATTATCGAAACGATGAATCAAAGCGGTTACAACATCGATACGATTATGGCCAGTGGCGGCGGCACGAAAAACCCAATCTTTGTTCAGGAACATGCCAATGCCACCGGCTGCGCCATGCTGCTGCCGGAAGAGAGCGAAGCCATGCTGCTGGGCAGCGCAATGATGGGAACTATCGCGGCAGGGGTATTCGAAACTTTCCCGGAAGCAATGTCGGCAATGAGCCGCATTGGTAAAACAGTCACGCCACAGACCAACCGGATTAAGCAGTACTATGACCGTAAATATCGCGTCTTCCACGAGATGTATCAGGATCATATGAAATACCGCAAGCTGATGCAGGAGGACGCATGAGTGATTCATGGTCTCAGGCCACCCACGTGTGGCATCTCTACAGCGATGCCCTCGCAGGTCTTCAACATCATTTGAATGAACAGGTCTGGCAAGATCTGCTGACAGAACTGCGCAGTTGCAAAGGTAAAATAGTGGTAACCGGCGTGGGTACTTCTGGCATTGCGGCGCGCAAAGTGGCGCATATGCTTGCCTGCGTTGAGCGTCCGGCGATATACCTCAATGCCACCGATGCAGCTCATGGCGACCTGGGTTTTTTGGATACTGGCGATCTGGTCATTATGCTGTCGCGCGGAGGCAACTCCGATGAACTCACCCGACTGCTGCCTGGGCTGGCAGCGAGAAAGGTACCGATTCTGAGCGTAACTGAAAACGCGAATTCAGCCATCGCCAGCGCTTCCAGACTGGTGATTTCCACGGGCGTGCAGCGCGAGGCCGATCCGCTGAATATGCTGGCAACCACATCTATTATTTTGGTTCTGGCTATCTTTGATGCCGCCTGTGCCTGTCTGATGAGCGAGAGTGGATACTCAAAAGAAACCCTGCTGGCGGTGCATCCAGGCGGTGATGTAGGATTAACGCTAAGTCAGAAGCAGAAAGTCTAAACCGCGCATTTCCGCTAACTTTTCCAACCCCGTCACCCGCTGGCGGGTTTTTTGTTGTTTAAACAAAGATAAAACAGCGAAAAAACAGGTTAACGCGCTGCGTTTAACTACGACCTTCTGTTCCTTACGTTAAAAATTCTGTGACGTCTCCCAGCATTCCTGGCGGAAAGGATTCCATTCTCCATTTCTATCAGCAAACTTTAGCTATTCTTATCAAAAATACTTTCGGGAGACCTTACAGATGATGTCAACGCTTGCCCCGCCATCTGTACTTTCTGCTCCCCAACGTCGCTGCCAGATGTTGCTGACGCTTTTTCTGCCGGGACAAAGCGCCACCGCGCAGACCTTCAGCAGTCTCAATGGCGTCGATGACAATATTGTCCGCGAGGATATCATTGGCGCGGGCCTCGAAATCCAGCGCTATCACCGGCTCGCGATTACCTCTACTCAAAACGGTCGCTATCAAATCGAAGGGACCCCGCTGAATCAACGCCTGTGCCTGTTACATTGGCTTCGACGTGGACTGCGCCTGTGTCCGACGTTTATCAACCAACAATTTACACCAGCATTAAAAATGGAGCTGAAACAACAGGGTATCGCACGCCAGCTGTATGACGATACTAATTTGCAGGCGCTCATCAACCTCTGTTCCCGGCGGTTGCAGAAACCATTTGAGTGTCGTGATATCCAGTTCCTGCGGCTTTTTTTGCAGTATTGCCTGCTGCAACACCATACAGGGATCACCCCGGAGTTTAATCCGGTACAGCAGGTCTGGGCACAATCTTGCGCCGAGTATCCGCTCGCCGAAGAAATTGGCCGTCACTGGCAACGCCACGTAATGCAGACTGCCCCCCTGGGCGAGTCGCTGTTCATGGCGCTGCTATTTTCGATGATCCGTATTCCTGACCCTATTCGTGATAACCATCAGCAGGACCGCCGTCTGCGTCTGGCCATCGCCCGGCTGGTACTGCGTTTTCGCGAGTATGGCAACGTTCGCTTCAGCGACGAGCAAGGACTGAACGACCAGTTGTATATACACCTTGCTCAGGCGCTTAACCGAAGCTTATTTGCCATCGGTATTGATAACACCCTGCCGGAAGAGTTCAGCCGGCTTTATCCCCGGCTGGTGCGCACCACACGCGAGGCATTAAACGGGTTCGAAGCGGAATACGATGTGCAGTTTTCAGAGGAAGAAGCGGGGCTGGTCGCGGTGATTTTCGGCGCATGGCTGATGCAGGAGAAGGATTTACACGAGAAGCAAATTATCCTGCTGACGGGCAATAATGAACGGCTTGAGACGCATATTGAACAACAGCTACGTGAGCTGACCCTGCTGCCGCTGAACGTAAAACATATGCCGATGCAGGATTTTCAGAAACAGGGTTCACCGCGTGGCGTGGCGCTGATTATCACACCGTACACCACGCCGCTACCACTGTTTTCACCGCCGTTAATTCATGCGGACCTGGCGCTTACGCCTCATCAGCAACAACAGATCCGCAAAATACTGGAATCATAACGCCGGAGATTGCGCCTGCACTTTAGGTCGCAAGACGATGGCAGGCAGAGCAACCAGCGCCATCACCCAGAATACATCGCTACCCAAATGCTGATACAGGAAGCCTGCGAACACGGTCATGATGGCGATACTCCCCCCCATCGCAATAGCAGAGTAAACCGCCTGCAGGCGAATCACTTCACTGCCCTGGCGCGCAGCAATATAACGCATGGCCGCCAGGTGGCAGACGGTAAACGTACCGCAATGCAGGATCTGCACCACAATCAGCCACGGTAATTCTGTGCTCCAACCCATCAGTCCCCAACGTACAACGCCACAAACAGCAGAAAGCAGTAGCAGATCACGAGCGCTAAAGCGGCGGAACAGCTTGTGGCTCAGTGCGAAGATAATCACTTCGGCAACCACGCCCAGCGACCATAAATAACCGACCGCCGAGGCGGAATACCCGGCGGACTGCCAGTAAATTGCGCTAAAACCGTAATAGGCAGCATGTGCGCCCTGCAGCAGGCTCACACAGGCAAGAAAACGCCAACTCTGCGTGATCAGCAAACGCCAGGCAGGCCATCCGGCACTCTCCTGTTGGCGGTTTTCACCCTGCGGCTGCACGCTCGGACGAATCATCATACCCAGCAGCATTGAAGCCATCCCAAGCGTCAGCAGCACCAGGATAACCCGGTAATCAAACAGGCTCACCAGTTTACCGGTTAGCGCCGAACCAATCACAAAGGCCACCGATCCCCACAAACGTACCCGACCATAATCCATGGTGATCTGTTTTTGCCAGGTGTTAGCCAGCGCATCCGTTAGCGGCACCAGCGGTGAGAAAAACAGGTTAAACCCGACCATCACCACCATCAGCCATGCCACATGCGTACCCGCCCAAAATGCCAGAGCAAACACCAGCGTCAGCAGCGCCAGAATACGTAAAGCGGTAATCAGACGAGAGGGATCACTCACGCGCGGCGCAATCAGCAAACTACCGAGAAAACGTGCAATCAGCCCCGCGCCCAGCAGCAAACCGATGGTTTCCGGCGTCAGCCCCAAACCTTTGAGCCAGACGCTCCAGAAAGGCAGAAAAATACCGTAGCTAAAAAAGTAGGTGAAATAACCGAGCGCCAGCCAGCGCGTGGAATGCAAAGCCATGATTCCCTCCCGTTTGGTGGCGATAGTCTGGCGATAAACACGGGCTGGCGCAAGAGAGCATTAACAGGCAGATAACATGATTCTTGCCCTACTCTACGCAAATTTGCATCGAAAAATGGCACTGTTCTCCCTGGCCTAGTACCCTTAATCCCGGCTGTCCCTGCATGTTGTGGGCATTCACCGGATGCGTCTGCGGCTCAAGGCAAAGGAACTCGCCACCCGACATTCTGAACAGCATCAGCCAGGGAGTTTGCGCTAAAAGCGTGACTTTCATCACATCATGTTGGATAACAGCCCGTCCGCTCCAGCCGGAATATCCCACATTTAACCAGTCATCTTCGCCATATTGCGCGTGTATGAAATCTGCAGGCGGCGGAATATCACTTTGCCAGCTCAGTGGCAGGTGCTGCTCCCCCTCCGGCCAGTAACCACTGGCGGTAAACTGCGCCGTACTGTGCGAATCAAAGGCAAAAAACGGATGGAACCCACAGCCATAGATCATCGACTGCACGCCGCAATGGGTTATCGTTAACGAGGCGTAAAGGCTTGACTCTTCCAACTGATAGCAAAGATCCGCTATATAGTCATAGCCACATGCGTGCTGGCTGCGCAACCGCAGTAAACAATGACTTTCGGTAGCAGCAACAACCTCCCAGCGTTTCAGCCAACCGTCACCATGTAAAAAGAAAACATCGTCCGCATCATGTTGGGGTAAAACCACCCGGTTTCCACACAGCAGAAAACGATTGTCCGCCACACGATTAGCAACAGGTAGCATAGGGAACAGGCCGCAATCACCAGGCTTCTTGCCTTGCCCTTCACGTAAGACAGGTTGTTGATGTTGTAACGAAACCAGACTCAGCAACGAACCGCCCTGAGGGTCAACGCACATCCGCAGATGTGCGTTTTGCAACGTCAGCGCGTCGTTCATTATCGGGCGCTTCGTTGTTGGGCTGATGCACTAACCTTCGTATGCTGTGCCGCCAGTTTTTCTTCCAGTGCCTCCAGCGTTACGCCTTTAGTTTCCGGCACATTGCGTAGCACATAAACATAACCCATGGCACAAATAACACCGTAGAGCAGGAAGCTTCCTGATGCGCCGAGACTCGCATTAAGCAACGGGAAAGTGTAAGTCAGCAGGAAACAGGCAATCCACAGCGCCAGTGTGCCCAGCGACATTGCCAGCCCACGCACACGGTTAGGGAAAATTTCTGACAGTAATACCCAGGTAACCGGAGCCAGCGTCAGGGCATAAATGGCAATCGCTGCCAGCACCAGGACCAGGACCGGCCAGCCGAGAATACCTAACCCATACGCACCGGCAATCAACACGTAGATGACCGTAAGTCCAGAGGCCCCAAACAGCATCAGTTTACGGCGACCAATTTTATCCACCAGCGGTAACGCGGCCAGGGTAAAGACCAGGTTAATAATCCCCGTCGCCACAATAGATTTTAGTGTCCCATTGATATCGAACCCGGCGGACGCAAAGATCTCCTGGGCATAGTTGAAGATAACGTTGATCCCACACCATTGCTGGAATACAGCCAGTACCATTCCAATAATGACGATCGGTTTGATCTGCGGTTGTAATAGCGTGGACCAGGCCACCCTATGATTATCTTTTTGCAGAGTATGTTCGATCTCTTGCAAAGTTTGTCCGGCATATTCGGCAGAACCAATCCGTTGCAACATAGCTCGCGCACGCTCGACCTTCCCAGCCTTCACCAGCCAGCGCGGTGATTCCGGTACAAAGAACATCAAAACCAGGAACACCACCGCAGGCACTAACTCGGCGCCAAACATCCAGCGCCAGCCCATCTGGCCATTCCAGCTTTCAACAATCGCCTGCTGCGTGGCGCCGGTTGCAACCGGTTCCGCAATCATCAGGTTGATCAGTTGTGCTGCCAGCACGCCAATTACGATGGTCAGTTGGTTGACCGCCACAAAGCGACCGCGCTTTTCAGCCGGGCTGACCTCGGCGATATAAAGTGGGCTGAGCGCCGACGCCAGACCAATCCCTACACCACCAACAATTCGATAGACAATAAACATGTCGAAGTTGCTGGCTACGGCGGTACCCCAGGCCGAAGCGCTGAAGAGTATCGCTGAGAGAATAAGCGGCATTTTGCGGCCGAACTTGTCGGCGCACCAACCGGAAATCAACGCACCAAAGATACAGCCCACCAGCGCCGAACTCATCGCCCAACCAGACTGTGCCGGATCGGTTATAGAGAAGTAAGCTTCATAGAAGGGTTTTGCCCCGCCAATCACCACCCAGTCATAGCCAAACAGTAAACCACCGCAAGCCGCAACCAGGCAGATAGTCCAGACATAGCCAATCTTTAAATGTGTCTGCGCGTTATTCATTATGATTCCTCTTTCAGGGAAACGCAGGGGACAGAAGGTTTCGGGTGGAGTCGCCCCCACCCGATCAGAGCGTTACAGGAATAGCTTTACGTTAATGGCGTGACGCAGCAGTTGCGCCTTGTCATGCGCCGGATTGAGTTGCAGAAGCGCATCCAGGAAGTGCCGGGAGTCAGGAATATTTCCCAGTCCCAGATGCCCAAGCGCATTGATGAACAGACAGTGTTGCTGGTGTTTCGCTTGTGCAGAGGTGTCCAGCACTACAAGATCGGGAAGCGATACTGCAAAGAAATCGACTTCAGGAACCTTGTCGTGTTGCGACTCGACCCATTGCAGGAAGCTGTGAAACAGGTTGTCTGCTTCTGCGTTATCGCTCAACGCTCTCAATGCCATACCCTGCCAGAAGAGATAATCCACCGGCTGATCGTTGTAATAGCGTCCGGCATCAAGCGAACTGCCACCGCGAGTTGCTCGCACAAAATACTGCCGGGCTTCTTCGATATATCCCTGCTGTTTGGTGCAATAACCCAGCAAATACCAGATGTCATTATCCGTTTGTCCGGGTAAACGTCCTTCCCCCAGGTTCTGCGGGTAGTGCAATGCCTGCTGCAACAAAATGATGGCAGTTTGGTAGTCGCCTGCCTGAATAGCAGCCAGCGCCCGATGTTGTTGATTAAGCAGATATTGTCCGGTGGCTTTGCCTTCACCACCTTCCCAGGGGTGAAATACGCGCTCACTCAGCACTGCCGCAGCAGCATCATAGTGCCCCAGCCCATTCCACAGACTGAGCAGTTCTACCGTCAGATCATCGCGATGGAATACCACGTCTTTACTGGCTTCAAGTTTTGCTAAACGCTGTTCAGCCGGTTGCGCCATCAGCTTATTGAGATAATCGAGTTCAAACAGGAAACGCGCATTTTGTGGCTCCAGCGCCACAGCCTGAGACAGATAGCGTTTCGCCAGCGATGCATCGTGCTGTTTGTTCCAGGCGTAAATCCCCAGTAATCGGTGCACCGGGGCAAAATCCGGCTCC
This sequence comes from Citrobacter sp. Cm046, assembly GCF_030333065.1. Lineage (NCBI taxonomy): Bacteria > Pseudomonadati > Pseudomonadota > Gammaproteobacteria > Enterobacterales > Enterobacteriaceae > Citrobacter > Citrobacter sp. Cm046. The sequence continues at coordinate 47,292 of NZ_JAOWGP010000035.1, read as the reverse complement.
TGCTCAAGGGTAAATTGCCAGCAAGAAACCGCTTCGGTATAACGCCGTTTGCTGTACCAGAAACACCCCAACAAGTAGCGGGCAAAGGCACTCTGCACCAGCGTTTGCAGCATCTGCACTTCATCCAGCGTATTAGGGAAACGCACGCGTTTTTGCAGACACTTACGGGCACGGTCAATGAAAGGCTGCGGATCCTCGCTCAGTGAGGCTCGCCACAACATCGGTAATGTTTCCTGGCTGTCGAGCAGTTCCAGCACATCACGGGCGGCATCCTGCTGACCAAATGAGGTCAGCCATCCTGCCAGCTCGCAGGCATTCGTGCCACGTCGACCGGTAATGGAGATAAGCGCTTGTGCTGAGTCATCATCCTGGCTGATTGCCCAGCGCGCGTAGTGCAGGGTATAACTCAGCGGATAATCAACAAGCTGTTGGGTAATATAGTCCAGTGCTTTCGCAGGAAGATTCAGTTTTGCCAGCGCGAGGGCTTTCAACCCCATGGCGAGGTTATTACTACCGTTAAAACGCAGGCTCTGTTCTACCTTTTCCAGCGCACAGGCGTAGTCCTGGCGTTTCATCGCCAGGCGTGATAATGACCAGAACGCCGCATCGCGACAGTTGCCGCTCCAGCTTGCCTTATAGTAGTTTTCCCAGGCGCTGTCATCGTCACCCTGACGCTCCAGCGCAGCGGCCAGCAACATGCTCGCTTCACCATCGCGCGGATTCTTATTAAGCTTATGCGCACGTTCCAGCGCCTTGCGCGCGCAACGTTCGGCCAGGATCCAGTCAGCACGGTTTAGTGCCAGCGTTCCCAGCGCCACATTATTGCGATAGTCCTGTGGGTCTACCTCGAGCGCACGGCGATAATAGTCCTCCGCATAGCGGCTGGCGTGATTGTACTGTTCCAGATGCTGCCCAATAAAATAGAGCTCATCGGTATTGGACAATGCTTCTGGTTGCGCAGGGGCAACAGCCGCCTTAGGCAGTGGTAGCTCTTCGGCAATGTGCTCTTCATAATCCAGAAGCGTAACACCATCAGCCCGCGTCACGCTCATCATCACCCGAGTATGACCGCCATCAGACACGTCAACCAGCCAGCTTTGCCCAGGCGCCAGGGTCAGCGTATTTTCATAGAATGGTTCTCCCTTTGCAGAAAGCGTAACCTGCACATCCCGCAGCGGCGCAATGGCATAGACACCAATAGAGAGCTGGCTGCCATCACGCTCCAGACGAAGCGCCAGCTGCGTGCTGGCGTTTTGCACCATGCCAAGTTCACTGTAGGGCAGAAAATTTTGTACGAAGACTTTCTCTTCGTACGGAGCAAGCCAGGTAAAGTCAGGCTGGTTATCGGTAAAGACCCCTGTCATCAGTTCAATATACGGACCGTTGTCATCGGTGAGGTTACGATCCCAGGCGACGCCAAAATCACCGTATCCCCAGGTCCACTGCTTTTTCCCCGGTGAAACGTGGTGATCTGCAACGTGCAACAATCCTCCACGTTCCCCGTGATGCCATGCGCCGACAAAATCATAGTTTGATTTTTCAGCCATATAGGAGGTTGGAACCGGGACGTTTTTGTAGCGGGAGATATCCACGCCAGCGGAGTAATCCACTTTGTAGTAAGTACCCGTAGCGATAGGGAACGCAGACACATCGCGCTTACCATGATCGAAAACTGCGGTCACATCCGGCGGGAAAACGCTCTGGTGATCGTCACCGCCCTTCACTGCCGGATTCGCCCACCATAAAAAGTGGCGCGGAGTGGCATTGCCATTAAACACCTTACCGGTTATTTCAATCAGAGCGCGATCCGGGTACAGCGTGAATCCGGTCATGACCTGTAAACCACGCATGGGTTCAACTTCTCCCATCCACACGGTGTATTCACCCTGCTCACCTTGCTGTTGCGTAAAATCAACCGGCATAAACGTGGTTGGGCGGTGGTGCTGCGGCCAGTTAAATTCAATACCGCCAGAAATCCATGGCCCGAGCAGTCCTACCAGCGCAGGCTTGACCACTTCGTTGTAGTAAACGAAATCGCGCTGCTGCACTTTGTCATATGCACGGTGAATGCGCCCGCCCAGCTCCGGTAACAGCATAATGCGAATGAAATCATTCTCCATCCACACCGCCTGGTAATCGCGCATTTCACGCTTACCAGTCAGCGTATCAATCACGCCATAGGGATAAACCGCGCCTGAAGACCCCTGATAAACCCGTTTCTCCAGAAACATCGGGTTAGCGTCTTCCTCGCCCGCAGTCCATGTTGGGAGGGTGATCGTTTCCTGCCAAACCTTAACTGAACCGTACATGCCGCTCTCCACTCAATAAACAAAAGTAAAAACTTAACCTGATGCTATTCTGCGGCAGTTAAGTGGCGTTAAAATGCGCAATGCTCACGCAATACAGTTAAGGGAGTTAAGTGAATGCAGCGACCGGGATTCAATAACGCCAGAGTTCGCCAGGCGAATAAACAGATTTTTTTGTCGCATCTGTGGCGGGAAAAACAGCTCAGTAAGTCACAGCTGGCGCAGCTCACCAGTCTGTCGATCCCGGCGGTGAGCAACATCCTCGAAGAGTTAATGGATGAAGGGAGAATCAGCCACTCCCGGGAAACGTTAAGCCAGCGCGGTTTGAGCAGCGGCAGCTATCATTTGCCGGAAAAAGGCGCCTGGACGTTGTGTATTAACGTCACTCCCACCAGCATCATCAGCCAACTGGCGGACGCACGGTTGATGGCCGTCGGTGACTGGCGACATGAAGTTATCACTCCAGAGACGCCAAAAGCGTTACTGGCTGCATTAGCGACACACTGGCGGGAGTATCGTCGGCAGTATCCCGAGGTGACCATTAACCTCGCTCTGGGCGTTCACGGGCAGGTTGATCCTGTTACCGGTGCCTCCAAAACGATGCCGCAGGCACCGTGGAAAACACCGGTTGAAATAAAATATCTGCTGGAGGAAATGCTGGGTGTACAGGTACGTCTGGATAATGACTGTGTCATGCTGGCACTGGCTGAAAAGTGGCAGAATCCGGCAGCTAACGGCGACTTTTGTGTCATTAACGTCGATTACGGGATTGGTTCATCGTTCGTGATCAACGACAGTATCTGGCGTGGCAGTTTGTATGGCAGCGGCCAGATTGGTCATACCATCATTGATCCCGATGGGATTGCCTGTGACTGTGGGCGTTACGGTTGTCTGGAGACAGTGGCATCTCTTAGTGCACTGAAAAAACAGGCCAGAGTGTGGATGAAATCTCAACCGGCACCCCATTATGATCCGGAAACACTGACTACCGATCAACTAATTGATGCCTGGAAACACGGAGATGTGCGTATTCAGGCCTGGGCCGAACACGCAGCCAGTGCAATTGGACTGAGTCTGTATAACTTTCTGAATATATTGAATATTAATCAAATATGGCTGTACGGCCGTAGCTGCGCCTTTGGTGATAGTTGGTTACATACTCTGGTACAGCAAACCGGATTTAATCCGTTCGACCACGGCGATAATCCGCGTGCCAGAGCAACACAGATAAGCTTCGGTCAACTTAACCGCGCTCAGCAATTGATGGGAATTGGTTATCTGTATGTGGAATCACAGCTTAGCGAGCTGTAGTCATTACCCGTCATAGTCACTGCCAAACATCCCTGTACCGTAGCGATAAAATCCGCCAGCGCAGATTTTATCGCCGACTTTTGGCCTGAAAACCACCAGCTCGGTATTAAAATTATTCATATAACCGGGCATCAAAGCCTCTCCTGTACCGGCCAGGCTCATGATCACCTGAATATTCGTAGAGACCTGAACAATAATGGGCTGACTTTGTTGCTGTTTAAACCACGCCTTCACAGCTATCGCTAACGAGCCGGAACAGGGCGGAGCAATACTGACATAACTCAAAAATCAGGGGCGTAAAATGCAATTACTGAGGCAGTGGATTCAGGCAGAAAAAAAGCCGCAGATAGCGGCTTTATTAGATGAGTCAGTGACGCTTAAATCGATATAACTACCGGATGTGATGTTAAACCACCATCCGGCAATAAAAATGACTTACGCGTAAACAGGGAAGCGTGCGCAGATATCCAGGACTTTCGCTTTGACGCGCTCGATTACAGCTTCATCATTGATGTTGTCCAGAACATCGCACATCCAGCCAGCCAGCTCTTTCACTTCGGCTTCTTTGAAACCACGACGGGTCACAGCCGGGGAACCGATACGAATACCGGAAGTGACGAACGGGCTCTTCGGATCGTTCGGTACGCTGTTTTTGTTAACGGTGATGTTAGCACGGCCCAGCGCAGCGTCAGCTTCTTTACCGGTCAGGTTTTTATCAACCAGATCCAGCAGGAACAGGTGGTTCTCAGTACCGCCAGAAACCACTTTGTAACCACGGTTCAGGAATACTTCCACCATCGCTTTAGCATTTTTCGCAACCTGCTGCTGGTAGACTTTGAACTCTGGCTCCATCGCTTCTTTCAGTGCCACCGCTTTCGCCGCGATAACGTGCATCAGTGGGCCGCCCTGCGCGCTAGGGAATACAGCAGAGTTCAGTTTTTTGTACAGCTCTTCGCTACCGTCTTTTGCCAGGATCAGGCCGCCGCGCGGACCCGCCAGGGTTTTGTGGGTAGTGGTGGTAACAACATGAGCATGCGGAACCGGGTTCGGGTACACGCCCGCGGCAATCAGACCGGCAACGTGCGCCATGTCGACGAACAGGTATGCGCCAATGCTGTCGGCGATTTCACGCATTTTTGCCCAATCAACCACTCCGGAGTAAGCAGAGAAGCCACCGATAATCATCTTCGGTTTGTGCTCCTGAGCCTGCTTCGCCATGTCTTCGTAGTCAATCTTGCCGGATTCATCGATACCGTAAGGGACGATGTTGTACAGTTTACCTGAGAAGTTTACCGGGGAACCGTGAGTCAGGTGACCGCCTTGCGCCAGGTTCATACCCAGAACGGTATCACCCGGTTGCAGCAGAGCAGTGTAGACAGCGAAGTTAGCCTGAGAACCGGAGTGCGGCTGGACGTTAGCGTAGTCTGCGCCAAACAGCTCTTTGGCGCGATCAATCGCCAGTTGCTCAACGATATCAACGTATTCACAACCACCGTAGTAACGCTTGCCCGGATAACCTTCAGCGTATTTGTTGGTCAGCTGAGACCCCTGCGCCTGCATCACGCGCGGGCTGGTGTAGTTTTCGGAGGCGATCAGTTCGATGTGCTCTTCCTGACGTACTTTTTCCTGCTCCATAGCCTGCCACAGTTCGGCATCATAATCGGCAATGTTCATTTCACGCTTTAACATCCGCATCTCCTGACTCAGCTAACAATAGAATTTCGGCCTAAAAAGGCAGTCCCGTTGGACTTCGGCCAACAGTATAACCGAATCATTCTTCGATAACAGGTCTTGACAAAGGATTTTACGCAAACGATTACCTTCAGAGCACGCAAGGCTTTGGAGAACAAAGGTCTGCTTAATTTCAACGGATTTCTTTTCAGGTTTGTGATGCAGATTTTTCACGTTGTAACCATTACAACGCAAAGTTACAAAGAACCATTTACAATGCAGGGGTATTTTTTATAAGATGTATTTGACATACATCATTAAAGTCTCAGATAAAGGAAGACAGTATGCTTGACGCACAAACCATCGCTACAGTGAAAGCCACCATTCCCCTGCTGGTTGAGACAGGCCCGAAGCTGACCGCCCATTTCTACGATCGCATGTTTACGCATAACCCCGAACTCAAAGAAATTTTCAACATGAGTAACCAGCGTAATGGCGATCAACGTGAAGCATTATTTAACGCCATCGCCGCTTACGCCAGCAATATCGAAAACCTGGCGGCGTTGCTGCCTGCGGTTGAGAAAATAGCCCAGAAGCATACCAGCTTCCAGATTAAGCCCGAGCAGTACAACATCGTGGGCGGTCACCTGCTGGCAACGCTGGACGAAATGTTCAGTCCAGGTCAGGAAGTGCTGGATGCCTGGGGAAAAGCGTATGGCGTGCTGGCTAACGTCTTCATCAACCGCGAAGCACAGATTTACAGTGAAAACGCCAACAAAAATGGTGGCTGGGAAGGTACTCGTCCGTTCCGTATCGTGGCAAAAACCCCGCGTAGCGCGTTGATCACCAGCTTTGAGTTTGAGCCGGTCGATGGCGGTGCGGTGGCAGAATACCATCCGGGGCAATATCTGGGCGTCTGGCTGAAGCCGGAAGGTTTCCCGCATCAGGAAATTCGTCAGTACTCTCTGACCCGCAAACCGGATGGTAAAGGCTATCGTATTGCCGTTAAACGCGAAGACGGCGGCCAGGTTTCTACCTGGTTGCATAACCACGCGAATATCGGTGACATCGTTCATTTAGCCGCACCAGCGGGCGATTTTTTCATGGATGTGGCAACCGATACGCCAGTATCTCTGATTTCTGCGGGTGTTGGTCAGACGCCGATGCTGGCCATGCTGGATACGCTGGCAAAATCCGGGCACACCGCACAGGTTAACTGGTTCCACGCGGCAGAAAACGGCGATGTGCATGCTTTTGCCGATGAAGTAAGTGAACTGGGTAAAACGCTGCCGCGCTTTACCGCACATACCTGGTATCGTGAGCCGAACGAAGCGGATCGCGAAAAAGGTGGATATGACAGCGAAGGACTGATGGATTTAAACAAGATGGAAGGTGCAATCAGCGACCCGTCAATGCAGTTTTATCTGTGTGGTCCGGTTGGCTTTATGCAGTTTGCCGCGAAGCAACTGGTCGGTCTGGGCGTGAAGAACGAAAACATTCACTACGAATGTTTCGGTCCACATAAAGTGCTGTAGTTCGTTATAAAGCAGGCCTGATGGCGCTACGCCTGTCAGGCCTGCTAAGCAGACCCGACTTAAATTGCCGCGTCGTCTTCTTCACCGGTACGAATACGAATAACGCGTGCCACGTCAAAGACAAAAATCTTGCCGTCGCCAATTTTACCCGTTTGTGCAGTACGAATAATGGTATCGACGCAGGTATCAACAATATCGTCAGTTACCACAATTTCAATTTTCACCTTCGGCAGAAAATCCACCATATATTCCGCGCCGCGATACAGTTCGGTATGGCCTTTCTGACGGCCAAATCCTTTCACTTCCGTCACAGTCATACCGGTAATGCCGACTTCTGCCAGCGCTTCGCGGACGTCGTCCAGCTTGAAGGGTTTAATAATCGCATCAATCTTTTTCATGCTATTCCTTGAAAAGGTCGCCTGTCTTTTGATCGGATAAACCTAACACATTAAACGATTACACAAAATCATTCATGATGCCTGGCAGCAGCTTGAATGATGCAGTGTAAAATTATTCTTTGAAATCGTTCGCATCCAGTTCGTGTCGAGAGAGCAACTTATAGAACTCCGTTCGGTTGCGCCCCGCCATTCTCGCCGCATGAGTAACGTTGCCTTTGGTAATTTGCAACAACTTACGCAAGTAGTTGAGTTCAAACTGGTTACGCGCTTCGACAAAGGTTGGCAGCGCAGTATTTTCGCCTTCCAGCGCCTGCTCCACCAGCGCATCACTGATTACCGGTGAAGAAGTTAGCGCCACACACTGTTCAATCACGTTGACCAACTGACGCACGTTTCCTGGCCAACTGGCTGTCATTAAACGTTTCATCGCGTCAGTCGAAAATGCACGCACGAACGGTTTGTGCCGCTCAGCAGACTGGCGTAGCAGATGGTTTGCCAGTAGTGGGATGTCTTCAGTACGCTCGGCCAGCGTCGGGATCTTCAAACTCACGACATTGAGGCGATAGAATAAATCTTCGCGAAACTCACCCCGCGCCATCGCTTTGGGCAGATCACGGTGCGTCGCAGAAACGATCCGCACATCAATGTCGATATCACGATTGCTACCAAGGGGGCGGACTTTACGCTCCTGCAACACACGCAATAATTTGACCTGTAATGGCGCGGGCATGTCACCTATCTCATCGAGAAACAGCGTCCCGCCTTCAGCGGCCTGAAATAACCCTTCACGGTTGCTCACCGCGCCGGTAAAGGCGCCGCGCGCATGACCAAACAGTTCAGACTCGAGCAGTTGTTCCGGCAACGCGCCGCAGTTAATCGCAATGAAAGGTTTGTGGCTTCGCGGGCTGGCGTTGTGAATAGCCTGAGCGAAAACCTCTTTTCCGGTACCGCTTTGACCGTTGATCAGTACGCTGACGTCTGATTGCGCCACCATCCGTGCCTGCTCCAACAAACGCAACATCAGCGGACTGCGGGTAACGATTGATTCACGCCAGCGGTCATCAGTGGCGGGCGCAGACTGTTCCAGCGCCCCGTCAATGGCATTGTATAACGCGTCTTTATCGACCGGCTTAGTGAGAAAACTGAAAACACCCTGCTGAGTGGCGGCAACAGCATCAGGAATAGAACCATGAGCCGTAAGAATAATAACCGGCATCCCAGGCTGGACTTTCTGGATTTCAGTAAACAGTTGCATACCGTCCATTTCATCCATGCGCAGATCGCTAATAACCAGATCCACCTTTTCACGGTTCAGGATCCGCAGTCCTTCCAGCCCGCTTTCCGCCGTTACGACACTGTAACCTTCGCTGGTCAGTCGCATTCCGAGCAATTTCAACAACCCAGGATCGTCATCTACAAGCAGTAAATGCGCGGGTTTACGGCTTATCATGGCGTTACCTCATCAGATGACGACACCGCACCATCCCCGTTGTCAGGTGTGGTGAGTTTATCACTCCCATGCTGCGTATCGGGACTGTAGTTACCGGCAGGTTTGCGGGTAGAAAGCTGGCGTTCAATATCCGTCAGATTCTCCAGTTTGCGGGTAGTCAGATCGAGCTGGGCTTGCAAATGCTGTTGTTGTAAACGCAGCGTATCAAGATCGCTGTCTGATGCCTGCTGGAGTTTGCTATAGCGCATGCGTTCTTCTGCAAGCTGTAACTGCAGCGTTTGGCTGCTGCGCCAGACCTGATAAAGCGGTCGTACCTGAGCGGGGATTTGCGGGCTTAACGCATCAAGGCGCGTAATCGCGTCCCGCCGTTCTGGTGGGGTAATATTGGCACTGCCTAGCAGGATCCCACGTTTGAAAGCGCCCTGCCAGGTATCCGCCAGCATGGCACTGGCTTCACTGCGCGCCTGAACCGCCATCATGCGATCGGCACAATCCATTGCCCGCAGCCAATACAGCGGATTAGATTCTGTGGACTGACCCTGTAGTGACCAGATATCCGCACATTCTGTTGAAAGGTAATCGGCCAATTGATGAGGAGGAATTTTCTCCTGCGAAGGATCACCGATAATATGATTCACCGCATTCGGTACACACCCTACCAGCGCCAGGCACGGCAGGCTCACCCATAAGGCGCGGCGGAAAAAATGTCGTTTAAGCATTCGGACAACAACGTGTGGCATACTCACCAGACTTAGGTTGATTTTAGTGTTTTTTCGTTGCAGATAGCGGCAGTTCTATGCGAAAGCAAACACCTTGCGCATTATCATCGACCAGATACAGTTTTCCCCGCATACGGCGGATGCAATCTCTGGCGATACTAAGCCCCAACCCGCTTCCTTTTACCGCCCCTTTCCGCTGATGACTCCCCTGGAAAAAAGGCTCGAAGATCATGGTCTTTTCTGCTTCTGGAATCGGTGTGCCGGTATTCACTATATCTATATATACCGTAGAGCCATGCAAACTGCTGCGGATACAAATGGTACCGGATTCAGCCCCATAGTGCACCGCATTGGAATAAAGATTGTCCAGCACGCTCATTAACAGCCCAGGCTCTGCCAGACAGGAACTCGCAGCCAGCGCAACATCAGTATGTATCATTTTTGAGCGAGCGGGCAGGCTATGTGCAGAAACAACGCCATCCACCAGCGGCGCTATCTCAACGTTCTTAAGCTCAATCACCTCATCAGCCAGTTTCCGGTTGTAATCCAGCAACTGCTCAATCAGTTTCTGCAGATTGCGGCTGCTGTCATCCAGAATACCGACAACCTCTTTCTGCTCCGCAGTCAGAGGACCAACCACCTGATCTGCCAGCAGTTCTGTTCCCTCACGCATACTTGCCAGCGGTGTTTTCAGCTCGTGTGAAAGGTGGCGTAAAAACTGATGCCGCTGAGACTCCAGCCATGAAAGGCGCTCGCTCAGCCAGATAATTCGCTGACCAACCGAGCGCAGTTCCCGAGGGCCGGTGAACAGTACGCTATCACCCAGCGAGCGCCCTTCCCCCAGGCGGTTGATCATCCGTTCTATACCTTTAACTGGTCCGATAATCATCCGCGTGAACAGCAACACCATCGCCAGGCTGACGAGAAACAGCATCAGTGCCTGCCAGCCAAAGAACTGCCCACGCTCCGCTATATCTTGTTGTAATTGTTGCCCGCGAGAGAAAACCACCGTACGCGTTGCCTGAACCATCTCCGTATTGGCGCTGGCAAAAGCTTCAAGTCGTGCCGCCGCCACGCTATCAGGGCCGCTATTTTTACACTGTAGCTGCGCGAGGTCGTTTAAATCCTGCCGCAACGCCTGATAGAGTTTGTCATCCGGTAAAACGCCCGCATGCGCATCCAGCATATCGCTGTAGCGTTTGCGCTGACTTTGATAGACCTTCGCCAGGGTCGGATCATCAAGCACGCAGTATTGCCGATAGCTGCGTTCCATCTCCAGTGCCGCATTGGTCATCGCCTCGCTTCGTCGGGCATCAATCAACGTCGTTCGGTTCGTTAACGCAGCCTGGGCGCTAAGCGCGTTCAGACTCTGCCATGCCTGCCAGGCCAGCACTAACAAAGGCAGCAGGATCAGCAAAAAAGCCAACGTCACCAACTGACGTAAAGAACGGGGGAAAACAGACCAGCGCTTCAAGGCGTTACCTCAACGGACACGAATAAGAAGATGCTAACTGAGGGAAACGCCAGATACAACAAAGCCGGGATTAACCCGGCTTTGTTATGGAATAAGGCGGTGCCTAACTCGACGTTTCGCCCGGAGATTGATATGAGCAACGCTAATATCAGAAGTTGGACGGCAGGCACCTTGTTGTGCGTCATTCGAAGTTTATGTAGCACGTCCCGAAGGGGCTGACATAAGAGGGTGAATGAGCCACTGGTTATTATTATGCAGCAACTGTGCCAACAATCAAAACATTTTATTAACACAATGATAAATATAAGAAATATGTTTAAATATGCTAAAAAGTTTTCCGTCTGTTTTTTGCACCTTTTGTCGCTAATTAGCAACACATATAACACTAAAAAATAAATAATATATAAATCAATTAATTAACTGTCTCTTTTAGGCGACACCCCGGTCGTGCCATTGTCGGCATTTGCCGACACCCTGGAGGTGTAAACGCCTCATCCCCTAACAGGATTTACGTCGCTCAACTGGACCAGACAAAAAAAACCCCTCACGAAGAGGGGCTTGATGTCTATCGTTATGATTAGCCGAGTTGCTTACGCGCATTGCGGAAGATACGCATCCACGGGCTGTCCTCGCCCCAGTTTTCCGGGTGCCAGGAGTTGCTCACAGTACGGAATACTCGTTCCGGATGCGGCATCATAATCGTCACACGACCATTTTCGGTCGTCACCGCAGTGATCCCGTTTGGCGAGCCATTCGGGTTCGCTGGATAGGTTTCAGTCACCTTGCCAAAGTTATCAACATAGCGCAGCGCTACCAGACCTTTGCTTTCCAGCCCCGTCAGATGTGCATCATCACGTACTTCCACGCGCCCTTCACCATGAGAAACGGCAATCGGCATCATTGACCCGACCATTCCCTGCAACAGAAGAGACGGGCTTTGCGTCACTTCCACCAGGCTAAAGCGAGCTTCGAAACGATCAGAGTGGTTACGTACAAAGCGCGGCCACAGTTCGCTACCCGGGATCAATTCGCGCAGGTTGGACATCATCTGACAGCCGTTACATACACCAAGCGCCAGCGTCTGTGGGCGATGGAAGAAGGTTTCAAACTCATCACGCACGCGGTTGTTGAACAGTATTGATTTCGCCCAGCCTTCACCGGCACCCAGTACATCACCGTAAGAGAAACCACCACAGGCAACCAGCGCCTGGAAGTTCCCCAGGCCGATACGTCCGCCCAGCAGATCGCTCATGTGAACGTCGATGGCGTCAAAGCCAGCACGGTGGAAAGCCGCGGCCATCTCAACGTGGGAGTTAACACCTTGCTCACGCAACACAGCCACTTTTGGACGCGCACCGGTGGCAATATACGGCGCGGCAACATCTTCGTTGATATCAAACGACAGTTTTACGTTAAGGCCTGGATCCGCATCGTTCGCCTTGGCATCGTGTTCCTGATCGGCACATTCCGGGTTGTCACGCAGACGCTGCATCTGCCAGGTGGTTTCTGCCCACCACATACGAAGCGTAGTGCGGCTTTCACTGAATACGGACTGGCCGTTGGCTGTCAGAGTGAAACGATCACCTGCGACTGCCTGTCCGAGGTAATGTACACAATCTGTCAGACCGTTAGCTGCGAGAACAGCCTCTACTGCATCGCGATCTGTCGCACGCACCTGAATCACTGCACCCAGCTCTTCATTAAACAGAGCAGACAGAGCGTCATCGCCAAGTGTGCTGATTTCAGCCTGAATACCACAGTGACCGGCAAATGCCATCTCAGCCAGAGTCACCAACAGACCGCCGTCTGAACGGTCATGGTAGGCCAGCAGCTTACGCTGCGCCACCAGCGCCTGAATGGCGTCATAGAAGCCCTTCAGTTGCGCGACGTCGCGTACATCAGCCGGTTTGTCACCCAACTGGCGGTAAACCTGCGCCAGTGATGTCGCACCCAGTGCATTGTGGCCAAGGCCCAGGTCAATCAACAGCAGCGCATTCTCTTCGGTCGAGAGCTGCGGTGTAATGGTATGACGCACATCTTCCACGCGGGCAAAGGCGGTAATCACCAGCGACAGCGGCGAGGTCATCTCACGCTGTTCGTTACCTTCTTGCCAGCGGGTTTTCATCGACATGGAGTCTTTGCCCACCGGGATGGTCAGGCCAAGTGCAGGGCATAATTCTTCCCCTACCGCTTTTACCGCTTCGTACAACCCGGCATCTTCACCAGGGTGACCGGCGGCCGCCATCCAGTTTGCGGACAGTTTGATACGTTTGATATCACCTATTTGCGTTGCCGCAATGTTGGTCAGCGCTTCACCTACCGCGAGGCGTGCCGAAGCGGAGAAGTCCAGCAGCGCAACCGGTGCGCGCTCGCCGATTGACATCGCTTCGCCATAGTAGCTGTCAAGGCTGGCAGTCGTCACCGCGCAGTTCGCGACCGGGATCTGCCACGGCCCCACCATCTGATCACGTGCAACCATGCCGGTAACGGTACGGTCGCCAATTGTCACCAGGAAAGTTTTTTCTGCAACTGCGGGCAGGTGCAGCACGCGTTTGACCGCATCTGCAATCGTGATATCGCTTCGATTTAACGCATCGCCTTTCGCTTTCAGCGTCTGTACATCGCGGGTCATTTTCGGTGTCTTGCCGAGCAATACATCGAGTGGCAGATCGATCGGCTGATTGTCAAAATGACGGTCATTCATAGAAAGGTGCTGTTCTTCGGTGGCTTCACCGATCACTGCATATGGTGCGCGCTCACGCTTACACAGCTCGTCAAACAACGCTAACTGGTCAGCGGCAACCGCCAGCACGTAACGTTCCTGAGATTCGTTACACCAGATTTCCAGCGGGCTCATGCCCGGCTCATCGCTGAGGATATCACGCAGTTCAAACTTACCACCGCGCCCGCCGTCGCTGACCAGCTCAGGCATAGCATTAGACAGTCCGCCTGCCCCCACATCGTGGATAAACAGAATCGGGTTGGCATCGCCCATCTGCCAGCAACGGTCAATAACCTCCTGGCAACGACGTTCCATTTCCGGATTGTCACGTTGCACGGAAGCAAAATCGAGATCGGCGTCGGACTGGCCGGAAGCCATCGAAGAGGCCGCACCGCCGCCAAGACCGATGTTCATTGCCGGGCCTCCGAGGACGATCAGTTTCGCACCCACGACGATCTCACCTTTCTGTACGTGATCGGCGCGGATATTACCGATCCCACCGGCCAGCATGATTGGCTTGTGGTAACCGCGCAGCTCTTCGCCGTTGTGGCTGTTAACTTTTTCTTCGTAGGTACGGAAGTAACCGGTCAGCGCCGGACGACCAAATTCATTGTTAAACGCCGCGCCCCCCAGAGGACCATCGGTCATGATATCCAGCGCGGTAACAATACGTTCTGGTTTACCGAAATCTTCTTCCCACGGCTGTTCAAAGCCAGGAATTCGCAGGTTGGAGACGGAAAAACCAACCAGGCCCGCTTTCGGCTTTGCGCCGCGTCCGGTTGCGCCTTCATCACGAATTTCGCCACCGGAACCGGTCGCCGCGCCCGGCCATGGCGAGATCGCCGTCGGGTGGTTGTGAGTTTCTACTTTCATCAGGATATGTGCCGGCTCCTGATGGAAGTCATAGCGACCCGTTTGATGGTCGGCAAAGTAGCGGCCCACTTCAGAACCTTCCATCACCGCCGCGTTGTCTTTATAAGCAGACAGCACGTGATCCGGTGTGGTTTCGAAGGTGTTTTTAATCATCTTGAACAGCGACTTCGGCTGTTGTTTTCCGTCGATAACCCAGTCGGCGTTAAAAATTTTATGACGGCAGTGCTCAGAGTTGGCCTGCGCAAACATATACAATTCGATGTCGTTCGGATTGCGTCCCAGTTTGGTAAACGCATCCTGCAGATAATCAATTTCGTCGTCCGCCAGCGCCAGACCCAGGCGCAGGTTAGCGTCAATTAGCGCCTGGCGGCCTTGACCCAGCAGATCGACACTAGAAACCGGTGCCGGCTGGTGATGCACAAACAGTTTTTCTGCTTCGTCCAGCGAAGAGAATACCGTTTCCATCATGCGATCATGCAGTACGGCAGCAACGTCCTGCCACTCTTCAGCAGTCAGCGTAGAGGCTTCAACATAATAGGCGACGCCACGTTCCAGACGGCTAATCTGCTGCAGGCCGCAGTTGTGGGCAATATCAGTCGCTTTAGAAGACCAGGGGGAGATGGTGCCAGGGCGAGGCGTTACCAGCAGCAGTTTGCCCTCAGGGACATGGCTGCGAAGAACAGGACCATACTTCAACAGGCGTGCAAGTTGCGCATGCTCATCCTCGTTTAACGGGGCATTCAGGTCAGCAAAATGGACATACTCGGCGTAAATATTGTGGACCTGAAGATTGGCCGCCTGAAAACGCGCCAGCAGTTTGTTAATACGGAATGCAGACAGTGCAGGCGAACCACGCAGAATTTCCATCATAAGTCTCTCGTCTTCGAAGCGCCTGAGGCGCTTATAAGTGTGCGCAAGGGGGGAAACGGGCGTCATTATAAAGAATCTACCGCGGAGACGAAACCGTTTGCGTCGAAATAAAATCACGACTTTCTCTTATCATCAAATGCGGTCAGTTTTCTGAATAAGTTGCCAACTGGCGCAAGTTTAAGCAAAATGCCGCTCATTAATGACTACTTCACTTCTTAATCAATATCACAGCAGGCTAAGATTACGCACGATTCAGAGAATTAACTAATTGAAAAAATTAAAGATTAATTATCTGTTCATCGGCATATTGACGCTGCTGCTGGCAGCGGCCCTCTGGCCATCTATCCCCTGGTTCGGTAAAGCCGACAATCGTATCGCCGCGATTCAAGCTCGGGGAGAATTGCGCGTCAGTACAATCGACTCGCCTTTAACGCACTCCACCCTTAACGGGAAAACCTTTGGTCTGGATTATGAGCTGACCCAACAGTTCGCCAGCTATTTAGGGGTGAAGTTAAAAGTCACTGTACGTCAGAATATCAGCCAACTTTTTGACGACCTGGATAACGGCGATGCCGATCTGTTAGCCGCAGGCCTGGTCTATAACAGCGAACGCGTTAAAAACTACCAGCCGGGTCCGACTTACTATTCGGTTTCGCAGCAACTGGTGTATCGGGTCGGAAAATATCGCCCTCGCACCCTTGCCAGCGTGAATGAAAATCAGCTGACTATCGCCCCCGGACATGTCGTGGTGAATGATTTGCAGCAGCTGAAAGCGAAAAAATTTCCCGAACTGAGCTGGAAGATCGATGACAAAAAAGGAACGACAGAACTGCTTGATGATGTCATCTCCGGTAAGCTCGACTATACCATTGCCGATTCAGTCGCTATCAGCCTGTACCAACGCGTGCACCCGGAGCTTGCCGTGGCGCTGGATGTTTCAGACGAACAGCCAGTAACCTGGTTTAGTCCTCTGGATGACGACAACACACTCTCCGCTGCCCTGCTGGATTTCTTTAACACCATTAATGAAGACGGTTCACTGGCGCGACTGGAAGAAAAGTATCTCGGACATGGCGATGATTTCGATTATGTCGATACCCGCACTTTTTTACGCGCTGTAGATAGCGTACTGCCGGATCTCAAACCATTGTTTGAAAAATATGCACAAGAGATAGACTGGCGGCTGCTGGCGGCTATTTCCTATCAGGAATCCCATTGGGATGCGCAGGCTACTTCCCCGACCGGCGTACGTGGCCTGATGATGTTAACCAAAAATACCGCCCAAAGCCTGGGGCTGACCGACCGGACCGACGCTGAACAGAGCATCAGCGGTGGAGCGCGTTATCTACAGGACATGATGAGTAAAGTGCCGGATACCGTACCGGAAGGAGAGCGCATCTGGTTTGCGCTTGCCGCATATAATATGGGATATGCACATATGCTGGATGCCCGGGCCTTAACGGTTAAAACCAAAGGCAACCCGGACAGCTGGGCCGATGTGAAGCAACGCCTGCCACTGCTCAGCCAGAAGCCATATTACAACAAGCTGACGTATGGCTATGCTCGTGGCCACGAAGCCTACGCATATGTAGAAAATATTCGTAAATACCAGATAAGCCTGGTGGGATATCTGCAAGAGAAAGAAAAACAGGCGACAGAAACGCAGCAACTGGCACAGGATTACCCGGCGGTATCTCTGGCAGAATTATTAGACCAGGAGAAATTTCCTCTCTCTGCGTTTCTGTCTCAGACATCGTCTAATTACCTGACGCACTCCCCTTCACTGCTGTTTTCCTCACAGAAGAAAGAGGAAAAATAGCCGCATCCGGCTTGCTGGAACACGTAATCACTCACTTGCAGACTTTTTCAGGTTTTTGATTTCCTGACGACGCATACGGAAGAAATCACTAAGCAGCGTGGCACATTCATCCCGTAGTATACCCTCAGTGACCTCAACCCGATGGTTCATTCCCGGATGATGTAGCACATCCATCAGCGAACCTGCGGCCCCCGTTTTCGCATCGCGCGCACCAAATACTACGCGTCCGATACGACTGTGTACCATCGCGCCAGCGCACATAACGCACGGCTCCAGGGTGACGTACAGAGTGGCGTCCAGTAAGCGGTAATTTTGTAGCACCAGACCGCCCTGACGCAGCGCCATAATTTCAGCGTGGGCTGTTGGATCATGGTGACCAATCGGCCGGTTCCAGCCTTCGCCAATAACGCGATTGTTATGTACTAATACCGCACCTACCGGGACTTCCCGCTCATCCCAGGCGCGTTTAGCCAGCGTTAAGGCGTGGCGCATCCAGTACTCATGGCTAAATTCAACATCAGACAAAGGCAGAACTCCGGTAATCAAAGCGGGCGCATTATACACAGACGCTATCGTTTACTCTATTCGAGTTGCTGAAGCTCACCGCGTGGCGTAACGCGCCAGCGATGCTGGCAAAATGAAAGCAGCGGATTGTCCTGTTTGCTATCGCTATAGCCACTGTAAAGGCGCAGCGGAGCGCCAATATGACGTTCCAGTTGCGTCACTTTCTCATGGCCCAGGCAGCGCAGAGGTAGCACCCAACCGCCGTACCCCCGCTCAATTTGGCTGGCGATAAGATTAACGCGCGGTAGCCATGGGGTGTCGAAGTAGACCTGTTCGACCAGTGACCTTGGGGATCCGGTAATCAACCAGATATCAGCGTCAGAGCTTAACAGGTAAGTCGTTAGACGCTGTTGCACGGCCGGAAAAGCCGTTACGTGCTGTCGAAACCAGCGCACGAAATCGGCCTGATGAGATTTCAGGCGCGCTTCACTCCGACCAAAAGTGCATCCCCAAAGGAGCAAGCTCATCGGCCAGCGGGCGGCGCGCCCCTGAATCAACAACCCCAGCGCAATAATCGGTAGCAGGGGCAGCACAAGCAACGCATTCAGCGGTTGGCGACGTAGCAGGTAGCGCAGAAAACTGCCGAACATATCCTGCTGGTGTAACGTACCATCCAAATCAAAAAAGACAACGCGACGCTCGTGATTGGTCAAACCTTATTCCTCTGGATCGTTGAACCCCAATAGCCAGGTAAAAAGAAACCCGGCGATAACCGCTACCAGATAGCCTAACAGATAGAACATCACTTTTCCGGCAACAATCGTCAGAGCCAGCGGTAACCCTGAGATCCCAAAAGTAATAACCGTCGCGACCTTCCAGTAACTGATCAGCGCCCCGCCGACCGCTCCGCCAAGACAAGCGCCAATAAATGGCTTACCCAGCGGCAACGTCACACCAAAAATCAGCGGCTCACCGATCCCCAGTAATCCTACTGGTAACGCACCTTTAATCACTTTTTTCAGCCGTGCGTTACGGGTTTTCATCAGAACAGCAATCGCGGCACCAATCTGCCCCACTCCCGCCATCGCCAGAATGGGAAAGAGCGCGTTATAGCCATGTGCCTGCACCAGCTCAACATGGATGGGCACCAGCCCCTGATGCAAACCGGTGAGTACCAGCGGTAGAAATGTTCCCGCCAGTACCGCGCCGACGAGGAAACCGCCGCGATCGATAGCCCAGGATGCGCCATGAGCAATGGATTCCGAAATCCAGCCACCGAGCGGTTGCAGTGCCACAATCGCGATTGTCCCGGTGATGATAGTCGTCAGCAAAGGGTTCAGGATAAGCTCCAACGAGCCCGGCAGCACCTCACGAAATTTACGCTCAATCCAGCACATCAGCGCGACCACTAACAACACCGCGATAACTCCACCGCGGCCAGGCTGTAGTGCTTCGCCAAACAGAGTAATCTGTGCCAGCTGCGGACTGGAGAGGATCCCAGCCATTACGCCGCCCATCGCTAACGAACCGCCAAACACTTTGGCGGTGTTTACCCCGACCAGGATGTTCATGATGGCAAATACGGCGCTACCGAAGATACCCATCAACCCCAGCATATTCGGATAGTGAGTAGCAAAATCACCCACAATATCCGGTCGTTTGAGGATGTTAATGATGCCGGTAATCAAACCGGAGGCGATAAACGCCGGGATCAGCGGAATAAAGACATTCGCCAGCTTGCGCAGCGCATCGCTCATTGGCGCTTTGTACTTCGCTTTCACCTGAGACTTCGTGCGTTCAATGTCATTTACATTCGGACGTTCGCCGTCATCAGCAATCAGAGAACGCATGGCATCCACCACTTTGGCGGCCTTACCGGGACCAACAATAATCTGATGCTGCGCCCCCTGCTTCACATAGCCACTGACACCGGGTAACTGCTTCAGCCGGGAAATGTCCAGTTGGTCGTCATCCTGCACTTCCACCCTGACGCGCGTCATACAGTTTTCCAGGCGCAGAATATTTTTCTCTCCGCCAATCCCCAGCAGGATGTCGCTGGCAAGAACCGCCGTTTTGTCCATATGCACCTCTAGTGTTCTAACGCCGCGCGCAAAAAACCCTGGTGAGCGGAAAGTTTGGCTCTGGCTGCGGTAGCATCCAACCCGGTTAGCGCCATCAGTATGGCGGGTTTAACATCAAAGTCAGTCTGTTTCAGCAGTGCCTCGGCCTCTTCACGCGCAATGCCGGTAGCTTCCACCACCATGCGACACGCCCGGTCTACCAGCTTGACGTTGGTCGCTTTCATATCCACCATCAGGTTCTGATATACCTTGCCAAATTTCACCATTGCCCCGGTGGAGATCATATTGAGCACCAGCTTTTGCGCAGTACCTGACTTCAGACGCGTTGACCCCGTCAGGGCCTCCGGACCTACAACCGGAGAGATGGCGATATCAGCTTCACGGGCGACAGGGGAATCCGGATTACAGGAGATCGCCACCGTCGTGCAGCCCACTTTGCGAGCATATTGCAGACCGCCTATCACGTACGGCGTACGTCCTGACGCCGCCAGACCAACAACCAGGTCCTGCATGCGAAGATTGAGTGCCCGAAGATCATCTTCTCCCAACTGAGGGTTATCTTCCGCGCCTTCAACCGCCTTCAGCAACGCGCCCGGACCTCCGGCAATAAGCCCGACAACCAGACCATGTGGCACACCAAAGGTCGGTGGACATTCAGAAGCATCCAGCACGCCAAGACGACCGCTGGTGCCTGCCCCCATGTAAATAATCCGCCCGCCTGCTTTTAACGCGTCAGCTGCCGCATCGACCGCATGCGCAACTTCAGAAAGCGTTGCTTTTACTGCTTCCGCTACCAGCGTATCCTGTTGATTAAAACGATGAACCAGCTCAAGCGTGGATAAAGCATCGAGATCCATCGTCTGTGGATTGCGGGTTTCTGACACTAACGCACCGAGATTCATTTTTTGTTCCTTAGGAATTTTTAATTCATAATAATCCGCCATAATGGAATATTATATTCACCCAGGCGAGTGAAATTTTGTTTTGTAATCGCCATCACGTTTTCGCCAGGAGACAGCATGAACTGTTTGATTCGCATTCGTCAGCGTTACCCGGATCTCGCGCAAAGCGATAAAAAGCTTGCGGATTACCTCCTTGCTCATCCGGATGATGCGCGTCATCTCAGCTCACAGCAACTGGCCTGCGAGGCAGGCGTCAGCCAGTCCAGCGTCGTGAAGTTCGCACAGAAAATGGGATTCAAAGGATTTCCGGCACTAAAACTGGCGATCAGCGAAGCGCTGGCCAGTAATCCCAATCCACATTCTGTTCCAGTGCACAATCAGATCCGCGGTGACGATCCCATGCTTCTGGTCGGAGATAAACTGATTAAAGAGAATGTGGCAGCAATGCATGCAACTCTGGATATCAACAGTGAAGAGAAGCTGATGGAAAGCGTTACAATGCTGCGGTCTGCCCGTCGCATTGTACTGACAGGTATTGGCGCATCCGGTCTGGTCGCGCAGAATTTTGCCTGGAAGCTGTTGAAGATTGGATTTAATGCGGTAGTTGAACGCGATATGCACGCCTTGCTGGCGACCGTACAGGCAATGTCACCAAACGATCTCTTGCTGGCAATTTCGTATACAGGGGAACGACGCGAGCTCAATCTGGCTGCCGATGAAACATTACGCACCGGAGCAAAAATCCTCGCCATCACCGGATTTACCCCCAATGCTCTGCAGCAACGTGCAACCCGTTGCCTGTACACCATTGCAGAGGAGCAGGCCACCCGGAGCGCTGCGATTTCATCCACTCATGCGCAAATGATGCTTACCGATTTGTTGTTTATGGCGCTGGTTCAGCAGGATCTGGAGCACGCGCCGGAGCGTATCCGTCACAGCGAAGCGTTGGTAAAAAAACTGGTCTGAGCAAAGAATGCGCGTATAATGCCCGCCCGATTTGTGATGTTTTGAGAGTTTCCTGATGGCCCTGTTAATCACTAAAAAGTGTATCAATTGCGATATGTGCGAACCCGAATGCCCGAACGAGGCGATTTCGATGGGTGACAGCATCTACGAGATTAACAGCGACAAATGTACCGAATGTGTAGGACATTACGACACGCCGACCTGCCAGAAAGTGTGCCCAATCCCCAATACTATTTTGAAAGATCCGGCACATGTCGAAACAGAAGAACAGCTGTGGGATAAGTTTGTATTAATGCACCACGCAGACAAACTTTAACTCTCGATAATCACCGTGGCGCAGGCGTAGTGACGTTCATCGGCCAGCGTCACATGCATATGCGCCACACCGAGCTTTTCTGCCAGCTTTAACGCCTCTCCCCACAACCGCAGACTCGGTTTGCCAAGTTCATCGTTAAACACCTCGAACTGATTGAACGCCAGTCCGTTGCGGATACCGGTACCAAAAGCTTTTGCCGCCGCCTCTTTTACCGCAAACCGCTTTGCCAGAAAACGCACCGGTTGCTGATGCGTTTCCCAGATAGCCCATTCGTTATCGCTCAGAACCCGTCTGGCAAGACGATCGCCGGTACGAGAGATCACCGCCTCAATGCGAGCAATCTCCACGATATCCGTACCTAATCCCAGAATTGCCATTAGCCACGCGCTTCCAGCATCAGGCGTTTCATTTCCACAACCGCATCTTTCAGGCCGCTCATTACCGCGCGTCCGATGATCGCATGGCCGATGTTCAGTTCGTGCATTTCCGGGATCCGTGCAATCGCTTTGACGTTATGGTAAGTCAGACCGTGACCAGCATTAACCTTCAGCCCCAGACTGGCTGCGAAGGTCGCAGCCTTAGCGATACGCGCCAGTTCATTGGCCTGTTCAGCGTCGGTTTTTGCATCGGCATAGCAACCAGTGTGAATTTCAATGTACGGCGCGCCCACTTCTGCGGCTGCTTTAATCTGATCTTCGTCGGCATCAATAAACAGCGATACCAGGATCCCCGCATCCGCAAGTCGTTTGCAGGCATCACGCATTTTGTCACGCTGACCTGCTACGTCCAGGCCACCTTCGGTGGTAACTTCCTGGCGTTTTTCCGGCACCAGGCAGCAAAAATGCGGCTTTGTCTCAACGGCGATGGCCAGCATCTCTTCCGTCACAGCCATTTCCAGGTTCATGCGCGTATCCAGCGTTTGACGCAGTATACGCACATCTCTGTCGGTAATATGGCGTCGATCTTCACGCAGATGTACGGTAATACCATCCGCACCTGCTTGCTCAACGATAAACGCCGCCTGAACCGGATCCGGATATGCGGTGCCGCGTGCATTACGTAAAGTGGCAATATGGTCAATGTTGACGCCTAACAGTAATTCAGCCATGACAATCCTCGTTAATCATTATTTGTTTTTACTGCGCGTTTTGGCATAAATTGCCGGAACAGTTCCCGGCTTTTTAACGGTTTACCACCAAGATACGGCTTTAACGCCATGCGGGTAAAGCGTTTCGCGGCACGTAGCGTATCAGCATCCGGAAATTCTCGCGACTCAAGTGCTTTCAAATGCCGCCCGGTAAAGGTGCTGTTATCGATCACCACACTGGCGATAAATCCTTTTTCTTCACGATAACGGTAGGTCATGGTGTCTTCGACCGACTCGCCGCTACCGGCACAGTGGGTGAAATCCACGCCATAGCCCAGATGACCAAGTAAAGCCAGCTCAAAACGACGCAAGGCGGGCTCAGGTGAGCCAGTCGCGCCAGCCAGCGCCTGAATGCAATTCAGGTAGTCGAAGAAGAGTTCGGAAAAGCGGGTCTCGTACTCAAGCACCCGAGAAATGAGTTCGTTGATATAAAGACCGCTGTAAAGCGTGATACCACTTAGAGGAAGCGCCAGAGAGACGGCTTCAGCGCTACGCAGGGTTTTGACCTCACCACGTCCACCAAAGCGAAGTAATAGCGGCGTAAAAGGCTGAAGTGCGCCTTTAAGATTGGAACGTTTGGAACGTGCGCCTTTAGCCACAAGGCGCACGCGACCCGACTCTTCCGTGAAGACGTCCAGCACCAGGCTGGTTTCGCTCCACGGGCGGCTATGTAAGACAAAGGCTCGTTGCCATCCTTCCATCATACCCGCCGTCTTTTCAGAACAGGGAATTAAACGTCGTCGCCGTAACCGAGACTGCGCAGTGCTCGCTCGTCATCAGCCCAGCCAGATTTTACTTTCACCCACAGTTCAAGGTGCACAGGCGCTTCGAACATCTCCTGCATGTCTTTACGCGCTTCGATACCGATGGTTTTGATTTTGGCCCCTTTGTTGCCAATCACCATCTTCTTCTGCCCTTCACGTTCAACAAGGATCAGGCCGTTGATATCGTAGCCGCCACGTTCGTTAGAGACAAAACGCTCAATCTCAACGGTAACGGAATACGGCAGTTCAGCCCCCAGAAAACGCATCAGCTTTTCGCGAATGATTTCTGAAGCCATAAAGCGCTGAGAGCGATCGGTAATGTAATCTTCCGGGAAGTGATGAATCGCTTCTGGCAGATGCTTACGCACGATACCTGCAACGGTATCGACATTCATGCCGGTTTCGGCAGAAATGGGGACGATATCCAGGAAGTTCATCTGGCTTGCCAGGAACTGCAGGTGCGGCAGCAGATCGGCCTTCTCCTGTACGTTATCAACTTTGTTGATCGCCAGGATAACCGGTGCTTTACCGTCACGCAGTTTATTCAGCACCATCTCGTCGTCCGGCGTCCAACGAGTGCCTTCCACGACAAAAATAACCAGCTCAACGTCGCCAATAGAACTGCTGGCAGCCTTGTTCATCAGACGGTTGATGGCTCGTTTCTCTTCCATATGCAGGCCCGGGGTATCAACATAAATAGCCTGATACGCGCCTTCAGTATGGATCCCGACAATACGGTGACGTGTTGTCTGCGCCTTACGTGAGGTGATGGAAATCTTCTGCCCAAGCAGATTATTCAACAGGGTGGATTTACCAACGTTCGGACGACCGACGATGGCAATAAATCCGCAATAGGTTTTTTCTTCGCTCATTCCAGCTCCAGTTTTTTTAACGCCTGTTCGGCGGCAGCTTGCTCAGCCTTACGACGGCTTGAACCTGTGCCAACCACCGGTTCACTCAGGCCGCTAACCTGGCAGTGGATAGTAAATTCTTGATCGTGCGCTTCGCCCCGGACCTGTACTACCAGATAAGACGGCAGCGGCAGGTGGCGACCCTGCAAATATTCCTGCAAACGCGTTTTCGGATCTTTTTGTTTATCGCCGGGACTAATTTCATCCAGACGGGTTTGATACCAGTTAAGAATCAGTTGTTCAACAGTCTGAATATCGCTGTCGAGGAAGACACCGCCGATCAATGCTTCGACAGTATCCGCCAGGATAGATTCACGACGAAAACCGCCGCTTTTCAGCTCACCTGGCCCCAAACGTAAACATTCACCGAGGTCAAACTCACGGGCTAATTCCGCCAGCGTATTACCACGTACCAGCGTGGCACGCATGCGGCTCATATCACCTTCGTCCACACGAGGGAAACGATGATATAGCGCATTAGCGATAACAAAGCTCAAAATAGAGTCGCCTAAAAATTCTAAACGCTCGTTATGTTTGCTGCTGGCGCTACGGTGAGTTAATGCCTGCTGCAACAGCTCCTGATGATTAAAAGTGTAGCCCAGCTTCCGTTGAAGCCGATTAATTACGATGGGGTTCATGCGATACCAATAAATGAATGCGTCAACAATCCAGCACACGAAACAGACCTGATATACACAATCCGGGTAGCCGTTTCGGCATAGCCAGAATGCTTATGTATACGAACCAACGCTGTTTCGTGTGCCGTGGCAACCTAACGCTGCCAACCTAAAACTTCGGGGGAATATTCTATACACAACGACAAGGGATGTCGTTAGTCTGCGGGAATTTATCCAAGAAATAATTCACGCTGTCGCCATAATGACGACAACGTGAACGATTATCAGAGATTAGTGAATACCACCAATACGGCTTAAACGAACACCGGTCGGCCACTCACCTTCCTGCTTATCAAAGCTCATCCAGATAGCTGTCGCTTTACCCACCAGATTCGCTTCCGGTACAAATCCCCAGTAACGGCTGTCCGCGCTGTTATCACGGTTATCACCCATCATGAAGTATTGTCCCGGCGGGACTATCCAGGTCGCGAGTTGCTGCCCTGGCTGACGGAAATACATCCCCACCTGATCCTGCGCGATCGGCACGGTCAGAATGCGATGCGTTACATCACCCAGAGTCTCTTTACGCTCGGTCAGACGAATCCCGTTTTCTTTTGTTTCGTTCAGCGGAACCTCGAAGAAACCACTGGTCGCTTCTCCGCCATTACGACGAGCAAACGTCTGCACGAAATCACTCGGCTGAACATCAGAATACGTTACCGGCAATGCGTTTTCACATGCCTGACCGGAGCTGCACCCGGGCTGAATGGTGACCTCTTTAGCCACTGGATCGTACGTCACTTTGTCTCCCGGTAAACCGACAGCGCGTTTGATGTAATCCAGACGCGGATCTTCCGGGTATTTAAACACCACGATATCACCACGTTTCGGATGGCCTGTTTCAATTAACGTTTTCTGATAAATCGGATCTTTAATTCCGTAGGCAAATTTCTCTACCAGAATAAAGTCGCCAATTAACAGTGTCGGCATCATCGAACCCGACGGGATCTGAAACGGTTCATAAATAAACGAGCGCACCACCAGCACAATCGCCAGCACCGGAAAAACAGATGCCCCCGTCTCCAGCCAGCCCGGCTTAGGGGAGACTTTTTTCAGCGTTGCGTTATCCAGTGAATCACCCGCTGCAGCTTGTGCCGCCGCCTGACGCTCCCGGCGTTTTGGTGCAAAGACAAATTTATCAATGCACCATAAAATGCCCGTCACCAGTGTGGCAATCACCAGAATCAGGGCAAACATATTCGCCATGCCAACTCCTTAGGATTATTTACTGTCTTTACCGACATGCAGAATGGCGAGGAACGCTTCCTGCGGCAGTTCGACGTTACCGATCTGCTTCATACGTTTTTTACCTTCTTTCTGTTTCTGCAGCAGCTTTTTCTTACGGCTGATATCACCACCGTAGCACTTCGCCAGAACGTTTTTACGCAACTGCTTAACCGTTGAACGCGCGATAATGTGCGTACCAATGGCCGCTTGAATCGCGATATCAAACTGCTGGCGAGGGATCAGATCTTTCATCTTCTCTACCAGTTCGCGACCACGGCTCTGAGAGTTATCGCGATGGGTAATCAGCGCCAGCGCATCGACACGTTCATTGTTGATGAGTACATCAACACGCACCATGTCAGAGGTCTGGAAGCGTTTGAAGTTATAATCCAGCGACGCATAGCCGCGAGAGGTCGACTTCAGACGGTCGAAGAAGTCGAGCACCACTTCTGCCATCGGAATTTCATAGGTCAGCGCAACCTGGTTACCGTGGTAAACCATGTTGGTCTGTACACCACGCTTCTCAATACACAGTGTAATAACGTTGCCCAGGTAAGCCTGAGGCAGCAGCATGTGACACTCAGCGATCGGCTCACGCAGTTCGTAAATGTTGTTCAGCGGCGGCAGCTTGGACGGGCTATCGACATAGATAGTTTCTTTCGACGTGGTTTCCACTTCGTAGACTACAGTCGGCGCGGTGGTGATCAGATCCAGATCGTATTCACGTTCCAGACGTTCCTGAATGATCTCCATGTGCAGCAGGCCAAGGAAGCCACAGCGGAAACCGAAGCCCAGTGCGGTAGAGCTTTCCGGCTCGTAAAAAAGCGAAGCATCGTTCAGGCTCAGCTTACCAAGCGCATCACGGAAGTTTTCGTAATCGTCAGAGCTGACCGGGAACAAACCGGCATATACCTGCGGTTTCACTTTTTTAAAACCTGGCAACGCTTTGTCTGCCGGGTTACGAGCCTGTGTCAGCGTATCGCCAACCGGTGCGCCGAGAATGTCTTTAATTGCACAAACCAGCCAGCCCACTTCACCACATTTCAGTTCGGTACGGTCAACCTGTTTTGGTGTGAAGATCCCCAGACGATCGGCGTTATAAACCTGTCCGGTACTCATCACTTTGATTTTGTCACCTTTACGCATAGTGCCGTTTTTAATACGCACTAGCGAAACCACGCCGAGGTAGTTATCGAACCAGGAGTCAATGATCAGCGCCTGTAACGGACCTTCCGGATCACCTTCCGGCGGTGGAATATCTCGTACCAGACGTTCCAGAACGTCTGTCACGCCAACCCCGGTTTTCGCTGAGCAGCGAACGGCATCAGTCGCATCAATACCGACGATATCTTCAATCTCTTCCGCCACACGCTCAGGATCAGCGGCAGGCAGGTCAATTTTGTTTAATACCGGCACCACTTCGAGATCCATTTCCATGGCGGTATAGCAGTTAGCCAGCGTTTGCGCTTCAACACCCTGCCCGGCGTCGACAACCAGCAGTGCGCCTTCACAGGCAGCAAGCGAGCGGGAAACTTCATACGAGAAGTCAACGTGTCCCGGGGTGTCGATAAAGTTAAGCTGATAGGTTTCACCATCAGATGCTTTGAAATCGAGCGTCACGCTCTGCGCTTTGATAGTAATACCGCGCTCACGCTCAAGATCCATCGAGTCGAGAACCTGCGCTTCCATTTCACGGTCAGACAGGCCACCGCAGATCTGGATAATACGGTCAGACAGCGTCGATTTACCGTGGTCGATGTGAGCTATGATTGAAAAGTTACGTATGTTCTTCATATAGAGTAGTTATTGTGCCTTACGCCTGATTCGACAGGCTCTGAGAAGTCGCTGTTCTGAGCTTAACGTCTGTTTAAGTGAAACGCCGCATTCTACACTACAACGCTGAGGCGAGGAAATGTTCATAGAGCAAGGATAGCGGGAACTGGAAACAACTTCGCTTTTCTAATGCAAAGCTCGCAAGGGTAACGTTATGCCCGATGGAGCACGCTTATCGGGCCGACAAATACAATATGTACATTATTGCCACTTGCAGGCCAGATCAGACGAAGATATCACTGGCTTGTTTCGGTAGAGGATGTATCGACGCGCAGTATTCCAGGCGGGAGAGCAACGTTTAAAATAACCGGTTGCCAGGCTTCACGTACTGCCAGTTTTCGTGAAAAACCGCGTGCAATCAGAAATCCACCCACGCCGCCCAGTATCGCACCGCTTAACGCTGCGATATCACTACCAAACAGCACCTGAAACAGCGCTGCAAAAACAAAAAGCCCCGCCAATGGTGACATATAGACCAACATTGCCGAGCCCAACAGGCTGCCTTCCGCAATCCCAAGTTCAACTTTCTGACCTGGAGCCAGTGGTTCGTCGCTGGGCACCACAATAGTATGCGTCGTCTGCGGCCCCAGTTTGTTCAACACACGGCTTCCGCAGCCTGCTCGTGAGGCACAACTGCTGCAAGACGCTTTAACGTCACAGCTGACCGTTGCCAGACCGTTCTGCCAGGAAACAACCGTTGCCCACTCTTTAATCATTGTGCAGCCCTGAACTTAATATTGTCCGCAATACGCTTCGCCGTCTGTGGCGGAAGCTCACCCACAATGGTGATTTCGGCATTATCACGCACGCTGGTGCTGACTGTCCGGCGTCCTGTACGCAGCAGTTGATCGGCACTGTTTTGCATTGCACGGTTAACGTTCACGGAGAAACTGAACAGACCATCAGAGTAAAGACGAGATTCAATAGGCATATTATCCATCGTCGGTAGCGGACGACGGCTGCTGGATACTTCACTGAATCCTTGCGGCAACCACGACGGGCTCCAGTTAAAATTCGTTTTCTCGCCCGCAGGAACGGACAGCAGCGGTGGCAGGTTCGCTTTCGCCAGCGTCTGCATACTGTCACCGACACCGCTATTCACGGTAAAGGAGATAACACGAAACTGTTCGAGCGTTTCACCATCACGATCGAGCAGATCGACACGCATCGGCAACTTGGTTTCGGTGTCCATCCAGACAATGTAGCTATAACGAGTACCGTCACGCGCCACCACGCGGATCACTTCACAGAGTCTGTCGGCAATACGGGTGCGACCTACTGAAATAAAATCATAGTAGGGCGAAAGGCGTTTAAAGTCGGTATAAATCAGAGACGGCAGGGAATCGACGATATAGTCACCGTTCAGCGTGAACGGCTCCAGCCCAGGCTCAAAATAGCTGATTTCGTTCCCACGCTGCACCACTTCCCGGCGCGGTCCATCCATTTGCAACAACTGTGCAAGAGGACGGTTGTCCAGGCGTGCATGGCGATAACGTAGGGATTCAACACCCTGCTTATTGATGCTGACAAATGACAGCTCATAGGTTAGCGACTGGCTGGCCAGATTCATCTGCTGCAACAACGCCCCGGACGCAGGATTGGCCGAGGCGTTTACAGAGAAGAACAGGCTACCAGCCACAAGTGACATGGCAAACCAAAGTTGCTTCATTACTGCGATTGCGTTCCTAAAGTTTGAATTCCTGGCACCTGTACAGCGGCTTGCTGTGTTTGCGCCTGCTCAAACTGAAGCTGTTCGGAGTGCAGTCGGCGTTGCAGTTCGTAATCCTGCAACATGGCATTGATACGACGACGCTGCTCCTGTACCTGCTGTTGCTGACCGCCGCTGGCCGTCGCGTCAGAAGGTACACCCAAGCTCACCGGACTGGCTTTACCCATCATCGGTAATGTATTAAATACCGGCGTTTCGGGCTGCTGGGACATTTCAGATTGTCCATTATAGTGCTGGACGCCAACAATAACTGCAAGCGATACGCACGCAGCCACTCCCATTTGGGTAAGCTGCGCGGCCCACGGACGCATTTTCTTCCAGAATGGCATTTTCTGCCACTGATGCGGTGCGGGCTGGGCCTCAGGGATCAACGGCGCCGTCTGGCGTACTGGCTCAGCTTCAATAGCAGCCATAACGCGGGCGGAAATATCGAAATGGAGAACGTCGGCAGTATCACCTCGCATGGAATCGCGGATCAGGTGATAACTCTCCCAGGTTTTTTGCATTTCCGGGTTGTGAGTCAACTCTTTGAGTAACTCAGTGTCCAGCGTTTCGCCATCCATTAAAGCGGAAAGTTTTTCTTTCTGCATGCCTAATACCTTTTCCAGTATCCCGCTATCGTCAACGCCTGATAAGCGGTTGAACTTTATTATCAATAGCTTCCCTCGCTCGGAAGATACGTGAACGCACCGTACCTACCGGACAATCCATGATAGCGGCTATATCTTCATAGCTCAGGCCATCTAGCTCCCGCAAGGTTATTGCCATGCGTAAATCTTCCGGGAGGGACTCAATAGTTCGGAAAACTATCTGTCTCAGTTCTTCTGACAACATTAAGTTCTCAGGGTTCGAAATTTCTTTCAGTGCTCCGCCACTTTCGTAGTTTTCAGCTTCAATCGCATCTATATCACTGGAAGGTGGACGACGCCCCTGAGCGACCAGGTAATTCTTCGCTGTATTGACTGCAATACGATACAGCCAGGTATAAAAAGCACTATCTCCCCGGAACGAATCCAGCGCACGATAGGCCTTAATAAATGCTTCTTGTACCACATCAGGAACATCGCCCGATGGTACATAGCGAGAAACCAGACTCGCCACCTTATGCTGATAGCGTACTACCAGTAAGTTAAAGGCTTTCTGATCTCCCTTCTGGACCCGTTCAACCAGGACCTGGTCCGTTAACTGCTCGCTCATCCGAGGTAAAGTCTCCCCAAACCAAATTTCCACGCGCTTTCGAAACGCCACTCCATCAGCTGCACTATGAGCAAGCAACGAGTTAGAGTGCTCAAGTTTCGTAAAGTTCCGTTACGCATTTGTTTTTGTTTGTCATGTTGTAGACAGGTCTTATCTATCATTATAAGTCTACATAACCCGATCAACGCACTATCTGTTCAGAAATGCCCATTAAACCGCTTGCAGAGTAACCCAACGGCTACTTTATTTCATCACCTAATCTGTTGCTAACGGCCTGCTTCGCAAAATATTTTTCGTATTTTACTCCTCATCGTACATTTCTTTAATGTTTAGTCATTGCAACACAATCAAAAATAAAACGTGCAGTATCGCGCAATGTGGTGCTATGGTGACCAAACACTGTTTAGTAAATTAAACAAAAATCATGAATACGACCCCTGAATTATCCTGTGATGTGTTGATCATTGGCAGCGGAGCTGCCGGACTCTCGCTGGCGTTACGCCTGGCTGAAAAACATCAGGTCATTGTGCTGAGTAAAGGGCCGGTAAGTGAAGGCTCAACGTTCTATGCTCAGGGTGGCATCGCCGCTGTTTTCGATGAAACTGACAGTATCGACTCCCACGTTGAAGACACGCTGATTGCAGGAGCTGGTCTTTGCGATCGACATGCGGTTGAGTTTGTTGCCAGCAATGCCCGCACGTGCGTCCAGTGGTTGATTGATCAGGGCGTCCTTTTTGATACCCAGGTTCAGCCCAACGGCGAAGAGAGCTATCACCTGACCCGAGAAGGTGGCCATAGCCACCGACGTATCCTGCATGCCGCCGACGCTACTGGCAAAGAGGTCGAAACCACGCTGGTCAGCCAGGCACAAAATCATCCCAATATTCAGGTTCTGGAGCGTAGCAACGCCGTGGACCTGATTATCTCCGATAAAATCGGCCTGCCGGGTACGCGTCGCGTTGTCGGTGCCTGGATCTGGAACCGTAATAAAGAAGCCGTCGAAACCTGCCACGCTAAATCCGTGGTACTGGCAACCGGCGGCGCATCCAAAGTTTACCAATACACCACTAATCCGGATATTTCTTCGGGCGATGGGATCGCGATGGCCTGGCGCGCAGGTTGCCGCGTTGCCAACCTCGAATTTAACCAGTTCCACCCAACTGCGCTATATCACCCGCAAGCGCGTAATTTTCTACTGACTGAAGCGTTACGTGGCGAGGGGGCACATTTGAAGCGCCCGGATGGATCGCGCTTTATGCCCGACTTCGACGAGCGTGGAGAACTGGCTCCGCGAGATATTGTTGCTCGCGCCATTGACCATGAAATGAAACGCCTTGGCGCGGACTGCATGTTCCTTGACATCAGCCATAAGCCGGAAGAATTTGTCCGCCAGCATTTTCCGATGATTTATGAAAAATTATTGGGCCTGGGGATCGATCTGACAAAAGAGCCGGTTCCGATTGTGCCTGCTGCACACTATACCTGCGGTGGCGTCATGGTCGATGACTTTGGCCGTACCGATGTCGACGGTCTGTATGCCATCGGAGAGGTCAGTTATACCGGGTTGCATGGCGCAAATCGCATGGCATCGAACTCACTGCTGGAGTGTCTGGTGTATGGCTGGTCTGCGGCGGAAGATATTGATCGAAGAATGCCTTACGCGCGCGGCGTAAGTACGCTCCCAGGGTGGGACGAGAGCCGGGTAGAAAACCCTGATGAACTGGTTGTTATCCAGCATAACTGGCATGAGCTACGGCTCTTTATGTGGGATTACGTTGGCATTGTACGTACAACAAAACGTCTGGAACGCGCCCTGCGGCGTATCACCATGCTTCAACAGGAAATTGATGAGTATTACGCCCATTTCCGTGTGTCAAACAATTTACTGGAACTGCGCAATCTGGTGCAGGTTGCCGAATTAATTGTGCGCTGCGCGATGATGCGTAAAGAGAGTCGGGGCCTGCATTACACACTGGATTATCCTGAACAACGTCCCGAGTCAGGCCCTTCTATCCTGTCGCCGTTAAGCCATCACATAAACAGATAAAACGCCTGGGTCAGCGCCGTATAGCCTTCTGAATAGCGCTGGTCTGGCCCACGAATCACCAGCCTGTCAATAAAACACTCCCCGGCCTGCGGGGAGAAAGCCAGCAATACCCTGTGCGGTAGACGAGCCTCAGTTTCTGCAACATCCGTACGCAGACGCAGATGCCAGCCCATACCCAGAGCCTGCTGGGTAAATGCGTTACCAATCTGCTCCGGCAGCACCACGCAAAAAAAGCCTTCTTCTGTAATACTGTTCGCCGCCAGTGTTAACAATGCTTCGTGATCGAGTGTGGTGGTATAGCGTGCCTGCTCACGTTGCGGCGTGGCACACTCTACCCCCTGTTCATAATAGGGAGGGTTACTGATGATCAGATCGAAACGCACGGTCTGGCGCGGTACCCACAGCTGCGCATCTTCTGAATGCACTGTCACACGATGCATCCATGGAGATTTTACAATGTTTTCCTGAGCCTGCAGCGCGGCATCGACATCAAGCTCCACGGCATCAATAATGACGCTTTCATCCGTGCGCTGGGCCAGCATCAGCGCCAGCAGGCCACTCCCGGTACCGATATCAAGGATCCGTTTTACACCCGCGACGGGCGCCCAGGCACCTAATAAAATACCGTCCGTTCCGACTTTCATTGCACAACGATCGTGTGCCACAAAAAACTGCTTAAAAGTAAATCCATTACGTCGAAGTACGGATGTAGACTGGGGCATGAAGAACAACCTTCCTGGAAAAAAAACGATAACATTGGATAAAAACAATACCTGAGAAGGTATATCCATACAAACAGATGAAGATTGCAGCCGTAACGTCTATAATCAGCGCCCCACACAGAGGTAGAACATGACTGTAACGACTTTTTCCGAACTTGAACTCGATGAAAGCCTGCTGGATGCCCTCCAGGAAAAAGGTTTCACTCGCCCGACCGCCATTCAGGCTGCCGCCATTCCGCCTGCGCTCGATGGACGTGATGTACTCGGTTCTGCGCCGACAGGCACCGGTAAAACGGCGGCATACTTGCTGCCAGCGTTGCAGCACCTGCTCGACTTCCCGCGCAAAAAATCCGGTCCACCGCGCATTTTAATTTTGACGCCGACGCGCGAACTGGCGATGCAGGTTGCCGAACACGCTCGTGAACTGGCCAAAAATACGCATCTGGATATCGCCACTATTACCGGCGGCGTGGCTTACATGAACCACATGGAAGTCTTCAGCGCAAACCAGGACATCGTGGTCGCAACCACAGGCCGCCTGCTGCAATATATTAAAGAAGAGAACTTCGACTGCCATGCAGTCGAAACACTGATCCTCGATGAAGCCGATCGCATGCTGGACATGGGCTTTGCCCAGGACATCGAGCACATCGCCGGTGAAACACGCTGGCGCAAGCAGACCATGCTGTTCTCCGCCACGCTGGAAGGTGATGCGATTAAAGATTTTGCCGAGCGTCTGCTGGAAGATCCGGTTGAGGTCTCAGCGGATCCGTCAACGCGCGAACGCAAGAAGATCCATCAGTGGTACTACCGCGCCGATGACATCGAGCATAAAACAGCTCTGCTGATCCATCTGTTAAAACAGCCTGAAGCGACCCGCTCAATTGTCTTTGTACGCAAACGCGAGCGTGTGCACGAACTGGCAGGCTGGCTGCGCCAGGCGGGGATTAATAACTGCTATCTCGAAGGCGAGATGGTACAGAATAAACGCAACGAAGCGATCAAACGACTGACCGATGGTCGGGTGAACGTACTGGTTGCGACCGACGTGGCCGCACGTGGTATTGATATCCCAGACGTCAGCCACGTGTTTAACTATGACATGCCGCGCAGTGGCGATGCCTATCTGCACCGCATCGGTCGTACCGGTCGTGCTGGCCGTAAAGGTACCGCGATTTCTCTGGTTGAAGCGCATGACCACCTGCTGCTCGGCAAAGCAAGCCGTTATGTAGATGAACCACTGAAGCCGCGAGTTATTGACGAACTGCGTCCAACAACCCGTGCGCCAAGTGAAAAATCTAACGGCAAGCCATCCAAGAAAGTGCTGGCAAAACGCGCCGAGAAGAAGGCGAAGGATAAAGAGAAGCCGCGTGTGAAGAAACGTCACCGCGATGCCAAGAATATCGGCAAGCGTCGTAAGCCGAGCGGATCTGCCTCACAGCAGTCCGACAAAGAATAAACCGAATGCCGGGCCAGTCAGCCCGGCATTTTTTCATGCCTCGCAAAGCTCTCTACAATACAATCCATGAAAACCCGCATAGCCGGGCTGACGACTTTTCCGGCATGATGCGCGCACAATGCGGTAATCAACTCAGGATCTTCACCAAACGGTAACGCTATCAATTCTCCTGAACGCAACTCCTTCTCAACGGTAAATCGCGGTAAAAAGCTAACACCAAGATTAGCAGATACACACCGCTTGATGCTCTCAATACTCCAGAGTTCAATGGTATTTTCCAGTGTAATCTGTCGCTTTCGCAGCAGACTTTCAAAGCGTTGCCTGAAGATACATTGCGGTTCATTAATGATAAAGCTGCAGGGTATGTGCTGGTTATGCTGGGTGAAATTAACGTGCTGAAGAACCGGAGAAGCAACCAGGACAAGAGGTTGTTCGCCTAATGGCAGCATCTCAAGAGCATCGTCATTACCAACCCGATAAAATACTCCCAGATCAACATCATCACTCAGCAAAGCATCACGAATGACATAACAATTGAGTGACTGTAAGAATAAGCGAACATTGGGCGCACGTTGTTTAAACCGTTGTAAAACCTGAGGCATTTTATAAGCCAACAGCGTTTCTCCGGTTGCGACGCGGAGATCGCCGCTCGGTTGTGCATCTTGTTGTGCCGTTTGCCGGATCGATGCCATCACGCGCGTCAAGTCATGTATATGCGGCATCAGCCGCTTCCCTTCACTGGTCAGGCACATCCGGCGACCAATTTTTTCGAACAACTGCACCGAGAGTTCTTGTTCAAGCTGTTGAATATGAAACGTAACGGTTGACTGCGTACAACAAAGTTTTTGCGAAGCCCGAAGAAATGAGCCCTCTTCTACCACCGTTTTTAGCGTAATAAACCGACGTAAATCCATCTTCACCAACCTATCGAAATTATCGAACTTAGAATGCAAAAACATTCATTTTTTTAAATGTTCTGTGTCGGGTACTGTCTGCTAAAACAGAGGAGATAACAAGTGACCCCCACGCTTTTAAGTGCATTCTGGACCTATACACTGATTACTGCGCTAACCCCCGGCCCGAACAATATCCTCGCGCTTAGTGCAGCGACATCACATGGCTTTCGTCAGAGTACGCGTGTTCTGGCGGGAATGAGCCTGGGCTTTTTGATAGTCATGTTGCTGTGCGCCGGGATTTCATTCTCGCTTGCAGTCATTGATCCGGCTATCGTCCACTGGCTCAGTTGGGCGGGGGCAGCATATATCTTATGGCTGGCCATAAAAATCGCCACCAGCCCGACCTCAAATGATAGCCTTGAGGCAAAACCGATTAGCTTTTGGGCAAGTTTTGGCTTGCAGTTTGTTAATGTCAAAATCATTTTGTACGGCATTACCGCGTTATCCACGTTTGTTTTGCCGCATACAAAAGAGCTGAGTTGGATAATTGGTGTTAGCGTATTACTGGCATTGATAGGAACATTCGGCAATGCCTGCTGGGCGCTGGCTGGCCATCTTTTCCAACGCGTCTTTCGCAGCTATGGGCGGCAATTGAATGTCATTCTGGCATTACTGCTGGTGTACTGCGCTGTGAGGATCTTTTATTAAATGATGTAAAAAAGCGGAAGATGCACTGACATCTTCCGCTTTTTGATTATTGATTTAGCGGGGTTGATTCCCCGTAAGCCTTACAGGCTCTCAGTAAAGGTACGAGCAATAACGTCGCGCTGCTGTTCTGGTGTCAGTGAGTTGAAACGCACTGCATAACCAGAAACACGAATAGTCAGCTGCGGATATTTTTCCGGGTGCTTAACCGCATCTTCCAGCGTTTCGCGACGCAGAACGTTAACGTTCAGGTGCTGACCGCCTTCCACGCGCACTTCTGGTTGCACGTCTACTGGAACTTCACGGTATTCAATTTCACCCAGTTTGCTGACGGCAACGACTTCATCGGCATTGAAACCTGCTTTCGCAACGATGCAGCGTGCTTCACCTTTTTCGCTGTCCAGCAGCCAGAAAGAGTTCAGCAGGTCGTCATTTGCAGCTTTAGTAATCTGGATACCTGTAATCATGTTGATGCCTCCCCGGCAAAATTATTTGATTTCGGTTGGCCGTTTCTCCGGCCAATTGGTAAAACCATTGTTGCTTGAGTGTATATATACCCCTCACACACCCTTGAATCTTTGATTTAAATCAACAAAAACCACACATCAAAAGTGGTGATGGGTGGATTTTATTGTTTTACATCAACTTACGCCAAGTGCTCAGGTAAACTTTTTACATAAATTTTCAACTATCTTTAAGGGGTAGCTCATTGAGAAACGTACAGAATTTTGCGCCTCATAAAGAAGCAGTTAAGCTATAGCGATTGCAAATTCGCAGGAGAGCGAGATGGCCACCGAATTAACCTGGCACGATGTGCTGGCTGAAGAGAAACAACAGCCCTACTTTGTTAATACACTGCATACTGTCGCCGGCGAACGCCAGTCGGGTATGACAATTTACCCACCACAAAAAGATGTGTTTAACGCATTTCGTTTTACCGAGCTGGGCGATGTTAAGGTCGTCATTCTGGGGCAGGATCCTTACCATGGGCCAGGTCAGGCACATGGTCTCGCCTTTTCTGTCCGTCCTGGCATTGCCATTCCGCCATCATTACTGAACATGTATAAAGAGCTGGAAGCCACAATTCCAGGTTTTACGCGACCTGCACACGGATATCTGGAAAGCTGGGCACGCCAGGGTGTTCTGTTACTTAACACCGTCCTTACCGTTAGGGCTGGTCAGGCGCATTCACATGCGAGTCTCGGCTGGGAAACCTTTACCGATAAAGTCATTAGCCTGATCAATGAACATCGTGAAGGGGTGGTATTTTTGCTCTGGGGCGCGCACGCGCAGAAGAAAGGGGCAATTATTGATGCGCAGCGTCACCATATCCTGAAAGCGCCGCACCCTTCACCGCTCTCGGCACATCGAGGTTTCTTTGGCTGCAATCACTTTGTACAGGCAAATACGTGGCTGGAACAACGAGGTGAAAAAACAATTGACTGGATGCCGGTACTGCCGGCTGAGAGTGAGTAAAAAAATGCCAGCGATTCGCTGGCATTTTTATTATCAGGCTTTGTTCTGACGCCACCACTCCGCAAGCAGTACGCCTGTCGCCACGGAGACGTTGAGTGTCTCTACGTTGCCTGTGCCGTCAATCGCGACGCACAGGTCGTCTGCTGAGCATGCCGCTTCCGGCAGAGCTTCGCGTTCGCGGCCTAATACCAGCACCATTTTTTCCGGCAGCGTTGTGTTAAACAACGGCTTACCTTTGTCGCTGGAGGTCATGACGACGGTATAACCTGCCTGGCGGAAATCATCCAGCACATCGACAATACTGTCACCAGTAATTGGTTGAACGTGCTCTGCCCCACCTTCCGCGGTGCGAATCGCTGCACCAGATTCCAGCAGAGCTGCGTCCTGCACTACCACGCCTTTCACACCGAAGTGCGCACAGCTACGCATCATACCGCCCAGGTTATGCGGGTTAGCGATATCTTCCAGCGCCAGTACGCAATCCTGCGCGCCCGCCTGACCGACCCATTGCTTAACGGTAGTACCATTACGTTTCTTAATCAGGAAGCAAACGCCGCCATGGTGCTCGGTACCAGAAGCTTTCGCCAGTTCGGCCTCGTCAACCACGTGGTAGGCTTTGCGATTTGCCGCCATCCAGCGTAACGCTTCTTTGAATCGTGGTGTCACGCTCTGAATAAACCAGGCACGGACAATTGCATCCGGACGGCTCTGGAACAGAGCCTGACAGGCATTTTCACCGTAAACGCGGGTTTCTTCCGCACGCTGACGACGTAATACTTCAGGATCGATAAAACTCTTGCCGCTAATACCACCGTGATCGGCCTTTTCCGCGACATCATCACTCGGCGCGCGGGATACAGTACGCCATGGTGAGTCTTCACGTTTGCGGTCACGATCGCGGTCGCGGTCGCGGCTCTGATTATTTCTTTCATCGCGGGCGGGGCGACGGCCACCGTCTGCACGAGACTTTCCTGGACGTCCTCCCCCTTTCCCTGTACGCGGGTTCTGGGTACGTTTTTCAGAATCATCATCACTGCGGACATACATCACTTTGACCTTGCCGCTTTTATTCTTCAATTCATCGTTCATGCTTTTCTCCACCAGCGCTGCGCGAAGCGCGCAGATTACCCGATGTGCACGTCGTTAGCCATTATTTCATTTAAAAGCTTATGACTATTGTACTCATTGAATAAAACGCATTGTTGTTTAAAACAGTCTCTCCGATAATATGTAACATAATAGAAACATACCGGCGTCATTGCCGCGAAGTCCATCCTACTCATCCAGAGGTTAGTTATGAATACCGTTTGTACCAGCTGCCAGGCTATCAACCGCATCCCTGAAGATCGCGTTCAGGATACGGCCAAATGCGGACGCTGTGGTCACGATCTGTTTGATGGTGAGGTGATCAATGCGACCGGAGCTACACTGGATAAGTTATTAAAAGACGATCTTCCGGTGGTAGTCGACTTCTGGGCACCATGGTGTGGCCCATGCCGTAACTTCGCCCCAATTTTTGAAGATGTTGCCGAAGAGCGTAGCGGTAAAGTACGCTTTGTTAAAGTGAATACGGAAGCTGAACGCGAACTCAGCGCACGTTTCGGCATCCGCAGCATCCCGACAATCATGATTTTCAAGAAAGGTGAAGTCGTCGATATGTTAAATGGCGCCGTACCAAAAGCCCCATTTGATAGCTGGCTTAACGAATCATTATAATCTCTCCGGGGCACGTCTTGTGTCCCGTTTTGTCCTCTGCGACAATAGCGTTTTTCAACGTGCTTCCCCATGACAGATAACGCCGTTCTTCAGTTACGTGCCGAGCGCCTTGCGCGCGCCACGCGCCCTTTTCTTGCCAGAGGTAATCGCATCCGTCGCTGCCAGCGTTGCCTGCTGCCACTAAAGTTCTGCCTTTGCGAAACGCTCGCGCCCTCTCAGGCAAAAAGTCGCTTTTGTCTGGTGATGTTTGATACCGAACCTATGAAGCCCAGCAATACGGGGCGTTTAATTGCCGATATTTTGCCAGATACCGTTGCCTTTCAGTGGTCACGAACCGAACCGCCGCAGGCATTACTTGAGCTGGCACGAAATCCAGATTATCACCCCATGGTAGTGTTCCCCGCTTCATATGCAGGTGAGGAACGTGAAGTAATTTTCACGCCACCAGCAGATAAACCGCCGTTGTTTATTATGCTCGATGGTACCTGGCCGGAAGCACGCAAGATGTTCCGTAAAAGTCCGTACCTGGATAACCTGCCGGTGATTTCCGTCGATTTATCGCGCCTTTCCGCCTACCATCTGCGCGAAGCGCATGCTGAGGGGCAGTATTGCACTGCCGAAGTGGCGATAGCCTTACTGGATCTGGCTGGTGACAGGCAAGCAGCAGAAGCATTAGGTGGGCACTTCACACGCTTTAAAACACGCTATCTGGCAGGAAAAACTCAACATCAGGGAAGCGTCACAGCAGATTCAACAGAAAGCGTTTAAAATCATTCGGTCACTGGTGTCATTAAGGAAGCCGATATGAGTCAACGTGGTCTGGAAGCACTGCTGCGACCGAAATCCATTGCGGTGATTGGGGCATCAATGAAACCCAATCGTGCAGGTTACCTGATGATGCGTAACTTACTGGCTGGAGGTTTCAATGGGCCGGTTTTACCGGTGACACCTGCCTGGAAAGCGGTTTTAGGTGTTCTTGCCTGGCCCGATATCGCCAGCCTGCCTTTTACTCCCGATCTTGCCGTTTTGTGCACCAATGCGAGCCGCAATCTGGCATTGCTTGAAGCGTTAGGTGAAAAAGGCTGTAAAACCTGCATTATTCTCTCGGCGCCCGCAGCACAGCACGCTGAACTGTTAGCTTGCGCATCACGCCATAAAATACGTCTGCTCGGTCCCAACAGTTTGGGACTTCTCGCCCCCTGGCAGGGACTCAACGCCAGTTTTTCACCGGTACCGATTAAGCGCGGTAAGCTTGCTTTTATCTCTCAGTCTGCCGCTGTATCCAATACTATTCTCGACTGGGCGCAGCAGCGGGAAATGGGATTTTCCTATTTCATCGCGCTGGGCGACAGCCTGGATATTGACGTTGATGAGCTACTTGATTACCTGGCCCGTGACAGTAAAACCAGCGCAATTTTGCTCTATCTCGAACATTTGAGTGATGCCCGACGCTTTGTCTCTGCGGCACGTAGCGCATCGCGCAATAAACCTATTTTGGTGATTAAAAGTGGTCGAAGTCCGGCAGCCCAGCGTTTACTTCATACCAGTGCGGGAATGGACCCTGCCTGGGATGCCGCCATCCAGCGTGCCGGTCTGTTACGCGTACAGGATACTCACGAGCTTTTTTCTGCAGTAGAAACCCTGAGCCATATGCGCCCGCTACGGGGCGACAGGTTAATGATTATCAGCAACGGTGCCGCTCCCGCTGCTCTGGCATTAGATGAGTTGTGGTCACGAAACGGCAAGCTGGCCACGCTGAGTGAAGAGACCTGTCAGAAATTACGCGATGCCTTACCTGTCCATGTTGATATCGCAAATCCACTGGATCTGCGTGACGACGCCAGCAGCGAACACTACATCAAAACACTGGATATTTTACTCTCCAGCCAGGATTTCGACGCCCTGATGGTGATTCACTCGCCCAGCGCTGCGGCTCCAGGCACCGAGAGCGCACATGCACTGATCGAAGCAGTTAAACACCACCCCAGAGGGAAATTCATTTCCTTGCTGACGAACTGGTGCGGAGAATTTTCATCCCAGGAGGCACGCAGGCTGTTTAGTGAGGCTGGATTACCCACCTATCGCACACCGGAGGGAACCATCACCGCGTTTATGCATATGGTCGAGTATCGGCGTAACCAGAAGCAATTGCGAGAAACACCAGCGTTGCCCGACAGCCTGACCGCCAATACCGCCGAAGCACATAATCTTTTGCAGCGGGCGATCGCTGACGGGGCGACATCTCTCGATACACATGAAGTACAGCCAATTTTGCAAGCCTATGGCTTACACACACTGCCGACCTGGATTGCCAGTGACAGCGCAGAGGCCGTGCACATCGCAGAACAAATCGGCTACCCGGTGGCATTAAAACTGCGTTCCCCTGATATTCCGCATAAATCGGAAGTTCAGGGGGTAATGTTATATCTGCGTACAGCAACAGAGGTGCAGCAGGCCGCTAATGCGATTTTTGATCGGGTGAAAATGGCCTGGCCGCAGGCGCGTATCCACGGTTTATTGGTACAAAGT
The DNA here is from genome assembly GCF_030333065.1 of Citrobacter sp. Cm046. Classification (NCBI taxonomy): domain Bacteria; kingdom Pseudomonadati; phylum Pseudomonadota; class Gammaproteobacteria; order Enterobacterales; family Enterobacteriaceae; genus Citrobacter; species Citrobacter sp. Cm046. The sequence goes on along the minus strand of NZ_JAOWGP010000035.1, from coordinate 4,340 downwards.
ATGGCCAACCGCGCTGGTGCTCAGGAGCTTCGCGTAGTTGTTGAACACGATCCGGTATTTGGGCCATTGATTATGCTGGGCGAAGGTGGAGTTGAGTGGAGGCCTGAAGAACAAGCCGTGGTGGCATTACCGCCATTGAACATGAATCTGGCACGTTATCTGGTGATTCAGGGGATCAAAAATAAAAAGATCCGCGCCCGCAGCGCACTACGACCATTAGATATCGCCGGTTTAAGTCAGCTTCTGGTCCAGGTATCCAACCTGATCGTCGACTGTCCGGAGATTCAGCGTCTGGATATCCATCCGCTTCTGGCCTCTGCCGGTGAATTTACTGCACTGGACGTCACGCTGGATATTGCCCCTTTCACTGGCGACAACGAAAGCAGACTGGCTGTACGCCCCTACCCCCATCAACTGGAAGAGTGGGTTGAGATGAAAAACGGCGAACGCTGCCTGTTCCGCCCTATTTTGCCGGAGGATGAGCCTCAACTGCAGCAGTTCATTTCACAGGTAACGAAAGAAGATCTTTATTACCGCTACTTCAGTGAGATCAACGAATTTACCCATGAAGATTTAGCCAATATGACGCAGATCGACTACGATCGGGAAATGGCCTTTGTCGCCGTACGTTGTCGAGATAACCATGAAGAGATCCTCGGTGTTACGCGAGCTATCTCGGATCCTGATAACGTAGATGCAGAGTTTGCTGTACTGGTTCGATCCGATCTCAAAGGACTGGGACTCGGCCGTCGATTGATGGAAAAGTTAATTACGTATACCCGAGATCACGGACTCAGGCGCCTGAATGGTATTACGATGCCAAACAATCGTGGGATGGTCGCCCTGGCCCGGAAGCTCGGGTTTGATGTTGACGTCCAGCTCGAAGAGGGGATTGTTGGGCTAACGCTTAATCTGGCCCAATTTGAGGAATCGTGAGTAAGGTACTGGAAATGTTGACCACATTAATGGGTACTGGTGGTATCATTGCTCGCTTATGTCGTCTGCATAGCACAGAGGACCCTTCAATGAACAGAGAAGAAATGCACTGTGATGTTGTCAAAATTTAAGCGTAATAAACATCAACAACACCTTGCCCAACTACCTAAGATTTCTCAGTCAGTTGATGATGTAGATTTCTTTTATGCTCCCGCTAATTTCAGGGAGACTCTGCTGGAGAAAATAGCCAGCGCGACGCAACGGATCTGCATCATAGCTCTGTACCTGGAGCAGGATGACGGTGGCAAAGGCATACTCGACGCGCTCTATGCGGCTAAGCGGCAGCGTCCCGAACTGGATATTCGGGTACTTGTTGACTGGCATCGTGCCCAGCGAGGGCGTATTGGCGCAGCGGCCTCCAATACCAACGCTGACTGGTATTGCCGAATGGCGCAAGAAAACCCAGGGATCGATATTCCGGTCTACGGCGTACCGATTAATACTCGTGAAGCGCTTGGCGTCCTGCACTTCAAAGGCTTTATCATCGATGATAGCGTCCTGTATAGCGGAGCAAGCCTGAACGATGTTTACTTGCACCAGCATGATAAATACCGCTATGACCGCTACCAGCTGATTCGCAACGCGCAAATGGCCGATATCATGTTCGACTGGGTAACGCAGAACCTGATGAACGGTCGCGGTGTTAATCGCCTTGATGATATCCATCGTCCTAAAAGCCCGGAAATTAAAAACGACATCCGTCTGTACCGTCAGGAACTGCGTGATGCCTCGTTCCATTTCCAGGGGAATGCTGATAACGAACAGCTTTCTGTTACTCCTCTGGTTGGGCTAGGAAAATCCAGTCTGCTAAATAAGACCATTTTCCACCTCATGCCTTGTGCGGAGCAAAAGCTTACGATCTGCACCCCTTATTTCAACCTGCCTGCTGTGCTGGTTCGCAATATCATCCAGCTACTACGGGAAGGGAAAAAAGTAGAAATCATCGTGGGCGATAAAACCGCCAACGACTTTTTCATACCTGAAAATGAGCCGTTTAAGATCATCGGGGCACTTCCCTACCTTTATGAAATTAACCTGCGCCGCTTCCTGAGCCGTCTACAGTATTACGTTAATACCGATCAGCTAGTCGTTCGCTTATGGAAAGATGATGACAATACCTATCATCTGAAGGGTATGTGGGTTGATGACAAATGGATGTTGCTAACCGGCAACAACCTTAACCCCCGAGCCTGGCGCCTGGATCTGGAAAATGCCATTCTTATCCACGATCCTAAGCAGGAGCTAACCCTTCAGCGCGAAAAAGAGCTTGAGCTCATCCGTACGCATACTACCGTCGTTAAACACTATCGCGACTTACAGAGTATTGCCGACTATCCGGTAAAAGTACGTAAGCTTATCCGTCGACTACGCCGTATTCGAATCGACAGATTAATCAGCCGTATTCTGTAACCAAAACCCCGTCCAGTGACGGGGTTTTTCCTGTGGAGGTAACGGTGCGCCTGTTTATCCTTGCCTGTATCCTGACACTTTCTGGCTGTAGCCATATGGCGAACGATAGCTGGAGTGGACAAGACAAAGCCCAACACTTCATTGCCTCCGCCATGCTGGCTGCAGCCGGAAACGAGTATGCGCAGCACCAGGGAAATAGTAACGACCGCAGCGCTGCTATCGGTTTTATGTTCTCAGTCAGCCTCGGTGCATCAAAAGAACTGTTGGACAGCCGCCCCTCAGGAAGCGGCTGGAGTTGGAAAGATTTTGCCTGGGATATAGCCGGAGCATCCACCGGCTACGCTGTCTGGCAAATGGCCCATCGCTAGAGGCGCAGCCCTTTCCCTTTACGGTGTAGCATTAGCGAGACAAAAAAAGCGACCACCGCCATAGCGGTAACGTACCAGAAGAATGTCGTTTCCATCCCGACCGACTTTAGCGACAGCGCAACATATTCCGCAGAACCACCAAACAAAGCATTTGCCACTGCATAAGATAACCCAACCCCTAGAGCACGAACTTGTGCCGGGAACATTTCGGCCTTCAGGATCCCACTGATAGAAGTGTAAAAACTCACAATTAGCAAAGCACACATCACCAGACCAAATGCCATATACGGAGACGTCACATTCTGTAGCGCCGACAAAATAGGAACGGTGAACAGCGTAGCCAGCACCCCAAAGCACAACATCGAAGTACGTCGACCAATTTTATCTGACAAAGCACCAAATATAGGTTGCACCAGCATAAAGACACACAGCGCTGCCGTCATAATACCGCTGGCTACATTGGCATGCATACCTGCTGTATTTACCAGGTATTTTTGCATATAGGTAGTAAACGTATAAAAGCAAAGTGAGCCAGCGGCGGTAAAGCCAAGCACCATAATAAAAGCTTTACGGTTGCGCCATAATCCTTTCAGGGAGCCCGCTTCTTTCAACGCACGAACATCCTGTTTCGATGTTTCATCCAACTGACGACGTAACCATAATGCGACAATCGCCAGCACTGCCCCCAGCGCAAATGGGATACGCCATCCCCACGCTCTGAGTGCAGAGTCTTCTAACGTTTGCTGCAGTATCACCACAACCAGTAATGCCAGTAATTGTCCGCCTATCAACGTAACGTACTGGAATGAAGCATAAAATCCTTTCTTACCTTCAACTGCCACCTCACTCATGTAGGTTGCGCTAGTTCCATACTCTCCCCCAACCGACAGTCCCTGGAATAATCTGGCAAGCAACAGCAGTGCGGGTGCCCATGTACCGATAGTTTCATACCCCGGCAGACACGCGATCACCAACGACCCCATACACATCATGCACACTGACAACAGCATGGATTTTTTACGCCCATGTTTATCTGCGATCCGGCCAAAAAGCCATCCGCCTATCGGCCGCATCAGGAAGCCCGCAGCAAAAACGCCGGCGGTTTGTAGGAGTTGTGTTGTGGTATTTCCGGAAGGAAAAAAGATATGAGCAAAATAAAGAGAACAGAAAGAATAGATGTAAAAATCAAACCATTCGACAAGATTCCCTGATGACGCCCCTACAATTGCCCATATACGACGACGGGTATCGCTGTCGGTCAGCGCCCCATTCTCAGTTACACTGCTATCAGCCATTAGAATTGTGCCCCTGCCAAGGATCTGTTGAATCTTACAATGATGTATCGTGTTTTTAGTGAAAAATATGTTACATAATTGTTATACATCATTGCGAGAGTTAGATCACGATTTTAATTAGCAGAGAAAGGAATCAGATTTATATGATGGAGGGTAAGAAGCCTGAGTCTGATAGAACTACGCTTGTCAGACCTGCAGTCCGCAGACGCAAAAAAGCCCATCCGGCAGGATGGGCTTCTTCACTGGTTTGATGCCTGGCAGTTCCCTACTC
>NZ_JAOWGP010000034.1:0-292759 GCF_030333065.1 Citrobacter sp. Cm046 | reverse complement strand
TCTTGTAGCTGGCTGTCGTTTCATTGATGAACATATCAAAACCGTAACGCGGCTCGTCTTGAGATGCCTGTAAACCCGTTGCCAGAAACTCCTGGGCCTGCAGCCCGTTAACATTAAAGGCACCTTTTCTTTCCACCCGACCACGGTACAAATTACTCTCTATCTCACCAGCTCTCTCCAGCACCGTGTCTTTTTCACGTGTAAAGTTATCGGTGGAAAGAATAATTCTGATATGTTCCAGCGTCTTGCTTTCAAGCCCAACGGAGATATCCTCCCGATCCATCGCCGCCGGGTCGGTGGCAATAAACGCATGGGTGATACAGGAACCAGGCTTCATCGGAATGGCATCATTATCCCTGCCGCTAATCCTCGCCATCAGCGACTGCATCTGGTCGACGTCATTCGCTACATAGTTTCTGGCTGGTCGCCCCCTTCGTTGCTCGTTATATATAGAGCTCGAATCATTAATGGTCTGCTTTTGAAATTTAATAACTACGCCGTTAGTATATAAATACCCTTCCAAAATGCGCATTGCATCTGAAACGCTTTCATTTTCATTCCTTTCAAAAATGATACCTTCCATCCCACTTGATAACTTCCATATTTTTTTCAAAAAAGGCATATTTTCATTTCTTATCGTTTTACTTTCACTCAATTCTTTTTCCCTTCGGGCCATCAGTTGTATAAAACCAGGGTGGTACATTTTCTTTGTCGCAAGGTAGGTTTTATAGGTATCTTCCGGCCGGGAAATTACCGCCGCCCAGATATTATTATCCAGCGATGCTGTTTCACTGTAGGCCACAAAGGAGGATGGCAGATCGAGCATATAGCGTCCGACGCAGTAAGGTTTCATTTCGGCGTTTATCTTATTCATGGCTTCCTGCTGTGATGCTGTCAGTGTTTGCGGTGAGGGATTGTAAGGACGGAAATATTGATACAGCCCATATCCCGCTAAGATTAAGACAGCGAGGATAATGGCTTTTTTCTTTATATTAATCATGGTATGCCAGCCCTGTATTTTTCACCTGTTGTGCAATTTTGATAATTGACCGCAGGGTAAACCAGCGCGCATCCATGGTGTCGTCAGATTTGTACGCCCCCTCGTGGTCAACGCCCACACCGAGCTGGGCCTTTAAGCCAGGAGTACAGATCACTGCAGCTCTGACCGGTACCGTACCGTCGCCATCTTCCGCAGGAGGCGATAACTCATATTTGCGGGTAACGTAACCCAGGTCAGGTGTTTCCAGCGTAGCATAACGGGTGGTTTGGTTAAATTTGTCCGCAGGGTAGAACGTTTCCCCCTGTTCACTGACCAACGAGCGATAGGCCTCTGGTGCATGCTCACCGCTCACATCCTTCCAGTGCAGTTCTGCATATGAAGGGTATTTCTTCCCGTCATTACCGTAAAAGGCATAGGTATGGCCATGGTAATGGCCACTCAGATCTTCGATAAATGTCTGAACATAATTTTCAATAACATCCACATAAGATTGCCAATCTTTTTCCAACTGGACCTTATCCATCTTTTTATTATCCGGATTAATAAAGCGCTCCTCGCATAACCCCCACCAGGCCGATCGCTGGGTGTAGATTTCCTTGTACGGATCTGTCTGAGGCAAAGGCTGCTTAAGGCCCTCAACGTGAAACCAGCCCATACCGTATCCCTTGCCAGGCAGGAGCTGTAGAGGACCCGGCGATTGTGCCAATACAGGGGTCATTTCAGCGCCGCTACTGCCAATCACTAAACCAACCGGCACTGCCTCCCCCGCTTTCATACGCTTATAGGCCATCGGGGCACCGCGGTCCGGCATCACCCCATGCACAATACCCAGAATATTTTTCTGTCCGTAATCCCCTTCCAGCAGTTCCGAATAGTAACGGGCAACCAACCCTCCCATTGAGTGGGTCACTAGGATCACCTTTTCGCATTTGCGCCCGCTGGCTTTGTAATCACCAATAATCTTTTCAATACGCTTGACCAGCGTTTTAGCTGAATTCACATTCGACTGTAGCCAGTTATAGCCCACCGCATGGACCGGAAAGAGGTACTGATAGCTTAGTGCCACTTCTCCCGTAGTCAGGTTACTCTCACCCGTTTCGGCTCCCAATGCTTTATCCAGCAGCCTCTCACGCAAGGTCAGACTACCATTTTTGCTGGTCTTATTTTTTAACATTGTCTGGTTATCGTTCAGCGCTTCCTGGAGCCAGGGGAGGAAAGTGCCATAGCTCATCGCCCCCACTTCCCCCCAGCCTCTTTCCCGGCGAGATTTAAATAACAGGCGTTCTTCCGGACTTTCAGTCTCGATTTTCCCGCTGGGATCGACCACGGTTTTGGTGGGATCCAGTAATTTTTTTCTTTCCTCGGCGCCCCGCACTAACCAGGATTTCATGCTCCATGTTCCATCTACCTTCCAGATAGATTTGCCGTCAGGACTCATCAAATTACTCCCCATCACCCCCGGTAAAAACACAACCGGGATGACTCTGTCCGGCATCTTATAAAGTTTGAGCCATTGCTCCTTGTCTTTCGGCGTGGCAATGACCTTATAGAGGGGATGACCAAACTTGTCGTACCCCAGCAGGACACTATTGCTTTCAGTGGCTTCAATCATCAGTTAGTCCTCATCCTTCAGGTTTATCTGCACTGATGCAGGGTCCACCAGGTTTTGCTTTTCCCCACGGCCGGATGCAGAGGTCATTAACTCCTGTACAGTACCATCGCTGTGCGTCAGGCTGATTTTCTGACCCGCAACAGGTTTATCAGAATAGGGCCACCGTACTTCAGGCCCCATTTCAAATTCGCTGCTCTCCCAGCTCTGTGCCACCACGCTCAGGCTCTGACCACCAAACTTCTGCCACACCGCCGCCCGCTGGATAATTTTGTCCGGCGCCGCGCACTCCACAACGCCATCAGCAATGCGGATATAGCCGCCCCCGCTGGTGAGAATGATTTCCTGCTTCGCGCTGATGACCAGCTTCCCCTCGCTGCTGCTGATGCGGATATCCTTCAGCGCATCCAGCGTCATCGCATCACCCTGCGCCTGTATCTCCACCTTACCCTTGCTGGCAAAAATTTTGATACCCAGTTTCTGGGCAAACAGGCTTATTCTCTCCCCGGCCGCCACGGTGAATCTTTTCAGTGCACTGAAATCCGTGTGCTTACCGCTGGTACTAATGACATTCTCACCCGCTGACAGTTGCACACTTTTGGGCGTGCTCTGGGCGATCCCCTCCGGGGCGGAGAGTAACAACGCGGACTGTTGCAAATCGGTCAGCGTTTGCTGCAGTAGCGCCTTCTGAGTCTGAATATCGGCCAGCTCCGCTTTGGCTGTTTCAACTGCACTACTCAGAGCTTCGGCCTGGTTCAGTGCCTGCTGCAGCTGGCTCAGGGCATCCCCCATCTCCAGCACCTGACCCTGTGCCTTTGCCTGCCCGTCAGCGCTGATAAATATCCCTTTCTGCGCCCGTATCGCACCCCAGCTGTCGGTTCTGAGCTCAAAGCCCTCACCGCGCTGTTGTTTTTCGGCATCGACTAAATGACCAAGATTCAGCTGGCTCTTGCCGCCGTACTCCGTGCTGACTTTGATATGCTCTTTGCCGCGCTCATCATCGAGGCGGATTTTGTTGTTCGCCGGCGTGCGCAGGACGTTACGTTTGTAGTTGCGGATGGTGACGTGGTCGCCGTGAGCCGAGTCGTGCAGCACGCCGGAAATGTACGGCCTGTCCGGGTTGCCGTCCTCAAAACCAATCGCCACTTCGGTGCCCGCCAGCAGCGGCAGGTGCAGACCGTAGGTGTCCCCGGCATACGGGCGGGACTGACGCACCCACAGGCTCTCAAACCCGGTCTCCCAGTTGTCGCGGTCAAACAGCATGTTGACGCGGTAGCGACCGTCTTTATCAATATGCCCGTAGGTGTCATTTTCGGTGGTACTGGTGACGCGGGCCGGTAAGGTCCCGGCCATCACCGGGCGTGAGCCAGGTTCAGGACGGAAACCAAAATCCGAGCTGTCCGGGATACCGTCAAACCTGACGCCAAAGTCCTCGTCACGCCGCGCATGGCTGTGCATCGCCGTCACCACCACACCCTGACTGAACACCTCTGCCACCTCAAAACCGCCGGTGACTTTCAGTACCTGCCCCGGGGAAAGCGTCGGACAACTGGTGACAGCCCGGGTCTGCGTCTGGGCATTCAGGTAACGCTCATGACGAATGCGGGCATAAAACGCCCCGGTCTCCGGGGACGGATTGCGGTCGTATGTGCTGCCCGGCGTCAGGTAGTTGTCAGCATAGTGATACGCATCACCGTAGGTGGTGGTGTCCCCGCGGGTCGCATCGACCTGCGTGTTCATGTCTTCTGTGGCCTGGCGGTAGTTGTAGTCGCGGGTACTGACCTGTTTTTGCACCACGTGGTGATGGCTCTCCATTCCCCACACCGAGTCCACGCCTTCTGAATGCTGGCCTGACGGCGGGACCGATGGCAGCGTCAGGCCTTTCTCGTACCCCTGCTGGCTGTCGTAAAACTCCACCACGTCGATGTTCAGGCGCGTGTCGGTGGTAAAGCGGAACCAGATGCCGACCTCACCCAGCAGACGGGTGATAAAGTGCAGGTCGTCCTCACCGTACTGCATGACCTGTTCCCGGCGCGGGTACTCTCTGGTCAGTGTGAACAGGAAATCCTGGCCGCGCATGTTGTGGCGCTCACGCAGAATTTTTTCCACAATTTGCGGGACCGACATATCCTGGTAAATGGCGTTCTGGCGAGAACGTTCGAGCAGCGCCAGGCGCGGCTGAAGCGTCAGGGCGTAATGGGTTTCATCTTTAGAGGTGCTGAGACGTTCAAAGCCGCTCACCACCCCCTGAATGACGCGCACCGGCTGCTGTATTTTAATACCGTAGCCCTGGTCAGCCGGCGCCTGCAGCGTCAGTGAACCGGCCTTCATCAGCATCATCTCTTTGCTGATGGCATGGTCTGCACTGGTGAATTCAATACGGTAGCGGAACGGCGTGCTCAGGGCTTCATCGCCTTCAAACGCCAGAACATCGGGCTCTGACTCACAGCCTTTTACTGACAGCAGATGGTGGTTATGGCTGAATCTTATCGGGAGATTACTGCTCATGCGCTCACTCCTTGTGTGCGGTCAAACTCCAGCCCAATCCCCTCTTCTTCACTCCAGGTAAGGCGTAATGACTGCGGTTTTTGTTTTGCGGCCATGTGGGTCAGCAACTGCTGGCTCAGCACCGGTAAAATCTGCTGGTTAAGCAGGCTGTCGACATTACGAGCCCCAGTATCCGGCAACAGGCAAGCAGCGGTCAACGCATCGTACAAATTCTCGTCGATATGCGTGTTCAAGCCATAGTGGCGCTTCAGACGCTGACTGACCTGGCCGAGTTTCATCTCGACAATGGTGCGCATCGCAATCTCACTCAGCGGTCGGTAAATCACTGTCTGGAAACGCGCCAACAAGGCAGGCTGGAAGTGGTCGCGCAGAACAGGACGCAGCAGTTCCTGTACATCGCTTTCAGTCGCACCCGGTTGCTCATCCAGCAACTGCATCAGAGGGTCACTGCCGAGGTTCGACGTCATCAGAATAACCGTGTTACGGAAGTCGATTTCACGCCCTTCGCCGTCGCGCATAAAACCGCGGTCGAAGACCTGATAGAACAGGTTCATGACGTCGCGGTGGGCTTTTTCCACCTCATCGAGCAACACCACGCTGTACGGGCGCTTACGCACCGCTTCGGTCAGAATACCGCCCTGCCCGTAGCCGACGTAACCCGGAGGCGAACCCTTCAACTGGGAAACTGTGTGCGGCTCCTGGTATTCCGACAGGTTGATAGTAATAAGGGATTTTTCGCCGCCGTACAGCACATCTGCGAGCGCCAGTGCGGTCTCAGTTTTGCCGACGCCGCTCGGGCCGACCAGCAGGAATACACCCTGCGGGCCGTTCTCAGACGTCAGGCCGGTTTTGGCCGCACGCAGACGCTGAGCGATGGCAGTGAGGGAAAGATCCTGTCCTACGACGCGGCTGCCGATTTCATTTTCGAGCGTCAGCAGTTCAGCCTGTTCGTCTTTCATCAGGGAAGACAATGGCACGCCCGTCCAGTCCGCAATCACGTTGGCGACCGTGCGGGTGTCGACATCCACCTGCACCAGCACATCCCCCTGCTGTTCCTGCTCCAGTTGCTGTTGAAGCGCAAGCATTTCAGCCTGATTGCTGATGTCCTGACGACTGACTAATAACTGTTGCGCCAGCGTTTGTTCTTTGCTGAAGCGGCTTTCCTGCTCCTGAAGTCGGTTTTCCAGTTCCGTACGCTGCTGCTCTATAACACTCAGACGATCGCCATGCCGGTTGCAACCGGCCGCAATATCCTCCAGCAGCGCCTGCTCTTCAAATTCCAGCGCCGTCAGACGGGCTTTCAGGCGCACAATGGCTTCAGGGACTGTATCAAGGCTCATGCGCACGCGAGCGGCTGCTGTGTCCAGCAGGTCAACCGCTTTGTCCGGCAACTGACGTCCCGTCAGATAGCGACGCGACAGCGTGACGGCGGCTCGGACCGCGTCGTCGGTAATGTGTACGTTATGGTGTTCTGCATAGCGGGATTTCAGGCCACGCAGCATCAGACACGCAGTGTCGTCGTCCGGCTCATCGACTTTCACCATCTGGAAGCGGCGCTCCAGTGCCGCATCACGCTCAAAGTACTGCTTATATTCGCTCCAGGTGGTGGCGGCAATAGTACGCAACTCACCACGCGCCAGAGCCGGTTTCAGCAGGTTGGCTGCATCAGCGCCACCGGCCTGATTACCGGCCCCGATGATGGTGTGCGCTTCGTCAATAAACAGCAGAATAGGCACCGGTGACTGCTGTACGGCATCGATGACGTTTTTAAGACGCTGTTCAAATTCCCCCTTCACGCCCGCCCCCGCCTGCAACAGACCAAGGTCGAGGGTCCGCAGGATAACCGGTTTGAGCGATGTCGGCACATTCCCTTCGGCAATGCGCAGCGCCAGGCCTTCCACCAGCGCGGTTTTACCGACACCCGGGTCACCGACCAGGATCGGGTTGTTCTTACGACGACGCGAGAGAATATCCACCATCTGGCGAATTTCCGTATCACGGCCAAACACCGGATCGATTTTGCCTTCCTTCGCTTTGGCGGTGACATCGAGGGTGAATTTGTCCAGCGCGTTCTGCAAGGCCGGATTGAGTTCGCCTTCTTTCAGATCTGCCCCAACCGGGCGACCAGCAAATTCCACCTCGCCGCCGTGACTCTGCGCCAGTTCGGCTTCAAGCTGCACGTCCGGACGTTCGTCTGATTGTGCATCCAGCAGCGGACGCAGACGTTCCATCTGGCTTTGCCCCAGCGTCAGCAGCGGCCACAGGCCATCACAACGAACCAGTTTGGGTTTATCAACCAGCGCCATCAACAAATGGATGCTGCGGATGTGTTCTTCCCCGGCCAGTGATGCCAGCAGCCAGGCTTCCTGCAGCAGTGTCTGGATACTTGCCGAGAGTTGCGGGCGGCTACGTACCGAACGGGGCTGTTTCTCCAGCCAGCCGAGCAAATCCTGCCATAGCGCATCCATATCCCATTCGTAACGGCGCGCCAGTACGGTGAGGTCGCCTTCGCCCTGCTCCAGCAGCTTCAGCAGCCAGTGCTCCGGCAGAATTTCTGCATGGGCGCGGATCTGACAGAGCGAAGCCGCCCCTTCCATCGCACGGGCACAGTAAGGGTTCAGACGTCGCAGCAGGATGGCTGGATTTTCCATGACTCTCTCTCTTTGTCGGTTCCTGGACACGCTACCGCCCCTCGCTGTTTCCCGTTAAGGGGACCAAAGCGCATACGGTCGGCTGGCAGATTGTGGGTTCTTTGCTGAAAGCCCGCTCGTTGCAGACATTCAGCAAAGAAGAAAAAGCGGGCAGAATGGGCTGCCCGTCAGGCTGTTACTCTAAATAGTTCGTGCCGTAGCAAGGCGGCAAGCGAGTGCAGCCCCGGGAGCTTACATAAGTAAGTGACCGGGGTGCATGAACGCCGCCAACGCCGCTACAGCGCGAAATATGACGAGTAACTTACGCGGTGGCGCGCTCATTCCATGAATCGGAATGAATGATGTTGCCGTCTTTGTAGGTCCAGGTGATTTTCTCGTAACGCAACTCAATGGCTTCGAGGTGGTTGTGCTTCTCGTAAGAAGGATCCTTGATGTCGTGCATCACCGGATTCACTTTCACCACTTTCACGTTTTCAAGTTTGGTGTTGAAGTACTCCACTTCCTGGCCCGCGTCGTTGATCTTGTACCACTTAAATTCCGCAGATTTCAGGGTCTGGCCAGTAGTCACCGCTTTGTACAGGTACGGGCTGGAGGAGTCGATTTCCTTGGTAAACAAGAACGGCGTGTGAATACGGGTGCCAGTCAGCTTGCCGGTATTGTTGTCGGTCGGGATATACAGGTTATGCTCCTGTGCCACCACTTCGATGCTGCCTTCACGATCCTGAACGTCCACAGACCCTTTGATGTCCGCGCCGCCGTCGTCCTTCAGCCAAAGATAAACAGGAATTGCCATGGAATTACTCTCCATTTAATTGTGATGCGCCATCATCCTGCGATGGCGCCGGGTGTTTGCCTGGTATCCGGCAGGCATTGGCCTGCGGGACCAGACTGATTTCGACACGGCGGTTGAGCGTGCGCCCTTCCGGCGTGTCATTAGTTGCGACAGGACGGCTTGCGCCATAACCCTGGACCGCAAAACAGCTTTCCGGCACGTCACCGGTGTCACGCATCCAGTCGCGTACCGCTTCGGCACGTTTCTGTGAAAGCGTCTGGTTCAGTTGTGGGTTGCCGGTATTGTCAGTGTGTCCGGCGACGACGATCAGCCAGCCCGGTTTGGCTTTGATGCCCACCAGGGAGTTAATCAGCATTTTGGTGGAGCCTGCCTTCAGTACGAACTTGCCGGAGTCGAACAGCGACATACTGTCGAGGCGCACAATTTTCGGTGCAGGTTTTGGCTTCGGCTGAGGTTTGGGCGGCGGCGGCGGAACGTAAGAGCGGATAGCATCCAGCACCGTAAGGCGCAGGCGTTCACCCTGATACAACCCCAGCCCCATCCGGGCCGGTACACCATTACGAGTCCAGTCATCCAGTTGTGCGGCATCCTCACGCAGAACCGCGACGGCGTCGGCTTTCAGACCGTAATCATCCATCGGGATACGGTAATAACGAGCAATATCGAAGCTCACGCGGTGCAGCAATTGACGATTGTTCCAGCCGCTGCTGAGCAGCGCCGCAATAGCGGCCAGGGTAAAGATCCCGAGCGCACAGCGCCAGGTTCGCCCCCGCGGGGTTAAGCCCCGTCCTTCTGGCAACAAAGGCAGAACGAAATCCGGAAACGGCGCTATCACCGTACTGTCAGTTCCTACCGGTTGCCAGCCAGCCACATGCTGCATAGCGGTGTGACGGGACAACCACGCGGTCCACGACGAAGACGCCAGGCTACCAGCAAGAATAGGTCCCATCCCCCACAGCACCGCCGTGGGCGCAATGGCCGGAACATCAGGATTCTCATCCATAAAAACCGCTTTGACATGCTGATGAAACCAGCTCATCAGGCTGTTCATCAGCACTTGCTGTTGCATCGCAGGTGCTCCGCCAGTGGTGACCCACGCGGCAATCGAACAGGGCGCGGTAGATTCACGCCAGACCCTCACGCCTTCGCCAGGGATTGCCGCTTGCCAGAGCATGTCACTTGTCATCGCACTGCCGACCTGACCATTCAGAACCAGTGGCACAGAATGCCCGGTCTCCTTACGCAACTGGCTTATTTGCCAACGCAGAGCCAGCAGACGACTGGTCAACGCTTCGCTGTCAGCGTGTTTCTGCGGACAGACACTGACCATCACCGACAACTGTCGGCCCCAGTCCGGTCGCAGCCAAAGCACCTGGCGGGCAACCTGCTCCAGATCCTGAAAATCCTCTACACGGATCCAGCAGCCCTGCGTGACAGTCAGCACCTGTGAAAGATGCGGCCAGGTCAGCGGCAGATCGCCACAGACCAGTACGACAGGCTGGTGGTATGTGGCTTCCGGGAGGTCATCCAGGCGCAGCGTAATATCGTGTTCAGCACGACGGCTCGCGACGTACCAGAGTGCGGCAATAAGCCCCAGAGCAGCCAGCAAAACGAGAACAGAAACCAGCCGGGAAACGGGCAGAAAGCTCAGGCTGACCACCGTACTTAGCAGAGCGGCCCACAACGCAAGTCCACGCTGTTGTGCAGGACTCATTTCACGGCTCCCGGCAACAGCGTCAGAAGCATCTGATCGAGCCAGTGACTCAGCCCCCACCACAAGGCCGCGACCACAATCACACTCAGGCCAATACGCACAGGCCACGACGACAGCCAGTCGCCTATCCCTGACCCGGAACGACTTTCCGCCAGAACAGGATGGTTTTGTGGATAGCTGAAGGGCCTGACATGCTCATTGAGTGCGCTGACGAGTTTCTGGCGCTCAGGATCATTTAATGAGCGGAAACTGCCGAGGAATCCCAGCATCATTATTCGCTGGAAGCAGGTCACAACGACATGCTCGGGTGCCGTTTCGCGCAGCACATCGCGCATCCGGTCACATAAAGTGTCACCGGCATCCATCGTGCCCAGAAAATGTCCCTGCAGGGGAATGTCATACCACTGCACACAGGCGTCGTCGTCTACACCGCGACCTTTGACTGCTTCATCAAGCAGCGCACACTGCGCGGTGAGAATATGCTGGCAACTGATCTCATCGAGTTCGCTCGCTTTTAGCTCACTCTGCACTCGCTCGACATCGGCGATACAACGCTCCCACAGCTTACGCCCTTCCCCATCCTGGAATTTTGGGCCGTGACGCAGGCTGATCACCTGCAGCCAGGTGTCCTGTAACAGGGCATCAATATCAATGGACGCGGCGGTGCCGCGTTTACGCTCACTCATGTTCTCAGTACCGCAAAGAGTTCAAGTTCAGGCTCGCCGAGCATCCCCGGAACGTAAAACATACAGGTGCCGCTCTGGAGCATTTCTGTGGCCAGAGGATGAGAGACATCAAGGCTGAAATACTGGTTTTCCAAGCGCAACGGAATGGCAGCCGGGACATGTCGCAACGGCATCAGTGGAACCCCCACCCGGGAAGAGTTAACAATGCTCCGGACATGATCCGGGCTGCCCACTTTGCACTGGCGTGGGAACTGCTCCTGCAATTGCGCCACCGGCATCGGTGAGCGCACGGAGAGGTAGTAATCAGCCCCTTCGCGCAGACGTGGATCATGCAGACGGGCCTGCCAGAAGTGGAGACGTGCGTCATAGTCCAGCTCAAGCGAGACCACCCGCGATGGCAGACTGGCTTCAAGCAGATCGCCCAGTAAGTCAAACAGCGGCGGGAAAACGGTATTCAGTTGTTCATGCTGCCAGACTGGAATGGCACTCACCTGATGTTCCAGCGAGAACGTCAGCAAGCTACCCGCCAGACGAGTGAGTTCCGGATACAGACGTTCAGGCGGACTTTGCGGATTGCGCTGAAACTGTCCCAGCACAGGCTCTGCACTGTTCAGGGCATTGAGCAGCCAGAACAGGGACACATCGGCCACCGCAAAATCAGCCATCCGCTCGTTACTTTCACGACGCATGGCCATCAGGCGGCTCAGACGAGCACGCAGTTGCATCATCAGTTGTTCCAGTTGTGTCACCAGCCAGCGGCTGCCCTGAATGGTCAGCAGCGGAGGAAGAAACGTCTCATCAAGTTCCCAGGTCCCCTGAGAGTCCTGCTGCAGACGAGCGACCGGACAGGTCAGGTAATCGCTGTTGTTCTGATGAGCAAACCTCAGCGTCAGTTCCGGTTGCATTACGGCGATCTGTCGTGTGTCTTCCCCAAAAGTGTTGCGGATATCCCGCCAGCGCTGGCGAAAACGTACCGGGCGCTCAGCCACTTCATCGGGTTTCAAGCAATTGCCGCCGTTCGCCCGCAGCAGCGGGAGTGCCAACTCCACCACCACGTCATGCGATTCGCTCTCAAGCGACAGCGCCGGAGGCAGGGCGTCAGCATTGTCTGTATCGATAAGCGTTCCGTCCGGGAAACGGATGTGCAGATGACGTGCCTGCAGGCGACCCAGCTTCAGCGCATCCGGTTCAAAAGTGGCATTAATCATTCCCCAGGGATGAGCCAGGCCCAGGCGGGCGATGCATTCCACTGACCAGGCCGCATACGCGGCCTGTTGCTGGAAGTGTTGGGGAGAGACCATCTGGCCCCTGCCCCATAACGGTTGTTCCGTTTTCATCGGCTTCCTGCCTTAGGTTACGATTTCGCCTTCGGCATCTGGGAAACCAGTGACAGGTTGACGTCCATACCTTCCACCTGGAAGTGTGGGATGGCGTACAGTTTCACGCGGAAGAAGCCCGGGTTATCTTCGATATCCTCAACCACAACTTTGGCATCACGCAGTGGATGTGACGCCTGTAGTTCGTCACCCGGATCGGTCATCTCAGTGACCAGGCTACGTACCCAGGTGTTGAGTTCCAGCTCCAGCAGACGACGGTCCTTGGTGGTACCGATATTTTCTCGCTGGATCAACTTCAGGTAGTGGGCAATACGTGACAACAGGAAGATATAGGGCAGGCGCGCATTGATGCGGCTGTTTGCCGTCGCATCTGCGGTATCGTACAGCGCCGGTTTCTGAGTCGAGTTTGCGCTGAAGAAACACGCATAATCGCGGTTCTTGTAGTAGCTGAGAGGAATGAATCCCAGGTTGGCGAATTCAAATTCGCGGGTTTCCGGAATCATCACCTCACTCGGGATTTTCACCTGATTACCGGTACCGAGATCGTACAGATGGATTGGCAGATCCTGAACCGCACCACCGGCCTGCGGGCCACGGATCTGTACGCACCATCCGTTGTTGATGAAACTGCGCACCATATTGGCGGCAAAAGCAAAGGAGGCGTTGGTCCACAGGTATTTGTTGTGATCCGGGCCTTTGACTTCTTCCACGTAGTTGAAGCTACGTACCGGTACAGTATCCGGGCCATAAGGCAGACGTCCCAGTACACGCGGCATCACCAGTCCGATGTAACGTGAGTCATCAGTATCGCGGAAAGATTTCCATTTGATGTACTCAGCGCGGTCAAAGTAGTTGCCGATATCTTTAATCGCCGCGACTTCCTCCATCGAGTCTTTAAGGAAGAATTTCGGGCCAGCGGAGCCGATAAACGGCATATGCGCAGCAGCGGACACTTTTGAAATATTACGCAGTAATGCGATGTCCTGCGCGGATGCATCAAACTCATAGGCAGAAATCAGCGCTGCAATCGGTTCTCCGCCGGGAGTGTCATACTCATCGATGTAGGTATGTTTATACAGTCCACTCTGAATAATTTCCGGGCTGTCTTCAAAGTCCTGCCGCAGATCCTCTTTGGACATATCCAGCAACTCAATTTTCACGTTCCTGCGAAAATCGGTTTTATCCACCAGCGACTTTAATCCCCGCCAGGTACTTTCCGTTCGCTGAAACTCTTCATGGTGCATCACCGCATCCAGCTGGCGGCTAATCTGGTAATCCAGTTCTGCAATATGGTGGTCGATCAGATTCTTGTCTAATTTCTCGACTTTTGAACCTGATTTTGTCAGACACTCCAGAAATACCTGCATCCCGGCAGTCAGACGTTCATCAGCAGTGGCATCGGACATCGCCTGCGAATCTTGCCAGATATCCAACGCGCTCAATTCTGAGACCGGATTCAGATTTATTTTTTCAAACAGAGACGCATAAACCCCACCGGCTAAAGGGCGTTCCAGTACAACGCTTTCGCCACCAGCAGTCTTTTCATTTTGTACAGACATGAGCATTCCTTGGTTAATCCGTTATTTCTTTGTGATGGTTACGGCTGTTTTGGTGCCAGGGATGAGAGTTCGCTGCGCAGTTCTGCGCTTAATGCGGGGTCCAGCAGAATTTTTTCCAGCTCCTTTCGGAAGGTCTGGTTATCCAGCAGATTGGCTTTTAAATCACGAAGCAAATTACGCATAGAAAGCATTGCCTTCAGCTGTGGAATTTGTCTGGCAACCTGTTCCGGGGTGAAATCTTTCATACTCTGGAACGTCAGTTTAATATTGTCCTCGCTACCGTCATCGGCAAGCGTATTTTTAACGGTAAGATTCACTTTTGGGGAATATTCGGAAAGAATAGCGTCGAAATTATTTTTAGTAACATTCACTTTTTCGCGCTCGGATAACGGCGCAGACTCCTGACCATTACTGAAATCACCCGTAACCAGTAATTTCAACGGCAACTCAGTTTTCTTGCTCGCCCCACCGGTATGCAGATCAAGTTTTAAATTGATACGTGCCTTAGGCACCTCACTCTGAAAGCTGTCAGCCATAAGTTCATCCCTCTTTATATTGCTGTGTAGTATTTGTAGTACATGTCATTTTCATACGCATAATAGAGCAATATATGATCTTTGATCAAATTTACAGATCGAAGATCTATTTCCTAGTAAAAAATAAGAATTTTCTGCTAATTGTTAATAGATAATTACACTGCAAATCAGGATATTCTGCCTGCGGATTGCTTCAGCGCTGGTAACATATTCCGAGGGAGTGAAAAACAATGGAATTTTTACAATGAAGAGAATCAATAATGATGGAAATCAATGAAAATAAAACAATACGTATTTTTTATGAAAAAGATTTTCCACTAAACAACAGAAAGTGTAAGGGCAAACGTTAATAAACAATAAATGACGTGGCGTAAAACTCAGGCCATAAAAGCAATCAATACCACAACCGCCAACAATCAAAATTCGTAATGTTCTACCCGTCACTAACTCATAAAATGAAGCCACAATAGCAATCAGAAAATGCATCCGAGGTGCTGTAACTTCTGTTATTAAAACGGGTATCTATCGCCTAAGGGCGACGAAGTTCAACGGCTGAGGCTATTAAAGGGTGAAAATCAGTGGGTAATAAAAACGGGGCTTTATCGGCAAGGGAGATTATCTTCCCCCTTGCCGGTATATACAGACTCAATATCGAGAGTCCCCGCCAGGCCTTACGTTAAAGACTTCAACGGGTATGCAGAAGAATAAAAGCATTATCATTCTGGATTAACGGATGGGATGCCCTTTCTTTGAAGGCATGTATGCAATACGCTTCAACCCCTCTAGCGCTTTTTCGAGATATGCGCGTGGACACCCCAGGTTCAGGCGGATAAAACCGTTGCCGGCCGACCCAAAGCCATTGCCCATAGACGGTGCAATGCCTGCAACATCAACCATTACCCATTTGAGCTGTTCATCATCCAGTCCCAGTTCTTTGCAATCTATCCACAGCAGATAAGTACCCTGGGCGGGGACAATACGTGCCCATGGGAGATATTCATTAACCTGTGTAACAAACCATCGGCGATTTTCTGCCAGATAACCCAGTAACTCGTCCAGCCAGCGAGCACCATGTTGCCAGGCTGCAGTACTCGCCTCGATAGAAAGCGCATTGAAAACATCCAGTCCATGAGCATCCAGACGGCGTAAAAATTGTTCGCGTAATCCCTGGGCCGGGATGAGAAAGTTTGCTATGCGTAAAGTTGATAAACCAAACGTCTTACTGGCGGAAGTTGCAGATATCACTCGCGAATGCCAGCGTTCTCCCAGATGTAAAACCGAGGTGAATCGTTCCCCAGGAAGTAACAGATCGGCCCATATTTCATCCGAGAGTAACGTGACATTATAGGTCTCACACAACTGGAGTAGTTGCTCCAGTTCCTGGGCAGACCAACAACGCCCGGTAGGGTTATGAGGATTACACAAAATCATCAATGGAGGGCGTTCAGTACGGAATAACATTTCCAGGTGAATGAGATCCATTTTGTAACCCGTTTCCGCATCCTCATGTAACGGATTCTCCAGTAACCGCCTGCCATTTAGAGATATTATTTTGGAAAATGAACCATAATAAGGCCCCTGAACCACCACCCCTTCCCCAGGATGACTCAGCATTTGCACCAGTAAAGATAACCCAGGAACCACGCCTTCAATACTGCAGATCCATTCTTGCTGCAGCTTCAGTTGGTGCCGTGTCGAGAACCATGAAATGAGGGAATCATAGTACGTTTGCGGGCGTTCACTGTAACCGAAAATACCGTGTTCAATTCTTTGGGATAAAGCATGCTGAACTGCTTCCGGGCAGGTAAAGTCAAAATCAGAAACCCACATCGGCAACAGTTCATTTGTATCCTCGCCAAAATAGCGCGCAATAAAATCCCATTTCAGCGAGCCTGTATTGTGGCGATCGATAATCTTATTAAAATCCATTATTGTCCCTTCCTATTCTGCAGCCACAGTCGTCTTCTCTTTTCCAGGCATGGGGGATAGCCTGGCAATACCGATTCCAGTGAAGCCATAAATCAAAGCAAAAAAGATGGCTGAATAGCACTGCACAGCCCAGGGCAGCAAATCCAGCGTACTGACACCTAATGTAGTGGCCATATATACCCCTGCAGATGTCCATGGCAACAGAGGCTCAATGACGGTTCCTGCGTCTTCAATTGTCCTTGAAAGGTTTTTGGTATCCAGCCCCATGCGCCGGTAGGCATCTTTGAACAGTTCAGCGGGAACCAGAAGCGCCAGTTTGCCGTCGCTGGTTGCCCCTGTAACCAGAATAGTGGTTGCTATGGTCGCGGCGATCAGTTGACCAACACTATGAATAATCGTCAGTAATCGGTTGATAATGATGTTGAGCGCCCCCGTCAGTGTTAAGGCGCCGGCAAAAGAAAAGGCACAAAAGACAAGAAGGATAGTGCTCATCATTGAGAACATGCCACCACGATTCAGTAGGCGTGGGACATCAGCAATGATCCCTTCAGCTCCGGTCGGGAACATCTCGATTTTGAATCCATCAATAAAGGCATCCAGTCCTTGCTTGATGCTCAGTCCCTGCATCATCACACCCAGAATCAGAGCCAGCACGCATGCGCTCAGCATCAAAGGAATAACAGGTTTCTTGCGAATCGCCCCGTATAAAACAATGACAGGTGGCAAAATCAGAACGATATTAAAGTGATATAAAGTCTCAAGGGAGTTCACGATATCGGTGACGCGCTGTGGCGTAGCGACCTCACCGAGCATACTGCTATGGCCGGCAATCAGATAAACCACAGCGGCAAGCAGGAAACAAGGGATAGTTGTCCACAACAGATGCTGAATATGTTCGAACAGAGTCGTATCAGCGACAATCGCAGCAAAGTTGGTGGAATCAGACAGAGGCGATATTTTATCGCCAAAGTAAGCACCAGAAACAACAGCTCCTGCCGCTGCGGCAAGAGACACATCCAGTCCCGCAGCTACGCCCATGAGCGCAACCCCCACCGTTCCTGCTGAACCCCATGATGTTCCGGTACATACGGACACCACACTGGTCAAAAAGAATGCGGCGATCAGAATGTATTCAGGGCTTATTAATTTAAGTCCCCAGTACACCATATAGGGTATGGTTCCACTGAACATCCATGTTCCGATTAGCCCGCCAACGCAGATCAAAATCATGATGACCGGCATCGCTTTAGCGAGTTTATCAACCACCGAACTGATGATGTCTTCCCAGGTATAGCCCTGCCACCATGCAATACCTGCGGCTACAGCAGCAGAACAGAGCAGCAGGGGTTCAATGCGTAATCCCATGATGCCGTAACCAATGATCAGCAATAGCAGCATGGCTGCAATGGGTATCAGCGCTAAACCAAATGAGAGTGTTTTTTTCTGATTTTGAGAGGCATTCATAAATGGATCTCCTGTCTGTAAGGTCGCTCAAGAGTAGAGGAGCCCCCTTTTCCCTGATGTGATCGTCCATTCGCCTTCATGTAAGCGATTACATGAGATAACTAAATTTGAACCAGATCACAATTGAAATCCTTGACGGCTTAGTCATTGACCTGGAGAGGAAGAACAGAATCCCGGATCACCAGTTCTGCAGTGAACTTGTTGATGCTGGGCTGCTGAGTTGCGCCCTTGAAAAGTTGTATCGCCAGTTGCGAAGCACAGCGCGCCATGCGCTCAACCGGGTAGTGCATCGTTGTGAGTGCCGGATAGAGATAACGCGCCATTACCACATCATCGAACCCGACAATAGAAAGCTGACGTGGCAGATTAATCCCTTTCTGATGAAGGATGCGCATGATACCCGCTGCCATCACATCGTTAAACGTCACCGCTGCGGTGAAAGGTATATTGCAGTTAAGAAGCTGATGCGCTGCGCGCTCCCCCCCTTCTTCGTTAAAAGGTACGCTAATCACCCAGTTTTTTTCCGGGGTAATGCCATATTCAGCCATCGCCTGGCGATATCCTTCCAGACGCTCGCGGCGATCGATAATCGGCAAATCAGTTGTCACACAGGCAATACAACGATGCCCTTTTTCCAGTAAATGAAGTGTTGCTGTTTTAGCGGCATTACAATTTTCAAGCCATACACAACGATTGGCCATCCCGGCAATATAACGGTTCACGATCACCATCGCCGGGAAATGAGCCGCATAACGAAGGAGCTCTTTCTCGGACAATCTACTGGCATGCACCACAATAGCCTCACACCCCTGATTAATTAGAAAATCAAGCCCGGCTTTTTCCATTCCTTCATCATGACCACCGCTGCAAACCATCAGACGAAATTGCTGTTTGCGTGAAACTTCCTCCACACCACGCGCAAGGCGAGCGAAAAAGGGATCAGCAAGATTACCGGTTAATAATCCAAGCATGTCACCACTACGTTTGGCCAGTGCAATCGCTGCGGCATTACGGTGGTAATTGAGTTCACGCATGGCCTTTTCCACACGCTCACGCGTGACGGGTTCGACCCATGCGGTTTGATTGATAACACGTGAAACTGTTGCTGTTGAGACTTTCGCCAGCAATGCAACATCCTTTATTGTCGCCATTTCAGTTCCTTATATTTTCATATTACGTATTTGGCTGATAGCATTCTTATTTTCAGGATTTACTCGTATATCTGCCACGTAACATAGCAAAATCGATGACTAATTTCAGCACTAATTAGTGCATAACATGCATAGCTAAAAATTAAAGCGCAACATGAAAATACCATGCATATTCTGAAGCCGAGAAAAAAATAACCCCAGCTTCAGAACATTTTCAGGACTGAATAAATTGCAGCAGATCTTTATTAATTACATCTGCATGAGAGGTATGCATACCATGTGGATAACCCGGATATATTTTCAGAATGCTATTAACGAGCAATTGATCCTGTAAAAGTGCGGCATTTTTATAAGGGACAACCTGGTCATCATCTCCCTGCATGACCAAAACAGGCACCGTAATGGATTTCAAATCATCAGTCTGATCGGTTTCAGAAAATGCTTTAATACCCTCATAGTGTGCTTTTGCGCTCCCCATCATGCCCTGTCGCCACCAGTTTTGGATGGTTCCATCTGAAGCCTCAACACCCTCCCGGTTGAACCCATAAAAGGGCCCGGACGCCACGTCAAGATAGAACTGAGCGCGATTTGCGGCAAGAGCCTGACGGAACTCATCGAAAACGCTGACTGGCGTCCCACCAGGGTTATCTTCAGTTTTTACCATAAGTGGCGGCACAGCGCTTATCAGCACGGCTTTCGCGACACGCCCTTGCGGTTGTCCATATTGGGCAACATATCGAGCCACCTGACCGCCTCCAGTGGAGTGACCAACATGCACAGCGTTACGAAGATCCAGATGCTCCACAACGGCAGAAACGTCTGCAGCATAGTGGTCCATATCATGACCTTCGCTAACCTGGTCTGAGCGCCCATGGCCACGACGATCAATTGCAATAACACGATAGCCTTGATTCAGAAAGAATAACATCTGGTTATCCCAGTCATCCGCACTCAATGGCCAGCCATGATGAAATACTATCGGTTGAGCTTCTTTTGCTCCCCAGTCTTTATAAAAAATGTTTACACCATCTTTAGTTTTTACAAATGACATAGTTGTATTTCCCTCGTGAGGATATTCAGCCAAAAGTTTGATGGTAAATCAGTCAAACACTCAACGTCTTACTGGCATGTTACATATCAATGAATATGAACATCTGTAAGGCTTAGTGAGTATAGACGCAAAATTAAGTAACCTTTTATTATTGGTTTTTCGGATATATAGCGACTAAGATGAACAGAACAACGAATATAAATAATTATTAACTAACATCCACTTATCTGAATAACAACCTCCATTCTACGAGAGAACTATCAATGCAGAGGGTGAAACGTGCCCTGATTGAGCCATACATAACTTGCCGAAGCTTTGCCATAAAGTCGCTTATTCATCTACAGCAGAAACCCGTCATTAAAAAGCCCACTCAATGAGCAGGCTATGTGGTCACCGTTACTTTTTGCGGGACTTACCCGCCTTATCCATCGCGCTGTAGTCATTATTCGCTGCAAAACGGGCATTGAATAACTCTATTGCTTACTACTTCATGGGATTTTTTAAGTGCTGCCGCAGAGTCTTTGAACGACCCCAGCAGAGTGAAGTTATTTAGATCTTGTCTTAACAAGTACCAACAATCGGCACGATGTAACTCACGTGGCATAGTAGCTATCGACCAAGAGTGTATGTAGTAAAGAAACATTCAATCCCCCAACAGGAAAAAGTTGGAATGATACAGATGATTATCTTCCAACCAATGGCTGGTCGTTCACATGAGTAGTAATGGTTGCCACTATCAATTACGCAACAATTATCACAACAATTGTCTACATAAATACAAAGAACGATCAACGGTAAATCTTTAGCGATACCCTATGATGTTTTCTACCCAGATTATTATGCCACTGCACCTGAATAACGGATGCCTCGAAAGGTCATGTCCTGATACCAGCCATTGAGGTTACCGGTAACCGCTTCAGCCTCTTCTCAGGCCGCAGCGGGTCAGCGCTTCGTGCCAGTCTCCTCTCCTCAAACCCACCTACGATTTTTCCGATAAGCGTTTCCCATTTCATCAATGATCTAAATTATTGTTGCAATCTTCAAATGATATTAGTAATGATTATCATTAGCATTTGCGTTTGTGGTTTATCTGGCAAGGTATACAGAGGCTGTAAGGGAACAAACATCGCCTGAACAACGACGTTTTTTCCACTTACCGACCAACGAAGGCGACTCCGTCAGGATGATGCAAACCGTGTGTCTAAGGAATCAAGGACATCTCCAGATTCGTTGACCGGTCTCACACAGCACAAATGCGTCAGAACACTGCGTCGTGGCAGCACGGCGCTGTTTTGACTGTTCAACAGGACAAAGGCGCTCAAGCGTTAATGGAAGTCGGGACACGGAGTTCCCGATTCTCCAGCGTACGTCACGGAATAGCCTGCTGCGAAATAGTCGTCGGCAGGGCCGTGCGTAACGCTGGAGAAACTCAAAAATGGTGCAGCATCTGGCAAAGCAGGTTTAACGAAAATTAACGACCTGCTGACTGGCACATGACTGCGTCGACTTCCTGATTTAATTCGTCAAGCGGAGAAGGATTTTCTCATGCGTATTCTGTTTGTAGGCCCGCCTCTCTATGGGCTGCTGTATCCGGTGCTGTCTCTGGCACAGGCTTTTCGCGTAAACGGCCACGAAGTGTTGATCGCCAGCGGAGGAAAATTCGCCCAGAAAGCGGCAGAGGCTGGGCTGGTGGTGTTTGACGCCGCTCCCGGTTTTGATTCTGAAGCCGACTATCGCCGCCGTGAAGCGCAGCGAAAGGAAAGTAACATCGGTACCAAAATGGGCAACTTCTCGTTCTTCAGCGAAGAGATGGCCGACCACCTGGTGGAGTTCGCCGGACACTGGCGACCCGATCTCATCGTCTACCCTCCACTTGGGGTCGTCGGGCCGCTGATTGCCGCCAAATACAACATACCGGTCGTGATGCAGACCGTCGGCTTCGGCCATACTCCCTGGCATATCAAAGGCGTGACGCGATCGCTCGCAGACGCCTATCGCCGACACGGGGTCGAGGCCGCGCCGCGTGATATGGCATGGATCGACGTAACGCCGCCGAGTATGAGCATTCTGCAAAACGACGGCGAGCCTGTTATTCCTATGCAATACGTCCCCTACAACGGCGGCGCGGTATGGGAAGAATGGTGGGAGAGAACGCCCGATCGTAAACGTCTGCTGGTCAGCCTCGGGACCGTCAAACCGATGGTTGACGGTCTTGACCTGATCTCCTGGGTGATGGATTCCGCCAGTGAAGTCGATGCCGAAATCATCCTGCATCTGTCGCCCAATGCGCGATCCGATCTGCGCTCGCTGCCGTCAAATGTTCGCCTGGTCGACTGGATCCCAATGGGTGTCTTCCTCAACGGCGCCGATGGATTTATTCATCATGGCGGCGCTGGTAACACTCTGACGGCGCTCCACACCGGGATTCCGCAAATCGTATTCGGTGAAGGCGCCGATCGCCCAGTGAATGCCCGCGCCGTAGTCGATCGCGGCTGCGGGATCATCCCCGGCGACGGCGGCCTGTCGAGCGCCATGATCAATGCCTTCCTTGAAAATCGTGCGCTTCGTGCCGCCTCTGAAGAGGTGGCGGCGGAAATGGCGGCGCAAGCCTGCCCGACTGAGGTGGCGAAAAGCCTGATCGCGATGGCGCAAAAAGGATAGCCACCACGCTGTCATGAAGATAATGCGCCAGCACAAATCCCGGATCTACTCTCCCGTACCGATACGAGACCGGAACGCGCTGGCGCTCTTTTTTTTGCAGTTCGATCCGTTCCGGATCGTATTTTTTACAGACGGAGGAGGCTTAATGCCTGCGACTCACTCTCCCACCCCTGCGCGCTCCTGGATAGTTCGCCTTGGTCGCGTGTGCTGGGAACGTAAGAAACTTAGCACCATCGTGGTAGTGGCGTCGGTATCGACCATTTTGCTGGCTGCGCTGACGCCATTATTGACGCGGCAAGCAGTGAACGACGCGCTGGCAGGCAATCCTACCCGCCTGCCGTGGCTGGCCTGCGGGCTACTGCTGATCGCCTTTTTTGATTTCATCGGTAACTACGTGCGCCGCGGTTATGCCGGGG
This sequence comes from Citrobacter sp. Cm046, assembly GCF_030333065.1. Lineage (NCBI taxonomy): Bacteria > Pseudomonadati > Pseudomonadota > Gammaproteobacteria > Enterobacterales > Enterobacteriaceae > Citrobacter > Citrobacter sp. Cm046. The sequence continues at coordinate 269,694 of NZ_JAOWGP010000034.1, read as the reverse complement.
AGCTATCGCTCTGGGTACAGCACACCCTGCGGGGACGGGCCTTCGACAGTATTCAGAAACTGGATGGCGCGGGTCAGGACGCTCTGCGCACCGGACTGGTGATTTCACGGACCAACAGCGATCTGCAGCAGGTGCATACTCTGTTGCAGATGTGCCCGGTACCGCTGGCAGTATTCACCTATTACATCGCCGGAATTGCAGTAATGCTGTGGATGTCACCAGCAATGACGCTAATCGTCGTTTGCGTACTGGCATGCCTGGCCATCACCGCGCTACGCGCCCGCCGGCGAGTGTTCTCACAAACCGGTCTGGCCTCGGACCGGCTGGCGAATCTCACCGAACATATGCGCGAAGTGCTGGCACAGATCTCTGTGGTGAAATCCTGCGTGGCGGAGCTTCGTGAAACGCGCTGGCTGGACCGCCAGTCACGGCAGATAGTACGTGTTCGCATCGGCGCGGCCATCTCGCAAGCAATGCCAGGCGCCACCATGCTGGCGCTTCCAGTACTTGGGCAAATCGTCCTGCTATGCTACGGCGGCTGGTCAGTCATGCACGGACGGATTGATCTCGGAACCTTCGTGGCGTTTGCCAGTTTCCTCGCGATGCTGACCGGGCCGACTCGTGTGCTGGCGTCGTTTCTGGTCATTGCCCAGCGAACCCAGGCTTCCGTGGAGCGGGTATTTGCCCTGATCGACACCCGTTCACAAATGGAGGACGGGACTGAGGCAGTCAACGGCCAGGTTGTCGGTCTGGAGCTGGAAAAAATGAGCTTCGACTACGGTAATGGCAGACGCATCCTTAGCGATGTCTCCTTTTCTCTGCATGCCGGTGAAACCGTGGCGGTGGTGGGAGCATCGGGTTCCGGAAAATCGACACTACTGATGCTGCTGGCGCGTTTTTACGATCCCAGCGTCGGAGAGATATGGCTTAACACCCGCTCAGGTCGGCAGAACCTTCGCGACCTCAAGCTGGAGGCACTTCGCCGCCGGGTGGGCGTCGTGTTTGAAGATGCTTTTCTGTTTGCCGGTACGGTGGCGGAAAATATCGCCTACGGTCACCCGCAGGCAACGATAGAAGATATTCGTCGCGCGGCGACGGCAGCGGGGGCCAGCAGTTTTATCAACGCCTTGCCAAAAGGCTTTGATACCCGGCTAACCGAACGCGGGACCAATCTTTCCGGCGGGCAGAGGCAGCGAATCGCACTGGCCCGGGCGTTAATAACTGCGCCAGAGGTGTTGGTCCTCGATGACACCACATCGGCAGTCGACGCCGGGACCGAAGCGGAGATCAATACCGCTCTGGGTCGCTATGCCGACGAGGAACATATGCTGCTGGTGATTGCCCGACGCCGCTCAACGCTTCAGTTAGCCAGCCGGATTGTGGTGCTGGATAAAGGCCGTGTGGTGGATATTGGAACCCAGGCGGAGCTTGAAGCGCGCTGTCCGGCCTTCCGCTCCCTTATAACCGGCGACAGCGATTTCCTCGCGCCTTCCCCTGGTGGGCACAGCGAATTATGGCCGGCAATACCTGTAGAGCAAAACGATGCGCTGGAGGGGGATGGCAAAAGCTTTGTCGCCCGTATGACCCACGTACCGGAGAATGCAGTACAGCAAGCGTTAGCCGGTAAAGGCCGCAAAGTTACCTCACTGTTGAAGCCGGTGGCGTGGATGTTCGTCATCGCAGCCCTTCTGATCGCGATCGATTCCGCGGCAGGCGTCGGGGTACTGATACTGCTGCAGCGCGGCATTGATTTGGGCGTCGCCGCAGGTGACATGTCGACTATCGGCCTCTGCGCCCTGCTCGCCTTGTGTCTGGTAGTTGTGAGCTGGTGCTGTTATTCGCTGCAGACGGTCTTCGCCGCCAGGGCTGCGGAGTCGGTCCAGCATACGGTGCGCTTACGTAGCTTCGGTCATATGCTGCATCTTGGCTTGCCCTGGCATGAAAAACATGTCGATTCGCGCCTGACCCGCATGACCGTTGATGTCGACTCTCTCGCCCGCTTTTTGCAAAACGGCCTTGCCGGTGCGGCCACCAGCCTGGTGACAATGTTTGCCATCGCCGCAGCTATGTTCTGGCTCGACCCGCTTCTGGCACTGACGGCATTAAGCGCAGTGCCGGTAGTCGCACTGGCGACCTGGCTCTATCGTCGCCTGAGCTCCCCCGCTTATGCACAGGCGCGGCTGGAAATAGGTAAAGTAAATAGCACCCTGCAGGAGAAAGTCTCCGGCTTGCGCGTCGTGCAATCGCACGGCCAGCAGGAGCAGGAGGCCGCCCGTCTGCGCGCGTTATCAGACCGCTTCCGCGCTACCCGCGTGCGTGCGCAAAAATACCTTGCCGTCTATTTCCCGTTCCTGACCTTCTGTACTGAGGCTTCCTATGCTGCCGTTCTGCTGGTTGGCGCGTCACGAGTCGCCGAAGGTGAGATAACTGCCGGGGTGCTGGCTGCCTTCTTCCTGCTATTGGGGCAATTCTATGGACCAGTGCAGCAGCTATCAGGAATAGTCGACGCCTGGCAACAAGCGACAGCCAGCAGTAAACATATTGATGAACTGCTGACGACCGAAGGCACAGAGAACGTCGAGCCCTCTTCCGCACAGCCAGCCACCGGCGCGCTGCACCTTGAAGAGGTAACGTTCAGCTATCCCGATACCCCTGAACCGGCGCTAAACTCGCTTACCCTGACTATCCCCGAGGGAACAGTCGTCGCGGTCGTCGGTCGCAGCGGTGCCGGTAAGTCGACGCTGATTAAGCTGATCGCCGGGTTATATTCCCCCACCAGCGGCAGGATCCGCATCGGCGAGAAGCTAATTGAGGATGCCTCGCTTGCCGATTACCGTCGCCAGGTTGGGCTGGTCGATCAGGATGTGGTGCTGTTTAGCGGAGATATCGCGGAAAATATTCGTTATTCGCGACCCTCCAGCACTAACGCCGAAGTTGAGATCGCTTCACGGTGTGTGGGACTGTTTGAGACCGTGCAAAATCTGCCGCAAGGATTCCGTACGCCGGTGAATAACGGCGGCGCGGATCTTTCCGCGGGTCAACGCCAGCAGATTGCACTGGCCCGTGCCCAACTGGCAAATGCTCACATCCTGCTGCTCGACGAAGCCACGTCGCGTCTGGATCGTACGTCCGAAGAGCGATTAATGTCCTCGTTAACGGAGGTAGCACATACCGGGAAGCGCCTGGCGCTGATTGTGGCGCACCGTCTGACCACCGCGCAACGCTGCGACCTGATTGCCGTTGTCGATAAAGGCCAGTTGGTGGAATACGGCACCCACGAACAACTGTTAGCCGCGGGCGGCCTCTATACCCGCTTATGGCACGACAGCGTCGGCAGTAATAAACCACATCGCCAACGCGACATCACGGGGGATATCGTGGGATAGTTATTACACGCGTAAGACATTAATCAACACGCTCTCAAGCGGCTGTTCCGGGAATAGCCGCTTGAGTTTTCCATACTGGTATCCAAATTTTTTAACGAGATAGAATGCTGAATATGCCACAACATCCGTCTGCCTCTCCCTCTGCCATCGCCAGCCTGAGCAACCAGCTGGCCGCGGGCCGCATTACCAACCCTTCTCGTTTCTGGCGCGAAGCTGAGTCGCTGAATATACCGATGGTTGTGCCGGCTGAAGGCGTGGAAGATGAGCGTGAAGTGACCTTCCTGTGGCACGCCCGACATCCACTGCAGGGAGTTTATCTGCGGTTGAATCGGGTGACGGATAAAGAGTACGTGGCAAAGGGGCTGATGACCGCCATTCCCGACACGGGTATCTGGACTCTGACGCTGCGTTTGCCTGCAAGCTACTGCGGCTCCTATTCGCTGGTAGAAATTCCCCCCGGTACGTCAAATGAGACGATTGCTCATTTGGGAGGTCGCTTTGCCGCCCTCGCCGGGCAGGCTGATCCACTAAACAAGACGCCAGGCATCAACGTACGGGGAAGTGCGCAGGAATCTGTTCTGGCGCTCGATAAGGCCCCCGCCCAGGCCGAATGGAGCGGTAGCGCCCACGCCGGGCAATTGCTTACCTCAGTACGAATTGTCGCCGGGCAATCCCGCCGGATTCGGCTCTATCTTCCTGATGTTGATAACACACAGCCTCTCGGCCTGGTAGTGCTGCCCGATGGCGAAACCTGGTTTGATCACCTTGGCGTATGCGCGGCAATTGATGCCGCCATCAATAACGGGCGTATCGTTCCCGTGGCCGTGCTGGGCATCGATAACATCGATGAGTGCGAACGGACTGCAATACTCGGCGGACGCAGCGAACTGATAAAAGATATCGCCAGACATCTGCTACCGGCGATCCGTGCTGAACAACCGCAGCGGCGTTGGGCAGATCGTTCACGCACCGTACTGGCCGGGCAGAGCCTCGGCGGGGTCAGCGCGCTGATGGCCGCGCGCCACGCGCCGGAAACCTTCGGTCTTGCGCTCAGCCACTCCCCGTCAATGTGGTGGACGCCAGATGGCGCCAGCCGGCCAAACCTATTTAGCGAAAGCGATATTTCATGGGTGAGCGAGCATCTGCTTTCTGCCCCGCCGCAGGGCGTGCGTATCCGCCTGTGCGTGGGCTCTCTGGAGGGTTCGACGGTGCCGCACGTTCAGCAACTCCATCAGCGGTTGCTTGACGCCGGCGTTGACAGCCATTGCGCAATTTATACCGGCGGCCACGATTATGCATGGTGGCGCGGCGCGCTGATTGACGGGCTCGGCTTACTGCAGGGTTAGCTTGACCCGCGAGCACTTTCAGGCAACTGTATGTGCTCATGAAAAAATAAAATGTCACCTGCGGAAAAGGAATAATTATCAGATGTATGCCCGCGAGTATCGTTCGACACGCCCACGCAAGGCGCTTTTTTCTCTTCTTTCTTGCCTCACTCTCATTTATAGCGCGCACACTTTTGCAAAGCCGGATATGCAACCGCTGGGGCCAAATATCGCCGATAAAGGCTCCGCGTTTTACCGCTTTAGCATCAACCAGTTCGACTCCGCCGATGGCACCCGCCATTATCGCGTATGGACGGCAGTACCGAATAAAACCGCGCCAGCGTCAGGCTACCCTGTTTTATATATGCTCGACGGCAACGCAGTGATGGATCGCCTGAATGACGAACTGCTCGAACAGCTGACAGACAAATCACCACCGGTGATAGTGGTCGTCGGATATCAGACCAACCTCCCCTTCGATCTCAATGGCAGGGCCTACGACTATACGCCGGCAGCGACAGAAAACGGCAAAACAAACGCCAGAAGTGGTCGCCAGGGTCGTAAGAGCGGCGGTAGCAATGACTTCCGTCAGTTACTTGAAACACGTATTGCGGCAAAAGCGGAGCAAGGATTAAATATCGATCGACAGCGTCGTGGCCTGTGGGGACACTCCTACGGCGGACTGTTCGTACTGGATTCCTGGCTGACATCCTCTTACTTCCAGGCATACTACAGCGCCAGCCCGTCATTGGGCAGAGGCAACGATTCTCTGCTGGACCGCATCACGGCGATCAAGCCCTCACAAAACTGCGCTAAGCACCTGACGATAATGGAAGGGTCAGCGGCGCCAGGCGATAACCAGGAAACGCATGCTGCCGGGGTGCTGACGAAAATTCATACCACTCTCGCCATACTGAAAGATAAAGGTGTCAATGCCACCTTTTGGGACTTCCCGGGGCAAGGGCACGGCCCAATGTTCAACGCCTCTTTCCGCAGCGCACTGTTGGATATCAGCGGTGAAAATGCGGATAACACCCCAAGCTGTCATTAATCCAGTCGCTAAATACTGCCCGCTAATACGCGGGCAGTATGACTGTAACAATGCGATCAGAATGACGCAGTAACACCGGCATAATAAGCCCGGCCAGGCTCGTTATAGGTATTCGCCCCTTCGGAAGAGCGGTAGATCTGTTTATCGAAGATATTGCTAACCCCGACATTAAGACGCAGATTTTTATTAATATCGTAATTGAAGTTGGTACCTACCAGTGAATAAGCCCCCAGCTCTTTGCCTGACAGACCACCAGTATCTTCACTGCGCGATTCCGCATGGGTACGCGGTTTTTGTCTGCCGTATAATGTCCAGTTAACGCTGGCAGAGAACGCCTGAGTGATAGTCCAGTCTAAAGAGTTATTAATAGTATATTTCGGGATGACCGAAAGCGGGTTGCCGGTATCTTTTTGTTCCGACGTGATCATATAAGTGGCATTGGTATTCCAGCTCAGACGATCTTTCACCAGTGGGATCGCCATGCTGGCTTCAATACCGTCAACCAGCGCTTTCCCGCCATTCTGCCACTGGAGGATATATGCGCCGGATGAGGATTGCCCAATAATATTATCCCCGGCCACGATCTTATTCTGGTAATCATTGCGGAAGTAGGTCACGCTGGCGTGGTAATCTTCCCAGGCGAACTCCAGACCGATTTCTTTGTTAATACTGATTTCCGGATCGAGATCTTTATTACCAATCAGATAACAACCGCCGGACGTAATATCTTTTGGGCAACCATTGCCTTTCGAGTAGAGCAGATAACCTTCGCTGGATTGATAAAGGTTTGGTGCTTTGAAGGTTCTCGCAATCCCCGCTTTGACTTTGAAGTAATCACCTAATTCCTGCGAGAGGTTCAGACTGGGACTGAAGTTACCGCCGGAATCGTTGAGATAATCAAAGCGCAGGCCGGGAATAATATTCGTGCCGGCAACAGGCTCAATATTATCTTCAATATATAGCGCGCTGATTTGGGAATGGTTTTTACTGCTGCGTTCCGCAGCCGAGCCAGAAATACCACCGATATTACTATCGCTCACCGTTAAGCCAGTAGAAGAAGGATCTTCGAGTCTATCGCGGCTCCACTCCGCACCAACGGTAACCGTCTGATCAACCAGCAAATTCAGCGGAATATTGAGTTCCCCGCTGGTTCGCCAGGAGTTGAGACGGTTGGTAGTGAACCTCTGATCCGCCGAAATGCGCCCTTCACCACCACCGGATAACCCTTCATCCATACGGGTATTATTGGTTTTTTCGTAATAGACACCAAAGCGGCTTTGTCCCCAGTCCCAAATACCGTTATGCGTAATGCCGTAATTCTGACGGTACAGGCGATTCGTCTCTTCCCCGGATTTGGCGAGGTTTTCGGTAACCGCATTAGAAGAGCTGTTTTGCGTATCGCCAGCATAAATATTTCCCTGCCGGCTATATCCAGCCTCAAAATCAAGGATTTGCTGCGGATTTAATTTCCACGATACCACACCGTTAATATCTTTATTACGTACCCCTTCGTGCCCGGCCGCATTTTTAGTTCCGGCTGCGGAGTTAATATCCCAACTGTCGGCATCGGTTTTATTCAGATTGCCATACAAGCGCATAGTCAGCACATCGCCGACCAGCGGCCCGCTGAGATTAAAGTTGGCACGACGCGTGGCACCTTCATCGCTGCTTTCCGGCTGATTGGTGTATAACGACAGGGAACCATGCCAGTCGTTGGTGGGACGTTTGGTAATGATGTTCACCACCCCACCCGCAGCACCCGAACCGTAGCGCGCCGCCGCAGGGCCGCGAATCACCTCAATGCGTTCGACTTGTTCCGGCGGTACCCAGTTGGTGTCACCGCGGGTATCGCGTTCCCCACGCCAGCTATAGCGCACAGAGTTGCGCGACGTCACTGGTACACCATCAATCAAAATTAAGGTGTTTTCCGGCCCCATGCCACGAATGTCAATTTGCCGGTTATTACCGCGTGTACCCGATGCACTATTACCGGTCAGATTTACCCCTGGCATCTTGCGAATAATATCGGAAAGGTCGTTGACCGGAGGGTTCTTTTTAATATCTTCGCTGGTAATAATCGATACGCCAGGTTGTTGTTTTAGTACCTGCTCAGCAGTAGCTTCTATCACCATGGTCTCGCCGCTATCATCGGTGGATTTGGCTGCTGATACTTGACTATTCAACCCTACAAGGATCGCGGTTAGCGGCCAGAGGATCTTGTTAATTCTCATACCCATTCCCTAATAAATGCCTAACTTTAAAGTGGTTGTTCGTTAAGCTCACACCCTTCCCAGGTATTCTTATTATTATAATTATTCGTCAATGATAATGATAATTAATATCATTTAATAAAAAGTAAGGCAACCTTTAGCGAATTTTGTTTTGTGTACAAGGAGAAGTAAGAATCGTGCTGACAGGTACGATTATTGAGGTGAACAAAACCGACACGAAGCAGATTACAAGAATGGTCAACACGTCTGCGCTGCGCCATACAACTGGTGCACAGTGGATGTACATTTCACGATACTAAAGTCAAAAGAGTTTCGAATTACGAAAGCAGTAGCCGGGAGAAATAACGTTTCTTAGGCGATAAAACAGAAAACCAGCTTCTGGCTTATGTTCGAAAGATAAAAACCACGCCAGTTTTGAACGAGCAAGGACAGGAAAATTCACACCCAAAAGCCCGGTAGTAGGCTTCATAATATTGAAAAGATACCAACAGTATACAACCGCCCAACTCTAAATAAATGCTATTTTTTGGATATAAAACAATATATTGCCATTATTTAGTGTTCGGTAATGTATTGCTGAACAGTCTAAAATCTGTCATTTTATGCACCATCCAATGCACCACGATGAAATACTACTTATGCCAAAGAAAGCTAAAGAACAGTCTGCACTGGCTGTTTCTAAACTTAAGGCCGATGCAGAATATTACGTTGGTGGCGCTGATGGCCTATATCTTCGGATTATCGGACGCTCACGAGTTTGGGGCTTGCGTATTGTAATGGGGACCCGCATCAATAAAGCGGGTAAAACAGTTCCCCGCCGCCTCAACATGGGATTAGGTCCCTATCCCGAAATTTCGTTGTCAGAAGCGCGCGATAAGGCGCGTGAACTCCGTAAGCAGATCCGTAATGGCATTGATCCCTAGCAGTAAAACACGCTCGAAAAGCGGCTCAAGAAGCTCTGGCACGTAAGCAAAAGACATTTCGTGAATGCGCTGATGCCGTGATAGAAATCAAAAGTAGCGAGCTAAAGAATAAAAAGCATGTTGCACAGTGGCGATCTACACTGGAAACCTATGCCTACCCATTCATTGGGCAAAAAGTGATTGGTGAAATCACTAAAGTTGATCTTCTGGCAATACTGGAACCTATTTGGTTAACCAAGAATGAGACGGCTAGTCGTCTTCGTGGTCGTATTGAAGCCATCATCGATTACGCAAAGGCTAAAGAGTATTTTGAAGGTGATAACCCAGCAGCATGGAAAGGGATGCTTAAACTCCTCCTCCCCTTACCAAGCAAAGTGCAAGATCAGAAACACCATGCGTCATTACCTTATGAAGAAATCAGTTCTTTTATGTCTGAATTGCGCAAACGTAAAGGAATCTCAGCCCGTGCGTTGGAGTTTTCTATCCTGACGGCTTCTCGATCTGGTGAAGTTCGTGGCGCAGAGTGGTCAGAGATCGATCTGAAAGGTAAAACATGGACTATTCCCGCCAGTCGTATGAAAGCAGCAAAAGAACATCGGGTTCCTCTATCTGATGCTGCTGTTGCTCTGTTAAAGGATTTACCACGATTGAAAGATAACAATCATGTATTCCCCGCCCCTCGCGCTGAAACCCTTTCTGATATGTCGTTATTAGCTGTATTGAAACGAATGGGACATAGTGGCTTAACGCAGCATGGCTTCCGTTCTACTTTCCGCGAGTGGGCTGGTGAAGCAACGGACTATCAACGTGAGGTTATTGAACATGCATTGGCGCACCAGCTGGCAGATAAGGCTGAGGCAGCGTATCAGCGTGGGACGTTGTGGCCTAAGCGGGTGGCGCTGATGGATGATTGGTCGGGGTATTGTATTGCCAACAGCTAAGCTACTTGTAAGCATTATCATCGATAACAGTGCTACAAATGCAATGGTAGTAGCTTACACACTCCAAAATGTGATAAAGCATAATTTCTTACTAAATCAGTTGGGTTAATGTAATAGATAGAAGATATTAATTTCAGAACACAGCTCAAGGAGAAATTATGCCCGGACTGTTAGGCTACTGGAAACAACTTCCGACTAAAGATGAATATATTAAAATGCACAATATGAGTAAAATATTCTGCTACAGTTGTGGTCATGAAAAATTCAGCGATGTTGGTTTGATACAAGTGTGGGATAATCACAGAAGAATTCTTTGTGCTAAATGTAAGACGACGCTGTTCAGAGAAGAAGACTAACTTCTTTTGACATGAGGCATGATAAGGGCTGTGCTGGTTAGGTTGCTCTTAAACGGCATCTTGAGGTTTATTGGAAGCAGTCCTACTCATTGCCCTGTCGATCGAAGCTCTAGTCTTTAAGTCAGAAGAATAAAGCGCTGTTCCATTATATTTATCACAAAGATAGCAACAAATTGCTAATGTCTCATCAATAGATGATTATTGCCATCAATCTGATACGGAACCTTTCCTCTCGGATGTGGTGATTTTATGGCTGGATTAGGCTCGAGCGGATCAACCTTTATTGTTTCATAAGATATGCGAAGCTCTTCTAAAACCCATAGAACTCTCAGTGAACGGCTTTTAGGGTATGTATATATTTGTACTGTCCTATTCCTCTGTTATTTTTTGGCTTTAGGCAACGGCAGTTCATCATACATTGCATCAAGTAATCCTGCTAAAAATTCTTTATCATCGACGTTATCCACCAACAGCATTTCCTTTGCCCCTTCATAAGGCAACTCATATGAAACGACAGGCATATAAGCTTTTGCAGAACGAACGGGTTTGATAAGAAAACGATCATCATAGATACCGCCAACAATCTTTCCGAGATAGTAAATAATGAACTCCCCCATCATTGCGCGTGAAGTTATTTCTTCTAATGATGATAACTGTCCTAATATGAACTCCAGATATTTTTTGTTGAGGCCATCTCCGTATCACCTGTCATGTCTTTATTAGTTCATAATCAATCTACACTACTTCAAAAATCATTACAATATAATTTATACTGACATATTCTTATCACAATAGATAAAAATATAAACCTTTTATGTTTATTCGTGTTTTTGTCAACTAAAAGACAATCATGTTATAAACTTAGCATTGTCCCATAAATGAAACGATTATAATGAATGATGCTGTTTGGCTCCGTTGATTTACAAAAAGAAAAGAGCCATACAACCCTTTTCTGTATCAACGAAATAAATATATTTATTTAAATAGAAGTGAATACTAATGTGTTGTTCGTTGCGCTATTACAAGCAGCTGCTGTCACTGCTACATCAAGCATTCCGCCAGCAGATTTAACCACCTTCGTTCCGACCGTAGCAATATAAAAATTCCCTGCTGCTGCGGTTGCAATCTTCACACACTCCGCTGCAGGCACATTGCTGTAGGTAATGGTAAAAGAAGACCCAGCCGCTGATGATGGTCCTGTAGCTGCAGCCACCAGCGTGACATTCCCTTTGAATGCGTTAATGGGCTTTGCTGTATTACCTGTTCCACTCAACATATTGTCAGGGAAGATTTTTGCCTGAACAGCAACGGTGTTCGTTAGTCCGGTAAAACTGGATGCTGACGTATAGAGTGCTTTAACACCTGCCTGTATAGTGGCAATGTTATTACTTTCCGCTTGCGCTCTTTGTGAAGCCTGAACCTTGGGATACACAATAAAAGCCGCAACCACTAATGCTGCAACAATCCCTAACACAAGTAATAATTCAAGTAGTGAGAAACCTTTCTTACTTTTTCTTTTTTTCAATAAAATCATCATCATCTCCTTTTTGTTTTAATGGCAAAAAGAGATATAAACGATGAAGATAAATAAACAACCCTGTTCAATGATATTATGTTAATTATCCCGACGAGTGGATTACATTAGAAAAGGCAAAGATTTCTCTTTGCCCTTCTGGAGACTTAAAAACAACATTTACTATCACTTCTTATCTATCATCACTTAATCATAAAAGACTAACGTTTCTCATGAAAAGTGATAATAATGATAAAACAAAATAAAGATTAAACAATTATTGTGTGGAACAGAACGCATGAGTTGAAAGGAAAAAATATGTATTAATAAAAAGATCATTCAGCGTTCTGTTCTTTTATATAGATAACAGAGATTTATTAGATATCAACCCCTGTCATAAAATTTATTTGTTTTTTTATTTTTGTCTTCCATCCATTTGAGCAAGAAACCATCTCCCTGCTTTTATATATCTGATTCTTTCAATATCATTCAACTCAGACGCTGAAAGTAAAATCCCCATAACAAGTTCTTTATCCACCTGTTCGACGCCACAATTCATAGCCTTAGCTACTTCCGCCCCAAGAATAATCTTGAGTCTTGTTTCAACTTTCTTTTGCTCTGATTTTTCCATTGACTTAAGGCGGTTAAGTTCAAGTTGAGCAAATGCCACTTTTTGCTTTAATATTTTTTCTGTTCTTGATCTTTTACTTTCATTATCCATACTACCTCCTTAGATTGTTATATCTTATTTTAATTACCACAAAGATAAATAACGTCAAATTTACACCGTTTTGTCAGAAGAAAAAACTTGGAACGTACATAAATAAAATAGTGAAACGCATTTGATAGTGTTCACTAACCAAAAACATCCGGCACTCTCCGTGTTACTTATTTTTGTACTTTTGTTATTTTATTTTCACCTATCAATTTTAAACTCTGTTTTCTAACCTCAACCTACGAATTGTGCAACACATAACACTTTCTGTTTTATTGACTTTTCCATCAAATTCAGCTATCCCGCCTTACGGCGGGAACAATTAGTACTTCTTTTGCCCTGACGGGCCTTTTCTTTACTATTTTGTCCTTCAGACGTAAAACCTACACCTTTAATCCAGTTTATGTCGTTTAATTTAACGCATCATTTTACAACCATCAGTATATTTCGTATTAATTAACTAAGGGGGAGTTTTTACATTGGCTTTTTTTTATAAAGACAATGCCCACCTATACACTCACTTCGTGAGCGTGTGGGGTCTACCGACGGTTGCCTGCCGCAGGCTAAAAGCAAAACCTAGGTCAACGTCAACACCGAAGTTTTTCTGGCGAAAAACTAACAGCAGCATTTATATTTGAGGTTATATTTGTAATGGCGATTTTTCATCTGGATTTTAAAATTGTGAAACGAAGCGAAGGCATGACTTCCGTTGCGAAAGCTGCCTACCATGCCCGTACACGTATTACAGATGATCGCATTGGACAGGTTTTCGATTTCAGCCACAGAACAGATCTACATGGTCATATTATATTAGCCCCTGTTTCCGCTACTTCTCATATTATCGAAAGCTCATCAGCACTATGGAATGAAGTTGAGAGAGTGGAACGCCAGAACAATGGTCAAACAGCCCGTTATTTTGATGTCGCTATTCCTGTAGAACTAAACAATGACGACAAGAAAAATTAGTTGCCGAATACTGCCAGATGAACTTTATTGATAAGGGAATGATTGCTGATATCGCATTTCATGATCTGGAGAGTAAAAACCCGCATGCACATGTTATGTTGACCCTGAAAACTATCACCGCTGCTGGTTTTGGTAAAAAAGACAGGGGCTGGAATGACAAGAAGATGGTTGTTCAGTGGCGTGAGTCGTGGGCCACCATTTCAAACAGCTACCTTGAAGCTGCTGGAAGCGAAGAACGTATCGATCATCGTTCTCTCAAAACTCAATGTGCTGATGCCCTTGCCCAAGCAGAAGAAGCATTCAGCTCAGAAGAAAAAGCATTCTGGCTTGCCAAGGCAACAGAAACTAACCGTCCGACAATGCAGCGTGTTCATCGTGCCAAGTGGAATGACTCCGAGTCACAGGAACAACGAGCTGCCGAACAAGCTCAACGTGATCAGCAAATAGAGGAAGCGAAGAAGGTCTACAACACATTCAGTGAGCTACCACTGGAGATCGTCGTTGATGTCAGAAGTTTTACGATTACACATCTTGCTGAATCCGAAGAAATCATTCTTCATGACTACCCGGTAACAGAAAAACAGTCGCCGGTTATGACGGCACCGGCACCATACAGAAGGCCAGCAGTAAAATCTTATCGTGATCCTAATAAGATCAGCAAAGTTAGTGCCGCAGGGAAGAAATCCCCTGTTCTGGTTGCTCCTGAACCAAATGCATCCACTAAATTGAAAACCCCATCTCTTCAAAACCTCAGAGCGATAAACCGTGCTCCTGTTAGATCCAGAAAGAGGAAGGTCAAGGCACGTCAAAATGCTCTGTTTAAGCGATTTACCTTACTTGTGGTGGACTTCTTCAAAGAGAGATTTGTATGGGCCAGAAGGAAACCAGAGACCACTGATGCTGACCATGACAAGCGTATCGCAGAAAACTATATCTATGATGAAGTACTGGGTATCAATGTTCCACGCTCAGAGTTTGAAAAACGCGCCAAATTTAACAGTGGTCAAAAACCAACACAATCTGGATTCTCTGGCAAAGGATCAGATGGTAGCGAAACCGTTCGTTTCCCTAGTCGTCCAAAAAAAGAACAGCATCATCTTGAGAACCCCCTTCCTTCCCTATCACAAATCCACAAAGCAGGTGCTCCTAAGTTGAGACGACAGAGGAATCTTACTAAGTAATAATAACATATAGGCTATGACCTGAAACCATGATATTTTTTCGTACTATAAATTTCACTACATCATATGAGGTTATAAAATGCCCCTTAGAGATACAATATTTAAAGTGCACGGAGAGATTTGTTCGTTAACATGGAGGCTATTTCTTTTTTCAAAAGGGGAATTTATACTTCTATTCAAAACACATCCATTAAAAAAAGGATTAATATTCAGAAAAATCGTCATATTAACAACGATAGCATTCATATCTAATTTAGCAGGTCGTGGTGTTTTGATTTATTATATTCAAATACTCTTTCTTCTGCCGATAATTTTGGGGTGCATGTTAACTATTTACACATACAAGGATTATAAAGACGAATTGAAGTATAGCTCCGATTGTGTCTTGTATGGTTTAGCGGCTATAAAATCTGCATATCTTGTTACTAACACAGGCAACGCAGAAATTAATTTTTTTGAAAACTATATGCGAGATTATAAAGGATTTTTAGCCACCAACTTTTTTGCTGTTTCCGCATCCATTCGATTCTCTATAAGTTGTGCTGATGCATGGGAAATGCATATATCAAAATATAAAAAATAACTCATTCCTCAGTATCCTTATCGCTATACATGTCAGCGCTAAGGATACCACCCCCAAATAACGTAATAAAAAACTATATTAGGTTAACAACATATTCCCTTTGACTTACAGCTAAAACATTCAAAGAAAGCATAGCAACTAGAAAGTAAAGATGCTTTCTTCTTTTTTGATATAAATAAGATAAAAAATGTACCACTGTAACCTCCGAAAAAAAACACACACATCACCAATTTCTAATATTTAAATAATCAAGTATCAAGTTTGATACTCCTTGTCAATAATTGTATAAAAATCTGCAGAGACCCCCAAATTTTTGTTTTTGCATTTATCAATAGAGTTATTTCCTTTTACTCCACTCATAATCCAATAAACCTCAAGATGCGGAAGTGAATACCTGAAAGTGATCGTTAATTTGTGTTGATGCTCTGACCCAAGCAGAAAAAGCATTCAGCGCTGAAGAGAAAGCATTCTGGCTTGCCAAGGCAACAGAAACAAACCGTCCAGCAATGCAACGTGTTCATCGTGCCAAGGAAGCACAGCAACAGCGTGCTGCTGAACAAGCCCTACGCAATCTTCAAATTGAGAGGCCAAGAAGGTCTACACCACATTCAGTGAGCTACCACTGGAGATCGTGGTTGATGTCAGAAGCTTTACGATTACACATCTTGCTGAACCCGAAGAGATTGTTCTTCCAGACTACCCGGCAACAGTAGAACAGCAACCTGCTATGGCGACACCATCCATAAGCAGAAGACCAGCAGCAAAATCTTACCGTAATCCTAATAAGGTCAGTAAAGTAAATGTTTCAGGGAAGAAATCCCCTGTTCTGGTTGCCCCTGAACCAAATACATCCACTCAATTGAAAACCCCATCTCTTCAAAACACCAGAGCGATGAACCGTGCTCCAGTGAGGAGTAGGAAACAGACCAAGCCCCGCCAGAGCGGTTTGTTTAAACGTTTCACGCTACTGATAGTAGGATATATAAGAGAGAAATTTATATGGGCCAAAAGGAAACCCGATACCACTGATGCTGACCATGATAAGCGTATCTCAGAGAACTATGTCTATGATGAAGTGCTGGGTGTCAATGTTCCACGCTCGGAGTTTGAAAAACGTACCAAATTTAACAATGGTGACTATAAATTAACACCTGATAAGATCAAGCGTTTCCCAAGCCGTCCTAATCAGGAACAGCCGGAAGTTAATAAAAGCATAGATCTCACACCTTCAATGCCACCAGAACACATTAGGCAAGGAAGCGCGCCAAAACTGAGTCCACCGAGCCATAAAAGACATTAAATATAGAGCATACTTTTTAATGATCTTAGTATTGTATATATTAAAAGTTCAGCAAATCATGTGATTAGGGAGTTTATCTTGCCAACTATCAACGAAATAAAAGAAGAAGCAGTTAAGTTTCGTAGATTAATTGAAAGTTGTGATAAAAAGAACACCAGTCTTGTTATAGACTGTTTTCCTGTTATGAGTTGTAAGCTTACATCAATGCTTCTTTCTTACCATTTCCTTACACTATGGCCTGAACTTGTGATAAAAGGAGTTAGCGCAGCTACCGGGAAAAATAGCCAAATAACTCATTACTGGCTTGAGATAGATAACATTGTAGTTGATATAACAGGGGATCAATATAACATTATTGATGATAAAGAACTAAATAATAACATTATAAAAAATAGGCCATTCCCTGTCATACATATCTCACACAAAGAAAGTAGCTATCTTTATAAGTTATTTAAAATTCGAGATAAAGAACCTATTATACATGGATTTCCAACATTTAGTGAAGATTTTATTGAAGAAATGGAACTTGGATATAATCAACTATTCAACAGAAAAGAATGCAATAATAGTTAAAATATTATACCTTACTGGTATGAATCATTATACTTAGGAGTTAACCATGACAATGGAAATACTTACAGCAATTCTTGTTATCATTACAGGAATTTATGCCTTTTTGACATACAAGATGTCGAGAATAAGCGAACGAACAGCTCAGATAATGAATGAGCAAACCGAGTCAATGTCTCGTCCTTATATAATAATCCAGCCAATGGTAAGACCTCACTCGCAATTCCTATACCTGAAAATTTATAATAGCGGTAAGACACCAGCCTTGAATGTAAAATTAGAATTAGATAAGGATTTTTATCAATTCGATGAGCCAACTAAAAACCTTAAAGAAACAAGTGTTTTTACATCAACTATTGACAGCTTAGCGCCCAATCAAGAGTTATTCTTCGCCCTTGGTCAAGGTTGGGTTATTTTTGGCGAATCGAAAAATCCTTTACCACAACAATTTACAATAACCGCAACGTACAGTTATATGAATAAAGAAGTTGTTGAAAAAAACAATATAGACTTAAGCCCTTTCATGCAAAGTGAAGGCGAGAAAAATCCAATTGTCGAAGAATTTAAAAAAACAAGGGAAATTCAAGAGAAATTTCTAAACGCGTTTAATAAATAAATGCCTTATTTAATACATTGGTATAATACTCTCAAACTAAGATGAGGAACGAATAATCGCTCCCCATCTCCTATCATCAATCCTATTTAGACGTCCCCCTCTGACATATAACACCATCTTTAAATTTTTCCATCTTAAACGTCAATGAACTGAGATCTTCTGTTAAGAATTCTTGCAACATCAAAAACCAATACAATAAGTTAACTATTTCCTCTCAAAACATTCAGGTGTTACTTTATATTTTTCTAGTAATTTTTTTCTTTTCATTGAACATGAATACTTCCGAAGTTTTTTCGAAAAATTAATAGCCCAAATAAAAGATATTGAATTCTCAAAAATAATATAAATGATTCTAAATATTATAATAACAATAGCAAGCATTGCTAATAATGTTATTATATTAATAAAATTTTCAGACGCATGATATAGTGAACCAATTAACTTAAATACGCCCAAGATATAGTAGATTAGAAAAACCATAAATACGGCATAAGCAATCAAATGAAGAATTATTTTTTTTGATGAATGTGTTGGCATTTTATCTCTATCGTAATCAAAAATCTGATTGCAATCTAAAAAGGACAAAAAACCCGTGCTATTCATACGAATATTATTATCATGAATATAACTGAATAACGCTTGTAGTATTGGTAGAGGATAAAACAGACCATATTGTTTTAGCTTTAACTCTTTAATTAAAACATTATATTCTTCATCACTCTCTCTATATTCACCTATTATTTTTAAGGCATCAATTTTATCATCTACCGATAGTTTTAAAAAACCGGATGAAAGATTGTTCCTGAAGATCCAAAAGAATGGAAAAAAAAGTCGTCTTATAGATCTTACTGACCAGAAAGAAATGGCTACGATTAGCGGCCCAGTGATCCCCTTGAAATGCTCATCGAATAACCATGAATCTTTTACAATATCTATGACGTTCATTATTTTTTGATGCCTTATCGATTCTGGATTAATGCATATTAAAATAACTCACTTAGTCAAATCAATTACTTTTACGTACATATAACAACCTACCGTCTTAGAGCAGTCATACCTTATATGCAATACGCCAGCTAAAATAATTCACTGACTGAATGAAATGTTATCAGAGCAAATAGCTTTGCCAGCAATAATTTCTACTATAGCCATTATCGGCAGACTGATATAAGCTTCTTCTATACCCCGTAGACATGCCAATGAGAAAATACGTCTCAAAAGATTACGAAGGCATACCATTTGGGGTAGGCATCATATAAAACTGTTGCTAAACAACCTGAGTAAACATGCCCCTACTCTGTTTTTCCACAGAGCAACAGGGCATTTAACGATCCAGCATCCTTTTAGTTAGCTTTCCAGCCATTACTGGTTTTAAAACGAAAAGAAAACAATCAATAAAAAAGATGATAAACCTTTGCTTTCTACGCCCGATGAAGATATTGATTGGGACTCTGTTTCAGAAGGCAACATATTTGATGATTATTCTCAAGAAGATGAGTTTGATGAAGAAGAAAACATATAAAACTTTTTCCTATATATTACACCATTTGACACTTACACCATATCTCGTAATATAAATATATCCACTATTTGTTAACGAGGTATTTTTATGAGAAAAGTAAAAACAGACAACAGTGATTTAATCCAGTATTTATATACAATCAAAGAACTAAAAAATCATATTTCGATAGAAGAATACAGGAATGAATACCGTAGGCTACGTTCTGATGATATTCCATGGAGCAAAGTTCAGAAATTTAAGTCTGAACATACTGAACTTCGCAGAATGGATAAAAAGAGAGAATCCTTTATTGAATGTTTTATTGATGAATTAAATCCTATCAGTAGTTCAAAAGCTAACACATCAGCAAAATCATCAGGTAATTTTGATCTATTTAACGAACGTTCATTATATCGTAAAGCACTTTCAGAAAAAAGTGATGATGAAATATTTGCCTTAGTCATAAAACAGCGTACAGGAGTCGCTCTGGAGTTTCAGCGTTCTATTGAACAGAGTCTTGAGCAACTCTCTCACATCTCGTCAGAGTTCGAACCATCAAGCCAAAAGCGCAAAAAAATGTCTCTTTAAAGAACTATCTTATGTTATCCATGTCAAATAGGATTTTTTAAGATTGCTTAACCGACAATATTTACTATATTATTGACTGGTTGGTATTTTTTGACTGTTCAACAACACCGCATACACTATTTTTATTAAACGCCCCTTTTAAAACACCGGATAACATACTATGAGTGAAGCTCTCAAGGCACTAAACAATATTCGTACACTTCGCGCACATGCTCGTGAAACAGATCTGGCAACTCTGGAAGAGATGCTGGAAAAGCTCTCTGCTGTCGTTGAAGATCGTCGTGAGGAAGAAAGTGCCGTCCGTAAAGAACAAGAAGAACGTCAGGCTAAACTTGAAGCCTTCCGTCAGAAACTGTTAGAAGATGGTATTGACCCGGCTGAACTCCTTGCTGCTGTTGGCTCATCTCAGCCTAAAGCAAAATCAACTCGCACTCCTCGACCAGCTAAATACAAATATACAGATGAAAACGGCAATGAGCAGACTTGGACGGGTCAGGGCCGCACTCCTAAAGCAATAGCTGCTGCTATCGAAGCTGGTAAAACACTGGAAGACTTCGCGCTCTGATCACAATAAAACCGTCAACCTAATTTGGCGGTTTTAAACCCAAGCGTCTTACGCTCTACCTTAGACGCTTCCACTGAAAAACCTTTTATTAGAACGGTATCGTAATGTGGATCAGCATTTACTGTTTCACGCTACTAAGGTTAAGAATGTGACGTTTAGATACTACCTCAGACATTGTTTATGGAGTTTAGTCGGTTGCGGATACTTGGTTTACAACATCCTGACTGATTTGTCTAATGGGCAAATATATCATTCTTATGTTCCTTATATGCCTTATGTTGCAGCATACCTTGCGATTGGTGCTGTAGCATACCCGTTTGCATATTATGCTTTAGAAATATCAGCGCAAAAGATAATGTCAAAGAAATCTTGGGATAGATTTTTTAGTGACACTGGCTCATCAAGGAATTTATTCTTATTCGTATTAATGTTTAGTATATTATTTATCGCCCCTCTCCTCACACTATATTTTTGCATATCAAAAAAGAATCAAAATAAATTATAATGCTAAAATTAAATTTAGTTATGACAAAAAATCCCCTAAAAAACCATTTCAGTTATTTTCATAACGTTCGCAACCTTCCTTATGCCCATTCTTGCATGCCAGCCCGAACCAAGTTCTTGCTTGCTCTGTGTTGATACCTCCCCCTTCACCCCGTTCATTCATCACACCAAGATCGAACTGTGCCTGCGCATCGTTTTGAGCAGCAGCCTTTTCATACCAAGCTCTCGCCTGATGAAAATCCTGCCTAACCCCTTCACCATTTTCGTATATTACGCCAAGGTTATACTGGGCATCGACATGACCTTCCCCAGCTGCTTTTTCGAACCATTCCTTCGCCTTTCGATAGCTCTGAGTTACGCCCTGACCGTAGTAATAGATCTGACCTAAATTATATTGAGCATTCAGCTGATTTTGAGACGCGGCTTTTTCAAGCCATTCTCTGGCTTGCTGAAAGTTTTGATTAACTCCCTCACCTTTGTAATAGAGCATACCAAGATTAAACTGAGCATTGGCGAAATTTTGTTCTGCTGCTTTCTCATACCAGTCTTTTGCCTGCTGGTAGTCCTGCTCTACACCATTAGCATTGGCATACAGAATTCCAAGAGCGAACTGCGCATCAGGGCTATTTTGAGCTGCAGCCTTTTCATACCAGCTTTTGGCCTGACGATAATCCTGTTCTACCCCGTTACCCTTTGCGTATAGAACAGCGAGATTGACCTGAGCACGCTCATCATTTTGAGCAGCAGCTTTTTCATACCACATCTTTGCCTGTTGGTAGTCTTGGCCTACCCCGAGACCATCGTCATACATATCTCCAAGCAAAAATTGCGCATCAACATCATTTTGAACCGATGCTTTTTCATACCAAGATTTGGCCTGTTGATAATCCTGATTTACCCCGAGACCATTTGCATACATAACACCGAGTTTAACCTCCGCACGCGGATCATTTTGGGCAGCGGCTTTTTCATACCAAATCTTTGCCTGCTGATAATCGACATCCAGTATTTCTCCATACAAATACATGAGACCCAAAGCATACTGAGCTTCTACATCTCCGTTTTCACCTGCTGATTTCAACCTAGAAAACGTAGAATCCCTGTCACTGATAGCAGTATAAACCACTACAAGAAGTATAATAAATCCCGCTATTAACCAATATTTTATTTTTCCCATTCTGTCCCTGTCCATTTAAACACATTATAGTTTTAATGAGATGTTTACCCTAGACTGTTCCAGTCTGGCAGATTGTTGGCTACCTTTTGATGACTATAATACCCAGCCATAAAAATACCAAAGCAAATACCTGCGATTATGCTTAAGACCAATGCTATGCCCGGTTGCATCCCCGTACTCCTCCATATAAAAAACCACATAAAAATCCCCCATACCGAACCGAACCATCCTCCCATTAGCAGGGTAATTTGCCAGAACGAGGCAAAAGGTAACGGTGGGATCTTAAGACCAGCTTTCCATGCGAGGCGTAGCAAAAGAGGCGCATAGTTACTACGCCACATTTTCTTGCTTTCCATGATGGCAATGGCGCGTTCCTTTTTCTCATCAAAATTCATGTGTTTTTCCATAATTAGAACATATGAATGCGTCCGCCCGACAAATTTATCAAAAACACCTGATCACACGAGACAGATTCAGGGCGTTATACGGAAAACAGAGACAAAAGCACATTTCGCCATGCCCGGAATCAAGCGAACCAGCGAATACCTTCCCCACTTTCTCGGATGAAGTTTCATCATATAATCTGTCGAGACATGCTTTAAATGGGGACTCCAGCTTTCAAGCTGTTTTATATCATCAATACCCCATTTAAAACGCGCCTTCATCTGTCCTACTGTTTCGTGCTTGTCTGATTTTTTCACCAGTCGATTCGAGTAACCATCGAAGCAGATGCTTGCTCCCCGGAAACGCTTGATCAGTTCAATAAATAGCTGCTTAACCTGTTGCTCGGTAAAATAGACAAGAACACCTTCTATTAAGAAAGAAAATGAACCTTCAGGGTATTTGTCTAGTAAGGAATCCATCCACTCTGTTTCCAGAATTGATCCGACCATAAATATGTTACGTTCATTATTATTTGCATTTAATTTATTTCTAAATGAAATTACTTCTGGCAAATCAATATTGATATGTATCCCTTCACCATTATCAACACGGCTAAACCGGTTATCCAGACCACATCCTACATGAACCAGAACTGGTTTTTTCCTGCGTAAGGTTCTTTGCGCCCAACGGTCAAACAGGTGAACACGGATTGCAGTGCCTACTCTGGTGAGTTTCTTATTCTCAAATTTCGAAAAATCAACAGACAATAATTTCACCAGTTCTTCAGCTTCCTTATCTTCAAAGAGACGATCCGGTCTACGACTCTCTTCGGCCCTCATCCATAAAGGAATAAGCAAAGTATCAGAGACTATGTCATCAAATAGTAACTTATTCATCTGTTTCAATCCCCTGTCAAAGTTAACACCTCATAACAATTACACAACCTGCCAATAACACAAATGGTAATGATTATCATTTTCACGATAGGAGACTTGTGTGTCAATCACTACTTCTATAAATAATCTCAAAAAGAAGCATATGTGAAAGATTTACTCTGACAGTTTCATCGTAAGCGCAGCATATTCCCGATACAATTTCCTCCAGAATCTTGTCGTTATCAGAGGTCTTCTGGTGAAATCCGGTCACACACCATTTTCGTAATCAACTTTTCTAATCTTTTCATTTTCAACTTATGTGATTTTTTCTCACCAATTTCCTGATAGTATTCTTCCCGGCGCTCACCAACAACTTGACGGAACTTCTTTAGAAGCTGTTCCAATATTTTGATGTCGGTAGTTGCGGCTTCTGCTAGGATTTTTTTTATACATATACATCACATGAAATTCATCAATCATTTTTGGCTCCATGTGTAGAGTATATTTTCACTGTCAGTTTTTAGCCTTCATATCAGATTTTTTATCAGTCCCATGAAGGGGCAGATAGACGTCAGAACACATCAACATATTGACTCCGCCAGAACGGTGTAATGCATTTTTGCTAATGCCTGCTTAACCCCTTTAAAATCCACTTCAGCCAGTTTTCCAGCAGCGTTCTTTTTCCATGCTTTTTTCAGAAGATGCTTCTCAGCATTTCTTATCGCCAGATCGATTAGTTTACAGACAAACTCATGATCCATTACATGTGTCATAATCATATTACTGGTCGTTTTATCCTTTGAGCTAAAAAGCTCCGCATAGATATGCAAGGACACAACATAAAAGATTTCAGTAGATTTATTCTTAAATGTATTCATTTTTATTTCCTCTTTAGTTTAATATTAAAATAGTCAAATGTTTATAGCACTATCAACGATATATACACTTATAGATAATGCAAAGCCGACGAAGATGCTGTTTTACTTTCACATAGTTAACACTCCCGGAGATCCGTTCCGATTTTTGTTCACCTTCGGCCCCATAAAAAAAGACCTTTGTTTTCTCGATAATATTTTCAATCACTTCGTTCATATCCTCCTTATTTTTCAGAAAATGGTATGAATGCACTGACTGGTTTCGTAGTCGTTTATTCATATAATGGTTATACAAACATTCGGCTTCACTAATAAACTGCTCTGTCGTATTAAGTTCTATTTTCATATATCGCCCTTTTATTGTTTAAGATAATAAGAGTCCCTGAGCGAAAAACATCTATTCGCCCGGAAACGGTATTTATGTTTTATGCTGCGTTCTGACGTAAGTTTCGAATAGTAGTTTCAATCCATTCATCTATCTCACTCTCGACAAAAGCTACGCACCTTGGACCTATTTTTACCCTGTCTGGAAAGTTCCCTTCCTTAATACGCTCATATAAGGTAGTGCGACTGAATCCTACCCGATTAAGCACTTCAGGCACCCGAATAAATCGTTTAATATTATTTTTCATTGTCTGTCCTCTATTTTTTTACGTAATCTCGACGAGATTTCGTTTTTCTCTATGTTGTTGCGACGAGAACAATAATAGCGAATTCACTTATGACGTTTTAGGGGCGTTCATAAAAGATTTTTTTGAAAAATACGAAGGGACGTGAACGGAAAAAGATTCGTTAAGGCTGGATGCGATCACGTTCGCTCACAGCGAACGTAACCCTTTTTACTTGGCTGCTTTTTTCTTCTTCTTATCGTCCTCAACATGCTTATCTACAGATGAGTCTTTTAAGTGATTGTTTTGCATAATGTAATCTTCAAGCGATTTTAGATAGCTTGTATCTGTCAGAAAAGCCATTGCCAGCGGGTAGTCCGTTGCCTTTAGCATTCCTTCATCACGATCGTTGTCGCTGTCTTCGTGTAGCAGCGAAGAAATCAGTGAAAGCGGGATTTTGACGCCATTGTCCTCACCCCAGAAAATCAGGTCCATCATCGGAATAAGACGATATTCAATAATTTTTCTGAACGTGCTTTTGCCGAAACGATACTCCCGTACCGCAGGAGCTTTCATCTTTAGCTGCCTCTTCCATTGGGGGATTAGCACTTTCAGATGTTCAATGATCTCTTTGGTTGATGCCTCTTCCAGATGAATATCGACAGTGATACGGGCAAGGTTTTTCAGCGATGTTTCTTTGAGATACTCTGACAGAAATTCGGATTCGCTTAACGCGGAAAGGTCGGGAGTGGCTTCGGTTAATGCCAGCGTTTTCGCATAAAATTGCGCGTGGCTTCGTGTCGTAGGGTTTACTGAGTAGGTTCTGGCAAGCTCATGTCCAAGGGTCGCGGTATCACCACTGAAAAAGATTTCGCCTCGCAAAATTTTATAGCGGTAGTCATCCAGCAAAAGTCTGTTCAGGGTCGGTATGGTATTCCGGCTCAACAACATCCTGTAGGCCAAGATACGCCGCTCAATCTCCACATAAAACTGTTGAAGGCTTAGCTTCTCTATCGCCTCATAGCGCTCGACATCAAACCATGCTTCCAGTGCTTTTCTGATTTCACTTCTTTTCATCCATCCTTCAGCAATCCATTACGCTCTCTTTAGCTGTTTTAACCGACATAACAATCGGTTGTCCAGTAAACCATCAGCGCAACATGTTTGGGCTACAGGATCCCCATGCTGATATGTAGCTCGGAGTATGTTAGAGGACTAAACGCTGGGAGGATTGTTCCCTGATTTCTTCACAGAGCACGGTTCGAAATGAATTTGCCCTCATCCGAAAGATGAGTATCTGAAAGGATTTTTAGTGAGAAAGGATGGGTCATAGTGACTAGTCCTGATATAGGTTGACAGTTTTTTGTCTGTAAAACGCCTGATGAACATCATCGGGCGTTTTGTATTTCAGGGCCAGATGTGGCCGTTCATGGTTATAAATTGCCACGGACTCTTTTACCATCATCCGGGCTTGTGCAAGATCCTCCGGGCGCGAGAGTAAAAACTCATTTTTCAGTATCCCGTTTATTCTCTCAGCCAGCGCATTCTGGTAGCAATCGTAACCATCGGTCATTGAACAGGTTATTCCGTTTCGCTCATGAACTGACTGATAAAGTACCGAACAGTATTGCAGTCCTCTGTCAGAGTGATGTACCAGCGGACCTCTCGTTTTTCTCCGCTTCAGAGCCTGTCTGAACGCCTTTACCACGCTTTCTGTCTGCAGGTTTTCCCCGACATGGTAACCCACGATTTTTCTGGAGCAGGCATCAGTGACCAGACTCAGATAAGCCGTGCCGCTGCGTAGTGGAAGGTAAGTTATATCAGCGACCCAGACCTGCTCTGGCTCAAGGGGGGTAACCTGCTCAGGGCCGGATTTCAGCAGATTAGGATGCCGGTAAAAGCGATGATGGCTGTTAGTGGTTTTGTGATATGCCCGTTTCACTGGCACCAGGAGCCGGTATTCATCCAGCAGGTTAAACAGACGGTCTCGTCCGATATTCAGCATTTTATCGGACTGAGTGTTCAGCAGATAGTGCAGTTTACGCGTACCGATTCGCGGCTGACGACACCTGACTCGGGCAACAAACTCAAGAACCTGAGCATGATGTTCCTGTCTTTTTATGCGTCTTGTGTTGTCCTGATACCACGCCGGTCTGCTGTGCCCCAGGAACTGGCATGCACGCGTAACAGTTATTTTTGTGGCCGGACTTTGCGCGAGGACTTGCCGGGCCGCTTTTTTACAACGCTCACCCCGTAATCATTTTTCAGGACGTTGATAACCGACTCAAAAAACTCAGCTTTCTGGTTCGCCAGCTCAAGCTGTTCTTCAAGTTCCCTGATTCTTTGCTCGGGTGTAAGCGGGATAATCGTCTGAGCCACAGGCAGTTTCCTCTTCACCAGGTCAGGAAGTCCGGGACTCCAGTCAAGTCGGCCATACTTACGCAACCAGACAAGAACGGTGGAGCGCCCCTGAATACCATACCGCTGCTGGGCCTGTTTATAGGTCATCTCGCCTTTTTCAACCTGCTCAACAACAGCTATTTTAAAGGATAGAGGATAATCACGTTGGGTGCGTTTGAACTCAGTCATCATCACGTTCTCCGTATTTAAGTCAGGAACGTGTCAACGCTATTCAGGACGGGTCATAGATGTAAAAAAAGCCCGTATAAACGGGCTTTTTTGTACCACTTTATGCACCATAAAATCAAAACCATGTCTTAAGTTATTGATTTTATTACAAATTTGGCGGAAGCGTAGAGATTCGAACTCTAGAACCCTTTCGGGTCGCCGGTTTTCAAGACCGGTGCCTTCAACCGCTCGGCCACGCTTCCAATGAGGCGCACTATAAACATCCCGAACGGACCTGTAAAGCACCAAAGTGTTCGTTTGCCTGAAAAACAGCCAAAATAATGTTAATTGACTGAAATAACAACAAATTGACCGTTTATTCAGCACGTATCTTGCTCTCTTTGGTTTAATGTTTTTTGATGAACATATCTTTGGTGTAATAATTTCCACGGTTATCAGGAGCAAATCCCCCAACCCACGGCTTCACCAGATGCGTATGGACATAGTGATAAACAGGTATTGCCGGAACATCTTCGCCCAAAATGTCCTCAGCCTGCTGGTAGTATTTCCCTCGCTCGTCCAGCGAGCCTGCTTTCGCCGCATTGAGCATCGCTTCATCATAGGCAGGGTTACTGTACTTAGTGGTGTTCTCACTATCACCGGTACGGAAAATATTGAGGAAGCTCGAGGCATCGTCATAATCGGCTATCCACGCATAGCGCACGACATCAAAATTGCCGGTGTGCATGGTGTCCAGCATGGTTTTCCATTCCTGATTCTGCAGCTTTACCTCGACGCCGAGGTTTTTCTTCCACATCGACGATGCGGCAATCGCAATACGTTGATGCGTTTCGAAAGTGTTGTAGAGCAAATTTAACGAGAGCGGATGCTCCGGACCGAAACCGGCTGCGGCTAACAGTTTTTTCGCTTCAGCAATGCGTTTATCGCGCGGCCACGCGGCATACTCCGGTGCGTGCAGTTTGACACCGCCAATTTCAGGCTGGCTGATTACCCACGCTTCACGCTGCCCCTGCGCCATGACCTTTTGGGCAATGATCTCTTTATCCAGCGCCATATTCAGCGCCCGGCGCACACGCCGGTCATTAAACGGCGCGCGAGTCGTATTGAACTGGTAGTAATAGGTTGAAAGCAGAGGTGAAACGCGCAGCTCATCTCCCATCGTCTTTTTCAACTGCGCGAACTGGTTTACCGGCACGCTAAAGACAATATCAATTTCCCCGGCCTTGTAGCGGTTAACGTCAGCTGCTTCTGAGCTGATGGGCAGATAAGTGACTTTATCAATTACCGTATGCTGATCATCCCAGTAGTGCGTATTACGTACGGCAACAATCCGCTCATTGACCACCCACTGAGAAAGCTTGTATGCACCGCTACTGACAAAATGCTCTGGCCTGGTCCACTTATCACCAAAGCGGCTAATCAGCACTTTATCCAGTGGCACCAGCGACGGGTGAGCCAACATAGCCAGAAATGCAGCCGTTGGCTGCGTCAGGGTAATCTCCAGGGTGGTGTCATTGAGTGCTTTTACACCCAGTGTAGCGGGCTCCTTTTTCCCAAGCGCAATGTCGAGTGCATTCGCGACGTGCATGTTGCCGAGATAAGAGGCATACGGCGAAGCAGTTTGTGGTGAAACAAGACGCTGCCAGCTCCAGACAACATCCTGTGCGGTAATGGCTGAACCATCTGACCAGGTAATACCTGGACGTAAATGAAAGGTCCAGACGGTATTGTCTTTATTCTCCCACGATGACGCCAGGCGCGGCTCAATCTCCCCTTGCAGATTGACAGAAACCAGCCCATCGAACATATCACTGATTAAATTAAACTCAACGTTGCTTTCGACTTTATGTGGATCCAGCGATGCAGGCTCGCTGCCGTTATTTCTGACCAGTTCCTGTTGTTCTGCCAGCGGTGTCCCTGTAGGAACATTTGCTGCCCATGCCACACCGTTTATAGACATCAAACAGACAGCCAACAGCGTAAACGTCAATACCTTCGGTCTATGTTGAGCCATTCCCTTCACCTTATTGTTCTGTTATATGATGACACCGCTGTAACTCTTAAAGGATTCAGGTGATAACGCAATATTTTTCAGCCACCTATAAGATGTCGATCTGACATTTGCAGACAATAAGTGATAACATCTAATTCAGGAGCTTTTGCTGAAATAAAATGCTTAAGCCTGGCGGGTTAAAATGCGTAAAGATGGGTAAAACCGCTGTGTCATTTCCAGCGATTTAATTATCCTCCTTCATTAATTACATCTGTCATAAGAGAGTGACTCATGGATCGTATTATTAGTTCTTCGCGCGACCGTACATCGCTACTCAGCACGCATAAAGTGCTGCGCAATACCTATTTCCTGTTGAGCCTGACGCTGGCATTTTCAGCGATCACGGCGACCGCCAGTACGGTACTGATGCTGCCATCTCCAGGTCTTATCCTGACGCTGGTAGGTATGTACGGGCTGATGTTCCTGACGTATAAAACGGCAGATAAACCGGTTGGCATTCTGTCAGCTTTCGCTTTCACCGGTTTCCTCGGCTACATTTTGGGGCCAATTCTGAACACCTACCTGTCGGCAGGCATGGGTGATGTTATCGCTATGGCCCTGGGCGGTACTGCACTGGTCTTCTTCAGTTGCTCTGCGTATGTGCTGACCACCCGTAAAGACATGTCCTTCCTCGGCGGTATGCTGATGGCTGGTATTGTGGTGGTGCTGATCGGTATGGTTGCGAATATTTTCCTGCAACTGCCAGCTCTTCATCTGGCCATCAGTGCGGTGTTTATTCTGATTTCCTCAGGTGCAATCCTGTTCGAAACCAGCAACATCATCCGTGGTGGTGAAACCAACTACATCCGTGCGACAGTCAGCCTGTATGTATCGCTGTACAACATCTTCGTCAGCCTGCTGAGCATTCTGGGCTTCGCCAGCCGCGACTAAGACGTCAAAACGTATTACCAGGCCCCGCTTATGCGGGGCTTTCTTTTTTGGTAAACTGCCGCCAGTCTGACTAACGTAGTGAAGAAATATGTTGATCTTTGAAGGTAAAGAAATCAGTACCGATAGCGAAGGCTATTTAAAAGACACTACAGAATGGAGCGAACCGCTGGCAGTTGTCATTGCTGAGAATGAAGGCATCACCCTTTCGGCTGAACACTGGGAAGTGGTGCGTTTTGTGCGCGATTTCTATCTGGAGTTTAATACTTCTCCAGCAATCCGCATGCTGGTAAAAGCGATGGCTAATAAGTTTGGCGAAGAGAAAGGCAACAGTCGTTATCTCTATCGCCTGTTTCCCAAAGGTCCGGCAAAACAGGCGACAAAAATCGCAGGCCTGCCAAAACCGGTAAAATGTATTTAATAACGAATACTAAATCCCTTTAGTTCGTCGCCAGGGCGATGCGGTTCACTGAGAACCCTGTCTACCCTGGCACTGCGTGGCCCACCGGCTTTTAACCACTTCATCAGTTGTTCCACCTGCTGGCTTTCACCACAGGCGACAATCTCTACGCTGCCATCATCCATATTCTTCGCATACCCGGTTAATCCGAGTCGCTGCGCTTCATGCTGCGTCGTATAGCGAAATCCCACTCCCTGTACCCGACCGTGTACCCAGGCAATGATGCAGACTTTCGACATGGAGGTTCTCCCTCTTATTGTAAATGGGCATACTTTCACACTGTAAATGTGAATACCATTAACGTACCTGCTTCGGCAGACACCCGTAATGCTGGCGGAATCTTGCCGTAAATCTCGAACCAGACATATAGCCACAGCGTATTGCAATCTCACCAATCGGTAATTTCGTCGACTGCAACTGAGAAAGAGCGTATGACATACGTACTTCCTCGACAATTTGTCTATAGCTCTGTGATTCCTGCTGTAGCCTTCGACGTAATGTAGAGGTGCCCATCGCTAAACGACCGGCAATTTCATCTGCTGTCCATAGCTTAGCAGGCGACAACATAATGAGTTGCCTCACCTGTTCCGCCAGCTTAAAACTGCGCTCAATCAGAAGTGGTCCGGCAGCTCCTTCATGTAAGAGAGCCAGAAGTAATCCCATCGCCTGATGTTCCTGTAGTTTTACCGGCAGGCCCTGACGCACAGCATCCAGCAAACTCGCCCACATAAACGCCAGGCTATGGCTCATTGGTGTACATAACGATCTTAGCTTCGCGGGGGGATAATCCTGCACATACGAACTTTTAAATCGCGTAATGATCTCAGGCGAGAGTAGCAACAAATCTGAACGAAAAGCACCCTGTGCGGGTTGATTGATAATCTCAAGACAGGAATCTGCAGGGATAATAAGCAATTCGCCTGTGCCGGCAACCAGACGGTTATCATCCTGGATGATGACTTTACTACCGTGAGTGATGTGACATATCGCCGCAGAAAAAAGCTTAACACGATGCAAGCGGTGCAGTTGGCTGGAGTTTACCTCTGCCGCGGTAAGCACATTATGTTTGAAATATACGTCCTGCACCGTGTGTCCCTCAGTTTATCTTCCGTATGTGGCCGTTAATTCAGCTTTAGCGATGACATGGCCGTTAAGCATAAAACCCACCAGCGCACCGCTCGCATTACTATCGATGGGCAACATTTCCGTATTCAGCGCCCACACGGTGAACTGGTAACGATGAGGTTTATCGCCTGCTGGTGGACAGGCACCGCCAAATCCAGAATAACCGAAATCATTCCTCCCCTGAATAGCCCCTGCGGGTAACTTATCTTTTCCAACGCCAGATGGAAGAGTCTGAACGTGTGCTGGAATATTCACCACCGTCCAGTGCCACCAACCACTTCCTGTTGGGGCATCTGGATCAAATAACGTAATGGCATAACTTTTGGTCCCGGCTGGCGGGTTTTGCCAGCTCAGTTGCGGCGAGATATTCTCACCATTACAGCCAAAACCATTAAAAATCTGTTTCTGTGTTAATTGAAGGTTATCTGTAATATCCGTACTGCTAATACGGAACGCTGATGCCGCAGTTACATTAAAACTTATCGCCGTTATCGTCATGGCTAGCAGAGAAGAGACTGTTTTCATTGTGTTTCCTTAACCATATGAAGAAATATCAATGTAATGGTTATGCTTTAAGGAAACTGTGCTGCTGTGATTCCATTTTGTGCTGAAATGCTCGCAACCATACTCTGATGATTGCCCCCTTCATCTGTGCTACCCTACGCGCCATTTTGTTTTAACGGTATCAGGTTGGTTCTCATCCAACCCGCATCGCTGTTTGTGAGAGGTTGCTCCGCATGACTGAATCTAAATTTCCGCAATATCCCCGTATGGTGTTAGCTAAAGGGCGCGAAAAATCATTACTTCGCCGCCATCCATGGGTATTCTCCGGTGCCGTCGCACGTATTGAAGGCAAAGCCAACCTTGGTGAGACCATCGATATTGTTGACCATCAGAGTAAATGGTTAGCACGCGGTGCATATTCTCCTGCATCACAGATCCGTGCGCGTGTCTGGACATTCGACAAATCTGAATCCATTGATACTGATTTCTTTGTCCGTCGTCTGCAACAAGCGCAGAAGTGGCGCGACTGGCTGGCGAAGAAAGACGGGCTGGACAGCTACCGTCTGATTGCCGGTGAATCTGATGGGCTGCCCGGTGTCACCATTGATCGCTTCGCTAACTTCCTGGTTCTGCAACTGCTCAGCGCAGGGGCCGAATATCAACGTGCCGCACTGATTAGCGCCCTGCAGATAGTTTTCCCTGAATGCGCCATTTATGACCGTAGCGACGTTGCCGTACGTAAGAAAGAAGGTATGGAGCTTACGCAGGGACCTGTTACCGGCGAACTGCCCCCTGCTCTGCTGCCAATCGAAGAACACGGTATGAAGTTGCTGGTTGATATTCAGCGCGGTCACAAAACAGGTTATTACCTGGATCAACGTGACAGCCGTCTGGCGACGCGTCGCTACGTCGAAAATCAGCGCGTTCTGAACTGTTTCTCTTATACCGGCGGTTTTGCCGTGTCGGCATTAATGGGGGGATGCAGCCAGGTCGTGAGCGTTGACACCTCCCAGGAAGCGCTCGACATCGCCAGACAAAACGTTGAACTGAATAAACTGGATCTGACTAAAGCCGAGTTTGTGCGTGATGATGTGTTCAAACTACTGCGAGCCTATCGCGATCGCGGAGAGAAATTTGATGTCATCGTGATGGATCCGCCGAAGTTTGTCGAAAACAAAAACCAGCTGATGGGCGCCTGTCGTGGCTATAAGGACATCAATATGCTGGCTATTCAGCTTCTGAATCCTGGCGGTGTGCTGCTGACATTCTCCTGCTCCGGCCTGATGACCACCGATTTATTTCAGAAAATCATCGCTGATGCCGCAATAGATGCTGGTCGTGATATACAATTTATAGAGCAGTTCCGTCAGGCCGCCGATCATCCGGTGATCGCTACCTACCCGGAAGGGCTGTATCTGAAAGGGTTTGCCTGTCGCATCATGTAACTTGAAAAGTGGAATATTACCCTTACATAAAGGGTATCTATTTCCCGGGAGGTGACTATGATTGCCAGCAAATTCGGTATCGGCCAGCAGGTCCGCCATTCCCTGTTAGGTTACCTCGGAGTGGTCGTGGATATCGACCCGGAATATTCGCTTGATGAACCGTCACCCGATGAGTTGGCGGTTAACGACGAACTTCGCGCCGCTCCCTGGTATCACGTGGTGATGGAAGATGATAATGGCCTGCCAGTACATACGTATCTGGCGGAAGCACAGTTGAGCAGTGAGCTACAGGAAGAGCATCCGGAGCAACCCTCAATGGATGAACTGGCGCGAACAATCCGCAAACAGCTTCAGGCTCCACGCCTGCGCAACTGATTTTAGCACTTGCCCGATGACGCTTCGTTTATCGGGCTTACGCGTCTTATCCGGCCACGAACCGCAGGCCGGATAAGTAACGCGCCATTCGGCAATAACACAGGCTTACTTCGCCAGCCCGAGTCGAGGGATCTCAATTGCCGGACAACGATCCATCACCACCGCCATACCGGCATCACGTGCCAGCACAGCCGCCTGTTCATTGATCACCCCTAGCTGCATCCATAAAGTTTTCGCCCCAATGGCAATTGCCTCCTGCGCAACGCCCCAGGCTGCTTCTGAATTACGGAAGACATCCACCATATCCACTTTCTCAGGAACATCTGCAAGGGTCGCATAGCCCTGCTGTCCCAGCAGCGTTTTCCCGGCAACCTTGGGTGAAACGGGGATAACGTGATAGCCCTGATCGAGCAAATATTTCATCACCCGGTAGCTAGGGCGCTCGGGTTTATCACTCGCGCCCACCAGCGCAATCGTACGGGTGGATGTCAAAATGCCAGCAATATCGGTCTCTTTCATTATCTTCCTCCAGGCTGTTTTGCAAAGTTTACGACAAACCTGACGTTGCAACCATTCATCCCATACTGGCGCATGAGAGCTAAACTGACAAATATGTCTATATGTTAGTAAACATGATTACCGAAAAATTTTGATACATCTTACTCAGGCATTTTCTGGACAGGAGAAACCTATGAGAGCCGGCATTGTGACAGTCTTGATTGCCCTGTGTTTGCCGGTAACCGTTTTGGCCACCTCACTACGTTTGTCTAATGATATTGATCTACTGGTACTGGACGGAAAAAAGGTCTCAAGCTCATTACTGCGTGGTGCCGACAGTATTGAGCTTGAGAATGGCCCCCATCAGCTTGTTTTTCGCGTAGAGAAAACTATCCGCCTGTCCAGCCATGAAGAACGCCTCTATATTTCCCCACCACTGGTCATCAGCTTTAATACTCAAATGGTCAGTCAGGTTAATTTTCATCTTCCGCGCCTGAGCAACGAGCGTGACGCAACACATTTTGATAGCGCCCCGCGCGTCGAATTGCTTGACGGGGACTCCATGCCCATTCCAGTGAAACTGGATATTATGGCGATCACTTCAAAGGCAAAAATCGTGGATTATGAAATTGAGACTGAGCGCTATAACAAAGCCGCCAGGCATGCCTCGTTACCGCAATTTGCCCCCATGATGGCAGATGACAGCTCATTGCTCTCCGGAGTTTCTGAACTGGACCGGGTTCCGCCTCAGTCGCAGACACTCACCGAGCAGCGTTTAAAATATTGGTTTCAGCAAGCCGACTCACAAACGCGAAGTAACTTTTTGCAATGGGCGCAAAAACAGCCACCTTCATGACATTTATGTTCATATACGCATTTTTTTTGTCTTTCTCTTGCAGCGTCAAGTGCTTCCAGTACTCTGTAACGAGGTTAACTTGGGAGCTGTACTATGGAATTGACGACTCGCACTTTGCCAGCGCGCAAGCATATTGCGCTGGTTGCACATGATCACTGTAAACAGATGTTGATGAGCTGGGTAGAACGCCACCAACCGTTGCTGGAAAAACACGTTCTCTACGCGACAGGAACGACAGGAAACTTAATTCAACGCGCTACTGGTATGGATGTAAATGCTATGCTGAGCGGCCCAATGGGCGGCGACCAGCAGGTGGGCGCGCTGATCTCTGAAGGGAAAATCGATGTGCTGATCTTCTTCTGGGATCCGCTCAATGCCGTCCCTCACGATCCTGATGTAAAAGCCCTATTGCGCCTGGCCACAGTCTGGAACATTCCGGTCGCGACCAACGTTTCTACCGCCGATTTTATCATCCAGTCGCCAAACTTCAGCGATGCGACAGAAATCCTGATCCCGGATTACGCCCGTTACCTGGCAGAGCGCCTCAAATAATCGTCAGGCAGGCGGTACATGCCGCCTGCTTATCAGGGTTTTCTGCTTACCGGTACATCCAGTTGTTTAAGTTCATCGACAAAACACGACGGCGCGTCTTTGTTAAACAGTAACCATACCCGATGCCGCGCACGTGTTAGCGCCACGTACAGTAACCTTCTCTCTTCTGCATCAGGGAAGTCTTCAACAACAGGAAGCAACGCCTCTTCCATAATTGACTCGCGGGCCGGCGCCGGAAAACCATCATTTCCTTCATGCAGCCCGACGACAATAACGTAATCTGCCTGCTGCCCTTTACTGGCATGGATAGTCATAAATTCAAGCTGTAGCCTGGGCCAGCGAGTAGCCGCTTTTTCCAGACTGGCGGGTTTTAGATGATGGTAACGCGCCAACACCAGAATTCGCTCTTCAGCTTTCGCAAATCCAGAAAGCTTATCCAGCAATAAATCCAGCTGACTTTCCTCCAACAGCGTCACCGCTTTTTTATCCCCTGACGTCAGGCTGTTGAGCGGTTTCGCAAGCTGATGTGGGTTTTTTTGGATAAACCGGTTTGCGACCTCGCCAATGCGGCTATTAAAACGGTATGTAGTATCCAGGTCACAGCGATCACCCTCGCCAAAGGTATGATGGAATGCGGTAGTCAACGAAAGCTGCGCGCCGCTAAAACGATAAATCGCCTGCCAGTCATCCCCCACCGCAAACAAAGTGGTCTGCGAGTTTTGCTTACGTAATGCAGCCACCAGAGCGGCACGCTGTGGGGAAATATCCTGAAATTCATCGACCAGAATATGTTTCCAGGGGCTGATAAAGCGCCCCTTTTCCAGAATGACAATTGCTTGATGGATCAACCCGGAAAAATCGACAGCATTTTCTTCCTTCAGAGCTCCCTTCCAGGCCTTAAGCAGCGGCGCCATCAGTTTAATGCGTTTACTGAACAGATCGCGAATTTCCTCCGGGGCATTGGCAATCATTTCAGCCTGCGCTCCGCCATGCATGCGCATAAGTCCAACCCAACGATCTAATCTTGTGGCCAAACGACGCTGCAACTTTTCGTCGTCCCAAAAATTGCCCT
This sequence comes from Citrobacter sp. Cm046, assembly GCF_030333065.1. Lineage (NCBI taxonomy): Bacteria > Pseudomonadati > Pseudomonadota > Gammaproteobacteria > Enterobacterales > Enterobacteriaceae > Citrobacter > Citrobacter sp. Cm046. The sequence continues at coordinate 232,543 of NZ_JAOWGP010000034.1, read as the reverse complement.
CAGGCACAGTCCACTGCATCTCCTCTTCTAACCACTGCCGCCAGCCTTTGGCCTGCGCCTTTTTCTCGCTGCACTGCTGACGCCAGGTGGTGATAAAGAGTTTATGCCGCGCGGCAGTATCGTTTTCAAGCTTACTTACCGTTGGAACTTTTTTACTGCCCTGCTGAATGATATGTAGCGCCAGCGAGTGAAACGTCCGTGCGCTGATCTCTTCTGTATGCAGTCGCTCGCGGATACGATCATCCATCTCCTGGGCTGCTTTGCGACCAAAGGCTAACAGCAGAATCTGTTCAGCAACGGCTTCCCCCTGCATCAACAGCCACCCAGCGCGAGCCACCAAAACAGAGGTCTTGCCGCTTCCGGCTCCCGCGAGCACTAACAGTGATTTCTCACCATTTACTACCGCTCGCGCCTGGGCCGCATTCAGCGGCGAGGATTCGATATGTGAAAAGAACTCAGCATGCTCCGCCAACATTGCGTCGGTATACGCCTGATTATGTTGTAAACGACACACTTCAATGTCCTTCAACCAGGCCTGACATTGTCGTAATGCCTCACGACAATTATCAAATTCTTCTAATCGATTAACCGGTAGAGGCAACGCGGCAAAGGCGCGGCGGATCTGCTGTTGTAACCCAGAGGTTTGATCACGCGTCAGCCATTTATTCTCCCCGGTACGAACGGCTATCGCCTGCAGTTGCTCCTGCAAAACACCGGCTGCCACTTCGCTCATCTCCTGGCTCCACTGCTGCCAGAGTGTATTCAAATGGTGATGGAAACGCTGAGTTTCAGCCCACTCTGTACCGTGCAGGCGTACAACCTTATCTTCCGGAAGCACAAACTCCAACTCCCCCCAGACAAGGCCTCGTTTGCAATGTATAGCCAGTAACTGATTGAATGGAATAAGATACTCATGACGATCGCCGGAAACCTTTATCCCGGCATTGAGAATAACGGCTCGATCGTAAGGGTGTTGCGCCAGACGTTTTCCAAGAGAAGTTGCTTTCAGTTCCATAAGACTTACGCGGATCCACACGAAGAGGTTTACTTATCAGTGTAACCGCCAGAGAAAACGTGCTCCAGCCCAAAAAAACGTTACAATTGCCAAATTCACTGAAAACCAGAGTTAACCGAGAGTTTATGCGTACTGTTCTGAATATTTTAAATTTTGTGCTGGGCGGGTTCGCCACTACCTTAGCCTGGTTACTGGCTACGCTGGTCAGTATCGTGCTTATTTTCACCCTGCCCTTGACCCGTTCGTGCTGGGAGATAACTCGCCTCTCATTGTTCCCTTTTGGCAACGAAGCGATTCATGTTGATGAACTCAACCCAGCAGGTCAAAGTGTACTGATGAATACCGGCGGGACATTACTCAATATTTTTTGGCTGATTTTCTTCGGCTGGTGGTTGTGCCTGATGCATATTGTCTCCGGTATTGCCCAGTGCATTACGATTATTGGTATTCCTGTAGGCATTGCGAACTTTAAGATCGCCGCGATTGCACTCTGGCCCGTCGGACGTCGCGTGGTGTCAGTAGAAACTGCCCGCGCAGCTCGCGAAGCCAATGCGCGTCGCCGCTTTGAATAATCAGGACGCATGGTCTTTATGTTAAGTCCTCTGCTCAAACGCTATACCTGGAACAGCACCTGGCTGTATTACGTGCGGATATTCATCGCGCTTTGCGGCACAACGGCTCTGCCCTGGTGGTTGGGCGACGTAAAACTCACTATCCCACTCACACTGGGCATGGTTGCTGCTGCGCTTACCGATCTGGACGATCGTCTTGCGGGACGACTACGCAATTTGATCATTACGCTGATCTGCTTCTTTATTGCCTCTGCCTCCGTCGAACTGCTCTTCCCCTGGCCATGGCTTTTTGCCATTGGATTAACCATCTCCACCAGCGGATTTATTCTGCTGGGTGGATTAGGCCAGCGTTATGCGACAATCGCCTTTGGGGCATTGCTCATCGCGATTTATACCATGCTGGGGACTTCACTCTACGATCAGTGGTATCAGCAACCAATACTTCTGCTCGCTGGCGCCATCTGGTACAACCTGCTTACGCTGACCGGACATCTCTTGTTCCCGATTCGCCCCCTGCAGGATAATTTGGCTCGTAGCTACGAACAATTAGCGCACTATCTGGAGCTGAAATCGCGTCTTTTCGATCCTGATATCGAAGATGAAAGTCAGGCACCACTCTATGACTTAGCGCTGGCCAATGGGCAACTAATGGCCACGCTAAACCAAACTAAAGTGTCATTACTGACCCGCCTGCGCGGTGACCGAGGGCAGCGGGGAACACGTCGTACACTGCATTATTATTTTGTGGCACAGGATATCCACGAGCGCGCAAGCTCCTCGCATATTCAATACCAAACGCTGCGCGACCATTTCCGTCACAGCGACGTGATGTTTCGCTTCCAGAGATTAATGTCAATGCAGGGACAAGCCTGCACACAGTTGTCGCGCTGCATTATCTTGCGCACCCCATACCAGCACGATCCACACTTTGAACGCGCCTTTACGCATATAGACGCCGCACTCGAGCGTATGCGCACTAACGGTGCCCCTTCAGATCTGCTCAATACACTGGGATTTTTGCTCTCAAACCTGCGTGCCATCGACGCACAGCTGGCTACCATTGAGTCCGAACAGGCTCAGGCAATCTCGCGTAATGAATCAGAAAATCAGCTTGCTGATGACAGCCCACATGGTTTCAGCGACATCTGGTTGCGTCTGAGCCGTAATTTCACACCTGAATCCGCCCTTTTTCGCCATGCTATCCGCATGTCACTGGTGCTCTGCGTCGGTTACGCCATTATTCAGATCACTGGAATGAACCATGGGTACTGGATCCTGCTGACCAGTCTGTTTGTCTGTCAGCCTAACTACAACGCCACCCGCCATCGCCTGGCACTAAGGATTATCGGCACACTAGTGGGAATAGCCATCGGCTTGCCCATTTTGTGGTTCGTTCCCTCACTTGAAGGGCAACTGATACTATTAGTGATTACTGGCGTGCTCTTTTTTGCATTTCGCAACGTACAGTATGCTCATGCAACTATGTTTATCACTCTGTTGGTACTGCTGTGCTTTAACCTGCTTGGCGAAGGTTTCGAAGTCGCCCTGCCACGCGTAATTGATACGCTGATCGGCTGCGCAATCGCCTGGGCGGCCGTCAGTTTTATCTGGCCAGACTGGCGTTTTCGTAATCTGCCACGAGTAATTGAACGAGCAACTGACGCTAACTGTCGCTACCTCGACGCTATTCTCGAACAATATCATCAGGGTCGTGATAATCGGCTCGCATACCGTATTGCCCGACGTGATGCACATAATCGCGATGCTGAGCTTGCGTCCGTAGTGTCGAATATGTCGAGTGAACCTGACGTCACAGCGCAAACGCGGGAAACAGCATTCCGCTTGCTGTGCCTCAACCATACTTTTACCAGCTATATTTCGGCTCTGGGTGCACACCGGGAACAACTGACCAACCCGGACGTTCTGGCGTTACTGGATGATGCCGTCTGCTATGTAGATGATGCGCTTCATCATCAGCCAGCTGATGAGCAACGCGTATACCAGGCACTTGAAGGTCTGAAGCAACGGATTCAGCATCTTGAACCGCGCCCGGACAGTAAAGAACCGCTGGTCGTTCAGCAAGTTGGGTTATTGATTGCATTGCTACCGGAAATCAGGCGACTCCAGCAGCAAATTGCCGCCTTGCCGTCTAATACTCCAGTTCCGGAGTAAGTGAGCGTACCCACTCAACAAGCTCCTGGCGACGAATCGCCGGGAGCGCCGCCTCATGGACCCCGCGAATCGCCCCTTCGAGGGCATAGAGTATTTTCACTGTCAGAGCAGGATTAATCTGCCGTAATTTAAGCCAGCACATTTGAGCTCCCAGCATACGCAATGTACTTTCATCGTTAACACCCGCTTCGTTAAGCAGAGTCTCGAGATGAAATGTCATGTTCGGCAGCTCTCTCAGGCGGTGTTGCAAAAAGCGGCTCTGTTTTTCCTTCACTGCTGCATCCAGCGAAAACTTCGATAAAGACACCAACTGTTGCTGGTTTCGCCACAAAGCATCGTCCACCTTGTAGTAATTGAGAATAACCGGGCGTCCGCGCTTCATAAACGTCAGCCAGACTGGCGAATGTTTTACACAGTACTGTACGCTCTGCTCACAAGCTCGAAGGTACAACTCACCGCTAGCGACCATTGCAAAGACCGTATCCTCAACCGTTAGACTGTAGCTACCAAACAATGAGCGATAGCGAATCGTCCCCAAAGAGGCCAGGCATTCTTGTGATTTATAGATCTTGTCATAAGAGAGCTTTTTCATAAAAATCCTTTTAAATCATAATATAAGAGAATGATTTGCAGTAGCGGATCCGTTAATGACGAAAATAGGCAACTTATTCTCAGGGAGCAAGATGAATTTTGTTTTTGCTGTTATGACAGCGAAAAATTGCGAACCAGTTTCCGAAAATAAAGTTGATCTTTATGGATAGCAGGGTTACTGTATATCCATACAGTAACTCACAGGGCTGGATTGATTATGTACACTTCAGGCTACGCAAATCGTTCTTCGTCGTTCTCTTCCACATCAAGCAATATTGCGCGCGTTTCTTCAGAGAACGTTACCGCCGGGCTTATCAGTGAAGTGGTCTATCGCGAGGACCAGCCCATGATGACGCAATTACTGCTGCTCCCCCTGCTTCAGCAATTAGGGCAGCAATCGCGCTGGCAGCTTTGGCTTACACCTCAGCAAAAATTGAGCCGTGAATGGGTACAGTCTGCAGGGCTGCCTTTAACAAAAGTCATGCAAATTAGCCAACTCTCACCGTGCCATACGTTGGAGTCAATGGTTCGCGCTTTGCGAACAGGCAATTACAGTGTGGTAATCGGCTGGCTGACCGAAGAATTAACGGAAGATGAACATACTGAACTGGTAAAAGCTGCAGATGAGGGAAATGCGATGGGATTTATCATGCGTCCTGTTCGTGCGCAGTCTCTTGCCGGGAGACAGCATTCTGGGCTAAAAATTCACTCGAATTTGTATCATTGAGTAAAATTAGGAATTATCCTGGAATTTTTTTTCATGTCCAAATTCGACTTTGAGCTTTAACACTTTTTTTGTGAGAACGCCTGTGTGAAGCGGTTTCCGCGATGTTTGCAGTACAATTAATCATCCATAAATGTTAAATATTGTGTATACAAGCTTTTTTTTTTCATATGCCTGACGGAGTTCACACTTGTAAGTTTTCAACTACGTTGTAGACTTTACATCGCCAGGGGTGCTCGGCTTAAGCCGCAGATATCGGTAGAGTAACTATTGAACTGGTCCCCGGGTGAAGGATTTAACCGTGTTATCTCGTTGGAGATATTCATGGCAAATTTTGGATGATAACGAGGCGCATAAAATGAAAAAGACAGCTATCGCAATTGCAGTGGCACTGGCTGGTTTCGCTACCGTGGCGCAGGCCGCTCCGAAAGATAACACCTGGTACACCGGTGCTAAACTGGGCTGGTCTCAGTTCCATGATATCGGCAACAACCAGATCGACAACAACGGCCCAACCCACGAAAGCCAACTGGGTGCTGGTGCGTTCGGTGGTTATCAGGTTAACCCGTACGTTGGTTTTGAAATGGGTTACGACTGGTTAGGTCGTATGCCGTACAAAGGCAGCGTTCAAAATGGCGCATTCAAAGCTCAGGGCGTTCAGCTGACCGCTAAACTGGGTTACCCAATCACTGACGATCTGGACGTTTACACTCGTCTGGGTGGTATGGTTTGGCGTGCTGATGCTAAAAACAACACTGGCTTCAAAGACCACGACACTGGTGTATCCCCAGTATTCGCTGGCGGCGTAGAGTATGCAATTACTCCTGAAATCGCTACCCGTCTGGAATACCAGTGGACTAACAACATCGGTGACGCGAACACCGTTGGTGGTCGTCCGGATAACGGCCTGCTGAGCGTTGGTGTTTCTTACCGCTTCGGCCAGGGTGAAGTAGCTCCAGTAGTTGCTCCGGCTCCGGCTCCGGCTCCAGAAGTACAGACCAAGCACTTCACCCTGAAGTCTGACGTTCTGTTCAACTTCAACAAAGCAACTCTGAAACCAGAAGGCCAGCAGGCTCTGGATCAGATGTACAGCCAGCTGAGCAACCTGGATCCGAAAGACGGTTCCGTAGTGGTTCTGGGCTTCACTGACCGCATCGGTTCTGACGCTTACAACCAGGGTCTGTCTGAGAAACGTGCTCAGTCCGTTGTTGATTACCTGATCTCTAAAGGTATTCCTTCTGACAAAATCTCCGCACGTGGTATGGGCGAATCCAACCCGGTTACCGGCAACACCTGTGACAACGTGAAAGCTCGCGCTGCACTGATCGACTGCCTGGCTCCGGATCGTCGCGTTGAGATCGAAGTTAAAGGCATCAAAGACGTTGTAACTCAGCCTCAGGCTTAAGTTTTCGTCTTATAAAAAAACCCCGCATAGCGGGGTTTTTTTTATCTGAAGAACACCATTGCTCAACACATTGAAAATGTCATTGCCTACTCTTTTCCCAACAATGCCTGCAAATCCTGTTTCAACGTGGACATTTTGTTGGCGTACTTCTCTTTATGCTCTGCATCCTCAATCAGTTGCACGATCGTTTCTGAAAGCGTTTTGCCGCGCCGTTGCGCAAGTCCGGCTAATCGCTGCCAGACGATGAACTCCAGATCGATAGATTTCTTACGCGTATGCTGATGTTCAGCATTAAAATGCCGTTTACGCCGCGCCCGTATAGTCTGTTTCATACGATTTTGCAGCGCAGAGTTCATGTGTTCATCAATCCAGGCATTGACCCGAACCGGCTCATTCTCGAGGGTTAGCAACAAATCAACGGCTTCTTCGGCAGCGCTGGTTTCCACGTAACGGGTAATCAACTCCCCCTCACGATGCTTCTTCACCAGGTACTTCCATTTCCAGCCGCTTTCAAGGTTTTCAAGTTGTTGATATTTCATTGCGATCTCAATGTTACCGTGTAACTCTTATCAGAATATCAGCTTTTTGGGCATCTGAAGAAAAGAATATCCAGCCTGTGAACTGTCGCGCGTCATCGCATCTGTTTAGCCGTGCTTTCCGCGTGTGCAGTGCTGACGGTTACGGTATAATCTCGTTTTTTACAACAGACTAAAAAACATCAACTTTGACCATTACGAAACTTGCATGGCGTGATCTGGTTCCTGATACCGACAGTTATCAGGAAATATTTGCACAGCCGCACGTCACTGACGAAACCGACACCTTACTCAGTGATACTCAGCCACGTTTACAATTTGCGCTAGAGCAGCTTCTTCAGCACTGGACGACGTCCTCCTTTATGCTGGTGAAAGCGCCGGAAGAGCTTGAGTATCTCAATCTTATTTCATCAGCTGCACGCACATTGCACACGGATGCCGGAAGCTTGACCGGGGGTCACTACGATATCTCTGGCCACACTATTCGTTACCGTGAAGCAGAAAATGCAGAAGACAATTTTGCGACCTTAACTCAGGTAGTAAATGCTGACTGGGTTGAAGCCGAACAACTGTTTGGCTGCCTGCGTCAGTTTAATGGCGAAATTACCCTGCAACCGGGTCTGGTACATAAGGCCAACGGCGGCGTACTGGTTATCTCATTACGCACGCTTCTGGCTCAACCACTGCTGTGGATGCGCCTGAAAGCCATTGTCAGCCACGAGCGCTTTGACTGGGTGGCCTTTGATGAGTCTCGCCCACTTCCTGTCTCCGTTCCTTCTATGCCGCTTAAAATGAAAGTGGTGTTAGTGGGAGAGCGCGAATCACTGGCAGACTTCCAGGAAATGGAGCCGGAACTGGCAGAGCAGGCAATTTATAGCGAGTTTGAAGATAATTTGCAGATAGTGGATGCCGAAACCATGACGCAATGGTGTCAATGGGTGACGCATACCGCCAGACGCAACGCTCTGCCTTACCCCGCCCCTGATGCCTGGCAGGTATTGATCCGTGAAGCTGTTCGCTACACCGGTGAGCAGGATACTTTGCCGCTTAACCCACTGTGGATCATCCGACAGCTTAAGGAAGTAGCTCCTTTATGCGATGGGGATACTTGCAACGCCGAACAGTTCAGCCTGATGCTTGCACAGCGTGAATGGCGCGAAGGTTTTCTCGCCGAACGTATGCAGGATGAGATCCTGCAAGAGCAGATCCTTATCGAGACTGAAGGTGAGCGTATTGGTCAAATCAATGCCCTGTCAGTGATTGAATTTCCGGGTCATCCACGCGCATTTGGTGAACCTTCACGTATCAGTTGCGTCGTTCATATTGGCGATGGCGAATTTACTGATATCGAGCGTAAAGCCGAGCTTGGCGGAAATATTCATGCTAAAGGCATGATGATAATGCAGGCTTTCCTGATGTCGGAGCTGCAGCTTGAACAGCAGATCCCGTTTTCTGCCTCACTGACTTTCGAGCAATCGTACAGCGAAGTGGATGGCGACAGTGCATCAATGGCAGAACTGTGCGCGCTGATCAGCGCTCTCGCAGATGTGCCTGTAAATCAAAGCATTGCGATCACCGGCTCTGTTGATCAGTTTGGTCGCGCACAGCCTGTCGGTGGCCTGAATGAGAAAATTGAGGGCTTCTTTACTATCTGCCAGCAGCGTGAATTAACCGGTACTCAGGGTGTCATTATTCCTTCAGCCAACGTCAGGCACCTGAGTCTACAACCAGCTCTGCTACAGGCCGTTGAAGAAGAGAAATTCACTATTTGGGCGGTGGACGACGTGACCGATGCGCTGCCGCTTTTGTTAAATCTTGTGTGGGATGGTGAAGGCCAGACAACGCTGATGCAAACTATCCAGGAGCGCATTGCCACGGCAACGCAACAGGAAGGTCGTCATCGTTTCCCCTGGCCGCTACGTTGGCTGAATGCATTTATTCCGAACTGATCGGACTTGTTCAGCGTACACGTGTTAGCTATCCTGCGTGCTTCAATAAAATAAGGCTTACAGAGAACATGGTAGATAAACGCGAATCCTATACAAAAGAAGACCTTCTTGCCTCTGGTCGCGGTGAGCTGTTTGGCGCAAAAGGCCCACAACTGCCTGCACCAAGCATGCTGATGATGGACCGTGTCGTCAAGATGACCGAAACCGGTGGTAACTTCGACAAAGGTTATGTTGAAGCTGAACTGGATATCAACCCGGACCTGTGGTTCTTCGGATGCCACTTTATCGGCGATCCGGTGATGCCAGGCTGCCTGGGTCTGGACGCTATGTGGCAATTGGTTGGATTCTATCTCGGCTGGTTGGGCGGCGAAGGTAAAGGCCGTGCACTGGGCGTAGGCGAAGTGAAGTTTACTGGCCAGGTTCTGCCGACCGCGAAGAAAGTCACTTACCGCATCCACTTCAAACGCATCGTTAACCGTCGTCTGATCATGGGCCTGGCTGATGGTGAAGTGCTGGTTGATGGCCGTCTGATCTACACGGCTAATGATCTGAAAGTAGGTCTTTTCCAGGATACTTCTGCGTTCTGATTCAGGACTGCGTAGACTGTCTGATAGCGACGTTATTACGTTTTATCGGGCCTACAAAAAGGCGAAACCTCCGCGTGCGGAGGTTTCTTTTATCTAAAGAGACAGAATCAGGCCATTAACACCCTATCCCCCATGGCTTCTCGCCAGCCTCCCAGCCAGTATGACCTTTGATTCAGCGTCTGATAGGGACACATTTCTTTTGAGCGTCCGGCAATGCCGGCCTGATAACCACGTTGATGTGCCCGTTCCAGGCGATCTCGTTTTTGTCTCTTCATGCCTCGTTTCCCTCATTTTTAGGTCTGGTGGAAAAGAAAACAGTGATTACTAAGTATGCAATCACACTAAACGAATACCCCGAAACATCATGCCCGTCAATGCGCAAAATTCACGCCAGTGTCATATTTGTGAGCTAGCTGGTAAATCATTTGTACAAAAATTTGCTGTCAGAACAGCTATCTCAACCGCTAAAAAAATAAAAAAAACCGCCCCGGGCACTAAACCAGAGGCGGTAAAATTTACAATTATTTAAACTTAAGGGATCCTTTTCAGCTCCTGAGCGATAGCCGTCGCTTCCTGGCTCCAGGCAGCAGCCAGAACCTTCACCATCTCATCATAGCCATCCTGAGTCTGTACGGCTTCGATGTGGAACGGACGCTTGATCAGCTGTCCCTGATGGTTCAGCAGCCATTCGCCGCTCACTATCACCTTCCCGTCATAGCGGCCATGGAAGCCTGTCACCGTCACATTAAGCGTGTCCTGTGTGCTTCCCAGAGGCTGAGAAGCAACAACCCATCCCGGCAACTGCATACTGAGGTTGGCGACAAGCGTATTGCGCAATTGCTGATCTAACGGACTGGCCCAAAGATTACTGTTGGCAATGACGTACTTAACATCGCTGGTCTGGTACACAACCCCATTTCCCGCCAGATAATCCGGCACCGCTACCTGCTCAACCCACAGCAGACGGTTCCCCTGATTGGCCGTACTCTGCACACCGCCCTGCGCAATGGGAAGCTGGTAATAGCTTTTATTTTCTCCACTGGAGCTGCATGACGTCAGCCAGACCGCCATCATCACCACTAGCCACTTTTTCATTGTTTCGCCCTCTTCGGCTCTGGATCTTTTTTATCCTTCGCTTCAAATACCAGCGCATTGCTCTTATCGTTCAGCGTTTTCAGCACCGGCTGCAGTTCACGCAGAACCTGATCAAGACGTTGCATATCTGCCACCATCTTGTTGTAGGCCGCGGAACCAGGCTGGAAGCCTTGCATACTACGATTAAGCTCGCGCAGCGTGTTCTGCATATCCGCCGGAAGCTGCTGCATCGACTGGCTACCGGTTATCTTATTCATGTTATCCAGCGTGGTTTGCAAATGCTTCATCGTACGCTGGCTTTCCGTCAGTGTACTGGTCGCCTGCTCAATCATCGGGTTCAACGGCAGATTGTTTATCTTATCCAGCGCTTCCATTAAACGCTGTTGGATTTGCGCCAGGCCACCGCTAACAGTCGGGATAATTTGATAACCATTAAACTCACGCACACCCGTAATCGGCGGATCTTTCGGATAGAAGTCGAGATCGACATACAGAGCCCCCGTTACCAGGTTCCCTGTCTTCAACGATCCTCTTAATCCACGTTTGAGCAATTCAGCCAGATGGGCACCGACATCAGTATCTTCACCTAACTGCGCTTTCAGGCGTTCAGGCTCAATACGTACCAGCACCGGAATGCGGTAATCATCGTTGAAGACCTGGCGCATATTCGGTGCAAAGAAAGGCACTTTGCTTACTGTACCAAGGCGAATACCTCGGAACTCAAGCGGTGCTCCTGGTTGCAACCCACGAATCGAATCCTTAAAGAACATCAGGTAATCGATATGGTCTGTGTACAGGGAATCCTGAATACTTTTTTGATCATCATAGAGAGTAAATGAGGCCTGCTGCGCAACCGGCTGGCCTTGCTCTAGTCCTTCCGGTACATCAAAACTGACTCCGCCGCCAAACAACGTGGTAAGAGAACCCATTTCCACACGCATGCCTGCCGAGGTGAGATCCACTGCAATTCCGCTGTCTTTCCAGAAGCGTACGTTGCTTGTCACCAGGCGATCGTTTGGTGCATTGATGAAAAGCTGATAGCTGATCGTACGTTTTTGCGCATCAAACATACTGGTCTCAACCGACCCCACGCGATATCCCCGGAACAGTACCGGATCGCCAGGGCTTAACTGGCCGGCTTTTTTACTGTCGAGGATCACACGGATCCCCTTCGCATCTGGTGGTGCCAGCGGAGGAGAGTCCAACAGTTGATAGTTTTCCAGTCTGCTACCTTTATTCCCGGGTTGCAGTTCAATATAAGCCCCGGATAACAACGTACCTAAACCGCTGATGCCTTCACGTCCCACCTGTGGCTTCACCACCCAAAAGACTGAATCTTTATGCAGCAGCTTTTCCATACCAGAATTGAGGCGGGCTTTAATCTCTACATGAGTTAAATCATCTGTCAGCGTCGCGCTCTCAACCACGCCGACGTCAACGCTGCGGCTTTTAATCGTTGTCTTACCACCTTCGATACCTTCAGCATTGGTCGTGATCAACGTGACTTCCGGCCCCTGATGACTGTAATGATAAAACAGCACCCATGCGCCGATGAGCGCAGTGACGATCGGAAATATCCATACGGGTGACCAGTTCTTCACCTTCTGCACTTTGGCTTCCCCACTTTTAGATTCCATGCTGTCAGGACTCCTCATGATCTGGTTCTGGTTCACGGTCCCACGACAGACGTGGATCGAACGTCATCGCAGAAAACATTGTCATAATGACGACTAAAGCAAACATCAAAGCACCCATTGCAGGATAAATGTTCATCAACCCTCCCATGCGCACCAGCGCAGAGAGTACCGCAATAACAAAGACATCAATCATTGACCAGCGGCCAACAAACTCTACGACCTCATAAATGAAATGCATCCGCTCACTGTCACGTTTACCATGCCCTTTCGCATCCCAACACAACCAGGCAATAGCGATCATTTTTAACGTTGGCACCAGAATACTGGCGATAAATATTACCGCAGCCACCGGGTATGAACCTTCGCTCCAGATTAAAACAACACCCTCAATAATCGTTGACGGCAGCTTTGACCCTAACAAATCGGTGATCATGATCGGCAAAATATTGGCTGGAAGGTAAAGCATGATCGACGTGAACAATAACGCCAGCGTCCACTGTAGGCTGTTTTTACGTCGAACGTAGCCTTTTGTCTGACAGCGGGGGCAGACATGTTCATCAGCAGGAAGAATAGCCGTGCAGCAGGAACATGAACGTAACCCCTGTCGAATACCGGGAACGCCAGGCTTTAAAACTTGCTTAATAACCGGCATGGGTGCGATATCATCCCAAAGCCAGCGACGATCGACACACTGAAATGCGCGTAGTTGCAAAATACAAAAGAAGCACCACGGAATGAAGCTGCTGCCCACGCCAATATCGCCATAGGCCATCAACTTAACAAAGCTGACTAACACCCCTGCAAGAAAGATTTCCGCCATTCCCCAGCTTTTTAACTGGAACAAGACACGTGCTAACCGGGCTTTAAGCCGGCCAGGCATCTGAACCCGATTCACCAGCAGCAAGATGGTCAGCAAGCAAAAAGCGGGAACCAGTTGAACGAATAATAAAAAGAAAGTCCCGAGGCTGGCATAGTTCTCTGAAAAGAGAACGCTGGGGATCTCCAGCAGCGTCACTTCACTTCTCACCCCTGCTACGTTCATGTTTACAAAGGGAAAGAGGTTGGATAAAAGCAGCATAAAAAGCGCCGCTAAAACATAGGCAGTGGGACGCTGTCTTGGCGCGTCCCACTCAACGGTTAACGTAGTGCCACATCGTGGACATGCCGCTTTCTGACCATGCGTAAGGCTAGGTAACGCCACCAGCATGTCACACTGCGAGCATAATATATGCTTCGCGGCATGGTGATGTTCGCACATATGTGCTCCTTTAATTATGCGCCATTCTTCAAAGACTCAAGATACTCCCAGCGCTCAAAGGCTTGCTCAAGTTCTTGTTCCGCTTCGCTCAGGTTAGCGAGTACCTGTTGCGTTTGCTCATGCGGCTGGCTGAAAAAGTCAGCGTCAGCAACCTGAGCCTGTAACGTTTCCAGTTTAGCTTCCAGCTCTTCAAGCAATACGGGGAGCTGCTCCAGTTCGCGCTGTAGTTTATAGCTTAGTTTGCTAGTCGTGCGTTTTACAATTTCTGCTTTAGGGGCAGCAACTTCCTCTGTTTTTTTCGCTACAGGCTGTTTAAACGCCACATATTGTGTCTGCTGACCACGCGCATCATGGTAACCGCCCACATAACGACCAATTTTGCCGCCGCCTTCGAAGATCCAACACTCGGTTACCGTGTTATCGACAAACTGACGATCGTGACTCACCAGCAGAACGGTGCCCTGATAGCCGTCAATCAGTTCTTCAAGCAGTTCCAGAGTTTCGACGTCGAGATCGTTAGTTGGTTCATCGAGGATCAGAAGGTTACTGGGCTTCAAAAACAGACGCGCCAGCAGCAGACGATTTCGTTCTCCGCCGGAAAGAGCACGCACAGGTGTCATCGCACGTTTCGGATGGAACAGGAAGTCCTGAAGATAGCCCAGAACATGACGCGGCTTACCATTAACCATGACTTCTTGCTTACCTTCAGCAAGGTTATCCATTACGGTTTTATCGGGATCGAGTTCCGCACGATGTTGATCGAAATAAGCAACTTCCAGTTTTGTCCCGACATGAATACGACCGCTGTCTGCCTGAAGCTGACCTAACATCAGCTTGAGCAGCGTCGTTTTACCGCAGCCGTTAGGTCCAATTAAGGCAATCTTGTCGCTACGTTGCACCTGCGCGGAGAAGTCTTTCACCAGCTGTTTACCCTCAACCTGGTAATCAACATTCTCCATCTCGAAGACAATCTTGCCTGAGCGGCTCGCCTCTTCAACCTGCATCTTCGCCGTGCCCATCACTTCTCGGCGTTCGCCACGTTCCCTACGCATTGCCTTCAGCGCACGGACGCGACCTTCATTACGGGTACGACGCGCTTTAATACCCTGGCGGATCCAGACTTCTTCCTGTGCCAGTTTGCGATCAAACTCCGCATTCTGTAACTCTTCTACTCGCAGCGCTTCTTCTTTATCCAGCAGATATTGATCATAATCCCCCGGATATGACACCAGCTTGCCGCGATCGAGATCGACGATACGCGTTGCCATATTGCGAATAAACGAACGGTCGTGGGAAATGAAAATAATTGTTCCGTTGAAGGTTTTCAGGAACCCTTCCAGCCAGTCAATGGTTTCAATATCCAGGTGGTTTGTCGGTTCATCCAGCAACAATACGCGCGGATTGCTGACTAACGCCCGGCCCAGCGCCGCTTTACGCAGCCAGCCGCCAGAGAGCGATGCCAGCTCCATGTCTGGCTCCAACCCAAGCTGCTCCAGTACTTCATTAATGCGGTTTTCCAACTGCCACAGATTGTGATGATCCAGTAGTTCCTGAACCTTCGCCAGTTCCTGCAGGTTTTTATCGCTCGGATCGGTGATCACCAAATGCGAGATATCGTGGTAACGCTTGAGGTAAACCGCTTGTTCTGCAATCCCTTCAGCGACGAAATCGTAGACACTACCCTGCACGTTACGCGGCGGATCCTGTTGCAGACGCGCCACAACCAAATCCTGCTCATAAATGATACGTCCGTCGTCAAGACCCTGCTCACGGTTAAGGATCTTCATCAGCGTCGACTTGCCTGCGCCGTTACGGCCAACCAGGCAGACGCGTTCGTTATCCTCGATATGCAGTTCTGCATTATCAAGAAGCGGTGCATCGCTAAACGACAGCCATGCACCATGCATACTGATTAATGACATTTACTTTTCCTTTCAGGCTGAGGTGATCAGCCAGCAGTTGTGGATCTGACGGTTACGGGCAAAGTCCTGAGAAAGCGTTTTTTGGGTAATTTCTTGTGCTTTCAGCCCCAGCTCGGCCAGCCCATCAAGATCCATACGGAACCCACGTTTGTTGTTGGAGAACATGATCGTGCCGTCTTTACGCAGCAGACGTTTCAGATCTTTCATCAGCGCCAGATGATCGCGCTGCACGTCAAACGAGTCTTCCATACGTTTAGAGTTAGAGAACGTCGGTGGATCGATGAAGATTAGATCAAACTGTTCATTGGCTTCACGTAACCAGCCCAGGCAGTCGGCCTGAATTAAGCGGTGTGCACGACCACTCAGCCCGTTGAGTCGCAGGTTGCGTTCCGCCCACTCCAGATAGGTGCGTGACATATCTACCGTTGTGGTGCTACGTGCACCGCCTAATCCCGCATGTATGCTGGCGCTGCCGGTATAAGAGAACAGATTGAGGAAATCTTTACCCTTGCTCATCTGGCCCAGCATGCGGCGTGCAATACGGTGATCGAGGAACAGACCGGTATCAAGATAGTCGGTCAGGTTAACCCACAGGCGCGCGTTGTACTCGCTAACCTCAATGAATTCACCCTTTTCATTCATCTTCTGATACTGGTTTTTCCCTTTTTGCCGTTCACGGGTTTTCAGCACCAGTTTGTTTGGTGCGATCTCCAACACCGACAGCGTGGCGGCAATGATGTCGAACAGACGCTGGCGCGCTTTCTGCGCATCAACCGTCTTCGGCGGCGCATATTCCTGAACCACTACCCAGTCACCGTAGCGATCTACCGCAACATTGTATTCCGGCAGATCGGCGTCATACAGGCGATAGCACTCAATCCCCTCCTGGCGCGCCCACTTTTCCAGCTTCTTAATATTCTTACGCAGACGGTTAGCATAGTCTTCTGCCACCGTTGCAGGTTTGCTCTCCGCTGTCGTTTCCGCAACGTGATAGTTTTTCTGTACACAATCCAGCGGACCATTTTTCGCTTTGAACTGCTTATCAGCACGAAGCTGCAGGCTGCTGAGCAAATCCGGGGAGGCGCTGAACAACGACAGGTTCCAGCCGCCAAACTGGTTTTTCATCGTGCGTCCCAGCAGGCTGTGCAACGCGATCAGCGCCGGTTCGCTATCCAGACGTTCACCGTATGGCGGGTTGCTGATAACCGTACCATACGGCCCTTTCGGCAGCGGATTACTCAGTTTAGCCACATCTTTGACATCAAAAGTCATCAGCTCGCCAATACCGGCGCGACGGGCGTTACTGCGCGCTTTTTCAATGACGCGAGCATCGCTATCGGATCCATAGAAATGCGACGTATAGTCCGCCAGTCCTTTACGCGCACGAACCTGTGCTTCAGCTTTAACCTCTTGCCAGACAGCTTCATCATGTTGTGCCCAGCCGCTAAAACCCCAGTAGCCACGATGCAGGCCAGGTGCACGATCGGTTGCCCACATCGCCGCTTCAATCAGCAACGTACCGGAACCACACATTGGATCGAGTAACGGTGTCCCCGGCTGCCAGCCAGAACGCATAACAATCGCGGCAGCCAGCGTCTCTTTGATTGGTGCCTGCCCTGCACGCTCACGGTAGCCGCGCTGGTGCAGACCATCACCGCTCAGATCAAGCGCAATACTGGCGGTATCTTTATTCAACCAGACGTTGATACGTAGATCAGGAGATTCGCGATCCACATTCGGTCGCGGGAGATTTTTTCGGGTAAAGGCATCGACAATCGCATCTTTTACTTTCATCGCGCCGTACTGGCTGTTGCGAATCGTATCGTTCAGGCCGCTAAAGTGAACTGCGAATGTAGCCCCCGGATTAAATATCTCTGTCCAGTCGATTGCCTGAACACCGAGGTACAGATCAAGATCGCTGTAGACCTTGCACTCTCCCATCGGCAGGATAATGCGCGAGGCCAGGCGGCTCCACATCAGGCTCTGGTAAACAAGCCGCGTGTCGCCCTTAAAATGGACCCCACCCTGAACTACCTGACACTCCACGGCGCCGAGGTTTTCCAGTTCAGTTTTTAACAGCTCTTCCAGCCCACGGGCCGTACTGGCAAACAGAGAATTCATAATGTCACATTTACTCCAGGAAAATTGCTGCGCATTATAGCCAATCTCACGCGCATGTCATAAAGTTGAAGGCTTATTTTCGTTCGAGGGACTTTACAGTGGTAACGTTAACCCGACTTTTTATTCATCCGGTTAAATCAATGCGCGGCATTGGGCTTACACACGCCCTGGCAGACGTTAGCGGTCTGGCCTTTGATCGCATATTTATGATTACCGAACCTGACGGAACGTTCATCACCGCCCGACAGTTCCCACAGATGGTACGCTTCACCCCCTCACCTTTGCATGACGGGCTGCATCTCACAGCTCCAGACGGCAGTAGCGCACTGGTTCGTTTTGCCGACTTCGCCACGCAGGATGCACCAACGGAAGTCTGGGGAAACCATTTTACCGCGCGTATCGCACCGGTGGAGATCAACCAGTGGCTCAGCGGCTTTTTCTCCCGCGAAGTACAATTGCGTTGGGTTGGTCCGCATCTGACGCGTCGGGTAAAACGCCACGCTGGCGTGCCTTTATCTTTCGCCGATGGTTTTCCTTATCTCCTGACTAATGAAGCATCACTGCGTGACGTACAACAGCGCTGCCCGGCAAGCGTCAAGATGGAGCAGTTTCGCCCCAATCTCGTAGTCTTGGGAGCCGCGGCATGGGAAGAAGATACCTGGAAGGTTATACGCATTGGCGACGTTATCTTTGACGTCGTCAAACCCTGCAGCCGTTGTATTTTTACCACCGTCAGCCCAGAAAAAGGTCAGAAGCACCCGTCTGGTGAACCGCTGGCTACACTGCAAACTTTCCGTACTGCGCCAGATAACGGCGACGTCGATTTCGGTCAAAACCTCATTGCCCGTAACAGCGGCGTGATCCGTGTTGGCGATGAAGTCGAAATCCTGGCAACCGCCCCAGCTAAAGTCTATGGCGCGGCAGAATCTGACGATACCGTACCGGAAAAACAGTCTCCTGATGCAACACTACTTATTGACTGGCAGGGACAAACCTTTCGCGGAAACAATCAGCAGGTATTACTTGAGCAACTGGAAAACCAGGGGATCCGTGTACCCTATTCATGTCGGGCGGGGATTTGCGGATGCTGTCGAATTCGACTGGTAGAAGGTGAAGTCAGCCCGCTGAAAAAAACAGCAATTGGTGATGACGGGACGATTCTTTGCTGCAGTTGTGTGCCGAAAACGGCAATCAGGCTGGAGAGTTAAACCGCCTGCTCCAGGCTGAAACTGTCGGCAGGGATCTGCGGTTTCAGTCTGTCGTTCATAATTTTGATGGCGTCACCGAGTTGCATCGTGCGTCCGGCAATAACGACTCCAGGCTGTGCGAGCAGACAAAGCGCGGCATTTTCACCAGGTTCAACCACTAACAAATTCACCTGTTCTTCGGTATCACTTAACCAGACACAGGCAGCATCTCCCACGGTCGGAGACCAGTTAAGGGTATGCGCTACAAAGTGCCAGCTTTTTGGCATCTGCGGTTTGAGATAACGAATAGCCACCAGCGCATTAAGCACCAGTTCAGCTTTTTGTTCTTTGGCTAAATCCAGGTAACGGCATTTTTCTTCAAAAGAAAAATAAAGTGCGGCATCATCAACACAAAAACCGGACGGAGAAAATGCATCAGGGGTGAGCATTTTGCGAGCAAAACGCGAGCGAAATAACATGCCATTGGCTAAATCGAGCATCATACGATCGTGCTCTTCATCATAATACCAGCGCCAGTTATCGTCAGGTTTAATTCGCATCAGTTTCTCTCCTTTCCTTAATCATCGCCGTCGCGGTAGTATCCTTTTTCCGCTTCGTTAATTGCCCTAATAATAAAAGCCTAAAATGTTTAAATAAGCAACAGTAAAGGAATATAAAACAACCAGGACTAGAAATAAAGCCCTGGTTGTCTGATTAAGGCAAAGTTCAGATATTGGTGACGATTTCTTTAATCAACGGCGGACCTTTAAAAATAAAGCCGGAATAAATCTGAACCAGCGAAGCACCCGCTGCTATTTTCTCACGCGCAGCAATAACGGAGTCGATACCGCCCACACCGATAATTGGCAGTTGCCCTTTTAATTCACGAGACAACATGCGAATAATTTCCGTACTTTTTAATTGCAGCGGTCGACCACTCAACCCACCCATTTGATCGCAATTTTTCATTCCCTGAACCAGAGAACGATCGAGTGTTGTGTTAGTGGCAATAACGCCATCGATATTATGGCGAACTAAACTATCAGCCACCTGGATCAGTTCTTCCTCAGAAAGATCCGGCGCGATCTTTACCGCCACTGGAACATATTTATGATGGATCGCTTGCAGATCGTTTTGTTTATTTTTAATTGCCGTCAGCAAATCATCCAGCGCTTCGCCGTATTGCAGCGTGCGTAATCCTGGGGTATTTGGCGAGGAAATATTCACCGCAATATAACCAGCATAAGCATAGACTTTTTCCATACAAATCAGATAGTCATCTTTGCCATTCTCTACCGGGGTATCTTTATTCTTACCAATATTAATCCCCAGAATACCGTCAAAATGCGATTTCTTAACGTTCTCCACCAGGTTATCAACACCCAGATTATTAAACCCCATACGGTTGATCAGACCTTCTGCATCCACCAGACGGAAAAGGCGCGGCTTATCGTTACCCGGTTGAGGTCGTGGCGTCACGGTGCCTATCTCAATCGAGCCGAATCCCATTGCGCCAAGTGCATCAATGCACTCCCCGTCCTTATCCAACCCGGCTGCCAGGCCAAGCGGATTTTTAAACGTCAGCCCCATACAGGTAACCGGCTTTGCGGGTACTTTCTGACGGACAAGCGCTTCAAGCGGCGTGCCCGTAATGCGACGTAATTGCTGGAATGTAAATTCATGAGCGCGCTCAGGATCGAGCTGAAAAAGGGCTTTACGAACGAAGGGGTAGTACATGAACTCTCCTGGATTCCCGGTGTGCAAACCGGGGGCGTATTATGTGCGATCGCGAGCAAAAAGGGAATTGACCTGTGGCAATAAATAGCAAACGTTTCCCTCCCGAGGTTCGTTTTATGCATTTTTCAGCTTTTCTATTCCGTATAAATCATTTCGATAAACAAAATCTCTCTGCCAGACTGCACAAATTGTTATCAATGTTAAATAAAAGCGAACAATTAGTTATAAGGAGAGTTTATAAATTATGCGCGTTATCACCCTGGCGGGAAGCCCACGCTTTCCCTCTCGCTCCAGTGCCTTACTGGAATATGCACGAGAAAAACTGAACGGGCAGGATGTCGATGTTTACCACTGGAACCTTCACAATTTTGAGCCAGAAGATCTGATCTATGCACGCTTTGACAGCCCAGCCCTGAAGGCGTTTATCGAACAGTTAAAAGATGCTGACGGACTGATTGTTGCCACTCCTGTATATAAAGCCGCTTACTCTGGCGCTCTGAAAACGTTGCTCGACCTGCTTCCTGAACGCGCGCTGGAAGGAAAAGTTGTTCTGCCATTGGCGACCGGCGGCACAGTTGCACATCTGTTGGCTGTCGATTACGCGCTGAAACCGGTGCTGAGCGCACTCAAAGCCCAGGAGATCCTGCACGGCGTTTTTGCCGACGATTCGCAGATCATCGATTATCAACATAAGCCGCAGTTTACGCCAAACCTGCAATTGCGCCTGGACAGCGCGCTCGACACTTTCTGGCTGGCGTTGCATCGCCGCGATGTGCAACTTCCACCGTTGAACGCTCTGCGAGGTGCGGCCCATGTTTAATTTACTAAAGCGTCACACTTCGTGGCTGGCGCTGAGCGGACTGCTTTCTCTGTCAACACTGGCTCACGCCGCAGACGCGGCGCCAGACGTACTGCGTATCGGCTATCAGAAAAGTAGCATCAGCATGGTGCTGGCAAAAAACCATCAGCTACTGGAAAAACGCTATCCGCAGACGAAAATCTCCTGGGTAGAATTTCCAGCCGGCCCGCAAATGCTGGAAGCATTGAATATCGGCAGCATCGATCTGGGCAGCACCGGTGATATTCCGCCGATCTTTGCCCAGGCTGCCGGAGCCGACCTGGTCTACGTGGGCGTCGAACCCGCCAAGCCGAAAGCCGAAGTCATTCTGGTGCCGAAAAATAGCCCAATTCAAACCGTTGCAGAACTGAAAGGACACAAAGTCGCCTTCCAGAAAGGCTCAAGTTCACACAATCTACTGCTCCGTGCCCTGCAACAGGCCGGGCTGAAATTTACCGACATTCAAGCTACTTATCTGACGCCCGCTGACGCCCGTGCCGCCTTCGAACAGGGAAACGTTGATGCCTGGGCTATCTGGGATCCGTACTACTCCGCAGCCTTGCTGCAAGGTGACGTTCGCGTGCTGAAAGACGGTACCGACCTCAAGCAGACCGGTTCTTTTTATCTCGCCGCACGTCCTTATGCCGAGAAAAATGGCGCTTTTATCCTCGGCGTCCTCGACACCTTTAGCCAGGCCGATGCCTTAACGCTCAGCCAACGTCAGCAGAGCATCACGCTGCTGGCTAAAACCATTGGGCTGCCAGAACCGGTTATTGCCTCCTGGCTGGATCATCGCCCACCAACCACCATTACGCCCGTCAGTACCACAGTCGCCGCATTACAGCAGCAAACCGCCGATCTGTTTTATGACAACCGTCTGGTACCGAAAAAAATCGATATTCGCCAACGCATCTGGCAACCCACTCAGCAGGCAGGAGCAAAATTATGAGTCTGAATATGTTTTGGTTTTTACCTACACACGGTGATGGGCACTATCTGGGGACAGAAGAAGGTTCACGTCCGGTCGATCACAGTTATCTGCAACAAATCGCGCAAACTGCCGATCGTCTGGGTTTTACCGGCGTACTGATCCCAACTGGTCGCTCATGCGAAGATGCCTGGTTGGTCGCCGCCTCAATGATCCCGGTTACGCAGCGGTTAAAATTTCTGGTCGCTCTGCGTCCAAGCGTGACGTCGCCAACGGTTGCCGCTCGCCAGGCCGCAACGCTTGACCGACTGTCTAATGGTCGGGCGCTGTTTAACCTGGTTACAGGTAGTGATCCGCAAGAGCTGGCGGGTGATGGTGTTTTTCTCGATCACACTGAGCGTTATGAAGCCTCTGCTGAGTTCACTCGGGTATGGCGACGTCTGTTGCAGGGCGAAACCGTGGATTTCAACGGCAAACATATTCACGTTCGCGGGGCGAAGCTCTTTTTTCCACCGATACAACAACCTCATCCTCCACTTTACTTTGGCGGTTCTTCCGATGTGGCACAGGATCTTGCCGCTGAACAGGTCGATCTCTACCTGACATGGGGTGAACCGCCTGAACTGGTGAAGGAGAAAATTGAACAGGTCCGGGAAAAAGCAGCGGCACAGGGACGCAAGATCCGTTTCGGTATTCGCCTGCATGTGATTGTACGTGAAACCACTGAAGAGGCGTGGCAGGCGGCAGATCGTCTGATAGCCCATCTTGATGATGAAACTATTGCAAAAGCTCAGGCTGCGTTCTTGAGAACGGACTCTGTCGGCCAGCATCGAATGGCGGCATTGCACAACGGTAAGCGCGACAAACTGGAAATTAGCCCAAATCTGTGGGCTGGCGTAGGTCTGGTGCGTGGAGGCGCAGGCACGGCGCTGGTTGGTGACGGTCCCACAGTTGCAGCACGTATTAACGAGTATGCCGCACTGGGTATCGACAGTTTTGTCTTATCCGGGTATCCGCACCTGGAGGAAGCCTGGAGAGTCGGTGAACTGCTGTTCCCGCATCTGGATGTTGCGATCCCGGAAATACCGCAACCCCAGCACCTGCATCAACAAGGCGAAGCGGTAGCTAATGAATTTATCCCGCGTAAAGCCGCTCAAAGCTAAGGAGTATGCTGATGGCAACGCCGAAAAATACATGGCTGCTGCGTCTTGCCCCCTGGTTTTTACCAGTAAGTCTGGTGACGCTCTGGCAATTGGCATCCTCAATGGGCTGGCTGTCCACCCGTATTCTGCCCTCTCCAGAGGGTGTTATAGAGGCCTTCTGGACGCTCTCATCCAGCGGTGAACTTTGGCAGCATCTGGCGATCAGCTCCTGGCGGGCGCTGATCGGGTTTTCAATCGGTGGATCCATTGGACTGACGCTGGGGCTGATAAGTGGTTTATCCCGCTGGGGCGAACGCCTGCTGGATACCTCCGTACAGATGCTGCGTAATGTGCCACACCTGGCGCTGATCCCACTGGTGATTTTGTGGTTCGGTATAGATGAATCCGCCAAGATCTTTCTCGTCGCGTTGGGTACCCTGTTCCCGATTTACATTAACACCTGGCACGGGATCCGCAATATCGATCGCGGGCTGGTGGAGATGGCTCGCAGCTATGGTTTATCCGGCGTTTCACTTTTTATTCATGTCATCTTACCCGGTGCCCTGCCCTCAATTATGGTCGGTGTGCGTTTTTCCCTCGGGCTGATGTGGCTAACGCTGATCGTGGCAGAAACAATTTCCGCTAATGCCGGAATTGGCTATCTGGCGATGAACGCCCGCGAATTTTTGCAAACGGATGTGGTGGTGGTGGCGATCATTCTTTACGCCCTGCTTGGCAAACTTGCCGACGTCAGCGCGCAATTGCTGGAGCGTATCTGGCTACGCTGGAACCCGGCTTACCACGTGAAGGAGGCTACAGTATGAATACTGCTCGTTTAAATCAGGGAACGCCGCTTTTGCTAAGCGCCGTGACGAAACGCTACGCCGGGAATACGGTACTGAATCAGTTAGATTTGCATATTCCCGCAGGGCAATTTGTTGCGGTAGTCGGTCGCAGCGGCGGTGGAAAAAGTACTTTATTGCGACTGCTTGCTGGGCTGGAATCGCCCACCGCAGGTGAGTTACTTGCCGGAATCACTCCACTGGCTGATATTCAGGATGACACCCGAATGATGTTTCAGGATGCCCGCCTGCTGCCGTGGAAATCCGTGATCGATAACGTGGGTCTGGGCCTCAAAGGTAACTGGCGAGATGCTGCCTGCAAGGCACTAACCGCAGTAGGGCTGGAAAACAGGGCGACAGAGTGGCCTGCTGCTCTTTCTGGTGGACAAAAACAGCGCGTCGCACTGGCGCGTGCATTGATACACCGGCCCGGCCTACTGCTGCTCGACGAACCGCTCGGTGCGCTGGATGCATTAACCCGCCTCGAAATGCAGGATCTGATTGTTTCGTTGTGGCAGGAACACGGATTTACCGTTTTGCTGGTGACGCATGATGTCAGCGAGGCTGTAGCAATGGCCGATCGCGTGTTGCTGATTGAAGACGGGAAAATCGGACTGGATCTGACTGTAGATATTCCGCGTCCGCGTCGGCTGGGGTCGGTACGATTAGCCGAGCTTGAAGCGGAGGTATTGAATCGGGTCATGCAACGCGGATATACGGAGCAGCCGGTTCGTCGACACGGCTGATAATGCCGGATGGTGATGCAACCATCCGGCAAAATTATCAGGCTAACGCTTTGGTGATCTTCTCGAACAGGTCGCCAGAGAGATTCTCCAGTCCTTTCAACTGTTCCAGTGCCGCTCGCATCTTCGCCTGTCGTTTTGCATCATAACGTTTTAAACGAATCAGCGGTTCAATCAGACGAGAGGCA
The DNA here is from genome assembly GCF_030333065.1 of Citrobacter sp. Cm046. Taxonomy (NCBI): domain Bacteria; kingdom Pseudomonadati; phylum Pseudomonadota; class Gammaproteobacteria; order Enterobacterales; family Enterobacteriaceae; genus Citrobacter; species Citrobacter sp. Cm046. The sequence continues at coordinate 207,354 of NZ_JAOWGP010000034.1, read as the reverse complement.
ACCTGTGGATTTCGGCTGTTCAGCTCGGTCAGCATGTCGACCAGGAACTGATAACCGCTGCCATCTTCTGCATGGAATGCCGCCGGGTTGCTGCCCGCGAAAGCGCCAATCAAAGAACGGATACGGTTTGGGTTGCTCATGCTAAAGGAGCGATGCTGCAACAGGCCACGTACCGTTCCCAGCACATTGTCCGCCGGGCTGGTGGATTGCAGGATAAACCATTTATCCATTACCAGGCCGTCATGATGCCACTTGTCGTCATACTCCTGCATCAATGCATCACGGCACGGCAACTGCGCTGCTACTGCTGCAGACAGAGCCGCCAGCGAATCAGTCATATTATTGGCTTCGCGGTACTGCTTACTAACCAGGGTATCCGCCAGATGGGTTTCACCAAAAGCCAGGAAGCGCAGGCAGGCATTGCGCAGAGTGCGCTTACCAATATCGGCATGTTCAACACGGTATTCATCAAGATGATTGGCGTTATAAATTGCCAGGAATTCATCTGCCAGTTCGGCTGCCAGCGTACGGGTTAGCGCCTCACGTACTTCCGTAATCGCCACTGGATCGATAATCTCAAACAGCTCAGCAATTTCATTCACCGAAGGTAGCGTCAGGATCTCTGCCGCCAGAGCCGGATCGATTTTCTCATCCAGCAGAATCGCGCGGAATGCGTCGGCAACATGTACCGGCAGCGACAATGGCTGTCCCTGCTGATGACGGGCAACGTTCAGCTTAATGTACGTCGCCAGCAGGCTTTGCGCTGCGTCCCAACGAGAGAAATCGTTGCGTGCGTGACGCATCAGGAACGTCAACTGCTGATCGCTCCATTTATATTCCAGCTTCACCGGTGCGGAGAATTCGCACAGCAGTGCCGGAACTGGCTGGAAGTAGACATTATCAAAGACGAATGTTTGCTCAGCCTGCGTGACGTTGAGCACCGAATTCACCGGGTGCCCGCCTTTTTGCAATGGGATCACTTTACCTTCGTTGTCGTACAACTCAATGGCAAAAGGAATGTGCAATGGCTGCTTTTCCGCCTGATCCGGCGTAGCTGGCGTACGTTGACTGATAGTCAGCGTGTACTGCTCTTTTGTTGGATTATAGTCATCACGCACTGTCACAATGGGCGTTCCGGACTGGCTGTACCAGCGGCGGAAATGTGAGAGATCGACATTTGAGGCATCTTCCATCGCCTGAACAAAATCGTCACAGGTCGCGGCGCTACCGTCATGGCGTTCGAAATAGAGTTGCATCCCTTTCTGGAAATTAGCCTCACCCAGCAAGGTGTGGATCATGCGAATCACTTCTGCACCCTTTTCGTACACCGTCAGGGTATAGAAGTTGTTCATTTCGATAACCATGTCCGGGCGGATAGGATGCGCCATCGGGCTGGCATCTTCGGCAAACTGCAGACCACGCATGGTACGCACATTGCTGATGCGATTGACCGCACGGGAACCCAGATCGGAGCTGAACTCCTGATCGCGGAACACGGTTAAACCTTCTTTCAGGCTTAACTGGAACCAGTCGCGGCAGGTCACGCGATTGCCAGTCCAGTTGTGGAAATATTCATGGCCAATGACGCGCTCAATATCGAGGTAGTCTTTGTCGGTGGCGGTATCAGTACGCGCCAGAACATATTTGGAGTTAAAGATGTTCAGACCTTTATTCTCCATCGCGCCCATATTGAAGAAGTCCACTGCGACAATCATGTAGATGTCGAGGTCATACTCCAGGCCAAAACGCTCCTCATCCCATTTCATGGAGTTTTTCAGGGAGGTCATTGCCCACGGTGCGCGGTCCAGATTGCCGCGATCGACGTACAATTCCAGCGCCACGTCACGCCCGGAACGGGTCGTAAAGGTGTCGCTCAGCACGTCAAAATCACCGGCTACCAGCGCGAACAGATAACACGGTTTCGGGAACGGATCCTGCCACTGGACCCAGTGACGACCGTTATCCAGCTCACCCTGAGCAATACGGTTTCCGTTAGAAAGCAGGAAAGGATATTTGGTTTTATCAGCGATGATCTTAGTGGTAAACCGCGCCAGCACGTCCGGACGGTCAAGATACCAGGTAATGTGACGGAAACCTTCCGCTTCACACTGTGTACAAAGTGCATCGCCGGACTGATACAGCCCTTCCAGCGCGGTATTTGTCGCCGGGCTGATCTCATTTACGATACACAGGGTAAAACGTTCCGGCAGGTGACTAATGACCAGAGCACCCTCTTCTTCTTTATACTCTGTCCACGGCACATCGTTCACGTGGATTGACACCAGGGTCAAGTCTTCGCCATTCAGGCGAAGAGGAGCATCAGACGCACCATGGCGGACAGCCTGGCTCAGTGCTGTGACCACGGTTTTTTCAGCATCCAGGTCAAAGGTCAAGTCAATATCAGTAATCTGGTAATCCGGTGCACGATAGTCGTGACGGTATTTGGCTTGTGGCTGTTGTGTCATAAAAAACCTTTAGCATCTTTTGTAGAGTCTCGGCTTCAGTCTATTCCTGTTGCGTAAATCGCGCTACGCAGAATGTTTATCTTTTCAGGCACAAACACCCTTTTTGCTACATTTTAATAACACGAGGCACAAAATGCCCTCGACCAGAAAGAGCGCTTATGGTGTGATCGGGGTTCAATAAATCGCTAAACAGGGTATACTCCAGCGGTTTTCTTAGTTGTTTATTGTACTAAACGCTCCCGTGAGAGGATGCTACTGCGCACCTATGACACAATTCGCTTCTCCTGTTCTGCACTCGCTGCTGGATACAGACGCTTATAAGTTGCATATGCAGCAAGCCGTTTTTCACCACTACTATGATGTACAAGTAGCGGCTGAATTTCGTTGCCGTGGCGATGACCTGCTCGGTATTTATGCCGATACTATTCGAGAGCAGGTGAATGCTATGCAGCACCTGCGACTTCAGGAGGACGAGTACCAGTGGCTCTCCGGCCTGCCCTTCTTTAAAGCTGACTACCTTACCTGGTTACGCGATTTCCGCTACAACCCGGAACAAGTCTGCGTCACCAACGATAATGGTAAGTTGAATATCCGCTTAACCGGCCCGTGGCGTGAAGTGATCATGTGGGAAGTCCCTCTGCTCGCGGTCATCAGCGAACTGGTGCACCGTTACCGTTCGCCAGAATCTGGCGTACCGCAGGCACTGGATGAGCTGGAAGGCAAACTAGTCGAATTCTCTGCTTTAACGAAAGATATCGATATGTCCCGCTTCCATCTGATGGATTTCGGCACGCGTCGTCGTTTTTCTCGTGAAGTACAGCAGGCAATTGTTGAACGTCTCCAGCAGGAACCGTGGTTTGTTGGCACCAGTAACTACGATCTTGCCCGTCGTCTGTCATTAACGCCGATGGGAACCCAGGCGCATGAATGGTTCCAGGCGCATCAGCAAATCAGCCCCGAACTGGCTACCAGCCAGCGCGTTGCGCTTGCTGCATGGCTTAATGAATACCCCGACCAACTCGGCATCGCTCTGACCGACTGCATTACCATGGACGCGTTTTTACGCGACTTTGGCGTTGAGTTTGCTACCCGCTATCAGGGCTTACGCCATGACTCAGGCGATCCGGTGGAATGGGGTGAAAAAGCCATCGCGCATTACGAGAAACTGGGGATTGATCCGCTCAGCAAAACGCTGGTGTTCTCAGATAATCTCGACTTGAAGAAAGCGATTGAACTCTATCGTCACTTCTCTTCTCGCGTACAATTGAGTTTTGGCATCGGGACGCGCTTAACCTGCAACATCCCCCAGGTTAAGCCGCTGAATATTGTAATCAAGCTGGTTGAATGCAACGGTAAGCCGGTGGCAAAGTTATCTGACAGTCCGGGTAAAACAATCTGCCACGATAAAGCATTTGTCCGCGCATTGCGCAAAGCCTTTGACCTTCCACATATCAAAAAAGCCAGTTAATCCCTTCAGGGAGTCGTTTCGACTCCCTTTTAACGTTTATTTCTGAAATCTTTCACTCCAGCTACGAATTCTGCTTGTCTGATTGCAGATGCCAGGTAACATAGGTATCCCCCCCATTACGGGTGGACATGTGTTTATATATCCGACTATTAACAGAGAGAATATTATGAGCGTTGTGCCTGTAGCCGACGTACTCCAGGGCCGCGTAGCCGTTGACAGCGAAGTCACCGTGCGCGGATGGGTACGTACCCGCCGAGATTCAAAAGCTGGCATCTCCTTCCTCGCCGTTTATGACGGTTCCTGCTTTGATCCTGTACAGGCCGTCATCAATAATTCTCTGCCCAATTACAATCAGGACGTATTACGCCTGACGACGGGTTGTTCAGTTATCGTAACGGGTAAAGTCGTTGCGTCACCGGGACAGGGACAGAGCTTTGAAATTCAGGCCACTGAGGTTGAAGTAGCTGGCTGGGTTGAAGATCCTGATACCTATCCAATGGCAGCAAAGCGTCACAGCATTGAGTATCTGCGTGAAGTGGCTCACATGCGTCCTCGTACCAACATGATTGGTGCTGTCGCGCGTGTACGTCATACGCTGGCGCAAGCGCTGCATCGCTTTTTCCATGAGCAGGGTTTCTTTTGGGTCTCCACGCCGCTGATCACTGCCTCCGATACCGAAGGTGCTGGTGAAATGTTCCGCGTGTCTACGCTGGATCTGGAAAACCTGCCGCGTAACGATCAGGGCAAAGTCGATTTCGACAAAGATTTCTTTGGTAAAGAAGCTTTCCTGACTGTTTCCGGTCAGTTGAACGGCGAAACCTACGCCTGCGCCCTGTCCAAAATTTATACATTTGGACCAACTTTCCGTGCAGAAAACTCCAACACCAGCCGCCACCTGGCAGAGTTCTGGATGCTGGAGCCGGAAGTGGCTTTCGCCGATCTGAACGATGTAGCAGGACTGGCTGAAGCCATGCTGAAGTACGCGTTCAAGGCCGTACTGGAAGAACGTGCAGATGATATGAAATTCTTCGCAGAACGTGTCGACAAAGACGCGGTTTCACGTCTGGAGCGTTTCATTGAGGCAGATTTTGCGCAGGTTGATTACACCGATGCGGTGAGCATCCTCGAAAAATGCGGCAAAAAGTTCGAGAACCCGGTTTACTGGGGGGTGGACTTATCTTCCGAGCATGAACGTTACCTCGCCGAAGAGCACTTTAAAGCACCGGTGGTCGTTAAAAACTACCCGAAAGACATTAAAGCGTTTTACATGCGCCTTAACGAAGACGGTAAAACCGTTGCTGCGATGGACGTACTGGCACCAGGAATCGGTGAAATCATCGGTGGTTCTCAGCGTGAAGAGCGTCTGGACGTGCTTGATGCCCGTATGCTGGAGATGGGACTGAACAAAGAAGATTACTGGTGGTATCGCGATCTGCGTCGTTATGGCACCGTTCCGCATTCCGGTTTCGGTCTGGGCTTTGAGCGTCTAATCGCTTATGTCACTGGCGTACAAAACGTCCGTGATGTTATCCCGTTCCCGCGTACTCCGCGTAACGCCAGCTTCTAATCCAGAATTTTTAAACCTATAAGGCCAGCAATGCTGGCCTTTTTTATATTCAGACTCGCATTACTCCTTAAACACAATCCCAAAACTCTCCCATCCTGTTACTTAATATTTCCTTGCAACATATTTGCACAAAAAATAATCACTGATTTTATTGTGGATTAGCATTTTCTGATTATATAGCACATTTTTTAACCAACTACATGGCATTCTGGACGTCTATAAATAGTCAAGTGTAAAAATGGATCTTTCTCATATGACACAGGGAAAATGCCATTAGCAAAATTAAGTATAAGGAAATCATATAAATAGAAATAAACGGAGCAATTTTAAGCACAGAGACAGCCGAAATTTGAAGTCGTTCACAAAGTTGCACAAAAATAACATTTAGTTACACATTTTTTCTTTTTGAAACTAAATCTTTATATTTGTAGCACTTTGACGGTAGCGGAACGGTAGTTTGAATGGAAAGATGCCTGTCAGACACATAAAGACACCAAACTCTCATCAATAGTTCCGTAAATTTTTATTGACGGAATTTATTGGCGGCAGTGGCAGGTGTCATATAAAAACCGATGAGGGTAATAAATAATGATGAAGCGCAATATTCTGGCAGTGGTTATCCCTGCTCTGCTGGTAGCCGGGGCAGCTAACGCTGCAGAAATCTACAACAAAGATGGCAACAAAGTAGACCTGTATGGTAAAGCAGTAGGTCTGCACTATTTTTCCAAGCACAACGGTGACAATGCCTACGCCGCTAACGGCGACCAGACATATGCCCGTCTTGGTTTCAAAGGGGAAACTCAGATCAATTCCGATCTGACCGGTTACGGTCAGTGGGAATACAACTTTGCTGGTAACAACGCTGAAGGCTCAAATGCTCAGGACGGTAACAAAACCCGTCTGGCATTCGCTGGTCTGAAATTCGGTGATGCTGGTTCCTTCGACTACGGTCGTAACTATGGCGTCGTTTACGATGCACTGGGTTACACCGATATGCTGCCAGAATTCGGTGGTGATACTGCCGCTTCTGACCAGTTCTTCTCCCAGCGTAACGGTGGTCTCGCAACTTACCGTAACTCCAACTTCTTCGGTCTGGTTGAAGGCCTGAGCTTCGCTGTCCAGTACCTGGGCAAAAACGAGCGTGATGACGTTCGTCGCTCTAACGGTGACGGCGTTGGCGGTTCTGTAAGCTACGAATTCGATGGTTTCGGTATCGTGGGTGCTTACGGTGCAGCAGATCGTACTGATGCACAACAGAACCCGACTCTGCGTGGTCATGGCGATAAAGCTGAACAATGGGCGACCGGCTTGAAATACGATGCTAACAGCATCTACCTGGCGGCGAACTACAGCGAAACCCGCAACGCTACCCGTATTTCTAATGGCTATGCTAACAAAACTGAAGACGTGCTGTTAGTTGCTCAGTATCAGTTCGACTTCGGTCTGCGCCCGTCCATCGCCTATACCAAATCTAAAGGTAAGGATATCGAAGGCATCGGTGACGTAGATCTGGTGAACTACTTCGAAGTGGGTGCGACTTACTACTTCAACAAAAACATGTCCACCTATGTTGATTACATCATCAACCAGATCGATTCTGACAACAAACTGGGCGTAGGCTCTGACGACACCGTTGCAGTTGGTATCGTTTACCAGTTCTAATAGCAGACCTCTTTGTTAAATGCCTAAAAAACAGGACTTCGGTCCTGTTTTTTTATCTGTGCCAGCGGATTCTTGCGTCTTCAAAAAACCCCTCTGCTTTTTGTCAGTAACGGTTGGCATTTTGTAAATCTACCGTTAACCTGATAGCGGACTTCCCTTCTGTAATCACAATGGAACCTCGTCATGTTTGAGAACATTACCGCCGCTCCTGCCGACCCTATTTTAGGTCTGGCTGATTTGTTTCGTGCCGATGACCGCCCAGGAAAAATCAACCTTGGGATTGGTGTATATAAAGATGAGACAGGCAAAACGCCGGTGCTGACCAGCGTTAAAAAAGCCGAGCAGTATATACTGGAAAATGAAACCACCAAAAACTACCTTGGCATTGACGGTATTCCAGAGTTTGGTCGTTGCACTCAGGAATTGCTGTTTGGTAAAGGTAGCGTTCTGATTAACGACAAACGCGCACGTACAGCACAGACCCCTGGCGGTACCGGTGCATTGCGTGTGGCTGCTGATTTCCTGGCAAAAAACACCGCAACCAAACGCGTATGGGTGAGTAATCCAAGCTGGCCAAACCATAAGAGCGTATTTAACTCTGCTGGTCTGGAAGTACGTGAATACAACTATTACGATGCGGCAAACCATTCTTTAGACTTTGATGCGCTGCTGGCAAGCCTTAGTGAAGCGCAGGCAGGTGACGTGGTGTTATTCCACGGTTGCTGCCATAACCCAACCGGTATTGATCCTACACTGGAACAGTGGCAGACGCTGGCGCAACTGTCTGTCGAAAAAGGCTGGTTACCGCTGTTCGACTTCGCTTATCAGGGCTTTGCCCGTGGCCTGGAAGAAGATGCTGAAGGCCTGCGCGCATTCGCTGCGTTACATAAAGAGCTTATTGTCGCCAGCTCCTATTCCAAAAACTTTGGTCTGTACAATGAGCGCGTAGGCGCCTGTACGCTGGTTGCTGCCGATGCCGAAACCGTCGATCGCGCATTCAGCCAGATGAAGTCTGTCATTCGTGCCAACTATTCCAATCCACCAGCACACGGTGCGTCAGTTGTGGCAACCATCCTGAGCAATGATGCCCTGCGCGCTATCTGGGAGCAGGAACTGACCGATATGCGTCAACGCATTCAGCGCATGCGTCTGCTGTTTGTTAATACACTGCAGGAGAAAGGTGCAAACCGCGACTTCAGCTTTATCATTAAACAGAACGGCATGTTCTCATTCAGTGGCCTGACAAAAGAGCAGGTTCTGCGTCTGCGTGAAGAGTTCGGTGTTTATGCCGTAGCGTCCGGACGTGTAAACGTTGCAGGAATGACGCCAGATAACATGGCGCCACTGTGCGAAGCGATTGTTGCTGTGCTGTAAGCTATTGAGCACTAAAAAGGCCGCAATAGCGGCCTTTTTCATTTATCGGAGTAGATTACCAGACTGGCATTTCATCCTGCAGGAACGGATTATGTAGCCGTTCGTTGCCCAACGTCGAAAGTGGGCCGTGCCCCGGAATAAACGTCACATCATCACCCAGCGGCAATAATTTACGTTTAATCGAATCGATCAACTGGCTGTGATCCCCACGTGGAAAATCACTGCGTCCAACGCCACCTTTGAAAATCACGTCACCTGAAATCAGTAACTGTGACTGTTCATCAAAGAAGACCACATGTCCCGGGGTGTGACCCGGACAATGCAACACCTGTAGCGTCACATTCCCAACGCTTACTCTATCGCCTTCGTTCAACCAGCGATCGGGCGTCAACGGCTCGCAGTCTCCCAGACCAAACATACGACTCTGAGCGGGAAGCCCCTGCAACCAGAACTCATCTTCTTTTTCCGGACCGATAACCGGTACGCCGTAGTGTTGCGCCAGTTCAGACGCTGCACCTACATGGTCAAGATGACCGTGCGTAAGCAGGATCTGCATTAGCGTCAGGCCGCTGGCATCCACTTCCTGTTTGATTTTCTCAGCATCGCCGCCGGGATCGACCAGCGCAGCCAGACGGGTTTGCTCACACCAGATCAGCGAGCAATTCTGGGCGAATGCAGTGACCGGAATAATACGATAGTTCATACGGCTCCTGTTTCATTAAGCTTATGGATCACCAGTGACGCGCCGGCCCGGTGTCAATATGCACAAAGTTACTGCGTGGGTAGTATCCTACACCACCTGCGCGCATAGATAACGCAGCTTTGCGAATATTACTTAATGCGATGCCTTCAATATGGAAATCCATGGCCTGCCCTTTCGTGTGGTAGCTTTTCTTTGCCACACCACGGCTGTGCGCACGTAATTCATTATTGGTATCAATAGAGCGGTAACCAGAAATAAGCTGTACGGGTTTACGCGTGCCCAGAAGGCCTTGCAGACGGAAGAGTTGATCGAACAATCCCGGGTCGATGGATTTCACTTTATTCGCGCGAAAATCACGGAAAAAGTGATTAAGTTTAGCTAATTCGTCCTGAATATAGCCCCTGCCATCAAAAAACTCTGCTTTAATTGACTCTCCGGTATGAAGGTTATTCAGAGTCAAAATGCGCGGACGTGGGGTAGAGAGTGTAGCAAACGCAGGCGTAGGCAGGATGGCAGCGCCGAGGGCAATGCCACCAAGCGCCAGCAATTTGCGGCGATTAGCGTCAAATTTGTCCATGGTATTAAGTCTACAGGTCAATGTTATCGTATGTATGCTTCAGCGCACGCGGGAAACCTTATCTGGCTAAGTAGTCCACGTCAAGGCTCCCAACCCCAGGAAACACGGGGCTTACAGCCATTTTGCCCCGTTTCCAGCATAACTTACGACAATCATTTTCCTCGAACTGCTTAATTTATCTGATTAATTGTTCAGCTTTTGACACAATTTGTGCACTGGATCGCGCCGTCAGATCGTAATTGTAAATATCTGTACGATATTGGGTACGACCATCGGCTCCAACAAATGCAGTCAGGTAGTAGAGATTGACTGGAATATTCTGGCGAATATTCACATACCGGGTATCCCCCTGCTTCAGAGCATCCGAGATCCGCGTATCATTCCAGCCAGCATCCTGCAGCAGCATATTCGCCAGTTCAGAAGCCTTATTGACGCGCACACAACCAGAGCTCAGCGCCCGAGTATCTTTCTGGAACAACGTATGATTCGGCGTATCGTGCAGATAGATAGCATCTGAACTTGGCATATTGAATTTATATCGTCCCAATGAGTTGCGCGCGCCCGGCGCTTGCTGGAAGCGGAACGGCAGATTTGAAGGCGTAATGGTTGCCCAATCGACCTGCCATGGATCTATCGCCTCTTTGCTGTTCCAGCCACGCATCACGGTATATCCGTGGCGCTCAAGATATCCCGGATCGTTCCATACCTTGGGCAGAATATCTTTACGTGCCAGCGTCGGTGGGACGTTCCATGGTGGGTTAACGACCACGTTATTCAGCGCACTGCTCATCATCGGCGTTTTACGGTCAGGTCGCCCGACGATAACGCGGGACGCCAGCACCTGATTACCATTCTGATAATAAACCAGTGAATAAGCGGGAATATTGACCATGATACCGGTCGATAAATCACCCGGCAGCAGGCGCAAACGCTGAATATTCAGGGCCAGCACGCCGGCACGCTGCGCTGGAGTCACGTTCAACCAGTCACGGGTGGCAGGTCCAATCGTACCGTCGGCCCCAAGACCTTGCCAGGCCTGAAAACGCTTCACCGCGCCGACAAGCTCACGATCGTAAGCGCTACGCCCTTCTTTTGCTGCCGTGCTGACTGACGCATCCAGCATCCCGGTACGCCGCAAAATTTCACGCAGCGCCGGAATGTCTTTACTCCACTCACCCGGGCGCAGCGTAGTCGTGCTGGTTAATTGCGGCCAGGGGCGTGAATCCCCCACCAGCTTCAGCAATGACTCATGCATCACTGAATACTGCGGATGCTGAGGCGTCAGGCTGGCAATAAACGAGGTTAACTGACCATTATCGAGGGCCACCTGCCATTGGTTAATCACCGAGAGCGGCGGCGTCGCCAGCGCATAAGGCTTATCGCTGTAAAGCCAGCGGTTACCTTTAACGGGGATATTGGCAATGAAGTGAAGATAACCCATCATCGCGTCAGAAAGAACAGCATCCCGCGCCAGCCCCGTTACGCCTGGATCGGTCAATAACGCTACCCAGGTGTTAAACTGCGGCTGAAAACCGGCAATAGCCACCTCGGCTAACTGTTGCTGAAAAGCTTTTACCGCATCACGATTTTCCCACATCGGTTTCATTTCGCGTGCGGCGTACAGCAGTTCCAGTTGGCTCATATAAACTGGCGTATAACCTGCCGGAAGTTGAGATTGTAATTCTGCGCGGGCTTTATCCACAGACACGCCATCCGGCAGAGGTTGAATCCCCGCCATAATGGCTGTCGCAAAAGATTGTGCCTGCGGTTGTGATAGCGCGGTTGGCTGTTCACTAACAACCGCAGAGCTGTCACCAGGAATCATTTCAGGCTCATCGGCCTGTGCATTGAACAGTGGAGCGAATGTTACGGCCAGGCACAAACTGATTGCCGACAGCCGACGACCACACATTTTATTAAGCAACATCCCTTGCCCCCTGTTTTCTTTATCATACTCTGAATAGCCAGGCCACATGCTCATATCCATTCATCATGGGCTGGACCTGAAAAACGCCAATACAATCTAAAGTATGACGAGCAAGCCTGGTTTACTCGTCAGGCTTACCTTCAGTATATAAACATCAAAAATTTTTTGCCTGACCTAATGTAAAGAAGTTTAAAGAAATTTCACCCAGCAAACCGGGTTTTCATAAAAGAATAAAGCGGCCTTTTGGCCGCTTTATTACTTATACTTAGCTTGCCTGCGAGGAGGCATCTTCGATTCCCGGCAGCGGCTCCGGTAACTGAGGTGCAAATCCGCGCAGGCCAACCACATGAACGTGCTCGGTATTCTGGAAGACCTTACGCACCAGTTTATAGGTGGTGCCTTTCTCAGGACTGATGTTTTCCGGCGCAGCGATAATAAGCTGCATCTGCAGCCTCTCGCAAAGCTCAAACAGGGTCGCGATAGAGCGCGCATCCAGTCGGGCTGCTTCATCAAGGAACAGCAGGCGACATGGGGAAATATCTTTCCCGCGCAGCCTACGGCCTTCATCTTCCCAGCTTTGCACAACCATCACCAAAATCGACATACCGGTTCCGATCGCTTCACCCGTTGACAGAGCACCGGATTCAGCACGCAACCAGCCGTCGGAACCACGGTTAACTTCGACTTCCATTTCCAGATAGTTACGGTAGTCCAGTAGTTCTTCACCGATGGTTTGCGGCGTGCGTTGTCCCATGTCTATCTGCGGATTAAGACGCTGATACAGCTTCGCCAGCGCTTCGGAGAAGGTCAGACGGTTGCTGTTAAACAGATCCTGATGCTGTTCATGCTGCTCAGAAAGTACATCCAGCAAGGTGGCATGCGTTTCACGCACATTCACGTTCAGACGAACGCTGTTCACCTGACCGAACGATACGCTTTGCAGCCCCTGGTTCAGCATACGAATACGGTTTTGCTCGCGCTGGATAGTCTTACGGATGATGTTCGCCACGCTGCGTGAGCTGATCGCCAGCTTCTGTTCGCGGGAGGTTAATTCTTCCGTCAGGCGGCTCAGCTCAATTTCCATCTGTTCGATGGCCTCAACCGGATCGTCGGTACGAATAATATCCTGACGGATACGTTCGCGCAGATGCTGATAAACCGCTACAAAGAACTGAATTTTACGTTCTGGCCGTTTTGGATCTTCAGACATGCGCAGCACGTCACGCAAATGTTCGTTATCTGCCACCGCCAGACGCAACGCCCCCAGCGCCTTATCCGACATCGAACGCAATTCATCACCGGAAAGATAAGCCAGTTCACGACGGTGCAGACGGCGTTCAACACCGTTGTCTTTCACCATCCGCATCACCGCGCACCACCCGGCTTTCGCCGTGACTACCTGCTCACGCATTTCGTGATAATCCCGCTCCAGCTTACGCAACCTGCGGGTTAAGTTATCCATCTCTGCTTCGCAGAAGGTGAGCGCTTTTTCCAGCTGGTTTCGGCGCGCACGGTTGTTACTCAACTGTGCATGCAGTTCATCACGACGAATACGCGCGCGTTCTTCCGCGCCGCTGTCAGCGCGAACACCGATATCCTGCAGTTCGCGTTGTAAATCGTTCAGCAGCTCTTTTTTGGTGTCGTAGGAGCTTTTCAGTGAGGCCATGACCTGGCTGTACTGGCTCAACTGTGCAGCATGGCTGCGCAGCGCTTCACGGGCGCGAGTACGCTCCGCTTCCGCATGTTCCAGACGTTCGCGTAGCTTCTCGTTCAGATCGCTATTGCCGTTAAGCATTTCAGCAGAGTCAGAATAGCTAAAGTGCGCCCGACGCTGTACGACTTCGGTCAGCGCGAAAGCCTGTTGACGTGCATCACGCTGTACCTGCTGGGAATACGCGTAGTCTTCTTTGAGTTGTTCAAACTGCTCGGGGTCATTTTGCAGAACCGAAACGATCGGTTCCAGTTTGGCCAGTTGATTGCCATGCTGCTGAACAAAGCGTGCCGCTTCCTCGGCTTCATCCAGGCGTTCGCGAATTTCGTCCACGCGATCGGCGAGCGTATCATCTGCCAGCAGATTCAATCGCGGCAACAGGCGGTTCAGGGCAGAGACGCCCTCTTTCGCCTGTTCAAACTGCATACGCTGCTGTTGGTTATCATTTTCATGATTGGTCAACGCACGTTCCAGTTCTACACGACGGCTGTTTAATTGACGAATTTCCGCTTCCGGGTCGGCTTCAAACGCAACCGACAGATGGCTACCGATAAAACGGCTAAACGCCTGATGCAAACGCTGAGTTTTCTGGACGTCAAAAGAGAGCGTGGCGAAACGTTCGGACAGCCCCTCACGTTCAGCATGCAGGGTTTCAATGCGGCTTTCCCGCGCGGCACGACCAAAAATTGGTACTGTCGGGAAGCGGGAATAACGCCACTGACGTTCAGCGGTTTTCACCACCACCGCTTTTTCCAGCTCATCCACGCTGAAGACGCTGTCATCGAACGACTGCGGATCCCCTTCGATGAAATAGAGATCTTCCGGGCAATCTGTCAGTCCTTCGAGTTGCCCGGTGATGAGTGAGAGATCCGGCACAACAATGGCATGGCGTGACGGACCATACAACGCGGAAAAGTACGGTGCATCTTCAAGGCTAACGTCGTCATAGATTTCAGACAGCAGCACGCCGCCGAAGCGTTCCGCCAGCGCATTCAGACGTTGATCTTCCGCACCACCCGGCTGGCTTAAGCGCTCAATCTCTTCATCAACGGCGTTTTTACGCGCACCGACTTCATCACGCTCAACAATGGCTTCACGTTCGCGTTCCAGCAGTTGTTGCAGATATTCAGTAACCTCCTGGCTGGAGGTGAACTCTTCGCCGCACTGCTCGCTGAGCTGATTCAGGCTATTTTGCGCCGCCAGCCAGACAGGAGCACGTTGCATTAAATGCTGAATGCGGGATTGCAGTTGCTCCTGCTCCTGACGCAGCGTCATACGCTGTTCGCTGGCAGACGACACGCTATCAGACAAGGCAGCGATACGAGCTTCCAGCTCCTGATGCAGGGCTTCCAGCTCATCAATATCGAAATGTTTGCCCTGACGTTTACAGAACTCCGCCAGCAGACGTTCCGCTTCCTGTTGTTCGCGCAGGCGCTGTTCCAGCTCACCCAGGCGCATACGCAGCGGTTGAACCTGTTCCGCCAGATGACGCTGCTCAACGCCTTCACGCAACAATTCACGTGCAACGCTCCAGGCTTCCCCGCGCGCCAGTGGGCCGTTGATCGCCACTACCAACTGGTAAGCCTGTTCGAACTGACTGTGCGCGGTTTGCGCCACGCTCATTTTCTGTTCCAGCGTCAGCAGTTTTTCAGTAGCTTCTTGCTCTTTTGCCTGGAAGGTTTCCAGCCATTCCGCCGCGCTGTCCGCCGTCAGATCCGGTAAATGGCAGAGCTCTTTAGCCCGGCTCAACGCCTGAATCGCCTGGGTGTACTGAATGGCTCGTGTTTGCTGAACGTCCAGCGCTTGCTGGTAATCGGCAAGCTGGCTTTTCAGCTCATCCACTTCCAGTTCGGCGGCTTCCGCACGAGCCTCATTTTCATCCTGGCGGTCAGCGGCTTCCGCTACCACTTCATTTTGTTCTTCGAGGCGGATCTGCAACTCTTCGAGATCCGCTTCATAGCGTTCGATTTTTTCCTGCTGCCGGAGCGCGGTTTGCACCAGATTCAGGTGATCGCTGGCCGCCTGATAATCGGCTTCAAGGTCGCCTTCCGCACCGTTATGTTCGCCCAGCTCGCGCGCCATCTCGACATGCTTGTACTGTTCCGCCGCCAGCTGTTTGCGCGAGGTATACAACTCGCGACGATATTCCAACGCTTTATCCAGATGAATGCGACGTTCGTTGGCGTGGCGCATATAGTCCGCCGCCACATAGTTCGTTGCCTCGCTGATCAGGTGCTTAAACAAGTCGCGGTCAGACTGAGTTACGCGTATTGCTTCCAGCGTCATGCGGTTTTCCCGCAATGCGGCTTCCATATCCTGGAACGCTTTACGCACCCCGCCGTTTTCTGGCAACAGATAGTCGCGCAGTGAACGGGTAATGGCGCTGGAAATCCCGCCGTACAGTGAAGCTTCGATCAGGCGATAGAATTTACTACGGTCGGAAGCTGAGCGCAGACGACGGGCGATGATGCCCAAATCGAACATCAGTGAGTGGTAATCGGTTATTGAGTTGAACTGCTTAAACTGCACGCCTTCCATCTCATCGAGCTTCTCTTTCAGCTCAGGAAGAGACAGGACGCGAGCCTGGCGCTCGTTCAGCGTTTCCGTTACCAGCTCGGTTGGCTGTACCGACATCGGCAGCCCCTGAATGGCAAACGGCTTGATATCAACTTTACGGTCGCGCCCGGCCACCTGTTGCAGACGAACGCCGACGACTACGCGCTGATGACGCGAGTTGAGGACATCGAGCATGGAATAGCAGACACCCGCTTTTAGCTTACCGTGCAGGCCTTTATCACGTGAACCGCTGGTCGCACCGGCTTCCGTGGTGTTACGGAAATGCAGCAGGGTTAAGTCCGGGATTAACGCCGTAACAAACGCCGCCATGGTAGTGGATTTACCCGCACCGTTACCCCCCGACAAGGTGGTAACCAGTTCATCGAGATCAAACGTACGGGCAAAAAAACCATTCCAGTTAATCAGCGTAAGTGAGCGAAATTTACCGCGTTCAATCATTATTCTTCCTCTCCACTGTCCGGCTGATTCTCTTCTGGCTCATCATTGAGTTGCAGGCGGTTTTCGACCGACATCGCTTCACCATCACGAATTAAGCGACGCTGCGCTTCGCGCGGATCGTCGCCGCTGCGAACATCCGCGCCAAAGCGGAAAACAGATTCCGTAATACGGAATTTGCTGCTGTCATGGCCCATAAACCACACCATACCTAAGCGACGCAGGCGGTTGAGAGAAGAACGCACCTTTTCCTGCAGCTTCTGGCGGTCAACGTCCGAACCCGTAGAGCGGTTATTCACCAGTCTGAGCAATTTTGCTTCGTCAGCCAGCGTCAGCAGTTCGTCATACAGCTCCTGCTGGGTAAAAATCCCTTCATTCGCCAGGCGTTCCGGGCTGAGATAGAGATAACAAAGAATTTTACCCACCATCATATCCAGTTCAGACAAGACGGAACGCGGAATGAGCGTCGTCGAACGCGGACGAAGGTAGAAAAAACCCTCCGGAGCACGGATCAATTCCACGTTATAGCGGCTGTAAAACTCTTCAAAGTATTCCTGAAAATCCATCAGGAAGGCATGATTGTCCAGCTCATCCAGGCCAATGTGTCGACCCGAACGCAATGCGCTGTCCAGCGCCGGAAATAACGGATTCGCCAGCGCTTGCGCCAGCTTAACCGGCATCACTTTTTCAATATTTGTCAATGACATGCGCCTGTACCTTGGCTCCGTAATCATTAATCGGCTGCCATTTGGCTGGCAGTCCGGTGAAATCTGCTTGCGCTACGCCAAGGCGTACCGCCTGATCGATAACAATACGCGCTACGTCGAAGTGACGCGCACGTGGGTATTGCGCCAGATACTCGCGCACTACCAAACCGAGATCCAGTGGCGTTTGTCTGGATTTATAGATAGCCAACTGTTCTTCAATAATCGCCGCCAGTTGTTCGCGGATCTCGTTAAATTCTTCATATTCCAGGTCCGGCGGAAGCTCCCCGGTAACCTCTTCATCACGCAACACCATCTCTTCGTCACGCATGTCCAGCAATCGGTCGGCATTGGCATAAGTCAATGCCCACGGATCGTCAAAATATGTCTGCACAGACTGGCGCAAGCGCTGGGCAAAGACGCGGTTTTTATCCATATCAATCGCGGTGCGGATAAATTTATGTACGTGTCGATCGTAGCCAATCCACAAATCAATGGATTGCTGGCCCCAACTAATAATTCGGTCAAGTTTGCTTTGTAAGTCAAATACCAGACGGTCAACGAAATGCAGGTCGTCATGCGTCATCGTGGCATCCTGAATACGCAACAGATTAGCCTGAAGCTTATCACCCGCCGCTTCCAGCGTGTCCTGCAACTCACGCAGCGTACCGGAAGTTTCAGACAGCAGCATTTCACAGCTGGAAATTGCAGCCCGCCAGTCTTTATTCAGCAATTGCGCAATGTCATCTTTAACCTGTTGCTGTTGCTCATCCATAATGCGCTGCGTCAGATCGATGCTGTCAAAAATTTCCGCCACCGAGTATTTCAGCGGAGCGTAAACGTTGCGGTGCCAGTGGAACTCATCGCCGCCTTCATCCGCCGCGTCTGCTGCACGCTTTAGCTCACCTGCCACGATCGACAACTGCATTGACAGCCGCAATGTGGAGAATTCTCGCTGGCGAATATAGTAATCGGTGATGCCAATCCCGAGCGGCGTCAAACGATAAATGGCGTTCCCTTCCGCCTGTTCGCTGGTAAAGCGGTTCAGCAGACGTTGACGCACCATATCGTTGATCGCGTTGTTGGCGCGAACGCCGATGGTTTCGCTGGTTTGCTCAAACGCATCACTCACATGGCGGAACGCATCCACCAGTTCACCTTCACTCATCTCGCCGTCCAGTCGTTCGCCGTTTAGCGTAGCCACAGCCAACAGGAACGAAAGTCTGTCTACCGGCAGAGAGATAGAGAAGTCATTTTTTCTGGCCCAGGCAACCAGTTCGGGGACTGTCTGGGAAAATTCACTCATAAGTTATCCTTGCATCTGCGGTTTGCGCGCGGTGACATGAATATAACGACCAAGGCTGATATACGGCTCCTGGCGGCAATAGCGCGTTTCTAACTCAAGTAACATTTCATAACCGTCACGCTGTTTATGCTTTTCTCGCAGATAATCATGAAACACGCGTACGCCAGTCTTACCGGTTATCTGCCAACCGATATCCTCCAGCCACTGGTAAACCTGCTGAGGATCACGCGGGTGGTCTGGTGAAAGCGTACGTTTTTTACGTTTTGGCATCCCAACCTGCACATAGTCAAAATTCCCTGCGACCATGTTATGCATCAACAGACCGTTAGCATTGTAGAACATTAACGACAGCGCGCCGCCGGGACGTAATACCGACCACAGAGTCTGCAGCATGCTGACCGGTTCAGCCACCCACTCCAGCACAGCATGAAACAATATCAGATCAACCGGGCTTTCCAAATGCGAAGCAACGTCCTGAGCGGCGCATTGTATAAAATGCATGTTTCCGCTCACACCTTTTGCCTCTGCCGCCTGTTGCGCACGGGCAATCATCTCGCCGGACAGATCGCATAATGTCACGAAATGCCCACATTCAGCCATTTTGATGGCCGTCTGTCCTTCACCACCGCCGGCGTCCAGAATGTGTAGTTTTTGCCCACCAAACGTCGTCAGTAAGCGATCCAGATCCTGCCAAAGAATAGCCTGTCTCAGTTGACCTTTGGTGGTACCGTAAATGTTACGGGAAAACTTCTCTGCAATGTCATCAAAATTGCGATCCCGCATCGGACTCTCCGCATACTGGCTTTAGGGTGACTAAGTAAAACCGCTATTTTGTCACACCCACGCCGAGAATGAACCTTCCTGGTGTAATATCCCTGCAGATCCCCTGCTGTATGGTTAAAAAAGGAACCAAAAAGGATGCTTTTTACGCTGAAGAAAGTGATTGGCGGTATGATGCTGCCGCTTCCATTGATGCTAATTGTTATGGGCACAGGGCTAGCGCTGGTCTGGTTTAGTCGCTTTCAGAAAACAGGGAAAGTGTTCATCAGCCTGAGCTGGCTCGCGCTGTTACTGCTCAGCTTGCAACCGGTCGCTGATAGTCTGCTTAAACCTATTGAGGACAAATATCCCACCTGGCAAGATACGCAAAAAGTGGAATACATTGTGGTTCTGGGCGGGGGCTATACCTGGAACCCGCTGTGGGCACCGAGTTCTAATCTGATCAATAACAGTCTTCCACGGCTAAATGAGGGAATTCGTCTGTGGCAAGCCAATCCAGGATCAAAGCTGATCTTTACCGGCGCAGCAGCGAAGACCAACAACGTCAGTACCGCAGAAGCGGGGGCGCGCGTGGCCGAGTCGCTGGGCGTTCCTCGCCGTAACATTATTACGCTGGATACACCAAAAGATACCGAGGAAGAAGCTGCTGCGGTAAAACAGGCTATCGGCAACGCGCCTTTCCTGCTGGTGACTTCCGCGTCGCATTTACCGCGAGCGATGATTTTCTTCCAACAAGCCGGGCTGCATCCACTGCCAGCACCAGCCAACCAGTTGGCAATAGACTCGCCGCTGAATCCGTGGGAACGTGCCATTCCATCGCCCGTCTGGCTTATGCATAGCGATCGCGTCGGTTACGAAACACTGGGCAGGATCTGGCAGTGGCTGAAAGGCTCGTCAGGCGAGCCAGGGCAGCAGTGATTTGGTCGCCAGGTCAAAATTGGAACGGTTAAAACGACCGGTATTAACCAGTTGCGCAACCTCATCCCACAATACGTACAACCAGCGCCGCCAGATAAACGACTCTGCCACTGGCGCGCGTTGCAGATACTGCCAGAGCAGGCTTTCCGCCAGGGCATTATCCATTAGTCGAAACAGCTCATACTCTCTTGGCGCCCATAGCATCAAACCAGGCCCCACCATTGCCAGAAGCTGATCGCTACGGGCATCTTTGAGCATACTGCGTAAGCTGAAATTACCGTGGATCAGAACGCAGTTATCGTTAAAGCCTTCAAACAACGCTGGCAAACATTCACGGGTGCGAAACAGAATCCGTTTGTCCTGCATTGTAAGGCCGGTATTGTTGAACTGGTTTAACGTGCTCCACAGCACTTCAACTCGTTGGCGATACCAGGATGGCCATAAATTTTCCTGCGTGTTATCCACCGCGCCAACACAGCCTCGACTATCCTGACGATGCCATGACAGCAAACCTTCCACGATCTGATCTTTTAAATGTTCCCAGCGTTCTGGCGTTCGGGCGGGCGCTTCCACTAGCACGCCACGTAAGCGTTCAAGTAACAGAACGTCAGGGCCGGGATGTTCTTCGTGGGTTAATACCCCATAAATGACCGGCATACGTACCGTACCACTGCGCGCCAGCATGGTAGTTTTCCATGCCAACTGCTGTGCCATGCCCGGGGTGGTGAAACT
Source organism: Citrobacter sp. Cm046 (assembly GCF_030333065.1). Classification (NCBI taxonomy): domain Bacteria; kingdom Pseudomonadati; phylum Pseudomonadota; class Gammaproteobacteria; order Enterobacterales; family Enterobacteriaceae; genus Citrobacter; species Citrobacter sp. Cm046. The sequence continues at coordinate 186,448 of NZ_JAOWGP010000034.1, read as the reverse complement.
TCGGGCCATCAGCGGCATCGGATTTCCCTGGCTGTCGTACAGTGACCACAGCGCCGTATCTACTTTTTCGTTCACGCATTCTATACGACTGAGTTTTTCGCCCAGCAGATGGCTGAGTTCGGCACGCAACTGTTCCATTTCAGATTGCCCTCATAAATGCTACTGCTTTCATAATGAGCGTCGAATAGACAGATGTCACCCGGATGAGATCAATTGATGAAAAGAAAAGTGGCGGGAAAAGAGTAACGATACGACACCCCTCCCAAAAACGGGTGGAGTGCCGTGAAAAGATTAACGCATTTCGACGCGGACGCGCTCAAGATCTTCGGCCGTATCAACCCCTGTCCCCGGCACTTCTTTGGCGACGGCAACATGAATTTGTTCGCCATACCAAAGCACACGAAGCTGCTCCAGCATTTCAATCTGTTCAAGCGGGCTAGGTTGCCAGTTCACATAGCGACGAATAAAGCCCGCGCGATAACCGTAAATCCCCAGATGGCGCAGAAAAGTATTACCTACGGTTTCCAGGCTTTTTGCAAAACGGTCACGATCCCAGGGAATTGTCGCCCGGGAAAAGTAAAGCGCATACCCTTCAGCATCCAACACTACTTTCACCGCATTCGGATTAAACGCCTCTTCCGCGCTGTGAATGGGGACTGCAAGCGTCGCCATGCCGACCTGTCGTTGCGCCAGATTCTCGGCTACCTGACGAATAATAACCGCCGGGATCATCGGCTCATCACCCTGAACGTTCACAATGACGGTATCGTCGCTAAAACCACATTTTTCGACAACTTCAGCCAGGCGTTCCGTACCAGACTGGTGATCGGCGCGGGTCATGCACACCTCGCCACCAACGGCTTCTACAGCACGCGCAACATCTTCATGATCGGTAGCAACAATAATACGTTCAGCGCCAGATTCACGCGCACGCTCCAGCACATGTACTATCATCGGCTTACCGTTAATATCCAGCAGCGGCTTACCAGGCAGACGTGTGGACGCATAACGCGCAGGAATAATGACCACAAAACTCATGATTTACTCTCATCAGCAGTCAGGACACGAGCTTCCGTTTCCAGCAACACGGGAATTCCCTCTCGCAGTGGGAAAGCAAGGTTATCCAGTTTGCAAATCAGTTCTTGTTTTTCCTGGTTGTACCAGAGTTTGCCATTGCATACCGGGCAGGCAATGATTTCAAGCAGACGATGATCCATAGTTCCTCCAGATGGACCGGATTGTGAATACGTAAATATTAACATAATCGCTTACAGGGCTGGGTCTATTTCCCAGCCCTGACGCAAGTCAGTAAATAAACCGTCAGGACAGCTGCCTATCGTGACTCGCACAGCCTGCTGCCAGCGAGCGAAATCATCGATCGCCTGGAATAATCCTTTTTGCAAGGTAACCCCAGGTTTGGCCTCATCCTGCAGCCAAAGAGAAATGACCTCCAGCACGCCTGTTTTTCGGTGCATTTTGGCATCCATACGCCCAACCAACTGTCCCCGATGCAGTAGGGGCAAGACAAAATAGCCATACTGACGTTTCGGTGCTGGCGTGTAGCATTCCAGCCGGTAGCTAAAATCGAACAGCTGTTCAGCCCGTTTACGATCCCAAACCACCGGATCAAATGGCGATAAAACCGTAGTATGGGTCGCTGTTAACTTACCCGCCAGTGCCTGCTCAAGAAGTGGTTGCAGGTCGCTATGGAGCCACAGAGTTCCCAGGCCTTCAACATCTACAGGAATAATTCGTTGTTGCTCTGCCCGTACTTCACACCAGGTTTTTAACGCCGGACGCTGCAAGCGGTAATAGTCTGCCAGCCACTGCTCACGAAAAATACCGAGGCTGCGGGCGCTGTTATCAAGCATGACTATTTCCGCTTCAGCCTTTGAGAGAAGGTCACGATCATCATCCCAGTGCGGCATGACGCGATGCGTTAAATCATAGACTCGCTGGAAATTACGCCGCTCCACCACCATCACCTTCCCGGCGGTGAAAAGTCCTTCAAGATGACGCTTATGCGGTTTCCATTCCCACCAACCGCTGGTTCCCTTACGCGGGTGCTCAAAATCCGCGGATCTTACTGGTCCGTTATGCTGGATATGCTGTAACAGTTGTTCAATCTCATAGGCATGCTCTTTCATCCACTCTGCTTTGTACTTCCAGCCCATTTTCTCAGGAGCCAGCATGCGATGGCGTATCAGCATAAAGTCGCTACGCGGCAGGAAGCAGGCCTCATGTGCCCAGTATTCCATCAGCTCACCGCACAGTAATGATTCATCGAGCCATTGCGGCGAATAGTCACCCAAACGGCTAAACAGCACCAGGTAAGGGCTGCGCGCCACAATATTGATAGTATCGATTTGGAGTAAGGACATTTGCGAAATGGTCGCGAGAATGTCAGCAGAGGTTGCCCGGCGACGAGTTTTTTTCAGCAAACCTTGTGCAGCAAGGTGAAGATGACGGGCATCCTTCAAAGAAAGGTGCGGCAACGACATTTATGACCTCATAAATGATTCGCTGCCGCGGCTTGAATCTGTTAGCGAGTCAGCGAGGTTAACTTATCGAGTAAGACACCAGGTTGTTCACCCGACAGATGAGCATCAACGGGTAAGTACCACCAGTTGTCATCGGCAAAAGCGCGACATTTAACTGCGTCTTTCTCCGTCATGACAAGCGTTTGGTCTTCACCTGACAACACGCTGACGTCACTGTAGGTCAGAGACTGGTGGTCTGCCAGCGCGATACACTTCTGCGGACGGGCGCCGCATGCCTCAAGTGTGGCAAAAAAACGGGGGGGATGACCAATACCCGCCATGGCAACAATATTGGGTAGCTGCGCTACATTACGCCGCTCACCTGTACGTAAATTAACGGCCAGGCCTGGCTCAAGGCACATGGGAATTTCCCCCGGCAATGGAGTGCCACCATTGACGATCGTCGCGTCAACTGATTTGAGGCGTCCGGCACGCTCGCGCATTGGACCAGCCGGAAGCCACCAGCCATTACCGAACCGACGTTCACCGTCAATCACTACAATTTCAACATCACGCGCCAGACGATAGTGCTGTAACCCATCATCGGTAACAATAATCTGCACGTCGTGCCGGGCAAGAATGGCTTTTACCGCATCCGCTCTTACCGGAGAGACAGCCACTGGCACACCGGTACGCTGGAAGATCAGCACAGGTTCATCACCCGCTTCTGCCGTGGTCGTCTCTGTTGTCAGTAAAAGCGGATAAGCCTGTGCTTTCCCGCCATAGCCACGAGAAACAACGCCCACACGAATGCCGCGTTGCTGCAATTGTTCAACCAGCCAAATTACCACTGGCGTTTTACCATTGCCACCCGCAGTCAGGTTTCCGACAACAACAACCGGCACTGGTGCGCGCCATGCACGTTTAAGTCCCAACTTGTAGCATAAGCGGATACCTCCGCTCACCAGTCCGTAGAGCCAGGAGAGCGGAAGTAATAATCGCCACAGCGGCGATTCACCAGACCAGATGCGCGCAATCATTGGCCAAATTGCATTTTGTGCAGTTGTGCATACACACCGCGCTGTTCGAGCAGTTCGCTATGGGTGCCGCGCTCAACAATCAGCCCGTCTTCCACCACCACGATTTCATCCGCTTGTTCGATAGTTGAAAGGCGATGAGCAATGACCAGTGAAGTACGGTTTTTCTGTAACTCATCCAGTGCAGCCTGAATTGCGCGTTCGGACTCTGTATCCAGAGCTGACGTTGCCTCATCAAGGATCAAAATCGGGCTGTCGCGCAGCAAAGCACGGGCGATAGCGATACGCTGGCGTTGACCGCCGGACAGCAGGACGCCGTTCTCGCCAATCACCGTATCCAGACCATCATCCATTTTGTTGATGAAATCCATGGCATAAGCCATCTGCGCCGCTTTTTCAATCTGCTCCCGGCTGTACATATCTGTGCGCGCGTAGGCAATGTTGTTCGCAACCGTATCGTTAAACAGGTGTACGTTCTGCGAGACCAGAGCCACTTGATCGCGTAAGGATGCCAGGGTGTATTCACGCAGATCGTGTCCGTCCATCAGAATCTGCCCTTCATCAATGTCGTAGAAGCGCGTAATCAGACTCGCAATGGTGGATTTTCCTGAACCGGAACGGCCTACCAGCGCCACGGTTTTACCCGCCGGGATATTCAGATTAATGTTACGCAACGCTGGAACTTCACGACCCGGATAGGTAAAGGTCACATTACGGAATTCCAGATCGCCGGTAGCACGTTCAATCACACGTTTACCTTCGTCTTTTTCTTGTTCACTATCCAGAATAGTAAACAAGGTCTGGCATGCAGCCATACCACGCTGGAACTGTGCGTTGACGTTAGTCAGAGACTTCAGCGGACGCATCAGGGCGATCATAGAGGAGAAGACAACCGTAATTGTCCCCGCAGTCAGGTTTTCCATCACACTTGGGAAACTGGCTGCGTATAACACGAAGGCCAGAGCCAAAGAGGCAATCAACTGGATGATAGGATCGGAGATGGAAGATGCAGAAACCATCTTCATGCCTTGCAAGCGCATCTTGTTACTGACTTTATCAAAACGCTTGGTTTCAACTTCCTGACCACCGAATATCAGAACTTCTTTGTGGCCTTTCAGCATTTGCTCTGCACTGGTTGTAACCTGCCCCATCGTATTTTGCATGTTTTTACTGATGCTACGAAAGCGCTTGGAAACAACACGAATCGCAATTGATACAATAGGGGCCAGCACAATCAGGATTAATGACAGCTGCCAGCTGTAATAAAACATCATGATAAACAGGCCAATAATTGAGGCCCCTTCACGCACCACGGTGATCAACGCGCCGGAAGACGAAGACGCCACCTGCTCTGAATCATAGGTAATACGTGACAGTAACGTACCGGTAGACTGCTTATCAAAAAAGGCGACGGGCATGCCCATCATATGACCAAACAGGCGGCGGCGCATGGTCATAACCACTTTGCCTGACACCCATGAAATACAGTAGCTGGAGACGTAGCTGGTTAAGCCACGTACAATCATCAGCCCAATAACCACCAGCGGCATCCACAGCAGCACTGAGCGATCTGTTTTACCAAAACCATCATCCAGTAATGGCTTAAGGAGCGATAACATGAAGGTATCGCTGGCCGCGTTAAGGACTAACGCTATACCCGCCACGATCAGACCCGATTTAAAAGGCGCTATGGTTGGCCATAGTCGGCGAAATGTCTGCCACGTAGAGAGATCTTTATCGTTATGCATTCAAAAAACCAGCATTTGTTAGAATAGCCGCATATTCTACCCGTTATCCTCCGGCACGCCAAACCACTGATGATACCAACGGGGTAAAATCTGATCCCTTAAACTGCGTACTCGCCAACTTTTCTGATAAAAATCCAGTGTAACTTGTCCCTGATGAGGTGTATCCAGCCATTGATAACCCTGTTGCAGGTAACGCTGCTTCACCTTCCTGGATGGCAGGCGCCAGGCATTGTAGCGTGACGCTGAGGCTAAAGCGCCTTGTCCGCCAACCCGCTGAATCAGCGCTAATGATGAGGAGGTATTACTGCCATGATGCGGAACTTGAATAAAAGTAGACCGAAGATGCTGCCAGTAGTGACTTAGCATTTTTTGTTCAGCAGAAGATTCAATATCACCTGTCAGAAGGATGCTGTGATTTCCATCATCAACTTTTACCACGCAGGATTGATTATTTCCCTGCTCTTTATTTCTTCTGATTGGCCAGTGTGCGCTAAACGTTAAACCCTGCCATTGCCACCTCTCCCCGCGAAAACAAGGAAGATGCCCTTCCCAGCCCAACGGACTTCTTGTCCACAAAGATGGCCAGGTCTTTTGTAGTGAGCGTAATCCCCCCCGGTGATCCATATGCTCATGACTGAGAATAATCCCTTCCGGTTCCAGGTTGTGCCAGCGTAACCAGGGAATAATGAGCTGTTGCGCGCTGTCGCCTTCCGGCCAGGCCAGACCGGTATCATAAAGTATCGCCTTCCCATTACGGGTAATCACCATCGCCAGCCCCTGCCCGACATCCAGCATATGCACCTGCCATACGTCATTTCGCGGCGTTATCCAGAGCGGCACGCTCAGCAAAAACAGTCCAGAAATACAGACTATCGGCAGGGTACGCCAGATATTCAGCCGCCATGCGATAAGCATCAACCAGGGAGATAATGCTAGCCATTGCCAGCGTTCATCAATGTTAACCCACCCTTCTGGCAGCTTGTTGAGCGTCCAGAATAGAAGCGCCAGAGAACGGTCAGCCAAATACCATAGTCCCGATTCGAGCATAACCAGACCGGTTAAATGCACAATCATTGCGGCGAGTATCAGCGGGACGGTAACGAACGTAACCAGCGGGACGGCAAATAAATTAGCCAGAAAAGATGTCAGGCTGATGCCGTGAAAAAAAGCGATTTGCACAGGCATCAACAGAACGGTAATACCCAACTGAAGATGGATCAGCGCCAGGATTACATGTCCGACACGGGATAGCGGTCGATCCGACACTGGAACCCACTGATACCAGAATATCAGTGCCGCAACAGCAAAAGCCGATAACCACAGGCTCTGAGAAAGAATACTGACTGGATCCACCAGTACGATGGCGGCCAGGCAACATACCCAGACCGACCACCCACTCCACTGCCTGCCACTTAATTGAAGCGCTCCCCACACAATCAGTGCAACCACCGTACGTAATGCAGGAGGTTGTAAACCCGTTAGCCATGCATAGAATGCCGCACTGGCTATTCCGCCAACCAGCGGTACCTGCCAGTGGAGCCATCGTGTCGGCATAAAAAATTGTCCGCCGCGTATCAACCCGCCGACCAGTAGTGCGGCAAAAGCAATGTGCAGCCCGGAAATGGCCATCAAATGTGCAGTGCCGGTATCACGCATTATGGTTTTCACCTCTTGCGAAACGGATAATCGTTCCCCCATTCCCAGGCCCAGTATGACCTGCTGCCAGGGATACGTGGCCAGAGCGGTATTGAGTGAAGAGAGGTAACGAGCACGCAAACTGCATTTTGGCATGATAACCGTGGCCTGCAGAAAACGCCCAGTCAGCACCTGATGCTGTGCTAGCGCATAACGCTGGCTATCAAATCCACCTTCATTCAACTGCCCATGTACCGCACGAACCTTGAGCGTCATATCCCATTGCTGGCCCGCACAAACATCGCCGGGTAAATACTGTCCGTACAGCACGATCCCCACTGCTGGAAATATCCGGCGTCCCTGAAGGTGCGTTATTTTCCCGTAGTGTGTCGTCTTATTGTCCGTACTGGTAATCTGGACGATGGCCTGCTGGGTCCTGGCAGGGAGCGTATTACTCGCCCAGATCGCTTCTTTCGCCGCCAGTATTCCCCAGAGAAAGAACAACAGGGTTAATCCGGTGTATTGCAGATATTTGCGAGGAATAAGACAGAGCATACATGCCAGACAAAACAGACCACTGAAATACAGCGCTCCAGGCAGCACTGGCAATAGCGTAAGTGGCAGCATGCCGCACAACGCACACAAACTCACCGTTGTTATTTTCATCAGACACCTCCCTGTTGGCGGAAGTGTGCAGTACAGCTTAACGGTTGTCTGGTGAAAATTGTCCGTTAAACGCGGTGGGTTCCGCGGTTTTTACATGGGAAATGTAACGTGCAAATTAACTGCGAGGAGGCATTCAAATATGGGTGTCAAAATGAAAAAAGCACCCATTCAGGTGCTTTTTCGCGCTTAAGTTTCTTTTAAAACTTAACCGTAAATATTGGCGCGATCGCGCAGTTCTTTACCCGGTTTAAAGTGCGGAACATATTTCCCTTCCAGATCCACTTTATCGCCAGTCTTCGGATTACGTCCGGTGCGTGGTGCGCGGTAATGCAAAGAAAAACTGCCGAAACCGCGGATTTCAATACGCTCGCCCTGCGCAAGAGTCGAGGCCATATGTTCCAGCATCTCTTTTACTGCATCTTCAACCGCTTTCGCGGGAATATGAGGTTGCTGGGTTGCAAGTCTTTCAATCAATTCTGACTTGGTCATGATTCCTCCGGTTCCTTAAAGGCAAAATTAGCTGCTGCATTGATTAAGGGCGGCCGTAGCCGCCCTTTGTCATTGATTACAGGACGAATCCTGTCATCTGTCAAGCTACTCGTCACCCTTTGTGCTGTTGATAGCACAAAGGAATGAGAGAGTACTCGATATTACTCGCCTTTAGCTGCTTTGAAAGCTTCAGCCATTGCGTTGTTGGAGAAGTTTGCATCTTCCTGTTTGTTAACAGTTGCGATTGCATCTTTCTCATCAGCTTCGTCTTTAGCACGAACAGACAGACTGATTGCACGGTTCTTACGATCAACGCCGGTGAATTTAGCTTCAACGTCGTCGCCTACGCTCAGAACCAGAGTTGCATCTTCAACGCGGTCACGTGAAGCTTCAGAAGCGCGCAGGTAACCTTCAACGCCGTCAGCCAGTTCTACGGTTGCGCCTTTAGCGTCAACTGCAGTCACTTTACCGTTTACGATTGCGCCTTTCTTGTTCAGTGCAACCCAGTTGTTGAACGGATCTTCTGCGAGCTGTTTAACGCCCAGAGAGATACGCTCACGTTCTGCATCAACCTGCAGAACAACTGCTGCGATTTCGTCGCCTTTTTTGTATTCACGAACTGCTTCTTCGCCTGCAACGTTCCAGGAGATGTCAGACAGGTGAACCAGGCCGTCGATGCCGCCGTCCAGGCCGATGAAGATACCGAAGTCAGTGATAGACTTGATTTTACCTTCAACACGGTCGCCCTTGTTGTGGGTTTCCGCGAACTGCTGCCATGGGTTGTTTTTGCACTGCTTCAGACCCAGGGAGATACGACGACGTTCTTCGTCGATATCCAGAACCATAACTTCCACTACGTCGCCAACGTTAACAACTTTGGACGGGTGGATGTTTTTGTTGGTCCAATCCATTTCGGAAACGTGAACCAGGCCTTCAACGCCTTCTTCGATTTCAACGAAGCAGCCGTAGTCGGTCAGGTTGGTCACGCGACCAGTCAGTTTGGTACCTTCCGGATAACGCTTAGCGATAGCTACCCATGGATCTTCGCCCAGCTGTTTCAGGCCCAGAGATACACGAGTACGCTCGCGGTCGAACTTCAGCACTTTAACAGTGATTTCGTCGCCAACGTTTACGATTTCGCTCGGATGCTTAACGCGTTTCCATGCCATGTCGGTGATGTGCAGCAGGCCGTCAACGCCACCCAGATCAACGAATGCACCGTAGTCAGTGAGGTTCTTAACGATACCTTTAACTTCCATGCCTTCCTGCAGGTTTTCCAGCAGCTGATCGCGTTCTGCGCTGTTTTCGGATTCGATAACGGCACGACGGGAAACAACAACGTTGTTACGCTTCTGATCCAGCTTGATTACTTTGAACTCAAGCTCTTTGCCTTCCAGGTGCAGCGTGTCGCGGACCGGACGAACGTCTACCAGGGAACCCGGCAGGAACGCGCGAATACCATTCAGCTCAACAGTGAAGCCACCCTTGACTTTGCCATTGATAACACCAGTAACGGTCGCAGCTTCTTCGTAAGCTTTTTCCAGCGTGATCCAAGCTTCGTGACGCTTAGCTTTTTCACGGGACAGCAGAGTTTCACCGAAGCCGTCTTCTACTGCATCCAGAGCAACATCAACTTCGTCACCAACCTGGATTTCCAGCTCGCCCTGGGCATTTTTGAACTGCTCTGCCGGAATGGCAGACTCAGATTTCAGACCGGCATCAACCAGTACGATATCTTTGTCGATAGCAACAACAACACCACGAACGATGGAACCCGGACGGGTTTCGATTTCTTTTAAGGATTCTTCAAACAGTTGAGCAAAAGATTCAGTCATGTTTAATCTTCAGGTTTCATATTTAACGTCCACCTGGCTCCATGCCGGATGGGGTTGTTTAACATACCCGCTGTCATTCCATTGCAACGGGGGTACTGCAAATTCGGTCGCACTTAAGCGAGTGCCAGTTTTTGGCGCGCGTATTGTAACGCTTTTTCAATCACTTGCTCAATGCTTAATCGGGTTGAGTCCAAAACTAAAGCATCGGCAGCAGGAACTAATGGCGCTACAGCACGATTACGATCGCGGTCGTCGCGTTCTTCGATCTCGGCCAAAAGGCGTTCAAAGTTAACACTAAAGCCCTTCTCCTGCAACTGTAGCATACGTCGATGCGCACGTTCTTGCGAGGACGCGTCCAGAAAAATTTTCACCGGTGCGTCAGGGAACACCACTGTCCCCATATCACGTCCGTCAGCGATCAATCCCGGCGCTTCGCGAAAGGCGCGTTGGCGACGTAAAAGTGCTTCACGAACACGAGGAAACGCAGCCACCTGAGATGCAGCATTAGCCACCTCCTGGGTGCGGATTTCACCGCTAACATCTTCACCTTCCAGAATAACTTCCAGATTGCCGTCTGTTGAGATAAAGCGCACATCCAGATGCGACGCAAGCGGGACCAGCGCATCTTCAGAAGCGACATCAACATGGTGATGTAACGCCGCGAGCGCCAGTACACGATAAATCGCGCCAGAATCTAACAGATGCCACTGCAATGCTTCCGCCATTGCCTTGCACAAGGTGCCTTTACCTGCACCGCTTGGGCCATCAATGGTAATAACCGGGGCAATTGCCGTCATCTTTTTCTCCTTAAACAGGCATACCGTTAACGTGAACGCCGCGCATTATACGCGCCAACGTCAACGATCGTTATCTTTGTGTGAAAAATACAGAGTCATTGAAGCTGAGTGTAGAATAAATGGACAATCGGGGATGTCAGAAAGCGTAAGAATGTGCCGCACCCGATGGTGCGGCGATCAAATCAGACAGGCGTACTAATACGCGCCAGCTGTTCAAAGTAATCCGGGAAGGTTTTTGCGGTACATTTAGGGTCAAGAATAGTAACTGGCGTATCAGATAACGCCACCAGAGAGAAACACATCGCCATACGGTGATCGTTATAGGTCGCGATGTCCGCGAATGTTAACGATGCTGGCGGTGTAATACGGATAAAATCATGCCCCTCTTCCACTTCAGCACCAACTTTACGTAACTCTGTCGCCATTGCGAACAGACGGTCGGTCTCTTTGACACGCCAGTTGTAGATATTACGTAAGGTCGTCGTACCTTTAGCAAAAAGCGCTGCGGTGGCAATGGTCATTGCCGCATCCGGGATGTGATTCATGTCCATATCAACAGCGTTTAATTCGCCGCGCGTACAGGCTATGAAGTCGTCCCCCCAGGTAATAGTCGCGCCCATTTTTTCCAGCACATCAGCGAAACGAATATCGCCCTGCATACTATTGCGGCCAATCCCAGTGACTTTTACTGTACCGCCTTTAATCGCTCCGGCAGCGAGGAAGTAAGAGGCTGATGACGCATCCCCTTCTACCAGGTAATGACCCGGAGACTGGTACTGCTGCCCCCCCTGCACCACAAAGCGCTGGTAATTCTGGTTCTCAATTTCAATACCAAACGTTTTCATCAAATTCAGTGTGATGTCGATGTAGGGTTTTGACACCAGTTCGCCTTTAATCGCGATCGTCGTATCCTGCGGTGCCAGCGGTGCGGTCATCAATAACGCTGTCAGGAACTGGCTGGAAACACTGCCGTCAACCTCTACCTGCCCGCCAACAAAACCACCGCGCAGACGTAAAGGCGGATAGTTTTCCTGCTCAAGGTATTCAATCTCTGCTCCACCCTGGCGTAGCGCATCTACCAGATGACCAATCGGGCGCTCTTTCATGCGCGGTTCACCCGTCAGCACGATATCATTATTTCCCAGACACAGCGCAGCAGCTAAAGGGCGCATCGCGGTTCCGGCATTGCCGAGGAACAGTTCGACAGCGCCTTCGGCATGTAATGGGCCACCATTGCCAGTAATTTCACAGCGAGTGCGATCGGCTGAAAGGGTATAGCTAATCCCTAACGCGTTCAGAGCATTGAGCATATGGCGAACATCATCGCTGTCCAGCAGGTTTGTCAGGACAGTAGTACCATTCGCTAATGCAGCCAGCAGCAAAGCGCGGTTAGAAACACTTTTGGATCCAGGCAGATTGATGGTGCCATCCACCCGCGCAATGGGTTGTAACGTCAGGGATTCCATGAAACTTAACTCTCAAAAACAGACATAAAAACCCCACAGGCTGGCTGCGGGGATGAAAAGAAACAACAAATTAACCGCGGCGACGCTCGAAATCGATCATGAAATCGGTCAGCGCTTTCACACCTTCAAGCGGCATGGCATTGTAGATAGACGCTCGCATACCGCCGACAACCCGATGTCCTTTCAGCGCATGCAAACCCGCTGCGAACGACTCTTCCAGGAAGAGTTTATCCAGCGAGCTGTCAGCTAACTGGAACGGTACGTTCATGCGTGAGCGGTTAGACTTCGCGACATCATTGCGGTAGAAGTCACTGTTATCAATCACGCTATACAGTAGCTCTGCTTTTTGCTGGTTAATTTTATCCATAGCATTAACACCACCCTGTTCTTTCAGCCATTTAAAGACCAGACCAGAAAGATACCAGGCAAAAGTCGGTGGTGTATTGAACATGGAGTCATTGTCGTTCAGTACGGTGTAGTCAAGGATCGACGGACAGGACACGTGGGCTTTACCCAGTAAATCTTCACGAACGATAACAATCGTCAGCCCTGCCGGACCGATATTCTTCTGTGCACCAGCATAGATAACGCCATAGCGGCTAACATCCAGCGGGCCGGAAAGAATGGTGGAGGATAGATCCGCCGTCACCACCACATTGCTGGCAAACTTCGGCGTTTCATCGATCGCAATGCCATCGATGGTTTCATTCGGACAATAGTGCAGGTACGCCGCGTTATCAGAAAGCTGCCATTCGCTCATTGGCTTGACAGCACGCAGGCCGTCAACGGTAACTTTGGCATCAATAACATTCGGCGTGCAGTACTTTTTCGCTTCTTTAATAGCACTGGCTGCCCAATAACCGGCATCAACGTAATCCGCCGTAGTTTTATTACCCAGAATATTTAATGGGATACCGGCAAACTGCCCACGACCACCACCATGGCAGAACAACACTTTATAGTTGGAGGGGATACTGAGAAGATCGCGAAAATCCTGCTCGGCTTCCTCTGCGACCTGAATAAACTCTTTACCCCGGTGGCTAATTTCCATTACCGACGTGCCAAGACCATTCCAGTCACAAAGATCCTGTTGAGCCAGTTTAAGTACTTCTGCCGGTAGCATTGCCGGACCTGAACTAAAATTGAAGACCTGAGCCATTTCCCCTCACCACGTTGTGTTGTTATCCGATCAACATCCTGTCGTTACGATAATTCCTGTGACAGACATTGGGTATAAGTTATTCCTGTGGATATCGGTTTTATCATTCAGTGACACGCGCCGCAATGGGTAAAAATGACCAGGGTAAAAATGAGCGATGCATCACACAACAGAATCTATCGGATTGACGGAAAAAAACCGAGATTTTCGCTGTCAGGTGACGCGTTTTGCCCGGCTGGCCTTCGACCATTCTGGATTTGCACAGCGCGGACATAATTGATGATCGCCCGCACTCATTTGGATCACTTCACTACAACGTACGCAGGCATAGTCTCCCGCTTCAGGTACAACCTTAAATCGTTGTGTGCAGTGTTTGGGAAGAATGCTTAGTCCGGGTTTGATCTGTTTATCCTCGAAAAAATAGACGCTAATCTGCCCGTTCGTTTCAAGAATCGCCAGCCTGACCTGCCCAAGTTGCTCGACACCATTGAGACGTAGCTCCATAAAGAATTCGAATTCCGTCATATTGGCGTTGTGAAGCTTTGACCATGCCAGTTCGCCATCCTCAACGATGACCACTGGCTTGCCTTCCAGCAAATCCTCCAGCTTTTCGCTATGTGCCATTAACCACATCACTAAACGATAAAGCAGCGCCAGGGTCATAAAAACCACCAGTACCGGAAGCATAGGGACATCGTCATAGAACGCCACATCACCCGCAGCTGAACCCAGCGTCAAAATAATCAGCACTTCAAAAAGTGACATCTGACGAACGCCACGCCGTCCTGTGAGCTTTAAGAAAAGGAAAACTAATATAAAGGTATAGAGGCTACGCAGAGCAACCTCGCCAAGAAAATCCATTGGCACCTTATCAAGAGCCATACGCTGCAAATCAAATGCTTTCATTCTTACGCTCTAAACGTTGTGGACTGTGTGAAAGCATAGCCAATACTTTTATTTACGCCGCAGTGGTAGCGGCGATAGCGCCATTCATTTAAAACCCGTATCATTGCGCGCTTTCCGTACGACAAAAGTGATTTTCATGACGCAAACATTTATCCCCGGCAAAGATGCCGCTCTGGAAGATTCCATCGCCCGCTTCCAGCAAAAATTGCTCGACCTCGGTTTCCATATTGAAGAAGCTTCATGGTTAAACCCCGTTCCTAACGTCTGGTCTGTACATATCCGCGATAAAGAGTGCGCACTGTGCTTCACCAACGGTAAGGGCGCGACGAAAAAAGCAGCGCTGGCTTCCGCGCTGGGTGAATATTTTGAGCGTCTGTCCACTAACTACTTCTTTGCTGATTTCTGGTTGGGTGAAACCATCGCTAACAGTCCGTTCGTGCATTATCCGAACGAAAAATGGTTCCCGTTGACCGAAGACGACAACGTTCCGGAAGGTCTGCTGGATCCGCGTCTGCGCGCATTCTACGATCCAGAAAATGAACTGACCGGAAGCATGCTTATCGATCTGCAGTCAGGCAATGAAGAACGCGGTGTCTGCGGCCTGCCGTTTACCCGCCAGTCTGATAACCAGACCGTCTATATTCCGATGAACATTATCGGCAACCTGTACGTATCTAACGGGATGTCCGCCGGTAACACGCCTAATGAAGCGCGCGTTCAGGGTTTGTCTGAGGTCTTTGAACGTTATGTGAAGAATCGTATTATCGCGGAAAGCATCAGCCTGCCGGAAATTCCTGCCGACGTGCTGGCGCGCTATCCGGCGGTTGTCGAGTCCATCGCCAAACTGGAAGCGGAAGGTTTCCCGATTTTCGCGTATGACGGCTCTCTGGGCGGCAAATACCCAGTAATCTGCGTGGTTTTGTTTAACCCTGCCAATGGCACCTGCTTTGCTTCATTCGGCGCACATCCTGATTTTGGCGTGGCACTGGAACGTACAGTCACCGAACTGTTACAAGGCCGTGGTCTGAAAGATCTCGATGTGTTCACTCCGCCGACCTTCGACGACGAAGAAGTCGCTGAACACACCAACCTCGAAACTCATTTCATCGATTCCAGCGGCTTGATCTCCTGGGATCTGTTCAAACAGGATGCTGATTATCCGTTCGTCGACTGGAATTTCTCCGGAACCACGGAACAGGAGTTCGCCACCCTGATGGCTATCTTCAACACTGAAGATAAAGAAGTGTATATCGCCGACTACGAACACCTGGGCGTGTACGCTTGCCGCATTATCGTTCCCGGTATGTCTGACATCTATCCGGCTGAAGATTTGTGGTTAGCGAACAACGGTATGGGCGCGCATTTGCGTGAGACAATCCTTTCTCTGCCGGGCAGTGAATGGGATAAAGAAGACTATCTCAATCTGCTCGAACAACTGGATGAAGAAGGTTTTGACGACTTTACTCGCGTGCGTGAACTGCTGGGCCTGGCGACTGGTCCGGACAACGGTTGGTCTACCCTGCGCATTGGCGAGTTAAAAGTCATGCTGGCTCTGGCTGGTGGCGACCTGGAGCAGGCATTGATTTGGACGGAATGGACGATGGAATTTAACGCCTCTGTCTTTAGCGCCGAACGTGCAAACTATTACCGTTGTCTGCAAACGCTGTTGCTGCTGTCGCAAGAAGAAGATCGGCAACCGCTGCAATATCTGAATGCCTTTGTTCGCATGTACGGTGCTGATGCCGTTGAAGCGGCAAGTGCGGCATTGAGCGGAGAAGCGCCTTTCTATGGCCTCCAGCCCGTTGACAACGATCTGCAAGCGTTTCCAGCACATCAGTCTTTGCTGAAAGCCTACGAAAAATTGCAGCGTGCTAAAGCAGCACACTGGTCAAAATAGTGGCAAACAGCCTACTCTGAGTAGGCTTCAACAATTGACTACGCTATATTACGGGGCGCTTTTAGTGCCCCATTTTTTTATTTTTGCGTAATCAAAAATAAATGTAAAAGCAAGGTTAAATATTAGTAGTTGATATTAAAAAAATTAACTTAGTAATGTTACCTTTTATTGCAATTACTCCATTTTAATTAACTGCTCAACAGGGGGCAAAAGGAAAAAATTCAACTCACTTTATAATTTTTAAAATTTATTTTTACTTGGATAATCAAAAAGTTACACCGTAATTGCATAAAAACCATGCGTCTTACGGGCCTATAAGCCAGGCGAGATATGATCTATATCAAATTCTCATCTATAATGCTTTGTTAGTATCTCGTCGCCGACTTAATAAAGAGAGAGTTAGTGTGAAAGCTGACAACCCTTTTGATCTTATTCTACCTGCTGCAATGGCCAAAGTTGCCGAAGAAGCAGGCGTCTATAAAGCAACGAAACATCCGCTTAAGACGTTCTATCTGGCAATTACTGCCGGTGTATTCATTTCAATTGCCTTTGTTTTCTATATCACCGCCACCACCGGCACCGGAACAATGCCTTTCGGTATGGCAAAATTGGTGGGTGGTATCTGCTTTTCCCTGGGGTTGATCCTGTGTGTTGTCTGCGGTGCAGACCTCTTCACCTCAACGGTACTGATTGTCGTCGCTAAGGCGAGTGGTCGTATTACCTGGGGCCAACTGGCAAAGAACTGGCTTAACGTATATGTCGGCAACCTGATTGGCGCCCTCATCTTCGTGTTACTGATGTGGCTTTCTGGCGAGTACATGACCGCCAATGGCGCATGGGGGCTTAACGTTCTACAAACAGCCGATCACAAAGTGCACCATACTTTTGTTGAGGCTGTTAGCCTTGGCATTCTGGCTAACCTGATGGTATGTCTGGCCGTATGGATGAGCTACTCAGGTCGCAGCCTGATGGACAAAGCGTTTATCATGGTATTACCGGTCGCAATGTTTGTTGCCAGCGGTTTTGAGCACAGTATCGCAAACATGTTTATGATCCCTATGGGTATCGTAATACGCGATTTCGCCACCCCGGAATTCTGGACCGCAGTCGGTTCCTCTCCGGAGAATTTTTCTCACCTGACCGTGATGAATTTCATCACCGATAACCTGATTCCGGTTACGATCGGTAACATTATCGGCGGCGGTTTGTTGGTCGGGTTGACATACTGGGTCATTTACCTGCGTGGTAACGATCATCATTAATTTGTTGATGTTCATTACACGCAGTAAATAAAAAATCCACTTAAGAAGGTAGGTGTTACATGTCCGAGCTTAATGAAAAGTTAGCCACAGCCTGGGAAGGTTTTACCAAAGGTGATTGGCAGAATGAAGTAAACGTCCGTGACTTCATTCAGAAAAACTACACTCCGTACGAGGGTGACGAGTCCTTCCTGGCTGGCGCGACTGAAGCGACCACCGCACTGTGGGACAGCGTGATGGAAGGCGTTAAACAGGAAAACCGCACTCACGCGCCTGTTGACTTTGACACCTCCGTTGCTTCTACCATCACTTCTCACGACGCTGGTTACATCAACAAAGCGCTCGAGAAAATTGTTGGTCTGCAGACTGAAGCTCCGCTGAAACGTGCAATTATCCCGTTTGGCGGCATCAAAATGGTTGAAGGTTCCTGCAAAGCGTACAATCGCGAACTGGACCCGATGCTGAAAAAAATCTTCACCGAATACCGCAAAACCCACAACCAGGGTGTATTCGATGTTTATACCAAAGACATTCTGAACTGCCGTAAATCCGGTGTTCTGACTGGTCTGCCAGATGCGTATGGCCGTGGTCGTATCATCGGTGACTACCGTCGCGTTGCGCTGTACGGTATCGACTACCTGATGAAAGACAAATACGCTCAGTTCGTTTCTCTGCAATCCGATCTGGAAAATGGCGTAAACCTGGAAGCGACTATCCGTCTGCGTGAAGAAATCGCTGAACAGCACCGCGCGCTGGGTCAGATCAAAGAAATGGCTGCTAAATATGGCTGCGATATCTCTGGTCCGGCTACCAACGCTCAGGAAGCTATCCAGTGGACCTACTTCGGCTACCTGGCCGCTGTTAAGTCTCAGAACGGTGCAGCAATGTCCTTCGGTCGTGTATCCACCTTCCTGGATGCATACATCGAACGCGATATCAAAGCAGGCAAAATCACCGAGCAAGACGCTCAGGAAATGATTGACCACCTGGTCATGAAACTGCGTATGGTTCGCTTCCTGCGTACCCCTGAATATGATGAACTGTTCTCCGGTGACCCGATTTGGGCAACTGAATCTATCGGTGGTATGGGCGTTGACGGCCGTACTCTGGTTACCAAAAACAGCTTCCGCTTCCTGAACACCCTGTACACCATGGGTCCTTCTCCGGAGCCGAACATCACCGTTCTGTGGTCTGAAAAACTGCCTCTGAACTTCAAGAAATTCGCCGCTAAAGTGTCCATCGATACCTCCTCTCTGCAGTACGAGAACGATGACCTGATGCGTCCGGACTTCAACAACGACGATTACGCTATCGCTTGCTGCGTAAGCCCAATGGTTGTTGGTAAACAAATGCAGTTCTTCGGTGCGCGTGCAAACCTGGCGAAAACCATGCTGTACGCAATCAACGGCGGCGTTGATGAAAAACTGAAAATGCAGGTTGGTCCTAAGTCTGAGCCGATCAAAGGCGACGTCCTGAACTTCGACGAAGTTATGGAGCGCATGGATCACTTCATGGACTGGCTGGCAAAACAGTACGTCACCGCACTGAACGTTATCCACTACATGCACGATAAGTACAGCTACGAAGCCTCTCTGATGGCGCTGCACGACCGTGACGTTATCCGCACCATGGCGTGTGGTATCGCTGGTCTGTCCGTTGCTGCAGACTCCCTGTCTGCAATCAAATATGCGAAAGTTAAACCGATTCGTGACGAAGACGGCCTGGCTGTTGACTTCGAAATCGAAGGCGAATACCCGCAGTTTGGTAACAACGACTCTCGCGTTGATGACATGGCGGTTGACCTGGTAGAACGTTTCATGAAGAAAATTCAGAAACTGACTACCTACCGTAACGCTATCCCGACTCAGTCTGTTCTGACCATCACTTCTAACGTTGTGTATGGTAAGAAAACAGGTAACACCCCAGATGGTCGTCGTGCTGGCGCGCCGTTCGGACCTGGTGCTAACCCAATGCACGGTCGTGACCAGAAAGGTGCTGTTGCCTCTCTGACCTCTGTTGCAAAACTGCCGTTTGCTTACGCTAAAGATGGTATCTCTTACACCTTCTCTATCGTTCCGAACGCTCTGGGTAAAGACGACGAAGTTCGTAAGACCAACCTGGCTGGTCTGATGGATGGTTACTTCCACCATGAAGCGTCCATCGAAGGTGGTCAGCACCTGAACGTGAACGTCATGAACCGCGAAATGCTGCTGGATGCGATGGAACATCCGGAAAAATATCCGCAGCTGACCATCCGTGTTTCTGGCTACGCAGTACGTTTTAACTCCCTGACTAAAGAACAGCAGCAGGACGTTATCACTCGTACCTTCACTCAGACCATGTAATTCCCAGTCTGACTGAAAAAGCGTACAATAAAGGCTCCACGTAAGTGGGGCCTTTTTAACAACTAAGTCTCTTTCGCCAGCTATCTATACTTATGGATGACTGCCAAAACAGACTCGACACAGTGAACAACTGTGCACTAACACAGGCCCCGGATGGGCCACACCTGGAGAAACACCGCAATGTCAGTTATTGGTCGCATTCACTCCTTTGAATCCTGTGGCACCGTAGACGGCCCAGGCATCCGTTTTATCACTTTCTTCCAGGGCTGCCTGATGCGCTGCCTGTATTGCCACAACCGTGATACGTGGGATACGCACGGTGGCAAAGAAGTTACTGTCGAAGAGTTAATGAAAGAAGTGGTAACTTATCGCCACTTTATGAATGCTTCCGGTGGCGGCGTAACGGCATCCGGCGGTGAGGCCATCCTGCAGGCTGAATTTGTTCGTGACTGGTTTCGTGCCTGTAAGAAAGAAGGTATTCATACCTGTCTTGATACTAACGGTTTTGTTCGCCGCTACGATCCAGTTATTGATGAACTGCTGGAAGTGACTGACCTGGTAATGCTCGATCTTAAACAGATGAACGACGAAATCCATCAGAACCTGGTAGGTGTATCTAACCATCGTACACTGGAATTTGCTCGCTACCTGTCTAACAAAGATATTAAAGTGTGGATCCGCTACGTTGTCGTCCCCGGTTGGTCTGACGATGACGATTCCGCGCACCGTCTGGGTGAGTTTACCCGTGATATGGGCAACGTAGAAAAAATCGAACTACTGCCTTATCACGAGTTGGGTAAACACAAATGGGTGGCGATGGGCGAAGAGTACAAACTGGATGGTGTTAAGCCGCCGAAGAAAGAGACCATGGAGCGCGTGAAAGGTATCCTTGAGCAATATGGTCACAAAGTGATGTATTGATTTTTTGCCTCATCGAAACGGCTGCCATCAGGGCAGCCGTTTTGCTATCTAAAGCATCTGATATTCAGGTCATAACAAAGGAAAGGATGTGAAGCGCTTATTCATCTCAGGAGTTTTACTGCTGTCAGCCCAGTGCGTAAATGCCGCCAGCAGTTGCGATATCAATGCCATCGTCCAGCATGCGTGGCCAGATGCAACATCTACACCGCAGGGCATCATCACCAAAGATAACCAGGTTATCACCACCAGCGCCAATTCTCCCCAAAGCGCGATTTGCAAGGTCTGGCCGGCACAACCGGAGCTGACACTGGCAGCAGTTCCATTGATGTCTCAGCAGTATACCGATTACGATCACTCAGGCGATCTGGAACTTCTGGTACTGGATTCCGCTACCCTCAACGTCAAACAGCGATTAAATCTTCCTGCGCGTATGGACGATGACGCTTTTCGTATTACAGGCATTACTCTTGATACAGCACGCTGGAAAGTTAAACCTAACCAGACTGCATTCGGCTTGCATATCATGCGCAACGGCAGCTCACGAGTGAACCCTATGAGTGAAGATGCACTGTCGCTGTTTGTCATTGAGGATAACCAGTTACGGACAATATTAAACGGTATTGTGCTTGAAAATAGCAGCGGAGAATGGGATGGAAACTGTGCAGGCACATTTAACGATGTTAAACGCACCCTGGCTCTGGAACCCGGCTCACAGAAGGGATACGCCAATATACGGGTAACCGAGAAAAACGTAGCATCCACCACACATACTGACGCCAATGGCGAGTGTGTATCAAAAGACAAACCAGGCAAAACGACAACATTGCTACGATATGATGGCAAGCACTATGTCGTACCCAAATCCCTTATGCCTCTGGAATAAGAGCACCATAACGTCTGAAAAGCAGCCATGTGACGCATTTGTCATTGCTATGCCTTGACCACGGCAGTATGTTTTCCTGGCTAGCCTGAAGTACGGATAATTATTGTACTTGTCGCATCTGATGGCACTCAGCATATCAGGATTATTCAACAGCTGGTGTGCTGGCTGGATGAGGCTGAGCATCTGCAACAACTCGCCACTGTTAGCAGCCAACAGGAACTTCACGCTATTTTACTTAATACAACTCAGACATGCGCCACAGAGTTTGGTGTATGCCCTGCCTTACGAAGCAGCATCAGCAAATAAATAAACGACACACTGGCGATCATAATAAACAACACGCTGTCAGAATAATTCTGCATCAGCATGGCGGTAAATGACGGTCCAAGCAGGCTACCCACGGTATAGCTTAATAACAGTGCCTGATTCATGGCGACTAGTTGATGATGCTCAACTTTCTCGCAGGCCCAGGCCATTGCTACCGGATAGAGGGTAAAACCTGCCGCTCCCAGCATGAACAACGCGGGTGCCATCGCCGCCTGATTCAGCATAGCGATACTACCGAGGATCACCACGAACACCTGCACACGCAAAACCAACAGACGGCCTAATTTATCCGCCAGACGACCAATCGGCCATTGCCCCAGAATCCCGGCGCTGACCAGAACGGCCATCCAGAAGCCAATGCTGGCATTGCTGACTCCCTGATGATTGAGATACAACGGCATCAAACCGTACAAAGAACCCAGCACAATTCCGGAAATAATACAGCCATTCACGCCCAGACGAGCCTGTCGAAGCTTCAACATGGAGGCAATTGGGGTCGTCGAATGATGATCATCACTCTGTTGGTTCACAATGCGCGTAAAGAGCAACGGTAAGACACCGGCCAGGATCGTGCCAGTAACCCATGGCAGAACGCTCATTAATTCTGTCGATACTTTACTGACCAACAGCTGTCCTAAAAACGTCCCCACGTAATAGACCATCATATATGCAGCAAGTAAGCGTCCGCGATTACGCGAAGTTCCGCTGCACATTAGCGCGCTTTCCACCACCACCCAAATCATGGCGCAACCTACGCCCGCAATAAAGCGCCAGGTCATCCAGCTCCAGAATCCCACCATAACGCCCAATCCCACACAACCCACTGCAAAAATAAACGATGCAATGTAATAGCTGCGATTAAAGCCAAGGTGTCTAATTAAATACCCGGTAAGTAATGTCCCAATCAGATTGCCTGTGAAATAAGACGAGCTGACCACTCCCACTTGCCAGGTTGGCAAATTTTCATGGGCGAGCCAAAGCGGGACGAGCGTGTTTAACACGGCGATCGCCAGGGTCAATAGAAGCAGCCCGCACAGCAGCAGCATGACGGGTCGGGTATAGGTGGACATGAATAAAAACCGTGAGGAAGTTCAAATTTCATGCGCATCATGCCACTGCCAAAAACATTGTCAATCGGCTGACTACGGCCTGTAGCACGATTTCAATGTGATCGATTTGAAATACTAATTCTCATCATCAATGATGATAATCTGCCTGACGCCATCTGATTGTTTAAATTGATCTAAAACAAAACTGCCCCGTTACGTTCAGTCGAAAAATTTCATGGTTCATTTTGTCTTTTTTTCTGTTATTACCAGTCAGATGTAAAAAAACCGGGGTATTAACCCCGGCTTTCATATCATGCCGACAAACAGACTTTAACTGGCAACTGCCATGCCGACTGTCATATGCAGACCATAAAACACGCCGCGACCGATCAATTCACCCACCAACAGCAGTATAAATGCGACTGAAAGCAGTGGTATTGCTGGTTGATAGCCTTTTACTTGCGGCACTATCCAGCAGCACAGCGCTAAAGCCAATGCCACAATACGCCATGCCATCAGCGAACCGTAATCCGGCACAAGGGTAGATGCCTGCTGAATTGAACTGTGGATAGTTGCCAGCTCAGCCCCCTGCATCACGGACATGATGGCGCTTACCACCAGTGCAAGTACTGAAATAGCCGGCAGCAGTCGCATTGCCCAACCATCAATTCCGGCAACGCGCAGCAGCAGATAACCCAGCAGTGGCCCCCCCATAAATAGCGTCAGGAAGAAGCCCAGCGGCGTCCAGATACTGAACCAGGTTGGTACCGTATCAATGGTGTTATATACACGTACCATCATCCAGACAAAAGCTACGCCCAGTACCATGGTGGCAACCAGCCAAAGATTACGTAATGCTGGTGACATTTTTTTCAATACCGCCAACAACCAACCGATACCACCTACGGCGAAGAAGAGCGAGCCGCTGGCGATTTCATTACTCAGTGCAGAAGAACCTACACGGTTGAGTGAGTTAAAGGCTCGCACAGGTGACCCCAGGTGCAGCATGGAAGCAATAAAACCGATCCCCATTAACACCCACAAGCCAAACATACAGGCAATCACACGTTGTTGTGATTCAGGGCGTAAATCCCCTTTCATCAGCGCCAGTGCCAGAACAATAAAGCCACCAACCACACACTGTCCGAAAACAGTGAAGATCATCAGCGGCCACTCATGCCATCCACTTCCCATCTTACACCTCCTTCGGATTTGCCAGATAACCCGTGGTATCCCCTGTAGGGCGGCTATTGGCGTTAGGCTTGATCACAATACAAGGTTTGGTGAAGTGCGCACCCGGCAATGGCGCAACCGCAGCCAGTTCTCCGTGCTTTTTACGCAGTTCATCAATCGGGCCAAAATCCAGTGCACGTAACGGGCAGGACTCAACGCAGATTGGTTTTTTACCCTCTGCAACACGGTCATGACAGCCATCACACTTGGTCATATGCCCTTTAGCAGCATTGTATTGCGGAGCGCCATAAGGGCAGGCCATATGGCAATAACGACATCCGATGCACACGTCCTCATCAACGACCACAAAACCATCTTCACGTTTGTGCATAGCTCCGCTCGGACAAACCTTGGTGCAGGCCGGGTCTTCGCAGTGGTTACATGCGATGGAGAGATAATAGGCAAAAACGTTTTGATGCCAGACGCCGTTATCTTCCTGCCAGTCGCCGCCAGCGTATTCATAAATACGACGGAAGCTGACATCCGGAGTTAAATCTTTGTAGTCTTTGCAGGCCAGTTCGCAGGTTTTGCAACCGGTGCAACGGCTGGAATCAATAAAAAATCCATACTGGGTTGTCATCGGTTACTCCTTACACCTTTTCAACCTGAACAAGGTTCGTATGTGACGGGTTCCCCTTGGCGAGAGGAGAAGGACGCTGGGTTGTCAGCACGTTAATACAACCGCCCTGATCCACACGTTTCACATCCGGGTCATACCATGCCCCCTCACCTAACGCCACAACGCCTGGCATCATACGTGGCGTCACTTTCGCCTCAATATGCACCTCGCCACGGTCATTAAAGATACGAACTTTGTCGCCGTTGTTAATACCACGTCTTTGCGCGTCCAGCGGGTTAATCCACATTTCCTGGCGGCAAGATGCTTTCAGAACATCAACGTTGCCATAGGTTGAGTGAACGCGAGACTTATAGTGAAATCCCGTCAACTGCAGGGGAAATTTATCCGCCAACGGATCGTTTAAGCTTTCAAATCCCGGGGCGTAGATTGGCAATGGATCAATCACGTCGTCTTCAGGCAGTTCCCAGGTTGATGCGATATCCGCCAGTTCCTGGGAATAAATTTCGATCTTGCCCGATGGCGTGGTAAGTGGATTTGCTTTTGGATCCTCGCGGAATGCTTTGTAAGCTACGTGATGTCCTTCGGGATCGCGCTGTTTGAAGATCCCTTGCTTGCGGAACTCTTCAAACGTCGGCAATTCAGGTATCGCTTTGCGTGACTGCTCGTACAGATGACGCATCCACTCTTCCTGAGTACGACCCTCAGTAAACTGCTGCTCGACGCCCAGGCGTTTTGCCAGCTCGCTGGTCATTTGATAGATAGTCTTGCACTCAAAGCGTGGCTTGATGGCCTGGTCGGTGAATATCACATAGGACATATTCCCGCACGAAGCGTCGAGGGCGAAATCCATTTGTTCGGAAGCTGTGCAGTCTGGCAGCAAAATATCGGCGTATTTAGCCGAGGACGTCATATGGCAGTCAATGACAACAATCATTTCGCACTTCTTATCATCCTGAAGGATTTCGTGAGTGCGGTTGATATCGGAATGCTGGTTAATCAGACAGTTACCAGCATAGTTCCAGATCATTTTAATCGGAACGTCGAGTTTATTTTTTCCACGAACGCCGTCACGTAGCGCCGTCATTTCCGGGCCGCGTTCAATCGCGTCGGTCCACATAAACATCGAGATACTGGTTTCAACAGGGTTTTCCAGCGTAGGCATACGTTCAAACGGTAAACTGTAAGAGCCTTCACGCGCGCCGCTGTTACCGCCGTTAATACCGACGTTACCGGTCAGAATAGCCAGCATGGAAATAGCACGGGTAGCAATTTCACCGTTAGCATGACGCTGTGGTCCCCAGCCCTGGCTGATATAGGCGGGTTTGGCACTACCAATCTCACGTGCCAGCTTAACGATACGGTCAGCCGGAATACCTGTTATCTGCGCAGCCCATTCCGGAGTCTTCGCTATACCATCTTTACCCTGCCCGAGGATGTAAGCCTTGTAGTGGCCATTTTTTGGCGCACCTGCCGGAAGGGTTTTCTCATCGTATCCCACGCAGTATTTATCGAGAAACGGTTGATCAACCATATTTTCGCTGATCAATACGTACGCCAGACCATTGACCAGCGCCGCATCGGTGCCCGGTCTAATCGGGATCCATTCGTCCTCGCGCCCCGCACCAGTATCGGTATAACGAGGATCTATAATGATCATACGGGCATTTGACTTCTGCCTCGCCTGCTCAAGGTAATACGTTACCCCACCACCGCTCATGCGGGTTTCACCAGGGTTATTACCAAACAGAACAACAAGCTTGCTGTTTTCGATATCAGACGGGCTATTACCGTCCGCCCAGCCGCCATAGGTATAGTTCAGACCAGCAGCAATTTGCGCAGAAGAGTAGTCACCGTAGTGGTTCAGATAGCCGCCACAACAGTTCATCAAGCGAGCAACCAGCGTTTTTCCCGGCGGCCATGAGCGCGTCATGGTGCCTCCCAGCGTACCGGTACCGTAGTTGAGGTAAATAGACTCGTTACCGTAGTCTTTGATCAGACGTTGCATATTGCTGGCGATAATATCGTAGGCTTCATCCCAACTTATACGCTCGAATTTGCCTTCACCGCGCTTACCGACACGCTTCATCGGATATTTCAGACGGTCCGGGTTATAGACGCGACGACGCATGGAGCGGCCGCGCAGACAGGCACGAACCTGGTGCAGGCCGTCATAATTGTCATCGCCGGTATTATCGGTTTCAACATACTTTATTTCACCATCCACCACATGCATACGCAACGGACAGCGGCTACCGCAGTTCACCGTACAGGCGCTCCAGATCACTTTCTCATTGATCTGCGCCGGATTAATGGCTTCTGCGGCATTTGCTATGCGGGTAAATGGCAGGGTAAATGCGCTACTGGCCATCGCCAGTCCGCCTATCGCCGTCGTTTTTACCAAACCGCGACGACTCACCTCAGCTGCCAGTACGGCATCGGGGATCTTAGTTTTCATAGTGACTCACTCTGCTGCTCACAATAAACAAAAAAGAAATACTCGTTGTATAGATATTTATATATCGATATTATCGTTATACAGACTGGTATATAGTGAATTTGCGTAAAGACAGAGATAAATACTGACCTTCATTCGAAGGTAGTATTACCACTAATGAGGTAAGGGTTATTGTCCGGTATCAAGCAGGCATAAAAAAAGCGCCCACAGGCGCTTTTTTAACAGAAAAAGATGGCTTAACCGATGTATTCCAGACCATTCATATAGGGACGTAATACTTCCGGAACCTGAATGCGGCCATCAGCTTGCTGGTAGTTTTCCATCACAGCAACCAAGGTACGTCCCACAGCCAGACCAGAACCGTTCAGCGTATGCACTAAACGCGTCTTCTTGTCGGATTTGTTGCGGCAACGAGCCTGCATACGACGTGCCTGGAAATCCCACACGTTTGAGCAGGAGGAGATCTCGCGGTAAGTATTCTGCGCCGGGATCCACACTTCCAGATCATAGGTTTTGCATGCGCCAAAGCCCATGTCACCAGTGCATAGAATGATCTTACGGTACGGCAGTCCCAGCAGCTGAAGTACTTTCTCAGCATGGCCTGTCATCTCTTCCAGTGCGTCCATAGAATCTTCCGGACGAACAATCTGCACCATTTCAACTTTATCAAACTGGTGCATACGGATCAGACCACGAGTGTCACGACCATAAGAGCCGGCTTCAGAACGGAAGCATGGCGTATGCGCGGTCATTTTGATCGGCAGTGCATCTTCGTCAATGATCTCATCGCGTACCAGGTTGGTCAGCGGGACTTCTGCCGTTGGGATCAGCGCATAGTTACTGCTATCGGCTTCTTCGTCCAGCGGACGCGTATGGAACAGATCACCGGCAAACTTCGGCAACTGACCTGTACCGTACAGCGTGTCATGGTTAACCAGATACGGAACGTAGTTTTCGCTGTAACCATGCTGTTCGGTATGTAGATCCAGCATGAACTGAGACAGCGCACGGTGCATACGTGCAATCTGCCCTTTCATTACCACGAAACGAGAACCCGTTAGCTTAACCGCAGCAGCGAAATCAAGACCGGTATGCATTTCACCCAGCGTGACGTGATCGCGCACTTCGAAATCAAATTCGCGAGGAGTACCCCAACGGCTGACTTCGATATTGTCATTTTCATCTTTACCCACCGGAACTTCGTCCGCTGGCAGGTTAGGAATGGTCAGTGCAATATCGCGGATCTCGGCCTGCAAGGCATCAAGTTCAGCTTTCGCGGTATCCAGCTCTTCGCCCAGTTTGTTCACTTCCAGACGTAAAGACTCGATATCTTCTCCGCGCGCTTTTGCCTGGCCGATGGATTTCGATCGAGAGTTACGCTCTGCCTGCAGGTTCTCTGTTTGTACCTGCAGAACTTTACGACGCTCTTCAAGAGCGCGCAGCTTATCTACATCCAGCTTAAAGCCCCGGCTTGCCAGTTTTTCAGCGACTGCGTCTGGCTCATTACGCAGCAGATTGGGATCGAGCATGCTTATCCTGTGCTTATCGAATTAAAATAGGAGAAAGTGACCACAGCCTGCGATCACAGGGATACATTGCCAACATTACCGCAACGATCGCGCTAACGGTAGCGTTTTATAGGGCTATTTTGATCCTGCCCGGCAAGCCAGGCGAGCTTTTCGCCAATCTTACCCTCAAGACCTCTGTTTGTGGGGTGATAATAGCGCGTTTGTGCCAGTTCCTGCGGAAAGTACTCTTCACCGGCAGCATACGCATTCGGCTCATCATGAGCGTAGCGATATTCCTGTCCGTAGCCCATTTCTTTCATCAGCTTCGTCGGTGCATTACGCAAATGCACAGGCACATCATAATCCGGACGCTCGCGGGCATCAGCCAACGCTGCTTTATAGGCGGTATAGACTGCATTACTTTTCGGCGCACAGGCCAGATAAACTATCGCCTGAGCTATCGCTCGTTCGCCTTCTGCAGGCCCTACGCGAGTGAAACAATCCCATGCTGAAATTGCCACTTGCATAGCCCGTGGGTCGGCATTTCCCACATCTTCGGAAGCAATTGCCAGACAACGGCGCGCGACGTATAACGGATCGCCACCGGCGGTAATGATCCGTGCATACCAGTAAAGCGCCGCATCCGGTGCGCTGCCGCGTACCGATTTGTGTAACGCCGAGATCAGATCGTAAAAGCGATCGCCTTTATTATCAAAGCGCGCGCTGCGCTCCCCGGCAATCTCAGTCAGTAATGCTGTCTGTAAAACACGTTTTCCGCTGTCATCGACTTCGGCCATATCAGCCATCATTTCCAGCGTGTTCAACGCCCTTCGCGCGTCACCATTCACCAGTTCCGCAATCGCCCGACGTGTTTCATTCGGCAGGACAATATCCTGTCCCCCGTAGCCACGTGCTTTATCTGTCATCGCCTGGTCCAGCACCTGCTCAATATCTTCGGTGGTTAACGATTTCAGTAGATAGACACGCGCACGCGACAGTAATGCCGAGTTAAGTTCAAAAGAGGGATTTTCGGTCGTGGCGCCAATAAATGTAATGGTGCCATCTTCGATATGCGGGAGAAACGCGTCCTGCTGGCTTTTATTAAAACGATGAACTTCATCCACGAACAAAATTGTACGCCGACCTGCATTGCGGTTCTGACGCGCACGCTCAATGGCCTCACGAATTTCTTTCACACCAGAGGTGACCGCCGAAATGCGTTCAACATCTGCATCAGCGTAGCGAGCAATCACTTCGGCGAGTGTTGTTTTACCCGTACCGGGTGGTCCCCACAAGATCATGGAGTGCAGGTGCCCTGCCTCAATGGCACGCGGCAAGGGCTTGCCTGCGGCCAGCAAATGCTGCTGGCCGATATACTGTGCTAAATTTTCTGGCCGCATACGCGCGGCCAGTGGCTGAAAGGTATTATCAGAAAAATCGAGCGACAGATTGCCCACTCACGCGCCTCTACTTACGTTGATCGTCCACCGTCACACCTTGTGGCGGGGTAAAGGTGAATTTTGATGGTTCAATTGCACCATTCTGCTGAGACTTCAGCTGATAGCTACTGCGTTGATCGTCCTGCTCGACAGCACTGAACTGATGGATTGTTCCATCACGCCCGACATTAATGGTGAACTGCTTCAGATTACCGCTGCTGGTTTTCGGGGTCAGCACAAAGTCATCACCGTTTTGCTTGATATTGTATTGTTGCCAGTCGCTGGACTGGTTGCGCGCAATCAGCATAAACGGTGTATTCCCCGTGGCATCTTTCAGCCAGGTGGCCGTTGCTTGCTCAACAAACGGGTTAAAGAACCACAGCGTTTTGCCATCGGATACCAGAATGCTCTCGTCAGGCTGTGTCATATGCCAGTTAAACAGGTTCGGACGTTTAACCCATAAGTCACCCTGACCTTCCTGTACTGCCGCTCCGCTGCCATCCGTCACCTTCTGGGTGAAGCTGGCATGGAAACTACTGACTTTATCCAGACGGCTTTTCAGATCGCTGGCAGCATCAGCCCAGACGCTGCTAACCACAAAGCTCGACAGTAATGCACAGGTGATTGCGATTCTTTTCATCGTTATTCCTCAAAATACGTCACTCCCGACGGGGAGATCCCTCTGCTATCCATTCCAGGCCAAAAATCAGCATGAGGAAAGTAGAAAATACTGAATTACTTAACTTTGCAATCAATCGAAGGGAGGCGGCGCCAGCACTTCACGATTACCATTATGTCCCTGCTCACTGACAATTCCCTGCGCTTCCATCTGTTCAATGATGCGTGCCGCACGGTTGTAACCAATACGGAACTGACGCTGAACGCCGGAGATTGAGGCTTTACGTTTCTCCGTGACAAATTTGACGGCCTGGTCAAACAGCGGATCCAGCTCTTCACCACCGTCAAAACCACCACCACCGCCTTCGCTTTCGCTGTCGGAGGTAATGCCATCGACGTATTGTGGACGCCCACGCGCTTTCCAGTCCTGAACAACTGCATGCACTTCCTGGTCGCGCACAAATGCGCCATGCACACGCACTGGCATAGTGGAGTTAGGCCCGGAATAAAGCATATCCCCCATGCCCAGCAGAGACTCTGCGCCACTCTGGTCGAGGATGGTGCGTGAATCAATCTTACTGGAAACGGTAAAGGCGATACGGGTTGGAATGTTGGCTTTAATCAAACCGGTAATAACATCAACCGACGGACGCTGAGTCGCCAGTACCAGGTGGATGCCCGCCGCACGTGCTTTTTGTGCCAGACGAGCGATGAGTTCTTCCACCTTTTTACCGACGGTCATCATCAGATCAGCGAATTCATCTACCAACACGACGATATACGGCAGTTTTTCCAGCACAGGATGCTGAACGTCCATGCTATCGCCAGGTTTCCAGTACGGGTCAGGAATCGGACGCCCCATACGGGCTGCTTCAGCGATTTTCTCGTTATAACCAGCAAGGTTACGTACGCCAAGCGCCGACATCAGCTTATAGCGACGCTCCATTTCATTGACGCTCCAGCGCAAAGCATTGGCCGCATCTTTCATATCTGTAACAACTTCAGTCAACAGATGCGGGATACCTTCGTAAACGGAAAGTTCCAGCATTTTCGGGTCAATCATGATAAAGCGGACATCTTCCGGTTGTGCCTTGTATAGCATGCTGAGGATCATGGCGTTTACCCCAACCGACTTACCGGAGCCGGTGGTTCCTGCAACCAGCAGATGAGGCATTTTTGCCAGGTCAGCAACGACCGGCTCGCCTGCAATATCTTTACCCAACACGACTGTCAGCGGAGATGGATTTTCGCGGAACTTCGCGTTGTCCAGAACTTCGCGCAGATAGACGGTCTGACGTTTTTTATTCGGCAGTTCCAGTCCCACATACGGTTTACCTGGAATCACTTCTACCACACGCACCGCAACGGTCGACAACGAACGAGCCAGGTCGCGGGAGAGGTTAGAAATACGCGCAGCTTTCACACCAGGGGCCAGGTTCAGTTCAAAACGGGTAATAACCGGACCCGGTGAATAGTTCACGACATCAGCTTTAATGCGGAAATCCGCCAGTCGGGCTTCAACCAGACGCGCCATTTGCTCCAGAGCAAAGGTATCCACTGGTTCAACTTCACTCGGCGGTGGCGTCAACAGATCCAGCGAGGGCAGCGGTGTGGTTGGACGTTGTACCGGGCGGCTGTCACCATTACGCATCAGTAATGGATGGATCAAGCTATCCTGCGGCTGCGGTGCTACAGGTTGTGGCGGCTGCTGATAATGCTGCTGCGGCGCTACAGGCTGTGGCGGCTGCTGATAATGCTGCTGCGATGCTACAGGCTGCGGCGGCTGCTGATAATGCTGCTGCGGTGCTACAGGCTGTGGCGGCTGCTGATAATGTTGCTGCGGCGCTACAGGCTGCGGCGGCTGTTGATAATGCTGCTGCGGTGCTACAGGTTGCGGCGGTTGTTGATATTGCGGCGCTGGTGCAGGCTCCTCCGGCATCACGCTCGGGGTAAACAGCGGCTCATGCGGGCCGTCATCGACCAGAGCTTTCATCGGTGAGAATGCAAAGTCATCCAGTGAGAACGGATTAGCGCCCGCTGGTTGTTCGCCGGAATAGCGCTGCTGTTGGGAAGATGCAAACTGACGGGCTAACTCCGCTTCTGCAGCAGAATCTTCATCCTCAGCTTGGTTTGTACCGTCCTGATACTCTTCCCCATAACGATGCTGTTGGGACTGCGCGAACTGACGTGCCAGCTCATCCTGATGCATTGCATCAATTTCATCGTCACTATATTGCGTATCCGAATCAAGTTGCTCTTCACGCGCTTTTTCTTCAGCAATTCGCTGCGACGGTAATTTTATGCCATACGAGGCCAGTTCACGACGCGTTGGCACGCGGACACGGTTCGGGCGTGGCAACTGCGGCCCAATACCTTCTTTCACCTGCGGACGTGGCGCACCACCAGCCAGACTAAACACAGGTGCGGCAGCAACGGCAGCCCCAGTAGCCAGAGCTGCATTTTTCGCCCCTGTGGCCATTGGTGCAGCGGCAACGACAGACTCAACTGGCGGTATGGCGGCAGTTGTCGGCATAGACGTTTTCACCCGTTCTGGCTCTGTCACAGGTTCCGGAATTGGCTGATACCATGCTGCGAGTTGTTCACGTTCGCGCGCACGTTTCTCTTCCACTTCTTCAAAATAGTAGAGCGGAGGGCGAGCTGGTTTAGTCTCTTCAACAACCGGTTCCGGCTCAACAACAGGTGGCGGTTCAACAATGGATTGCTGATGAACAACTGGTTGCGATGGAATAGTCTCCTGCTGATAGACAGACTGCGGCTGGAGAGGAGCATTCTGCTGATAAACCGGTTCAGGTTGCCAGCTTTGTTCCGCTACCGGCTCTTGCGTCTGCCAGGGCATTTGCGATTCTGGCATCATCGGCTGCTCATAACCAACGTCAGCCACAGGAGGAACGGCATATTGCGGTTGGGGCTCAACAGGCGCCGGTTGTTGCCACGCTTCATAAGGTTGTACAGATGGCTGTGCGTACTGATTTGGCTGCGGATACCCTTCTGGTCCAGGCGCGATAGCCGGTTCACCAGTCTGTGGCCCCGGCGCAGATTGCCATGCAACTGCAGGAGCAGGCTGAACAGGAACTGTGCCCGATGCAGGCGGGGTTTGCATCAATGGGTCAACGGGAGCGCTCCAGGCCTGCGTTGCTGCAGTGGCCGCCGCAGCAGCTGCCACTGGCTCTGCTACAGAGTGTCCATTGAGAAGCGGATCGAATTCATCATATTCTGGCAACGTCGCCCGATTTCCAGAGAACAGGACATCATTAGGATCGGCAACGACGCCACGGGCGCTGTATTCTATTTCATCTTCATCATCCATGCGTTTGCCGGAGAACAGCGCAGCATCGGTGTGACGCCCAAGCGGGTTGGTAAATTTTTCAGCCAGGCGCTTACGACGCGCTAATGCGCCGCGAAGAATACGTGCCCGACGCGATTCATGCGGTTTTCCTTCGGCAGCGTCGACAAACTCGTCGTCTTCATATTCTTCATCATCGACCCAGGTATCATCACGACGAGTTCGGTTGCTGGCAAATGTCAGAATATTTAGCAGCCAGCCCCCTAATTTCTCCGCAATACTCACCCATGACCAGCCGGTAAACAGAGTTAACCCAGCAGCCCAGATACATAACAGTGTGAGCGTTCCCCCGCTGCTATGCAGCAGAGGTTGCAAAGTGGTACTTAGCAAACTGCCAATCACGCCACCTGAGGCGAAATACCAGATGTCGTCGGCATTGATTGCCGCCAGTCCGCAAGAAGTAAGAATCAGCGCCAGAACGCCGATAATGCGAAGCGACACGGCAAAATAATCAACGTATTCATCACTGGCCTGATGCCGCCAGGCAAACCAACAGCCGCCAACAATGATTACGGGAATGGTGTAGGCCATGACGCCGAAAATAAAGAACAGCGTGTCCGCCAGCCATGCGCCGGGTATTCCCCCCAGATTATGAATAGGCTCGTGCCACGCGGTTTGCGACCAGCTGGGGTCCGAAGGGTTAAAGCTGAGTAAGGCAGCCATCAACCAGACGGCAAAAAGGGCAATAAGGATGAGTAGCGCTTCCAGAAGTCGGCGCCCGCTGCTTAACTTCGTCAATGTGACGTCTTTGTCTTCAGTGTATTCCTGGCTCAAAAACGGCTCTCCAGGTTTCAGGCTTTTCCTGCCCGATGCTAAAACGGACAACAGCACCGGGTTACCCCGGCACTGTTGCTGTATGGATTAACAGGAGTGTAATCAAACTGAGTCGATTTTGCACCTGTTCCGTGTTAGCGCGTCTTAATAACCAGACGATTGCTCTGTTTTACTTCTTCCATAACCACGTAAGTACGTGTGTCATTCACGCCAGGCAGACGCAGCAGGGTTTCCCCTAATAGCTTACGGTAAGCTGACATATCCGGTACGCGTGTTTTCAGCAGGTAGTCGAAATCACCGGACACCAAATGACATTCTTGAATTTCTTCAAGTTTTTGTACTGCAGAGTTAAATTGCTCAAACACATCCGGGGCGCCACGATTCAGAGTAATCTCAACAAAAACCAGAAGTGATGCATCCAGATAATGCGGGTTCAACAGCGCTGTATAGCCCTGAATAAAACCCTGTCTTTCCAACCGACGCACACGCTCAAGGCAGGGCGTTGGTGAAAGTCCCACTCGTTTAGAAAGCTCGACGTTAGAAATACGCCCATCCTTTTGCAGCTCATTAAGAATGTTACGATCGATACGGTCGAGATCTTTGCCAGGGCGCTTCTTACTATCTACCATTATTATTGTCTCTCTGTATTCCTTCCCTACTCCTGCCTGACTCTACAAACATCACTGTTTAGAGCCGCTACCCATCATAATAACCCGAAACCCAGAGGGATTTACGGTGCGCAATGCCTGGGTTTACGGTGAGAAGACCGTTGCCTGTCGGCGGCTATCGACATCACGAATGGCATCTGTCCACGCCATGCGTAGATTTCGCTAACTCGGTAAACATGTTATCTACATGCATGATTATGCAGCATATACATGACACAGTTTTTTTCTTCCTTGAATGTTTTCGCAAAACAGCAGGGGATTGTCAAAGCAAAACATCGATTTTTAGTACAACATGCCAGTTATTCATTGGGAGTGATGGAAAATCGTCATTTTATCACCTTATAACTGACCGATTTTAAGTAGAAATCGTTATAATATTACCGTCGTTTTTAGCAATCATCGGTTTCTGCTATTACACATATTGTTAACAAAATCGCCATACTCTTTTTTTACGTTCGTAAATTCCCTACAATCCTGCTC
The DNA here is from genome assembly GCF_030333065.1 of Citrobacter sp. Cm046. Classification (NCBI taxonomy): domain Bacteria; kingdom Pseudomonadati; phylum Pseudomonadota; class Gammaproteobacteria; order Enterobacterales; family Enterobacteriaceae; genus Citrobacter; species Citrobacter sp. Cm046. The sequence continues at coordinate 150,430 of NZ_JAOWGP010000034.1, read as the reverse complement.
ATTGCCTGCCAACAACTATGGGGATCTCATGGGCACGACCAAACACAGTAAACTTCTTATTCTGGGCTCAGGCCCTGCGGGATACACCGCCGCGGTCTATGCTGCGCGTGCAAACCTGCAACCGGTGTTGATTACCGGTATGGAAAAAGGTGGTCAGTTGACCACAACGACAGAAGTGGAAAACTGGCCTGGCGATCCGCACGATCTCACTGGCCCGTTGCTGATGGAGCGTATGCACGAACACGCGACGAAATTTGAAACCGAAATCATTTTTGATCACATCAGTAAAGTTGATCTGCAAAATCGTCCGTTTCGCCTGACCGGTGACAGCGGCGAATATACTTGCGATGCACTGATTATCGCCACTGGCGCTTCAGCACGCTATCTTGGTTTACCTTCAGAAGAGGCATTTAAAGGCCGCGGCGTTTCCGCCTGTGCGACCTGTGACGGTTTCTTCTATCGTAACCAAAAGGTTGCGGTTATTGGCGGTGGTAATACCGCTGTAGAAGAAGCATTGTACCTGGCGAATATCGCTTCTGAGGTTCATTTGATCCACCGTCGCGACAGCTTCCGTGCTGAGAAAATCCTCATCAAACGTTTGATGGATAAAGTCGAGAACGGCAACATTGTGCTGCACACTCACCGCACTCTGGAAGAAGTTACCGGCGATCAAATGGGTGTGACCGGACTGCGTCTGCGTGATACCCAGAATACTGACAACGTTGAGTCTCTCGACGTCGCAGGATTATTTGTCGCTATCGGCCACAGCCCGAACACCGCCATTTTCGACGGTCAGCTTGAACTGGAAAACGGCTACATCAAAGTCCAGTCCGGCATTCATGGCAATGCAACGCAAACCAGCATTCCTGGCGTATTCGCAGCCGGCGACGTAATGGATCATATCTATCGTCAGGCGATTACCTCGGCAGGTACGGGGTGTATGGCTGCCCTCGATGCTGAACGCTATCTTGATGGTCTGGCTGACGCCTGCAAATAGTTTTTACAAATCAGTAACAAAAGTAAAAAAGGCGACTATAAGTCGCCTTTATTTTTGCCTCGTTGTAACATTGTCCTGCCCAAAAATTCCAATAACTCACCTGCTAAGCGAGCAATGAATAAAACCCGTCAAAAAGAGCTAACCCACTGGTTAAAACAGCAAAGTGTCATTTCACAACGCTGGCTAAATATTTCACGTCTGCTGGGATTCGTGAGCGGGCTGTTAATTGTCGCTCAGGCCTGGCTCATGGCTCGTATTCTTGAGCATATGATCATGGACAACATTCCCCGAGAGGCCCTTCTCCTCCCCTTCATCGTGCTGGTATTGATATTTATCCTGCGTGCTTGGGTTGTCTGGTTACGTGAGCGAGTCGGTTTCCATGCGGGACAACACATTCGCTTTGAAATTCGCCGTCAAGTTCTGGACCGCCTGCAGCAGGCAGGTCCGGCATGGATACAAGGTAAACCCGCCGGGAGTTGGGCCACCCTGGTGCTGGAACAGATTGACGATATGCATGATTACTATGCGCGTTATCTGCCGCAAATGGCGCTTGCCGTCTGTGTACCTATATTAATTGTGGCAGCAATTTTCCCTTCAAACTGGGTAGCCGCCCTTATCCTGCTGGGCACCGCACCGCTGATCCCGCTCTTTATGGCAATGGTCGGTATGGGAGCAGCAGATGCTAACCGTCGTAATTTTCAGGCACTTGCCAGACTCAGTGGCCATTTCCTCGACCGCTTAAGGGGCATGGAGACGCTGAGAATATTTGGTCGCGGAGAAGCTGAAACAGAAAGCATTCGCGCCGCATCGCAAGATTTTCGTCAGCGCACCATGGAAGTCCTGCGTCTTGCGTTCCTTTCCTCGGGTGTACTGGAGTTTTTCACGTCACTGTCGATCGCCCTGGTGGCGGTTTATTTTGGTTTTTCTTACCTCGGCGAACTCAACTTCGGTCATTACGGAACTGGCGTAACGCTGGCTGCTGGTTTCCTGGCTCTGATCCTTGCCCCAGAATTTTTCCAGCCTTTGCGCGATCTGGGTACGTTTTACCACGCGAAAGCACAAGCGGTAGGTGCTGCAGATAGTCTGAAAACATTCATGGAAACGCCGCTTGCTCACCCTGAGCGTGGTGACATTGAGTTGGCAGCAAAAGAAGCCGTTTCGATTGAAGCGGAAGATCTGGTCATTACATCACCGGAAGGCAAAATTCTGGCAGGGCCGCTCAATTTTTCTCTGCCAGCAGCTCAACGTGCGGTGCTGGTTGGTCGTAGTGGCTCAGGTAAAAGCTCCCTTCTGAACGTTCTGTCCGGTTTTCTCTCTTATCAGGGGTCATTGCGGATTAACGGCTTTGAGCTTCGCGATTTATCGCCTGACTCCTGGCGTAAACAGCTCTCATGGGTTGGTCAAAACCCGCAACTTCCCGCCGCGACGTTACGAGATAATGTGTTGCTGGCACGTCCTGATGCCAGTGAACAACAGCTTCAGGCCGCGCTCGACAGTGCCTGGGTAAGCGAGTTTTTACCTTTGCTTCCTCAGGGTGTAGATACGCCAGTAGGCGATCAGGCGGCTCGACTTTCTGTCGGACAAGCACAACGCGTTGCCGTTGCCCGCGCTCTGCTTAATCCGTGTCAGTTACTGCTGCTCGACGAACCCGCTGCCAGCCTTGATGCTCACAGTGAACAACGCGTAATGCAGGCATTGAATGCCGCATCACGCCGCCAGACCACGCTGATGGTGACGCATCAGCTCGAAGATCTTGCCGACTGGGATGCTATCTGGGTCATGCAGGATGGACAAATCGTCGAGCAAGGCACTTATGCTCAACTTAGCGCAACCAACGGCGCTTTTGCGACATTGCTGGCTCACCGTCAGGAGGATATCTGAATGCGCGCCTTGCTACCCTATCTGACGCTGTATAAACGTCACAAATGGATGTTAACGCTAGGCATTGTTCTGGCGATAATCACGCTGCTGGCAAGTATCGGTTTGCTGACCCTGTCAGGCTGGTTCCTTTCCGCCTCCGCAGTTGTTGGCGTGACCGGGATTTACAGTTTTAACTACATGCTCCCGGCGGCAGGCGTTCGGGGAGCAGCAATCACCCGAACCGCAGGCCGTTATTTTGAGCGACTGGTCAGCCACGACGCGACATTCCGCGTGCTGCAGCACCTGCGTATTTATACCTTTAGTAAACTGCTGCCGCTTTCTCCTGCTGGTCTGGCCCGGTATGGCCAGGGGGAGTTGCTTAACCGTGTGGTTGCTGATGTCGACACGCTCGATCATCTCTATTTACGCGTGCTCTCCCCGCTAACAGGGGCATTTGTGGTCATCGTGGTAGTGACGCTGGGACTTAGCGTTCTCGATCTAACTCTGGCGATCACACTTGGCGGCATTATGCTGCTCACCTTGTTTATTTTGCCCCCAATCTTTTATCAGGCCGGAAAAAGCACCGGGCAAAGTCTGACGCATCTGCGCGGTCAATATCGTCAGCAGTTAACTTCATGGTTGCAGGGGCAGGCTGAACTCACCATTTTTGGTGCCAGCGAACGCTATCGTGCGCAAATGGAAGCGACAGAAATGCAGTGGCATGAAGCTCAGCGTCGTCAGTCTGAATTAACCGCGCTGTCCCAGGCTGTCATGCTACTCGTTGGCGCTCTGGCCGTAATAATGATGTTATGGATGGCCTCTGGCGGTGTGGGCGGAAATACCCAACCGGGTGCACTGATTGCCCTGTTTGTCTTCTGCGCGCTGGCTGCTTTTGAAGCTCTGGCGCCTGTCACCGGGGCGTTTCAGCATCTTGGCCAGGTGATTGCTTCGGCTCTGCGTATCACTGAACTGAGCGAACAGCAGCCGGAAGTCACCTTCCCTGAGGCGGGCTCCTCGGTCACTGAACAAATAACGCTCACGCTGCGCGACGTTTCTTTCAGCTACCCTGGACAGGCGCAAAACGCGCTGGATACTCTTTCCTTGCAGGCTAAACCCGGTGAGCATATTGCAATTCTTGGTCGTACCGGCTGCGGAAAGTCAACGCTTCTGCAATTGCTGACGCGTGCCTGGGACCCACAAAGCGGCGAAATTCTGATCAACGAACAGCCAATTTCGGCCTTAAGTGAATCCAGTCTGCGTCAAAGCATCAGCGTTGTGCCGCAACGCGTGCATCTGTTCAGCGCGACATTACGCGATAACCTGCTGCTGGCCGCACCACACGCCAGTGATGAGGTATTGTCCGGAATGCTCAGCCGGGTCGGTCTGGAAAATCTGCTGGCGGATGATGGACTTAACGCCTGGTTAGGTGAAGGTGGTCGTCAACTTTCAGGTGGCGAACTCCGCCGTCTGGCCATCGCTCGTGCATTGTTGCACGATGCCCCATTGATGCTGCTGGATGAACCCACCGAAGGGCTGGATGCCACAACAGAAAGCCAAATGCTTGAATTAATTGGCGATGTGATGCGAGATAAAACCGTACTGATGGTTACGCATCGTCTGCGCGGGCTGTCACGTTTTGATCAAATAATAGTGATGGACAACGGACACATTATTGAGCAAGGTAATCACGCAGATCTGTTAGCCCGGCAGGGTCGTTATTACCAGTTTAAGCAACGTCTGTAAGCTATTATTGAACGATCCGACTCGCGTAGTGGAGTTTCGCTGTCATGCGCCTGGTGCAACTTTCTCGTAATTCTATCGCCTTCCCGTCGCCGGAAGGCGCTTTACGCGAACCTAACGGTTTGTTGGCGCTTGGCGGCGATCTCAGCCCTGCCCGCTTGCTCATGGCATACCAGCGCGGGATTTTCCCGTGGTTTTCACCTGGCGACCCGATCCTCTGGTGGTCACCCGATCCGCGAGCTATTTTGTGGCCTGAGACATTTCATATTAGCCGCAGCATGAAACGTTTTCATAAACATTCACCTTATCGCGTAACTCTCAATTATGCATTTGGCCAGGTTATTGAAGGCTGTGCAAATGACCGGGAAGAAGGCACCTGGATAACGCATGATGTGGTTGACGCATACCATCGACTCCATGAACTGGGCCATGCTCATTCTATTGAGGTATGGCGGCAAAACGAATTAGTGGGCGGTATGTACGGCGTATCACAAGGTACACTTTTCTGTGGTGAATCGATGTTCAGTCGTCAGGAAAATGCTTCCAAGACCGCACTGCTTGTATTTTGCGCTGAATTTATACGTCAGGGTGGAAAACTCATCGACTGCCAGGTGTTAAATAGCCATACAGCGTCGCTGGGCGCAGTTGAAACTCCCCGGCGGGAGTACCTTGAACACCTGAGCAGACTGCGCCAACAGCGGCTACCCAGCCATTTTTGGGTGCCGAGAACGTTATTTTCACCTCAGGTGTGAATGTTTTCGGCACATTTTTTGTCGGGGTGTTATAATTGTGCCGCAGAGTTGGTTTAGCCCATTACCCCGCCGCCGTTAAGGAACAGTTCGCGTCAGGCAACGCCTATCGTTTATCTCATCGTTCCCTTACACGTTGCGCTTTTAGTGCGGCTTTGCCGTGTGTGGTTAGAGTAATGCGCCAAACCTGATTTGCTGTGTTTTAAACGCGCAAATCTTTACTTATTAAAAGAACTTCGGCATTATCTTGCCGGTTCAAATTACGGTAGTGATACCCCAGAGGATTAGATGGCCAAAGAAGACAATATTGAAATGCAGGGTACCGTTCTCGATACGTTACCTAATACCATGTTCCGCGTAGAGTTAGAAAACGGTCACGTGGTTACTGCACACATCTCCGGTAAAATGCGTAAAAACTATATCCGCATCCTGACGGGCGACAAAGTGACTGTTGAGCTGACCCCGTACGACCTGAGCAAAGGCCGCATTGTCTTCCGTAGTCGCTGATTGTTTTCACGCCAGACCGGCGTCCAGATAATAAAAGGTCGGTTTAGCCGACCTTTTTTGTGGATCGGGGTTAAGTATTTAATCCTCGATCATTCGCGCATATTCTTCTGTCAGGAAATCCACCAATGCGCGTACCGACGGCAATAATCCCCGGCGTGATGGAAAGACTGCGTGAATAATCTCTCGCTTAGGTTCCCACCCGTCCAGTAATGCCACCAGTTCACCCGCCGCTAATTGATCTTTTACCATCAGTTGCGGAAGTTGAACAACACCAACTCCCGCTATCGCCGCTTCGCGTAATGCCAGCATATCAGTAGTAATCATACGCGGCGTAAAATGAACCTCCGCACGCGCGCCCTGTGGGCCAAATAACTCCCAGCGATGAACATGTTTACCGGATGCCAGACTCAGGCCCGGCCAGCGAGTCAGGTCTGCTGGAGAGTGTAAAGCGCCCATTTGAGCTATTAATGTCGGGCTGGCATACAGCCGATGTCCCCTGTCCGCAAGCACCCGCATGACCAGATCGCTGTCCTCAAAAGGGCGTGGCCTGACGCGAATCGCAACATCCAGGCCTTCCCCTACGACATCAACCCGTCGGTTCGTGGCCTCAAGCTGTACCGACACATCCGGATAACGCGCCATAAACCTGGCCAGCATGGGACCAATATGCACATGCAGCAAAGTGACCGGACAGGTCAGTTTTACAATTCCACGCGGCTCAACCTGCAACGCGGCAATAGCATCCTGTGCCGCCTGCGCTTCCACCAGCATCGCCTTACAATGCTCGTAAAATGTCTGTCCAACTTCAGTGACATTAAATTGCCGGGTAGTTCGTTGAATCAAACGGACGCCCAGTCTCTCCTCCAGTTGCGCAATTCGTCGGCTGAGTTTTGATTTAGGTTCATCCAGCGCTCGCCCGGCAGCAGCGAATCCCCCCTCTTCGACTACATGAACAAACCACGCGAAATCATTGAGATCCAGCTTCGCCATCGCATTGTCCTATTAATGAGACTGTGAAGACTATTTTAGCGACTACTCAGCTCGCTGTCATGAATATAAGCTTATTCACATCAAGCTAATGCCCATGAGGAGACAAATATGAAACAAGTAACAGGCGTCTACACAGCACCTCGCCCACACTGGGTTGGCGATGGATTCCCGGTTCGCTCAATGTTCTCTTACCAGTCTCATGGTGAGCAGTTAAGCCCTTTCCTGCTGCTGGATTATGCCGGTCCGCATACATTCACACCGGGTAGCGAAAAGCGCGGCGTGGGAGAGCACCCTCATCGTGGCTTTGAAACGGTGACCATTGTTTACAGTGGTGAAGTTGAACATCGCGATTCAACGGGTCGCGGCGGCGTTATCGGCCCGGGTGACGTGCAGTGGATGACGGCGGGGGCCGGGATCTTACACGAAGAGTTCCATTCGCCTGAATTTACCCGTAAAGGCGGCGAGCTGGAAATGGTACAGCTGTGGGTGAATCTGCCAGCAAAAGACAAAATGACTGCGCCGGGTTACCAGGGTATCAGCAGCGACGTCATCCCTACGGTCACCCTGCCAGATGATGCTGGTACTGTTCGCGTTATTGCGGGTAGCTATCAGGACATAAAAGGTCCGGCACATACGTTCTCCCCGTTAAATGTCTGGGATATGCACCTGCAACGCAACCATCAGGTCATGTTGCCCCAGCCTGAAGGATGGAGCACCGCGCTGGTCGTACTGAAAGGAAATATTAGTGTCAACGGCACCACGCCCGCGAGTGAAGCGCAGCTAGTGGTATTAAGCCAGCAAGGTAAAACAGTACACATTGAAGCCAGCAGCGATGCCAGCGTGCTGCTTCTATCTGGCGAACCGTTGAATGAGCCGATTGTAGGTTACGGCCCGTTTGTGATGAACACGAAACAAGAAATCGCTGAAGCCGTACGCGATTTTAACTCCGGCCGCTTTGGCCAAATCTGAATCGAAGGAGAATACGATGTCCAGTCCTGCAAATTTTAATGGTTCACGCCCGGTCATTGATGTGAATGATTCGATCATGCTGCTTATCGATCACCAGAGTGGACTCTTCCAGACCGTAGGCGATATGCCAATGCCGGAACTTCGCGCTCGTGCCGCCGCGCTGGCGAAAATGGCAACTCTGGCGAAGATGCCAGTGATTACAACCGCATCTGTCCCACAAGGCCCCAATGGTCCATTGATACCGGAGATCCACGCCAACGCGCCACATGCCCAATACGTGGCGCGTAAAGGTGAGATCAACGCCTGGGATAACGAAGACTTTGTTAATGCTGTAAAAGCGACGGGGCGTAAGACTCTGATTATCGCCGGTACCATTACTAGCGTATGCATGGCTTTCCCGGCCATCAGCGCGGTTGCGGAGGGTTATAAAGTCTTCGCCGTGATCGACGCATCGGGTACATACAGTAAAATGGCGCAGGAAATCACCCTCGCGCGTGTTGTTCAGGCTGGTGTCGTACCAATGGATACCGCAGCAGTCGCCTCCGAACTGCAGGGTACATGGAACCGTGAAGACGCCGCAGAATGGGCGGAAGTGTATACAAAAGTATTCCCGGCTTATCAGTTACTGATCGAAAGCTACAGCAAAGCCCAGGAGGTCGTGACAAACGGCGAAAAACTGGACTCTCAGCGCTAATAATATTCTCCGTGCTTGTCAGAGCGAAGAATATGTACATTGCGTGACCAAACGAGTATGAACGCGTAAATTCTGCTTGACCGTTTTAGCGCAACTCCCTATAGTAGCGCCCCGTTGCCCCCCAAGCGGTCAGGCAGCAATACAATATGGTGAGGTGTCCGAGTGGCTGAAGGAGCACGCCTGGAAAGTGTGTATACGGCAACGTATCCGGGGTTCGAATCCCCGCCTCACCGCCATATTTGAAGAAGAGCTCGTACGCAAGTACGGGCTTTTTTTTCGCCTGTTGCACCCAACCAGGGGGATGAGAATCCCCGGCCGGGGTTCGGCAACTGGCGCAGCCAGTTGGACAGACCGCGAACGCAGAGAGTGGGCTGCCCCAGAGGGGCGAGCGAAGCGAGTCAATCCCCGCTTCACCGCCATATTTGAAGAAGAGCTCGTACTCAAGTACGGGCTTTTTTTTCGCCTGTTGCGCATGTCAGATACGATGCAAGCAGCGCATCCGGCATTCTCGTTGATGAAAATGAATTATCGTCTGCTGAGCAACGTTAACACTTCATAATGGGCGGTATGAGGGAACATATCGAATATCTGCACGCGTTCAATGTGGTATTCCGACAGCTCGCGAATATCTTTTGCCATCGTTTGCGGATTACAGCTGGAATACACAATAAAACGTGGCGCCATTCTGGAGAGAAAATCACACAGTGGTTTTCCAATTCCACGACGCGGCGGATTAACCAGCACCAGATCAGGCACTTCTTCCTGCGCCGTGGCAAATTGAGTCGAGTCCAGCGCCTGGAAATGCAGATTCTGTAGCCCGAGTTCCTGGGCAGACTGTTTTGCACAGGTAATCGCCTCTGGCGCGATTTCAATACCCGTCAGTTTCATCTGTGGCGTAGCGCAATGCAGACCAAAGCCCCCGACACCGCAAAATAGATCCCACATATGGTTAACCGGAAGCTGACGGACCCAGTTACGGGCCGTGGCATATAAACAGCTGGCCACCTCCGGGTTGGTCTGAAAGAAGCTCTGCGGGCGTATCCACAGCGGAACATCGTTGAAGCGTTCTGCCAGCGCCTGCTGTTCTGTCAGGAAGATTTCCATCTCCCCTTCCATAATCGCCATATGCACCGGCTGAATATTGGCCGTAATCACCTTCAACTGTGGCAGTTGTTCCTGCAGCCACGGCAGCGCCGTGCGCAACTGTGCCAGTTTAGCGTCTGAACGTAAGACAAAACGCAGCATCATGCCGCCATCGAACTGACTTTCGGTTAACAGAATATATTTGAGCTCTCCCCGCTTGCGTGCAACGTTGTAAGGAGTAAGCCCTGCGCGCGCAATGAAGGGCTTTAACACTGCAAATACCGGGGAAAATGAAGTGGGATAGAGCGGGCAATCGCACAAATCCTCTGGCGTGCCGTCGCGATGCAGCATACCCAGCAGCGGTTTTTCCACGCTGCCGCTGACCACCATTTTAGCTTTATTACGAAAAGCGCTTTCCGCACCACTGACCGGTGCGCACCATTCCCAGACCGAAAAATCGACCAGCAAATTCTGGAGATCGGCTGTTTTAGTGGAGAGTTGATCGCCAACTGGCTGTGTTATCCACTGACAGGAACGACAGCGTCCGGCGTCATAAAGTGCGCACTGCATACGGAAACCTTCAAATTAACAGGGGCGAAGATTATACACGTTATTGCAAACGGAAGAACCGCCGACTGGACGCAGGAACAAAGAGAAGCAGCAACACCAGCATATCCGGCAATTTTTGCATCACCAGCGTGTGGAATATTTCGCGCTTAGACTCCCCTGCGATACTGAACAGTTCCGGATACCCGTAACCGAGTGACGCCGCCCACAGGTAACCTGAGGCAATCACCTGGGTAAGCAAATAGAGCCAGCGTGCCCAGTTACGTCCTTTCACCAGGGAGAATGCACAGTAAATTTCAATAAAAACCAGCACCAGGCTGCTCAAAAATACCAAAGTCAAATCCCAGGTCTGCACGCTGCGATGAATAAACTCGCTCGTCCCACGAACGCCAAGCGTATTAAAAATCATCAACAGATCGAGGCAACGGATCATGATAATAGCAAGCGCCGCCACCTGCACCAGAGCAGGTACGTTCAGGCGTGCATGTGATGTGGATGATTTCTTAAAAAATCCCAACGCGTCGTCTTCCGTGAAAACGGTGCAACGGGAAACGCTGCACCGTGTAGACAGGTTGGCAGATTTTAGTTTTTTCAGCTGCGTCTTGCACGCTGGATATCGCGTAACCGCTGTTTTTCTGTTCGCGCCATCAGATACCACGCGATAAATCCGATAATTCCTACCACACCAAGGATGAGTGTAGCCAACGCGTTAATCTCCGGATTGACCCCCATACGTACGCTGGAGAACACCAGCATTGGCAGGGTCGTCGCTCCCGGACCAGACACAAAACTGGCGATCACCAGATCATCCAACGACAGCGTGAAGGCCAACAACCAACCGGAAATTACCGCTGGCATAATCATCGGCAACGTGATGACAAAAAAGACCTTCACCGGCGTCGCACCAAGATCCATCGCCGCTTCTTCAATTGAGTGATCCAGTTCGCGCAAACGCGAAGAGATAACCACCGCAACATACGCCGTACAGAACGTGACGTGCGCCAGCCAGATGGTCAACATGCCACGATCCGCTGGCCAGCCAATCGCATGTGCCATTGCCACAAACAACAACAACAACGATAAACCGGTAATGACATCCGGCATAACCAGTGGTGCGGTAATCATAAAGGCAAAACCATTAGATCCACGGAAACGACCCAAACGCACCATCACGACAGCGGCAATAGTACCGAGGATCGCCGCCATCGTCGCAGCACAAGCTGCAATCGTTAAGCTCATACCAACTGCACTTATCATCGCAGTATCGCGGAAAAGCTCGCCGTACCAGCGCGTTGACCAACCAGCCCAGACCGTCACCAGTTTGGAGCTGTTGAACGAATAGATAACCAACATCAACATCGGTGCGTACAGGAAGGTAAATCCCAACACCAGAATAAAAATACGCCACGGCGAGCGAACGACCGGTAAGTTATTCATCCGTGTTCCCCCACGCTTTTTTGCTGATATTTATGGAACCACATGATCGGCACAATCAGTAACAGCAGCATAATAATGGCGACAGCGGATGCCACCGGCCAGTCACGATTGTTGAAAAACTCCTGCCACAACACGCGACCAATCATAATGCTGTCCGGGCCTCCAAGCAGCTCAGGGATCACGAACTCTCCCACCGCCGGAATAAACACCAGCATTGAACCGGCGATGATCCCTCCCTTGGTCAACGGCACAATCACGCTAAAGAAGGTTTTCAACGGTCTGGCTCCCAAATCCAGCGCAGCTTCCACCAGCGAATAATCAATACGCGTTAATGCGGTGTATATTGGCAGCACCATAAATGGCAAATAGGCATAAACAATCCCAATATAAACTGCCAGATTGGTATGCAGGATCGTCAGTGGCTGATCGATAACGCCGAGCCACATCAGGAAATTGTTCAATACCCCGTTATTTTTCAGGATCCCCATCCAGGCATACACGCGAATCAAAAAAGAGGTCCAGGACGGCAGGATCACCAGCAATAGCAAAATATTACGCGTTGACGGTTTACTGTGCGCCACGGCCCATGCCAATGGATAGCCCAGCAACAGGCAACAGATCGTCGAAATCCCCGCCACCTGCAAAGACTGCAGATAAGCATCAAAATAGAGCGGATCATCCGTTAGCTGCAGGAAGTTGCCCAGATTGAGCGTAATGGATAATTGGTCATCAGCCCAGCCTACAAGGTCAGTATACGGGGGAATAGCCCGCGCCATCTCTGACAGGCTGATCTTAAAAACAATCAAAAACGGCAACAAAAACAGGAGCACCAGCCAAACATACGGCAGCGCAATCACCAGCTTGCGCCCGTGCTTCATCTGCATCCGCGACATAAACAGCGTGAAACGGCCCGCTTTGTCCACACGAGCCGGAGGTTCAAGTGTACTCATCTTCACTCCTTAAACCGTCAACACCACACAGCTGTCCGCATCCCAACACAAACGTACTTCATCGCCCCAGGTCGGTAGCCCCTTGCGATAGCGATGTTCGTTTTGTAACTGGGCGCTCAACATCTGGCCGCTTTTTAAACGTACGTGGTATACAGACAAATCACCGAGATAGGCAATGTGTACGACTTCGCCCACCGCAAAGTTATAGCCATCAGCCGGAGGGGCTTCACAGAGCATGATTTTTTCCGGGCGCAGCGCAACATACACTGGCACGTTATCAACAATGGAAACATCGGCATCCACTTTCAGCGGATGAACCAACCCAGGGGAGTCAATAACCAGACCATCTTCCTGACGATCTTTCAGTAGACCTTCAAAAACGTTTACTGAGCCGATAAATTCCGCGCTGTAACGCGTGGTCGGATGCTCATATATTTCTTCAGGCTCGCCGATTTGCACAAACTTGCCACGATTCATAATCGCAATGCGACCCGCCATCGTCATGGCTTCTTCCTGATCGTGTGTCACCATCACGCAGGTAACCCCTACACGCTCGAGGATATCAACCACTTCCAGTTGCATACGGTCACGTAGTTTCTTATCCAGAGCCCCCATCGGCTCATCCAGCAGCAACAGCTTCGGACGTTTTGCCAGGCTTCGCGCCAGCGCCACACGCTGACGCTGACCGCCGGAAAGCTGGTGCGGTTTGCGTTTGGCAAATTCCTGCATATGCACCAGGCCTAACATCTCGTTCACGCGACTGGTAATTTCAGCTTTCGGCAACTTGTCCTGCTTAAGGCCAAAGGCAATGTTCTGCTCCACCGTCATGTGCGGAAACAGCGCGTAGGACTGAAACATCATATTTATCGGGCGCAGATAAGGCGGGACATGCGCTAAATCAACACCATCCAGCATAATTTGCCCGGTAGTCGGCAGTTCAAACCCCGCCAGCATGCGTAGCAGAGTCGATTTGCCGCAGCCGGATGCGCCAAGCAGGGCAAATATTTCACCTTTATAGATTGTGAGGCTGACATCATCGACGGCGTGCTGGCCATCAAATGACTTGGTCAGGTTACGAATTTCAAGGAGCGGGGTCAGCGCTTTACGGGTCTTCGCCTGTGGGCGGGAGGTTGCATCATTCACTCAAGTGCTCTCCGGCATAAAACAAAAAAACGGTGCAAATAACGCACCACAATGGTGCGTATTGCCGGGTTATACGTGTTCGGGTATCAATGCAGCCCCGGCGGGCACAAATACCGCCGGGTCATGTCCCAAACATCGGGTTATTTCCCGCTTTTCACCTTCGTCCAGGCACGGGTACGTACACGATCGATCTTCGGATCCTGCACTTTCAGCGTGAACATCTTGGCTCTTACATCCGCAGGTGGATAGATACCCGGATTGTCCCGAACCTCAGGGCTGACCAACGCCGTCGCTTCTTTGTTAGCATTCGCGTAGAACACGTGATCGGAAATATGGGCAATCACATCCGGACGCAGCAGGTAGTTGAGGAACTGATATGCTTCATCTTTGTTTTTAGCATCCGCAGGCATCGCAAAAACGTCGAAGAACGCCATCGCCCCTTCTTTTGGAATTGAGAAGGAAATATTGACACCATTTTTCGCTTCCTTAGCACGGTTAGCGGCCTGCCATACATCCCCTGCCCAGCCGATTGCTACGCAGGTATCGCCGTTAGCCAGATCGTTAATGTATTGAGAAGAGTGGAAGTAGCGAATGTTCGGACGCAGCTTCAACAGCAGGTCCGTCGCCGGCCCGGTGTAATCATCTGCTTTGGTACTGTTTGGATCTTTCCCCAAATAATTCAGCACAGTGGCAAATACTTCTTCGGGCGCATCCAGGAAAGAAACACCGCAGCTTTTGAGTTTTTCAAGATTTTCCGGTTTAAGGATCAGATCCCAACTATTAACCGGCGCATCAGCCCCCAGAACCGCTTTAACTTTATCCACGTTGTAACCAATACCGGTGGTTGCCCACATATACGGCATGGCAAACTTATTGTCAGGATCGTGTTTCGCTACCAGTTTCAGCAGTTCGGGATCGAGGTTCTTCCAGCCAGGAAGTTTACTTTTATCCAGCGGCTGAAATACGCCCGCAGTGAGTTGACGCTCAAGAAAGCTGGCTGAAGGTACCACCAGATCAAAACCGGTGCTGCCAGCCATCAGCTTACCTTCCAGCACCTCGTTGGAGTCGAATACGTCATAAACCACTTTAATCCCGGTCTCTTTTTCAAAATTCGCCACCGTATCCGGAGCGATATAATCAGACCAGTTATAAATATGCAGTGTTTTTTGTTCAGCAGCGAGCGTGCCGGCAGAGATAGCCATCAGAGCACCCGCAACCAGGCCTGATAACCATTTTTTATTTAAGGCGGTCATAATCTCTTTCCTTCTGAAAGTTCGTTAACAAACGAACAAAAAAGTCACACTCCACGATATGCAAGAAATGTGCATATTTTTTCATTGGGCACCGATGAGAAGAAGGGCTTCTCCCCATGCCGCTATGGCTCGCTGATCAACGCGAAATCATTCACTATGCATAGTGGCTATAAGTCAGCTCACAGGGGCAGATGAAGGATGACGTTTAAGAGCCTCGCAAGAATAACTTTAGCCAGGATTCAAGGATATAGCTCAGATTAAAAAACGTCTTTTATCAATTTTTTATGCAGGTTTTGTCTATGACATAAAGCGGAAGGCAAAGAATTGAAGTGAATAATTCTTTAATAAAAGGTTAAATGCAGAATAAAAAAATGCAATACGCAACCGCTATGGCAGCGGCTGCGTTAAATGTGTCACTGCTAAGAAAGAATTAATGGAGGAAATGGTTTTCGGTGCTGCTATTTTGCGCATCTTCTTCGGCGTTAAACAACAGCTGGTGTGCCCCGGCCTCAAGGATCACCATCGATATCTGCTCTTCACTCTGACGAACAAAACATTCAAACTGCTCGAAAGTCACGCCAGGCATAACGGATAAAGACTGGCAAACCACCAGCTTTGGCAGATTATCATCCTGCATATCTAAAAACGCTTTCACCGTCAGCGAACTGGCATTAATAGCAGACAGATCGGCCGCAAGCGGCAGCAGTGCAGAAGGTCTGACCTCCGCCATTGCAGAGAACAGAATGACGTTATCTACCAAATCAATTTTCGCATCAAAGATGCCGTCGAAGTTCTGCATGTGTGGTAAATGCAGCGCCTGACAGGTATCGCATTCAAAAAAACTCATGCCCAGGTCGTCGAGCCATTGACGCAACGTATCCAGAGTGGGAACGACCAGTGATGTCATAATAATGTGCGACCTCTTACGATGAAAAAATTACCGGCACAGCTTACGCAAAAAGACCGTGTCATACCACGATCGCAATCGATATTGCGCTTAACCGCCGATTTTAAGACAGAATTCAGGTGTTGCGTGACGTTCGATCCACTGGATCATCCGCGCAGCAATATCTATCCCTGTAGTTTTCTCCACGCCTTCCAATCCAGGAGAAGCGTTGACTTCCATGACCAGTGGCCCGCGATCTGCGCGCAGAATATCAACCCCCGCCACATCCAGCCCCATTGTCTGAGCGGCTTTGATGGCGATCTCCCTTTCGCGAGACGTGATATTTGCAATACTGGCAACTCCGCCACGATGGAGATTAGAACGAAAATCACCATCTTTCGCCCGACGCTCAATGGCGGCCACAACCTCGTCACCTACAACGAAACAGCGGATATCGCGGCCTTTCGCTTCTTTAATGTATTCCTGAACCAGTATATGGGCATTCAACCCACGAAACGCATCCACAACGCTCTCTGCAGCCTGACGCGTTTCGGCCAGCACTACACCGATGCCCTGTGTGCCTTCGACCAACTTCACCACCAACGGTGCCCCACCGACCATATCAATCATGTCGCTGGTATCATCCGGCGAGTGTGCAATCCCGGTGATGGGGAGATCTATCCCCTGGCGCGCCAGCAGTTGTAACGAACGCAGCTTATCGCGCGCACGGGTAATTGCTACCGATTCATTCAGCGGATAGCTGCCCAGTATCTCAAACTGACGTAACGCAGCAGTTCCATAAAAAGTAATGGCCGAGCCAATCCTTGGGATGACTGCGTCAAAATGGGGTAGCTGGCGGCCCTTATAATGAATAGAAGAAGCCGCCGGGCTAATGTTCATATAGCAAGAAAGGGGATCGATAATTTCTACCAGGTGGCCGCGATGCATCGCCGCTTCACGCAGGCGTTTACACGAATAGAGCGTTCCGTCCCGGGACAAAATGGCAATTTTCACCCTGCACCTCTCTGAAAGACCTGGTAAAAGCTGACGTATCATACACCGGGTTAGAATCTTTAGCGCGTCGCCCAACCTTGTTTATGCAAATATTCCAGGATAAAGGGGCGACTTTCTTTAATGATGGTACGGCGGATGTGATCGCTCCAGGTATCGCGACGCGTGTTACTGCCACGGGTCAGATAGTACTGCGCGAGCTGTTCATCATATTGCGCCAGAATGTCCTTATCGAGCGGTTGGTACTGATTTTCATGCACGACGATTGCAGCAGGCAATCGCGGTTTGATGTCCGGGTTATCGGCAGGCCAGCCGAGACAAAGACCAAACAACGGTAAGACGTGCTGCGGGAGTTTCAGGAGCTCGGAGACTGCCTCAATATTATTGCGCAGGCCACCAATATAGACGCCTCCGAGTCCCAACGATTCCGCGGCCGTTAGCGCATTTTGCGCCATCATAGCCGTATCAACCACGCCCAGCAGCAGTTGTTCCGCCAGCCCTAACTGAGCATCCGGGCAGATCTGTAAATGACGATTGAAATCAGCGCAAAACACCCAGAACTCAGCAGCCTGGGCGACATGTTTTTGCCCTCCAGACAAGGTAACCAGCGATTCGCGCAGAGTTTTATCGGTAATCCGAATTATTGTACTGCATTGTAAAAAGCTGGAACTTGAAGTTCCCTGGGCAGCAGCAATAATCGCATCTCGTTGTGCATCCGAAATCGACTCGTCAGTGAAATGGCGAATGGAGCGGTGACCGCGAATTAAATCAATGGTTGGAGTCATCTCTTTTATCTCTGACTGAATGGGAAGTCGCGTCGGATGAACGCGACATCAACTGCGGCGCAAGCAGTCGTGCAATGCGCCACATCAACACCACCGCCGCAGGAAGCATCAGCAATACACCCAAAAAGATCATCACAACGCAGGCTACTGAGCTGTTAAACGGCGCGGGTAAGGTGAGGTAATCGTTAAGCGACAGCAACGCCAGCGCTAACAATACCATACCAATCATTTCCAGAATCAATACGCTCCTGGGTAACACACCAATTGTGCGCATAAGTGGCCTCCCGGTGAAGTGGTGCTTAGTGTATACACTATGAATTTCGGGTTGTACTGAAGCGGCAAGCCCGTGATCTCCAGCAGCATAGATAACTCTATGGCAGGTGTGAACGGATGCAGACCACAAAATGTAGCCTGAAAGACAAAGGGTATAGACTAAGGATATCAAAGCAACAGGCTCAACCTGCTTTCCATCTATCGTAAATCGCGGCATCATAACGGTAATTCGCCATCCGGCCTGATAAGTTCGAGGAGAAAGAGATGTTTGCTGTTATTTTTGGTCGCCCAGGGTGCCCGTATTGCGTGCGCGCAAAAGAATTAGCAGAAAAATTGAGCAATGAGCATGACGATTTTAACTACCGCTACATTGATATCCACGCTGAAGGTATTACCAAAGCGGATCTGGAAAAAACGGTAGGTAAGCCTGTTGAAACCGTACCGCAGATTTTTGTCGATCAAAAACACATCGGCGGCTGCACGGATTTTGAAGCGTGGGCAAAAGAAAATGCGAACCTGTTCGCCTGATTAGTGTTTCAACGCCCTCCGCTGGAGGGCGTCGTTAGTTTTTTTTACGTCGTTGATGTTGGTTAAATAAGCTACTGATAAATAAAAAACACAATGCGCCAAGCGCGCACCAAAACACCGCACTAAACAGCCATGCCAGTTCTTGCCACAGCGAACGCGTGGGCATAAAGACGAACCGCATCAGCAACAGGCAACATGGTGCCGCCAACATTGCACCAAGAAGAGGTCTGAGCACCTCCCGACGGTGGGAGAAAAAGCTTGCCGCTGCACCTGGCAATATAAAAAACAACAACCCGACTTCAGGATGTCCAGCCGCTTTAAATGCCCCTTTCACGTTTAGCGTTAATGAAAGACACACCACAATAAAAAGCACAAAGCAGCAGATCGCACCCGCCCAACCTTGCTTATGTTTCAACCGTTCCTCCTGACTTTTTCTCTATCGAACACTCTTTTCGCCCAAAGGCGTCCAGTCAGATAAAGTTACTCGGCATTCCATGCCAAAAACACACCCACACGATTCTTATAGCCGTTGATACGTAATGAGATTAAACTAGCCACATATATTGTTATGCTGCTTTTATTTGGGGCTGTATACGAAGCTGTCGCCCCTTAATTTCTGGCAAAAACATTAGCGTAAATTGCCATTTCTTTCAATAGCTTACTAGTAAACAAGAAGTTAGCCTCCGTGAATATAAACGTCGCAGATTTGTTAAATGGGAATTACATCCTGTTATTATTTGTGGTCCTGGCGCTGGGCCTGTGTCTGGGTAAATTACGTCTGGGCTCAGTCCAACTCGGTAATTCCATTGGCGTTTTGGTAGTCTCCCTATTATTAGGGCAGCAGCACTTTAGTATTAACACTGATGCATTAAATCTCGGCTTTATGCTGTTTATTTTTTGTGTCGGAGTGGAAGCGGGTCCCAACTTTTTTTCCATTTTTTTTCGCGATGGTAAAAATTACCTAATGCTTGCTCTGGTAATGGTCGGTAGTGCAATGCTGATCGCCCTGGGGCTGGGTCGGCTATTTGGCTGGGACATCGGCCTGACAGCCGGTATGCTAGCTGGCTCAATGACCTCCACACCTGTGCTGGTAGGCGCAGGCGACACATTGCGGCATTCAGGAATGGCAGGTACGCAGCTGTCAAGTGCCCTTGATAATCTGAGTCTGGGTTACGCCCTCACCTATCTTATTGGACTGGTCAGCCTGATCGTCGGCGCACGCTACCTGCCGAAACTGCAACATCAGGATCTGCAAACCAGCGCACAACAAATCGCACGTGAACGGGGTCTGGACACTGACGCTAACCGTAAGGTGTATCTGCCCGTGATTCGGGCCTATCGTGTCGGTCCGGAACTGGTCGCATGGGCTGACGGTAAAAATCTCCGTGAGCTGGGCATCTATCGCCAGACTGGTTGTTATATTGAACGCATCCGTCGCAACGGCATTTTGGCGAATCCTGATGGTGACGCAGTGCTACAAATGGGTGATGAGATTGCCCTGGTGGGTTACCCGGATGCGCATGCCCGTCTCGACCCAAGTTTTCGTAATGGCAAAGAGGTGTTCGATCGCGATCTGCTCGATATGCGTATCGTCACCGAAGAGATTGTTGTCAAAAACCACAATGCCGTCGGTCGTCGTCTGGCGCAGTTGAAACTAACCGATCACGGCTGCTTCCTTAACCGCGTGATCCGCAGCCAAATTGAGATGCCAATCGATGACAACGTTGTACTCAATAAAGGCGACGTGTTGCAGGTCAGTGGTGATGCCCGTCGTGTCAAAACCATTGCTGATCGTATCGGCTTTATTTCAATCCATAGTCAGGTGACCGATCTCCTTGCCTTCTGCGCCTTCTTTATCATCGGTCTGATGATCGGGATGATCACCTTCCAGTTCAGTAATTTCAGCTTCGGCATTGGGAATGCAGCCGGATTACTGTTCGCCGGGATCATGCTTGGCTTCTTGCGCGCCAACCATCCTACGTTTGGCTATATTCCGCAGGGTGCGCTGAATATGGTGAAAGAGTTTGGCCTGATGGTATTTATGGCAGGCGTCGGTTTAAGCGCTGGCAGCGGTATTGGCAACGGCCTCGGTGCCGTGGGTGGTCAAATGCTGATTGCCGGTTTGATTGTCAGTCTGGTTCCGGTGGTTATCTGCTTCTTGTTTGGTGCTTACGTATTGCGTATGAACCGCGCCCTGTTGTTTGGGGCCATGATGGGAGCGCGTACCTGTGCTCCGGCAATGGAAATCATCAGCGACACGGCGCGCAGTAACATTCCGGCCTTAGGTTATGCGGGCACTTATGCAATTGCTAACGTCCTGCTGACGCTGGCAGGGACACTTATTGTCATTGTCTGGCCAGGCCTCGGTTAAGACTGATAATTATCCTTAAGTGAAAATTTTTTGCAGGTAAGCAGAACTTTTCTTCAAGGTGTCAGTCATAACTATTGCCACTGCTTTTCTTTGATGTCCCCAATTTGTGGAGCCCATCAACCCCGCCGTTTTGGTTCAAGGTTGATGGGTTTTTTGTTGTCTGAAATTCAGCTCCCGCCCCTCAAATACCACATTCCCCCCATAATCCGCGCAATTTGCAGCATGCCGTTTATGGCACATACTTTTGATTGATGCTTTCTGGTGATGGAGATTCATAATGTTGCTTTCAGGCAAAAACGTAGTGATCTTCGGCGGAAGTGGCGCGATCGGTAGTACGGTTGCACGCACTATGGCGCGTGAAGGGGCGAATGTGTTCCTTGGTGCACGTAGCAAGGGAAAGCTAGACTGCGCTGCCGACAGCATCCGCATGGCCGGTGGCACGGCTGAAATCTTCATCGTCGATGTACTTGACGAACAGTCCACAACTCAACATATTGCGCAACTGGCTCAGCAAGCCGGTGGTATTGACGTGGTGGTAAACGCAACTGGCTTTATGCACGAACAGGGCAAAAGAATAGAAGCGTTATCTCTGGCTGAGTTTATGAGTGGCATCACCCCTTTTCTCTCCGCACAATTCAATATATCAAAGGCCGTCACTCCGTATATGGGCGGTGAACGTGCAGGCAGTATTATCACCATCGTAGCTCCTGCGGCACCGATGGCAATGCCAGGACATCTGGGCCACATCGTTGGCTGCGCGGGAACCGAAGCCTTTATTAAAGCGCTCGCCAGTGAACTCGGCCCACAGAATATTCGAGTCCTCGGCGTGCGATCGCATGCAATTGTGGATGCGGTACAGGCCGGCTCTTACACAGAGGAAATATTCACCACAAAAGCTCAGTCAATGGGGTTAACCGTGGAACAATGGCTGGGTGGCGCCGCACAAAGCACTATGCTCAAGCGCCTGCCCACTCTGTTACAAATCGCCGAAGTTATAACATTTCTGGCATCAGATCATGCCAGTGCAATGACTGCTACGGTGGTGAATGTAACAAGTGGCGCCACCGTCAGCTAATGTAGCTCTTCCCCCTCACACCGTATGTTGCTCCGTTATCCTGTGCACTGCCGGGCGTGAACAGAGCGCAATACCGAAGACGATAACCAGCGCACTGACCAGATGATACGAATGTAGCGTCACATGCAAAAATACCACGCTAAATAATCCTCCACTCAAAGGGATCAGGTGTGAGTATATTTCTCCACGCGTGGCCCCGATGGCGCTAATGCCTTTGTTCCAGAGTAAATACGACAGCCAGGACGGAAAAATAATAAGGTACATGACCCCGGAAATAACTGCAGAATTCACATAACCACTCCAGTCCGGAACACCATCACGCATCAGTTCTATAGCTAGCACCGGAAGAAGAACAATTGCGCCTATCAGTGCACTCACAGCGACGAATGCATTTCCCTTAACCTCACGAGGTTTAATTCGCAGAAAAGCACAGTAGACAGCCCAACTAAGCGCTGAGCCCATAGTCCATATATCGCCCTGGTTCAGATGACTAAACACCTCCGGATGCATCAGATTACCCTGCAATATTAGCCAGATAACGCCAACAGTACTGAGTATCACACCAGCAATATTACGCAAAGAGATCCTCTCCTTGAAAAAGAGTTTATTGATTAGCAGGACTATTGCTGGTGTGGTCGACATATAAATCGCCGCATTCAGAGATGTCGTATATTGTAGGCCGATGTACAAGGTCAACGGAAAAAGGACCTGACCACATAACGCGAGGAAAACGATAGTACTCATGTTTTTTTTCATCGCCGGCCACTGCTCTGTAACCTGGCGAAAATAAAGCGTCATCAATAATAGTGCGGTAGCTATCCAGCGCACCGCAGATAAAACAACAGGATTAACGTCAGCGACCAGTATGTGGCCGATTACATAATTCCCGCCCCAAAAACAGGCTGCCAGACTGAGTAAAATATAGGGCATAAATAAGCCTTTTTGTTACATTCACGGTATAACAACAAGGCTACGGCGGTGTCCGAATGAATGCTAATATAACGTTTTCATCCATGTGCATAGATTAAAACTATGAAATTCACGCTAAGGCAACTTGAGTTTTACATCGCGCTTGCCGAAACATTACAAATTTCCAAAGCAGCAGCACGTTGTCATATCTCTCAGTCATCGATGACCATCGCCATGCGGAACCTGGAAGAAGCATTAGACGCACAATTATTTGTACGATATCCCAAAGGTGTGAAGCTAACCGCTGAGGGTGAGCGCTTTCTGGCTCATGCCTGTAACATCATCAACAGTAGCCGGGCCGCCGTTGACGCCCTGCATGACAGGAGTGATCTCCTCTGCGGTACGGTGCGTATTGGGGTTGCCGAAACGCTCTCCGCCTATCTTATCCCGGATATACTTGATGACATTGAACGCCGTTTTCCGCTGCTGGAGATCATTTTTCATGAAGATACAGCGCCAGAGTTAGTTCAGGCGCTGCGACAAAAGAACGTTGATTTTTGCCTGCTACTGACTTCGAATATCAGCCACGACGCTGACCTGAAAATCGAAACCTTCATTCGCTCACAACGACGCCTGTGGAGCTCAATCGGGCACCCGTTGCAAAGCCAGCCAGCAATCCGTCTGAAAGATGTCGTGAAGCTACCGTTTTTACTGCTGGAAACCGACAAGTATCCCGACGTCATCACAGACTACTGGCAACAGCGTGGCTACGCGCCTGACATCTGTTTTCGCAGTAATTCTTTTGAGGCGATACGCAGCCTGGTCGCCAAAGGCAGAGGAATAACTATTTTGTCAGATCTGGTATATCGCCCCTGGTCGCTGGACGGATTACGCGTCATGCGCAGAACGATTGATGATTTTATTACGTATATGGATGTCGGGACCGTGACAAATGCGAATCAACCACTGACAACAGAAACCCGGAGAGTCATCGACTTTTTACGTCAGGCGATTACCCGCCTCGACAGTTCGTTTTAAGAAAATCACGCCTGCGGCAGCCCTGCAATACGTTCAACCATAACCAGAATATCTTCTCGACGCAGTGGCGTTTTATCCGTCACAAAGTGCAGAGTCATCCCTTCAATAAACGCATCCAGAGCCCGAGCCGTGGCCGGATCGAACCACTGCTCTAACGTTTGCTGACTGCGTAGCATCCAGTTTTGCATCACCATTTTCAGTGCTGGTTTTCGGCTGGCAAAAGCATAAAGCTGGTACATTAGCTCCATATTGTCCGGCGTGGTGACCTGTGAACTGTAGATCATACTGGTAATGGCATGACAGGCCTGCGACGCATTTGAAACGTCATCAAAGAATGCCTGATATTGCTGCGACATGGTTTCAGTGAAACGACCAAATGCCGCCATTAAAAGCTCATCCATTCCCGAAAAGTAATAAGTCATAGAACCCAAGGGTACCTGAGCAATTATTGCGATTTTGCGGTGTGTAACCGCATGAATACCATGGGTTATTATCGCTTCCAGAGTAGCCTGAACTATTTTTTCCCGCCGTTGCGGATCGTTCGCGCGTCGCACTGTATTTCCTCTGAGTACATTTATGTACAAATGTACACAACCTTGCTAATGTTGTCTTCTTTCCTCTTCTCTTTGGCTCGAATTCATGACAGGCATCTCATCACGCAAAGCCCTAAGACGCCGTACCTGGGCGCTATTCACATTCTTCTTTTTACCAGGATTATTAATGGCTTCCTGGGCAACGCGTACCCCAGCCATCAGAGATATCCTCTCCATTTCCACTGCGGAAATGGGCGCAGTATTGTTTGGACTCTCTATTGGTTCGATGAGTGGCATTCTATGTTCGGCCTGGCTGGTGAAACGATTTGGCACACGAAAGGTGATTCGCACCACCATGTCTTGCGCAGTCACAGGAATGATGGTCCTCAGCCTGGCGCTATGGTTGCACTCACCATGGTTTTTTGCATTTGGTTTGGTCGTATTTGGTGCCAGCTTTGGTGCCGCAGAAGTTGCCATTAACGTTGAAGGCGCGGCAGTTGAGCGCGAAATGAACAAAACCGTTCTGCCGATGATGCATGGCTTTTACAGTCTGGGAACTCTTGCCGGTGCCGGCGTCGGGATGATTCTTACCGCCCTTAGCATACCGGCGACTGTACATATTCTGCTGGCGGCGGTAGTCACGATTACCCCAATATTCATCGCCATAAAAGCCATTCCTGACGGCACGGGCAAAAATGCCACCGACGGATCTCATTCGAGCGAAAAGGGGCTACCTTTTTACCGTGATATCCAGTTGTTGCTCATCGGCGTAGTGGTTCTGGCAATGGCTTTTGCCGAGGGTTCCGCCAACGACTGGCTTCCGCTATTGATGGTGGACGGACATGGCTTTAGCCCGACATCCGGTTCATTGATTTATGCCGGTTTTACGCTGGGAATGACCGTCGGACGGTTCACTGGCGGCTGGTTTATCGACCGTTACAGCCGCGTCGCTGTCGTGCGTGCCAGCGCGCTAATGGGGGCGCTTGGGATTAGCCTGATTATTTTTGTTGATAGCTCGTGGTTAGCGGGCGTTTCCGTCATCCTGTGGGGACTTGGCGCATCGCTTGGCTTCCCACTGACTATTTCGGCGGCCAGTGATACCGGTCCCGATGCCCCAACCCGCGTGAGCGTGGTTGCGACTACCGGCTACCTGGCCTTCCTGGTTGGACCGCCGCTGTTGGGCTATCTGGGTGAACACTACGGATTACGCAGCGCAATGTTAGTCGTGCTGGCACTGGTGCTGGTAGCGGCTATTGTGGCGAAAGCTGTCGCCAAACCAGATTCAAAAACTCAAACTGCGATGGAGAACGGCTAATGGGTATCAAGTTAATTGCGGTAGATATGGACGGTACTTTTTTAAGTGACCAAAAGACCTACAACCGTGAGCGGTTCATGGCGCAGTATCATCAGATGAAAAAACAAGGGATCCGCTTTGTTGTCGCCAGCGGTAACCAGTATTACCAGTTAATCTCCTTTTTCCCCGAACTGGCTCACGAAATCTCATTTGTGGCGGAAAACGGCGGCTGGGTGGTCAGCGAAGAGGAAGATGTATTTAACGGTGAGCTGGCAAAGGATGATTTTGATGTCGTCGTGGAACATTTGTTGACGCGAACGGACATCGACATTATTGCCTGCGGGAAAAGCAGCGCCTACACACTGAAGCAATACAGTGATGAACTAAAATCGGTCGCGGCTATGTACTATCATCGTCTTGAATTTGTAGATAACTTTGACAACATCAACGACGTATTCTTCAAATTCGGGTTGAATATCTCAGACGATCGTATCCCCCAGGTTCAGGCGGACCTCCATAACGCAATTGGCGATATTATGGTTCCGGTTCATACGGGCTACGGCAGCATTGATTTAATTATTCCAGGAGTGCATAAGGCAAACGGTCTGCGTCTGCTACAAAAACGCTGGAATATTACCGACGATGAAGTCGTGGTATTTGGCGATGGTGGAAATGATATTGAGATGCTGCGCCAGGCGGGCTTTAGTTTTGCGATGGCAAACGCCAAAGACACGGTGGTCGCGGCGGCAAAATATCGCGCGGGTTCAAATAACGAAGAAGGCGTGCTGGATATTATCGATCGTGTGCTCAAAAACGAAGCGCCGTTTACACAATAATCTCTTAGCACGGACGGCAACAAAACGTTGGGATGATCTCTTCATAATCCGCATCAAATTAACCCGCTGGATAATTACCTCCAGTGAACATTTCAGGTGAACTGATGATGAAGAAAAGTGTACTGATGGCAGCATTGTTGCTGGGGGTTGCGGGAACGACAATGGCGCAGAGCGTAACCGTTGATGTGCCAGACGGGTATAAAGTGGTGGTGGTCCCTTCTTCCGTGAGTGTTCCACAGGCGGTAAGCGTCACGACCGCACCGCAAACGGTCTATGTTGCACCGGCCCCCGCACCTGCCCCCGTTTATCGTGCGCATCCTTATGCACGTCATGTTGCCAGCGTTGGCGAAGGGATGATTATCGAACATCAAATCGACGACCATCACTAACGCTTTGAATGCCTGATAGCGAACAACTATCAGGCATTGAAATCCTATCCTTCCCGGGAATCTCCGACCCGTTTATCCTTCAGGAAGATAAACATCAGGACCAGCCAAATTATACCGCTTGCCAGATTAAACAGGCTAAATAAGCCGTTTCCACCGATCAGATACGCATGTTTGCTCAACTCAATACCGACGGTAAAAATCAGCATCTGTAGCATGCCCATTGCGGCTGAAACAGTCCCTTTGCTCATTTCGCTGGCAAACAGTGTCAGGCGCACCAGACCTGCATTCGCCACACCTATACCAAAAGCATAAATACTCAAACCTGCCGTCATCCACAGATAAGCATGGGAAGAAACCACCGTGGCTGCCGCAGCGATAATCAACCCCACAGCAACTGGCCAACCGCCCAGAATAATCAGCGATCGCACTGTGCGCCGCGAAGTCAGACGAGCCAGCACCAGATTCCCGGCAATCAGCGCACCAAAAATTGGCACCTGTAACAGACCATATTCATAGCTGCTGAGATGTTCACCACTAATAATGATAATCGGGGACTGCGCAATCCAGGCCAGTAACGGCAGGCTGACAAAGCCCAGCGCCAGTGCTCCGGCGACAAAACGCACGTTTTTAAGCACCAGTTTGTAATCTTTGCCAAGCTCTTTAATGGATAGCTTTTCACCCAGTCGGGTTGCCGTTTCAGGCATCGCGCGCTGTAAGCCAAAAAAGGCGATGGCCGCCAGTGCCGCAAACAGAACAAACATCCCTTCCCACGGAAGAACATGCACCCAGGCGGCTCCGACTAACGGCCCCAACAAAGGTGCAATCAGCGCCACATTCGCCATGAGTGCGGTAATTTTAATACAGACCGCCTCTTCAAAGGATTCCTGAATTGCGGCATAGCCCACCGCGCCAATAAAGCACAGGCTGATCCCTTGCAAAAAACGCAGGAAGGTAAATTGCTCAATATTCTGCGCAAACAGCGTCGCCAGGCAGGTAATAATGAACCAGACAACACCGGTTAACATCACCGGGCGACGGCCTATGCGATCCGACAGCGGCCCAAGCAGCCATTGCAAAAACATGCCACCAGCCAGATAAGCAGTCATGGAAGTTGGAACCCAATCTAATCCAGCCTGATATTGCTCCACTACTGCCAACATTCCGGGCTGGATCATATCGTTACCGATATAAGTAGAGAATTCGTAAAGCACCAGACAGAGAGGGAAAAGTAATGCCTGACGCCCCAAACGGGCGCCTGAAGATAAACGGTTCTGCATGCAGTCTCTTAACAAATGAAAAAACGCGCAAAGTGTAATAAATGCGTCGAACTGGTGATAGTGAATTATGTGAATTGAAAGCAAAATGCGCACATTTTTACACTCGTTTTCACAATATCCTCCCGCGTTAAGGTTAATTTAAGTTGAAGTCGTTATCATGGTGATTAAATCTCAATAGCTGTATTAAAACTCTTCATTTAACAGATAAATAAGACAAAACCACTTTTTCTCAGGTGGCCGCGATTTTATGATCTGTCTGATACGGATATGAGGCGCATTGCTCGCCCTTTTTTTAAACACTGTACTGAGTCTGGATGTTATGCTGGAAAATCTGAATAACTCGCTTTTTTACCTGATCAACGCCACGCCAGACTCTGCGCAGTGGGCGATCTCGCTTGCCATTTTTATCGCCAAAGATCTGATCAATATCGTACCGATATTAGCCGTTGTACTCTGGCTTTGGGGCCCGCGTAGCCGTGTTATCATTCAGCGTCAGTTGGTTATAAAAATGGCGATCGCGCTGATCGTCGGTTTAACCATTTCGTGGCTGATGGGCCATCTTTTCCCGCACGATCGTCCGTTCGTTAATCATATTGGTTACAACTTCCTGCACCATGCGCCAGATGACTCTTTCCCAAGCGATCACGGTACGGTCATTTTTACCTTTGCGCTGGCGTTTTTGTTCTGGCATCGCCTCTGGTCTGGCGCACTGTTGATGGTCATCGCTGTCGCAATTGCCTGGTCGCGGGTTTACCTCGGCGTACACTGGCCGCTGGATATGCTGGGCGGATTGCTGGCAGGCCTGATCGGCTGCCTGAGTGCACAGATGATCTGGCAACGATTTGGCGCCCCTCTGTATAACGGTTTGCAAGCGTGCTATCGCACCTGCTTCGCCCTGCCCATCCGTAAGGGCTGGGTGCGTGACTAACCCTTGGTAAAAAGAGTAGTATTAGGCGCGCGATACTGATCGCATACTCTACTCATCAGGGGAAATATGGAAACACGACGCGACGAGCGTATTGGTCAATTGCTGCAGGCACTGAAACGCAGCGATAAATTACACCTTAAAGAAGCCGCGACGCTGTTGGGCGTATCTGAGATGACCATCCGTCGCGATCTGAACAATAACAATGCCCCTGTGGTATTGCTTGGGGGTTATATTGTTCTGGAACCCCGCAGCGCCAGCCACTACCTAATCAGCGACCAAAAATCCCGCCTGGTGGATGAAAAACGGCGCGCCGCGCAGCAGGCTGCAAGCCTCGTTCAGGCGCATCAGACAATTTTTTTTGACTGCGGTACAACTACGCCGTGGATCATCGAAGCGATAGATAATGAACTGCCCTTCACAGCTATCTGTTACTCGCTGAATACGTTTCTGGCGCTACAGGAAAAACCACAGTGTCGCGTCATCCTGTGTGGGGGTGAATTCCATGCCAGCAACGCGATTTTCAAACCACTCGATTTCCAGGAAACACTGAATAACCTGTGCCCGGATATTGCCTTTTACTCCGCCGCTGGCGTTCATATTGACAAGGGAGCGACCTGTTTTAACCTGGAAGAGTTACCGGTTAAACATTGGGCGATGTCGATGGCGCAATATCACGTTCTGGTGGTAGATCACAGTAAATTTGGCAAGGTGCGTCCCGCACGGATGGGAGAATTAAAACGCTTTAATACCATCATCAGTGATAACCGTCCTGACGATGAATTTGTTAATTACGCTAAAGCACAGCATATTAAGCTGATGTATTGATGAGGTTTGCCGGACAGCGATAACGCCATCCGGCAATGACTGAAATTAAGAGAACCAGCCACCAAACCACTGGTGGAACTTCATCATCACAAAGTCCCACATCCGGCTAAAGAATCCGCCCTCTTCAACCGCTTCCATCACCATCAACGGACGCTGTTCAATAGATTTCCCGTTAAGCTGGAAGTCGATAGTTCCGACAACCTGGCCTTTCTTCAACGGAGCGGTTAATTGCGGTTCAGTCAGAGTAAAGCTGGCCTTCAGGTTTTTAAGCTGACCACGTGGGATAGTCACAGATCCGCCTTCTCCAGCCCCCAGATTGACTTCACTCTTATCACCAAACCAGACGCGCTGGGTCACGAAAGTTGCATCCGGCTTGATCGGTGTAACGGTTTCAAAGAAACGAAAGCCCCACGTGAGCAGTTTTTCTGACTCATTGAAACGAATACGATCGGTTTTCGCCCCTAACACCACGGAGATCAGGCGCATATCACCTTGCGTCGCGGAGGCCACCAGGTTATATCCCGCACCTGTAGTGGTACCCGTTTTCATACCATCAACATTCAGGTTGGTGCTCCACAACAGGCGGTTGCGGTTCGGTTGACGAATTTTATTGAAGGTAAACTCTTTCTCTTTATGGATGGCGTACTCTTCTGGCACATCGTGGATTAACGCTTTGCCCAGCAACGCCATATCACGCGCGGTACTGAACTGCCCTGGCGCATCCAGACCATGTACCGTCTGGAAAGTGGTGTTGGTCAGTCCCAGTTTTTGCGCGTAACCGTTCATCAAACCAATAAAGGATTCCTGACTACCGGCCACGTAATCTGCCAGAGCGATACAGGCATCATTACCGGACTGGATGATAATGCCTTTATTCAGATCGGACACCGCTACCTGATCGCCAGGCTTCAGGAACATCACCGAAGATCCACGCAGGGCCGGGTTGCCCGTCGCCCAGGCATCTTTCCCCACGGTCACCATGTCAGTCAGGTTAATTTTCCCCGCCTTCAGCGCCTGACCAACCACATAGCTGGTCATAATTTTAGTCAGACTGGCTGGGTCCAGTTTCTCGTCAGCATTGCCTTCCGCCAGAACCTTGCCGCTGGCGTAATCCATTAAGATCCACGCCCGCGCATCCACGCTCGGCGGGGCCGTTGGTTGCTCCACCGCCTGTGCGGTTGGTGCAAAAAGGAATAAGAGTGCTGAACCTGCAGCCAGGCTGCGAAGGGAAGAGAAGTATTGCGTCATAAATGCCACCCGAGTATCCATTCCAAAAAACCACGTCATAACACACCGTGTTTACACAAACTGCATCGGCCCAACCAACGCAGAAGAGGCCTGATGGATGACGTGTAAAATAAGTGCGGTGAGTAATAACGCACTAACGAGCTTAAAGAAACCGTAAGTTGGTAAAGTTTTTAAAGTTTATGCAATAACATTGCGCTGCGCTGCCCCCATCACGATTTTTTTACACCTTGTTGCGTAAATATTAGGTTTACCCCACCATGTGAACCTGTCAGATGCCGAATGCAGACATAAAGCTGCTCAATTAATTTACGGAGTTACTATGATTACACTGTGGGGTCGAAATAACTCGACCAACGTAAAGAAAGTGTTGTGGACGCTCGAAGAACTGGAACTACCGTATACCCAAATCCTGGCGGGCGGGCAGCATGGCATTAACCGCGATGCGGACTATCTGGCAATGAATCCCAACGGCCTGGTTCCGCTACTGCGCGATGATGAAACCGACGTATTACTGTGGGAATCCAACACCATTGTCCGCTATCTGGCTGCCCAGTACGGGCAAAAGCGTTTGTGGATTGATGCTCCGGCAAAGCGCGCTGAAGGCGAAAAATGGATGGACTGGGCTAACCAGACGTTGAGTCCTGCACACCGGGTGATTTTATTCGGTCTGGTCAGAACACCGGCTGAACAACGTGACCAGGCAGCCATCGACGCAGGGGCGAAGGTTTGCGATAACCTGTTTAGCATTCTTGACGACGCGCTGGCAAACCAACCATGGTTCTCCGGGGCTGAATTTGGTACCGGCGATATTGCCGTCGCGCCGTTCATCTATAACCTGTTTAACGTCGGCCTGAGCTGGACCCACCGACCTCATCTTGAACGCTGGTATCAGCAGCTCACCGAGCGTCCGGCATTCCAGAAAGTGGTCATGATCCCAGTCAGCTAATAGCGTCAATGATGCAATGTTCAGGGACTCACCTTAAGTAATTCCCCGTCGGACTCGTCGGTTAACACATATAAATAACCGTCTGGTCCGACACGCACATCACGGATCCGTTGCCCCCTTTCCCGCAAAATGCGTCCGTCCTCCGTCACGTTATTCCCGTTGACGCTTAACACGATCACGTCCTGTTCTTTCAACGCGCCAATAAACAGTTTCTGCCGCCACTGCGGGAAGGTATCGCGGTTATAAAAAGCCATTCCGCTGACTGCGGGAGATTTTTCCCAGTAAAAGACGGGTTGTTCAGTACCGTCGACTATTTCGCCCTGTGATTCCGGAATTTTAAAACCACTGTAGTTAACACCCCAGGTCGCTATCGGCCAGCCATAGTTTTTACCTTTTTCGGGGACATTAATTTCATCGCCTCCGCGTGGGCCATGCTCATTTAACCACAACACCTCACTCCAGGGATTCATCGCCATGCCCTGCGGATTACGAATGCCGTACGACCAAATTTCAGGACGAGCACCAGCCTGATTCACAAAGGGATTGTCTGACGGAATTTTGCCCTGCTCGGTCAGACGCACAACCTTGCCTTGCAACTTATCCAGATCCTGAGCGGTAGAACGCTGATTATTCTCTCCCAGTCCAATAAACAGATAACCTTTGCCATCAAACACCATGCGTCCGCCAAAATGGTTTCCGGTTGAGAGTTTAGGCATTTGGCGAAAAATCGCCTTGAATCCCTCCAGATGCTTGAGGTCATCACTCAGTCGTCCGTAGCCTACGGCTGTCCCTGCTTTCCCTTCATGGTTGGCTTCAGCATAACTGAGCCAAACCCGCCGGGAGTGTTCAAAATCCGGCGCTAACACCACGTCGAGTAATCCTCCCTGGCCATTTACCCAAACCTTTGGCACACCGGTCAGCGGATCTGAAAGCCCCTTACCGGGTTGCCAGAGTCGAAGTTGTCCTCCCCGAAGCGTAATGAGTATGCCGCGATTATCAGGTAAAAAAGCAAGTGACCAGGGATGGTCAAGTTTGGTTTGCAACACTTCAACCTTCACAGCAGACAGTTCAGCACCGGCAAAAGGGGAAAGTAACGCAAACGAGGCAACACAGAGAAAGAGTCGACGCATAACACCTCCTTAATGGCTCTGCATAAAGCGTAGCCAGCAGGAGGAGATATCCTGCTACTTTTACATAATATTAACGAAAAGGGGGAGCGCCCTCCCCCTGGTTCAGACGTGTTCCAATGTTGAGTAGCTCTGCAAGCTTTGGATACTCAGCGTCAGCGTTGTCAGGCAGTTTTCAAGTTTCTCTGCGTTAACAGCAATAAAATTTGGACAGTCATGATGTCCACTCATAAGACAAACAGCGGCGGCGGCTAACGCCCCTTCAGCACGATGAAGGGCATTCCACTCTTCCTGATCAAGATGCATACCGTGGAGCTGTGATTGATCGTGTAGTTCGCGATTCAGTGCAAAAAAACCATCACGCAGACGATCGTTCTCGCTGACTGACATGTAGCCTTTCGCCTTCCTCAACAACAGATAAGCGGCGAGGTCGATGCGGGCGTTTATCAACTTGTTGAGAAGATCGGTTCTCAGTCTGTCAACAACCATACTTTGTTCCTCCTCTTTCCAACTATAGTGCAACTTAATAGTATGGTTGTTTTTTGAACAAATTGATGCTCTATATCAATAAACCCTAATTGATTAACATAATTTACAATGTTACAACCTGTAGCAGCGGACAGAGTCGTTGTGCTCACGGAGAGACAACCTCCCTCAGATCTCTGACTTACCGGTCATTTTTTGCTATACCTGTGGGATTACTGCGCGACGCTTAGCATGAGGGGACTATGTCAAAAGCAAATGATGCAGAAAAAATACGCACGCTATCAAAGATAGACCTCAATCTGCTGACGATTTTCTGTTTGATCTATAGCGTAGGCAGTATCAGCAGGGTCGCTGACATGCTGAATATTTCGCCCTCTGCCGTCAGCCAATCATTAAGGAAGCTACGCGAATTAATGGGGGATAACTTATTTGTCCGCAGCGGCAATGCTCTGTTGCCGACAGTCTATTCCGACGAGCTTTATGACAATACGATCCCAATTATCGATAAACTCTCACTGCTGATGCCACATTCGTCCCCGGCAACAAAAAAAAGACTTACTCTGTACACTGAATCTTTTATTTCTCCGATCGTTATTCCCGATGTCACAGCCAAAATAATCAACACTGACGCTGATATTAGCCTCCTGCATCTTACCGCCGATTTAAATGAGCAAAGCATTATTGAGTTGTTAAACATGCGGCAGGCGGATGTTGTTTTTTCAACCTTTTCGGTTGAATCAGGGGGGATCTCCTGCCAAAAAATATGTGATATGCGCCTGGTACTGGCCGCTTCACAGAATAATACGTTGTATGAGAATTCGATTAGTGAAGAAATGTTCCGACGCGCAAATCTCGTCGGCTATAACACAAAAAATGAAAAGATTATTTACCACAGAAGCATCGTTGATAAGAAATTCAGAACTGGAGAGCGCTGCCTGCTCACCTCTTCTTTTACAGCAATACTCACCATTGTATCTAATACACAATGTGTAGGCGTGATCCCGGAAAAAGTATTTAACACTCACGCAAAACTTTACGGGTTAAAAAAAATAAACACACCATTCCCGTTACCGCAATTTAGTATTTATGCTTCATCGCGTAAAGAAACCAGTACCCATAAGATACTGGCTCCCATTCTGGCTGAATTACAAGCGCCTCCCGGTCCTGAAAACCTGGAAGGGCACCTGTAGTCATTAAAGGTTAAACGTGTATTTTGGTAATACGCCAGATGTTATCAGCATATTCCTGTACCGTTCTGTCTGAAGAAAAGTAACCCATATTGGCAATATTATGCAGCGTTTTTGTCGTCCATTCACGAGGATTACAATACAAATCGTCCACCGCATCCTGGCAATCTACATAGCTACGATAATCCGCTAAAACCTGATAATGGTCGCCAAAGTTAATCAACGAATCCAGTATATTCTGATATCGCCCTGGTTCCTGTGGACTGAACATGCCAGTACCTATTTGAGTCAGTACCTGGTGCAGCTCAATATCGTTCTCAAAAATAGCTCTGGGGCTATAACCGCTTTGTCGTAAGGCTTCTACTTCTTGTGCCGTATTCCCAAAGATAAAGATGTTATCTTCGCCGACATACTCCCGCATCTCAATATTCGCCCCGTCCAGCGTACCGATTGTTAACGCGCCATTAAGCCCAAACTTCATGTTACTGGTCCCGGAAGCTTCAGTACCGGCCAACGAAATCTGTTCAGACAGATCTGCGGCCGGAATGATCAATTGCGCCAGACTGACGCTGTAATCCGGTATAAACACCACTTTCAACCTGCCACCAATTTGCGGATCGTTATTGACCCGCTGCGCCACATCGTTAATTAAGCGAATAATCTGTTTCGCCATGTAGTACGACGAAGCGGCTTTTCCCGCAAAAATATTCACACGAGGTACCCAATTGGCATCCGGCGCAGCTTTAATGCGGTTATAACGGGTGATGATGTGGAGCACATTCAGTAATTGCCGCTTGTACTCGTGGATACGCTTTACTTGCACGTCAAACAAAGCATCAGGATTCACTACCACACCAAATTGTGTGGCAATGTAGTGTGCCAACCGCTGTTTATTTTCCCGCTTCGCCCGATGCACCGCCTCGTTCACGGACGGATAATCGATGTACTGCTTCAACTCGCCAAGCTGAATAAGTCTGGTACGCCAGGTATGACCAATATGCTCATCCAGCACGCTGGCAAGTGGAGGATTCGCCAGGGCCAGCCAACGCCTGGCCGTAACACCATTAGTCACATTAGTAAAACGCATAGGGAAAATACGTGCGAAATCAGCAAACAAGGATTCCGTCATCAGTTTTGAATGCAATGCCGACACGCCATTAACTTTATGGCTGACAACAACGGCCAGCCAGGCCATACGCACCACGCGACCATTAGATTCATCAATCAGCGATACACGTTTTAGTAACTCACTATTATCGTGATATTTATCGCTCACCGATTTCAGGAACCGCTCGTTAATTTCAAAAATAATCTGTAAATGACGAGGCAGGAGTCTGCTCAGCATCTCCACCGGCCATGTCTCCAGCGCTTCGCTCATCAGGGTATGATTGGTATAGGAAAAGATCTGACAGGTCACATCAAACGCATCTTCCCAGCAAAACTGATGCTGATCGATCAATAAACGCATCAGTTCAGGGATCGCCAGTACCGGATGAGTATCATTAAGGTGGATTGCGATTTTATCTGCCAGATTATGGTAGGTTTTGTGCAACTGATAATGACGACTCAGAATATCCTGAACTGTTGCGGACGCCAGGAAATAAGCCTGTCGTAAGCGTAATTCACGGCCAGCATCGGTAGAGTCGTCCGGGTATAGCACCCGCGAGATCCTCTCAAAGTGGTATTTGTTTTCCACTTCAATAGAAAAATCATCATTCAGATTCAGTTTGCCAGAATTAACCTCGCTGTTAACCTGCACATTCCACAAGCGTAATGTATTTGTGGTGTCTGTCGCGTAGCCGGGCACAATTTGATCGTGCGCCACAGCCAGAATATCCTCGGTTTCAATCCACCTGGTTTTATTCCCTTCCTGCTGAATGCGACCACCGAAACGCACTTTATAATGCGTATTATGTCGTTTGAATTCCCACGGATTCCCGTATTCCAGCCAATAGTCCAGAGACTCTTTTTGTACTCCATTTACGATATTTTGTTTGAACATACCGTAATTATAACGAATACCATATCCGCATCCCGGCAGCCCAAGCGTCGCCAGCGAATCGAGGAAACAGGCAGCCAGACGTCCGAGACCGCCATTACCTAACCCAGGGTCATTTTCTTCATCGATCAGTTCTTCCAGATCCAGCCCCATAGCTTCAAGCGCGCAGTTCACTTCATCGTACAGACCTAAAGAAAGCAACGCGTTGGAAAGAGTGCGTCCAATCAGAAATTCCATCGATAAATAGTAAACCTGGCGGGCATCCTGAGAAAACTGGGCCCGGTTAGAGCGGTGCCAGCGTTCGACCATTCGATCGCGCACGGCGTATAACGTTGCATTTAGCCACTCCCGTTTTGTCGCGATTGCGGGATCCTTACCAATCGTAAATAAGAGTTTATTCGCAATATCATCTCTAAGTTTATCAACATCAGAATCTGCAGCGACCGGAAGTGGCGAAATATACATATCAACATTACCTTTCAGAATATTTTAGGATGGGACATCGACAGGCGAATTATTTAAAGCTTAGGTTTTCGAGTTTTACTTTTTTGCAGGATAACTTCGTGGCGAGTAATAAAACTTAATTCTGCCATTAAAATACGCCAGGTTAGACCTGTCGCGAGAGAGATATAATATAAACTCACGCCATTAGCATAAAGTGTTTTAGCCATTTCAAGTTTGGCCTGCAAAACAATATCTTTCAAATTTAACCTCATTGATAACGCTCGACGGAATAAAATTTACGCCAATGCGTTTCTATAGCCAAGAAGTAGCACTTAAAGCCGGAATTAGACTCTCTAAACACCTTTCACCAGCAGATATTCTATTAATTCCCCTTTATTCTGTTCGTCTTCTCGCTATCAGATATAGATGTAGCGTGAAGGCATCTGTATAATCCCCCGATTACGAGCAATGTACAGTATAAGAAAATGGCAAAAATTGGTTTTATATCACTAGGTTGTCCGAAAAACCTCGTCGATTCCGAACGCATCCTGACTGAACTTCGTACTGAAGGTTATGATGTTGTACCGAGCTACGACGACGCGGATATGGTTATCGTTAACACCTGCGGCTTTATCGACAGTGCGGTACAAGAGTCACTGGAAGTGATTGGCGAAGCGCTGAACGAAAACGGCAAGGTGATTGTCACCGGCTGTCTGGGCGCGAAAGTCGATCAGATCCGTGAAGTTCACCCGAAGGTGCTGGAAATCACCGGGCCACATAGCTACGAACAGGTTCTTGAGCATGTTCACCACTATGTGCCAAAGCCGAAGCATAACCCCTTCCAGAGCCTGGTACCTGAGCAGGGCGTCAAACTGACTCCGCGTCACTACGCCTATCTGAAAATATCTGAAGGCTGTAACCACCGCTGCACATTCTGCATTATTCCATCTATGCGTGGTGATCTGGTGAGCCGTCCGATCGGCGACGTACTCAGCGAAGCTAAACGCCTGGTTGATGCCGGTGTGAAAGAGATCCTGGTAATCTCCCAGGATACTTCTGCTTACGGCGTGGATGTGAAGCATCGCACTGGTTTTCATAACGGCGAACCAGTAAAAACCAGCATGGTTGACCTGTGTGAGCAACTGTCAAAACTGGGTATCTGGACCCGTTTGCATTATGTCTACCCGTACCCGCACGTTGACGACGTAATTCCACTGATGGCGGAAGGTAAAATCCTGCCGTATCTGGACATCCCACTGCAGCATGCCAGCCCGCGTATTCTCAAGCTGATGAAGCGACCTGGCTCTGTGGACAGACAATTAGCGCGTATTAAACAATGGCGTGAAATCTGCCCTGAGCTGACTCTGCGATCGACATTCATCGTCGGCTTCCCGGGTGAAACAGAAGAAGACTTCCAGATGCTGCTCGACTTCCTGAAAGAAGCTCGCCTGGATCGCGTTGGTTGCTTTAAGTACAGCCCAGTTGAGGGTGCTGGCGCAAATGATCTGCCGGATCAAATCCCGGAAGAGGTGAAGGAAGAGCGCTGGAACCGCTTTATGCAACTTCAGCAGCAGATCTCTGCTGAACGTTTGCAGGAAAAAGTAGGTCGCGAAATTATGGTCATCGTTGATGAAGTTGATGAAGAAGGCGCCATTGGCCGTAGCATGGCAGACGCACCTGAAATCGACGGCGCGGTGTACATGAATGGGGAAACCAACGTGAAACCAGGCGATATCATCCGCGTGAAAGTTGAAAACGCAGACGAATACGATCTGTGGGGCTCCCGCGTCTAAACACACGTAACAGAACCGTAGGCCGGATAAGCCATTTATGCTGACATCTGGCAATGCCAGATAGCGATGCTAAAGCATCTTATCAGGCCTACGGTTTATCCCTTTATCTTAGGGTCCAGCGCGTCGCGCAGGCCATCTCCCAACATATTAAACGCCAGTACCGTCAGGAATATAGCTACTGCCGGGAAAATCGCCACGTGCGGCGCGATCACCATATCTGCCCGCGCTTCGTTAAGCATAGCCCCCCACTCCGGCGTTGGCGGCTGAGCACCTAACCCAAGAAATGACAAACTCGCGGCTGAAATAATCGATGTCCCGATACGCATGGTAAAAAAGACCACAATCGAGGAGACGGTTCCCGGCAGAATATGGTTGAAGATGATAGTTGTATCGCTGGCGCCGATGCTACGCGCCGACTCAATAAACGTCTGTTGCTTAAGTACCAGCGTATTCCCTCGCACCAGACGGGCGAAGGCCGGAATGGAGAAGACTGCGACAGCAATGATGACGTTAGCAATGCCACTTCCCAGCACCGCCACCACCGCAATTGCCAGCAAAATACCAGGAAAGGCGAACAGCACATCGCAGATGCGCATAATCAGCCGATCCCACCAGCCTTCGTAATAGCCCGCCACCAGTCCCAATACCGTCCCCATCGCCGCGCCAATAAAGACGGCAAAGACTCCCGCAGCCAGCGAGATTTGCGCACCGACCAACACGCGGCTGAAAATATCTCTACCCAATGAATCGACGCCAAACCAGTGCATCATCGACGGGCCGTCATTCAGACGGTCATAATCGAAGTAATTCTCGGCATCAAACGGCGTCAGCCAGCGGGCAAATATCGCGACCAGGATCAAGGCCAGCACAAATATCCCGGCGATCATCGCCACGTGCTGGCGACGAAAACGACGCCAGAACTCATGCCATGGCGTACGGATCTGTTCAGGCTTCACGAGGGGCATCGCATTTAAAATCGCCTGCCGGCGCCAGTTAAAAAATCGCATCCTTACTTGTACCTGATAGCGGGATTAATGGCGGCATAGAGCACATCCACCACTAAGTTAATAAGAATAAACTCCAGAGAAAATAACAGAACCTCGGCCTGAATCACCGGATAGTCTCGCATTTCAACAGAGTCTACCAACAATCGCCCAAGCCCGGGCCAGTTGAACACTTTCTCAACCACAATTGAGCCACCAAGCAAAAAACCGAACTGCAATCCCATCATCGTAACGACCGGAATCATTGCGTTTCGCAGACCGTGTTTTAACACCACCCAGGTTTCACTTACCCCTTTCGCACGAGCAGTGCGCATGTAATCTTCGCTAAGCACATCGACAAACGAGGCGCGGGTAAAACGTGCAAGCACCGCCGCCACCGCTGCACCGAGAGTGATGGAAGGCAGGATATAATGCAGCCAGGTGTCTGCGCCAACGGTCGGTAACCAGCCCAGCTCAACGGAGAATATCTGCATCAACAGCATACCAAGCGCAAAGGCCGGGAAAGATATCCCCGTTACCGCCAGCGCCATGCTCACCCTATCCGGCCAACGGTTGCGCCATACGGCGGCGATGATCCCCGCCGTCATACCAAATAAAACCGCCCACGCCATACTGGCGATCGTCAGCCACAGGGACGGCATAAAGCGGCTGGCAATCTCTTCAGCCACCGGCCGACGGGAGACCATTGATGTCCCGAAATCGCCCTGCAAAACGTTAGTGATGTAATGCCAGAACTGAACATGCAGCGGCTGGTCCAGACCCAACTGCTGGCGCACCAGTTCAATAACCTCAGCGTCGGCCTCCGGCCCGGCAATCAGTCGGGCCGGGTCGCCTGGCAGCAGGTGGACAAATAAAAACACCAGCACCGCGACAATCAACAGGGTTGGAATTAGCCCCAGCAGGCGCTTGAAAACATAGTTAAGCATCAGACTCCCTTCGGCGGCCCCCGTTGTTCAGGGGCCAAATGAATAGCTTATTGCAAATCCGCATCATCAAAACTAAATCCGGTATCCGGCATAATCCAGAATCCGGTCAAATTTGTACTGTGCGCAGAGATCAGTTTTTCCACCACTAACGGGATCCACGGCGACTCTTTCCAGATGATATCTTGCGCGTCTTTGTACAACTGCGCTTTTTGCGCCGGATCGTTGGTCTGCAATGCTGCCGATAAATCGCTGTCCACCTGCTTGTTACTGTAGAACGCCGTATTAAACAAGGTTGGCGGCCAGTTTTGTGAAGCAAACAGCGGCGACAGCGCCCAGTCAGCCTCGCCCGTAGACGCTGACCAGCCGGTGTAGAACATCCGCACCCCACTCTCTTTCTGCGCCTTCCCTTCAACTTCGGCGGCTCGCTGTCCGGCATCCATCGCCGTGACCTGTGCTTTAATGCCCACCTGCGCTAACTGCTGCTGCGTAAATTGCAGAACTTTCTGCGCGGTGCTGTGGTTATGCGACGACCACAGTGTGGTGGTAAACCCGTTGGGATAACCCGCCTCTTTTAACAATTCACGTGCCTTTGCCGGATCGTAAGGCCACGGCGTATAGCTTTGTGCGTAGGCAATCGCCGGAGGAAGAACACCTGTCGCTGGCGTCGCGTAACCGGCAAAAGCTACTTTCACCAGCGCCTGACGGTTGATGGCATAATTCAGCGCCTCACGCACCTTCGGGTTGTCGAACGGTTTTTGCGTGACGTTCATACTGATATAACGCTGCATTATTGACGGGCTGGCAACCAGTTGCAGATTTTTGTTCTTCGCCAGTAACGCAGCCTGCTCGTAAGGGATCGGGAAAGCAAACTGGGCTTCACCCGTCTGCAACATTGCCGCACGGGTATTGTTGTCCGTTACCGGACGCCAGGTAATCGTATCAAGCTTTGGCAATCCCTGCTGCCAGTAGCCAGGGAACTTCTTCACCTTAACAAAATCGGTCTGATTCCAGGTATCCAGTTGATAAGGGCCGGTACCAACAGGATGGAAACCAATCTCCTTGCCGTACTTTTCCAGTGCTGCTGGTGAAATCATCGCCGTTGCCGGATGCGCCAGGATATTGATAAATGCAGAGAACGGTTGTTTTAGCGTGATCTTCACCGTAGACGGATCGACGGCCTCGGTTTTATCAATATTCTTATACAAATTGTAGCGTTTAAGATGGTTTTCCGGATTACTGGCTCGATCAAGGTTGGCTTTTACCGCAGCGGCATTGAAGTCGGTCCCATCCTGAAACTTCACGCCCTGGCGCAGTTTGACGAGGTACGTCAGGCCATCGGCGGAAACGGTGTAGCTTTCCGCCAGCACGTTTTTCAGTTTCATCTCTTTATCAAGACCGAACAATCCCTGATAAAACGACTTCGCCACCGCCTGTGACAGCGTATCGTTCGCATCATACGGATCGAGCGTAGTGAAATTAGACCCTACCGCCACCACCACATTTTTGGCAGCCCAGGAAGGAGACGCAGCCAGTGCAGAGGCTACCCCCAGAGCAACCAGCCATTTTCGAGCAACAATTTTTGTCATGTTATTCTCCTGAACCCTGCCTGCCTGTTATAAACGCGAAAGCGCATTATCCGCTTGCGAACGCGCAACATAATGCCCCGGCCCAACTAACTGGAGTGAGACGGGGAAGATTTCTTCACCGCGTTTGCGGATATTGCTGGGGATATCATCCGACAGCAGTACGCGCTGCGGCCGGTGATGAGATGGGTCGGCGACTGGTACTGCCGACATCAATTTTCGGGTATAGGGATGTTGAGGATTTTCAAACACCGCCCGCCGGGTCCCAATTTCTACAATTTGTCCCAGATACATCACCGCCACACGGTGACTGATACGCTCTACTACCGCCATATCGTGAGAAATAAACAGGTATGCGATACCCATTTCGCGCTGCAGGTCGAGCAACAGGTTGATAATCTGTCCACGAATTGAGACATCCAGTGCGGAAACAGACTCATCGGCGATAATCACTTTCGGATTCAGCGCCAGCGCCCGGGCAATGCAAATGCGCTGACGCTGCCCGCCTGAAAATTCATGCGGATAACGCCAGGCATGCTCAGGAAGCAAGCCAACACGCTCCAGCAACCATGCCACGCGTTTTGCCGCTGCATCGCCTTGCAGTAAACCATGAACCCGCAGCGGTTCCAGAATCGAATATCCCACCGTCTGGCGAGGATCCAGTGATGCATAAGGGTCCTGGAAGATAAATTGTATATCCCGGCGCAGCGGCTGCAGCTTGCTGGCCGCCAGCGTATCAATACGTTGGCCGTTGAACGTTATCTCCCCACGCTGGGACTCCACCAGACGCAACAACGCGCGCCCGGTGGTGGACTTACCGCAGCCTGACTCCCCAACCAGCGATAGCGTTTCACCGGGCCAGAGATCAAAGCTGACGTTTTCTACTGCATGAACTTCGCGAGTTACGCGATTAAGAATGCCGCTACGCAATGGAAAACGCGTCACCAGATTGCGTACCCGCAAAATCGGCTCCCCCTCAACCACGGTGTCCTGTTCAGTCTCTGGTTCAATATGGTCAGGATCATGCAGGGAAATAAGCGGAAACCGACGCGGAAGGTCATGCCCGCTCATCGCTCCAAGCTGCGGTACGGCTGCCAGAAGCGCTTTAGTGTAGGGATGTTGGGGGGCGTGAAAAATCTGTTCAACGCTGCCGGTTTCTACAGCTTCCCCCTGATACATTACCAGCACACGATCGGCTATATCGGCAACAACCCCCATATCGTGGGTGATAAATATCACTCCCATGGACATATCCTGCTGTAACACTTTGATCAGCTGAAG
This sequence comes from Citrobacter sp. Cm046, assembly GCF_030333065.1. Classification (NCBI taxonomy): domain Bacteria; kingdom Pseudomonadati; phylum Pseudomonadota; class Gammaproteobacteria; order Enterobacterales; family Enterobacteriaceae; genus Citrobacter; species Citrobacter sp. Cm046. The sequence continues at coordinate 106,509 of NZ_JAOWGP010000034.1, read as the reverse complement.
GATCTGTGACTGAATAGTGACATCCAGCGCAGTTGTCGGCTCATCAGCAATCAATACCGCAGGACGGCAAGAGAGCGCCATCGCAATCATCACCCGCTGACGCATGCCGCCGGAAAGCTGATGCGGGTAGCGCGATAAAATGGCCCTCGACTCGGGAATACGCACCTGGTCGAGCATTCGTTTGGCCTCCGCCATCGCATCTTCACGATTTGCGCCCTGATGTAAGCGAATAGACTCGGCAATCTGTTCGCCAACGGTAAACACCGGGTTGAGTGACGTCATCGGCTCCTGGAAGATCATCGCGATATCCGCACCGCGTACATGACGCATCTGCGAGGCGCTTTGTTCACCGAGCTCAATTACCTGTCGGTTGCGTCGCCGAAGCAGCATCTCATCGCAACTTACTTCACCGCCCGCCTGTTCTATCAGACGCATTAGTGACAAAGCAGTTACTGATTTCCCTGAACCGGATTCGCCAACAATCGCCAGCGTTTCTCCACGCTTCAGGCGAAATGACAGATTACGCACCGCGCTGATACGTTGCTGCTCCTGCTCAAAGGCAATATTCAGGTTGCTGACCGCCAGCACATCGCTGACATCAAGCTCATCACTGTGTGGCAACGGTATCTCCTTTCTCCCGGTAAATACCGGTAGTTGGCGTATCGCCGGCATATCCCCATGCACGGTACATGCCTTCACTATTAAACGGTAAAGCGACGTTACCTTCATGATCGACGGCGATTAGCCCACCGCTGCCGCCCAACGCCGGTAATTTCTCCATCACCACGCGTTCGCACGCCTCTGATAAGCTCAGACCGCCATAATCCATCAGCGCCGCAATGTCATAAGCAGCCAGCGCACGAATAAATACTTCGCCAGTTCCCGTACAGGAGACAGCAACACTGGCATTATTGGCATAACACCCCGCACCGACCAGCGGACTGTCACCGACGCGCCCCGGCAATTTGTTGGTCATACCACCCGTTGATGTCGCAGCAGCCAGATTGCCGTACTGATCCAGCGCTACCGCACCGACGGTCCCCATTTTATTGCGTTCGTCCAATGGCGAACCACTATGATCAAGTATCGTCTCATCCGCCGTACGCGCCGCCACAAGCTGTGCAAAACGCTCTGGTGTAGAGAAAATATCGGCAGCAACGCGCGTCATTCCCTGCGCAATGGCAAAATTTTCCGCCCCTTCCCCCACCATCATGACATGCGGACTGTGCTCCATCACCAGACGAGCAGCAAGGATCGGGTTTCGCAGGTGGCTAACCCCGGCAACAGCTCCCGCCTTCAGCGTATTACCGTCCATAACGCAAGCATCCAGCTCATGGGTTTCATCACGGGTAAACACCGCACCAATTCCGGCATTGAACAGAGGGCACTCTTCAAGCAGGCGTACGGCTTCGGTGACGACATCCAGCGCGTTTTGACCCGCTTCAAGCATCCGTTGCCCCACCTCAACGACATCTGACAGCGCCTGTATATAACGTAACTCCTGCTCCTGACTCAGTTGTGAGCGGGTTATTGCGCCAGCACCACCGTGAATTGCAATGACTGCTTTGCTCATTTTTATCGTCCATTAAGGTGGCTGGTATCGGGGTTATAAATATCAGAAATTCTGTGAGTTATTGATTCGATTTTTGAATATAGAAAGATGCAGACGTCATGTAAAGATAAAGCCCCGCACCTAAGACTGAGGTGGCATACTGTCGACGCCTGTTTTCTGACATAATGGCCAGATTCGATTTTGCCTCGCAGGAGTCTTCTCATGGAATTTACCACCGGACTGATGCCGCTCGAAACGGCACTCACTCAGATGCTGTCGTCTATTACCCCACTCACCGCAGTCGAAACGTTGCCCCTGGTTCAATGCTTCGGTCGCATTCTGGCAACTGACGTAGTCTCCCCTTGTGATGTACCGGGATTTGATAACTCGGCAATGGACGGCTACGCGGTACGTGTAGAGGATCTACAATCCGGTCAGCCGCTGACTGTTGCAGGTAAAGCCTTTGCCGGTCAGCCTTACCATGGTGAATGGCCAGCGGGAACCTGCATTCGTATTATGACTGGCGCACCGGTTCCTGCCGGTTGTGAAGCGGTGGTGATGCAGGAACAAACCGAACAAACTGACGGCGGCATCCGTTTTACTGCGGATGTCCGCACCGGGCAAAATATCCGTCGGCGCGGCGAAGATATTTCCAACGGCGCTGTTGTCTTTCCCGCAGGAACTCGCCTGACGACGGCTGAACTCCCCGTTCTGGCATCGCTGGGTATAGCTGAGGTCCAGGTGGTTCGCAAAGTGCGCGTAGCACTCTTCTCCACCGGTGATGAATTGCAGTTGCCAGGCCAACCACTGGGCGACGGACAAATTTATGACACCAACCGCCTGACCGTGCATCTCATGCTGCAACAGTTGGGCTGCGAAGTAATCAACTTAGGCATTATCCGCGACGATCCAAATGCGTTACGCGCGGCGTTTATCGAAGCTGACAGCCAGGCCGACGTGGTTATCAGTTCCGGCGGTGTTTCTGTGGGTGAAGCAGACTACACCAAAACCATACTGGAAGAACTGGGAGAGATCGCGTTCTGGAAGCTGGCGATCAAGCCAGGCAAGCCATTTGCTTTCGGTAAACTAAGCAATAGCTGGTTTTGCGGCCTGCCAGGCAACCCGGTTTCTGCAGCCCTCACCTTCTATCAACTCGTGCAGCCACTTTTAGCGAAACTCAGTGGTAATACGGCCAGCGGGCTTCCACCTCGCCAGCGCGTGCGCACCGCATCACGCCTGAAAAAAACGCCAGGGCGCCTGGATTTCCAACGCGGAGTATTGCAGCGCACGGCAGAGGGCGAACTGGAGGTCACCACCACCGGTCATCAGGGCTCGCATATTTTTAGCTCCTTCAGCCAGGGTAACTGTTTTATTGTACTGGAGCGCGACCGCGGTAACGTGGAGGCCGGAGAGTGGGTAGAGGTCGAACCGTTTAACGCACTGTTTGGAGGCCTGTAATGGCAGAACTCAGCGACCAGGAGATGATGCGCTATAACCGGCAAATCATCCTGCGCGGCTTTGATTTTGAAGGTCAGGAAGCGCTTAAAGAGGCGCGGGTACTGGTCGTTGGTCTGGGAGGACTTGGTTGTGCTGCTACCCAGTACCTGGCGGGTGCGGGTATCGGGCATTTGACCCTGCTCGACTTTGATACCGTTTCAGTTTCTAACCTCCAGCGCCAGACGCTTCACAGCGATGCTACGGTAGGGATGCCAAAAGTAGAGTCTGCTCGAGACGCACTGGCGCGGATCAATCCACATATTACGATTACGCCAATCAATGCGCTGCTGGATGATGCCGCTATTCATACGCTAATTGCTGAGCATGATCTGGTGCTGGATTGTACCGATAATGTCGCGGTGCGTAATCAGCTAAATGCCGCCTGTTTTGCCACTAAGATTCCACTTGTGTCCGGTGCGGCAATTCGCATGGAAGGGCAAATCAGCGTATTTACCTGGCAGGACGGAGAGCCCTGCTATCGCTGCCTGAGCCGACTGTTTGGCGAAAACGCCTTAACCTGCGTGGAAGCCGGGGTGATGTCTCCGCTAATTGGCGTGATCGGTTCATTGCAGGCAATGGAAGCGATTAAGTTACTGGCAAACTACGGTAAACCAGCGACAGGAAAGATCGTGATGTACGATGCAATGACCTGCCAGTTTCGCGAAATGAAGCTAATGCGTAACCCAGGCTGCGAGGTGTGCGGGCAGTAATATGTAGCCCCCGGTGACACACACTCGCCGGGGCTGCATAAAGCCAGTGTTCAATGCCTCTGTGATTTAACATCATCCTCAGAAAGCCCGGTGATTCTGACGATCAACTCCCGTGGAAGACCGTCTTCCAGCATTGAGCCAGCAATACGCAACGCTTCCTCACGGCGCCCTTCGGCTAAACCTTTTTCAAGACCACGTTGCATACCTTCCCGCAGCCCTTTCCTCTGTCCCGCCCTGCGTATTTTTTCTACAATGTTCATTGTACTCTCCTTGTATCCGGGTACCTGCTGCGCCAGTTTACGCATAAATCGACTAAATCTCGGTTTGTGTCCGTGCTGGATAAGCAGGTAATTAAACAGCGCTTTTAGCTGGCTGTCATTAGTGGTTCCAGTAGTCAGGAGCGAGGCCACTTTGTCTGCCAGCCCCATCAGATCACGCCGACGAATATGTTTTTGCATCAGCTCCAGAAGCGCTACGCGTCGGTGCTGCATGATGTCATCATCCGGAACGACTGTGATATCCACTAATGGAAATGCCGACAGGTAAAGCTGATGTGCCAACGCCGGATTATCGAACTCATCCAGCCAGCACAACGAGAAAGGGTAAGGCGTGTCGATGCCGTGATAAAACAGCATCGGTACCACTAACGGTAACGTGTCATGCCCAGCGTCGAGATGGCTTTGCATTGCCGCTATCGCATAACGCATCAGGCGAAACGCCATATGAATATCGGGACTGCTTTGATGTTCAATCACCACATAGATATAACCATCACCCTCACTGGTTTTCATCGACCAGAGCACATCGGAATAATAGGCGCGCAAGTTTTCTTCGATGAAACTGGCGGGTTTCAGTTCTAATGTCGTGAGATCGCATAATGTACGTAACCTGGAGGGAAGATGAATTTCAATAAAGTCGCGGGCAGTCTCCGGATACTTTAAAAATGTTTTAAATAGCGCATCGTGCGGTGTGGAAGTGGACGATTTCTTCATGGTGGTCCGTCACCTGATTCACATAATGACGCGACTGTACTCGCCATCGTGACGGATAACACCCAGACTTTATCGGATATACGAACACAGTTCGGAGATAAACCGCCTCAACTGTAACGGATTCATTTTTGCGGGATAGTGTACGCAGAAATGCCGGGCCAACCCGGCATATTCGGCTTAAAGAGATGTCCGACCAAACGCCCCCTGCCAGTCGTGCTCAAACTTGGCTACAGCGGCATCAACAGCTGGGGAACTTATCATCTGCTGAGCAACATCCAACGGCAGTGTGATGGCTTCGCAGCCGACCAGCAGGCAATCCAGCGCCTGACGTGGCGTTTTAAAGCTGGCAGCCAGAACTTTGGCGTGCGGAGCGTGCATTTTCAGTAAGTTCTGCAGATCGGCCACCATCTGAATCCCATCGCCCCCCTGCGCATCCACGCGGTTAACATAAGGTGCAACGTATTCTGCTCCCGCCAGCGCAGCTAACAATCCCTGTGCCGCACCATATACTCCCGTGCCCAGCGTCGGGATCCCTTCTTCCTTCAGTAACTTAATCGCCGCCAGACCTTCTGCTGTGACCGGTACTTTCACCACGATATCAGGAATAATGGCCCGAAGTTTACGCGCATCGCTAACCATACCCTCAGCGGTCGTCGCCATTACCTGAGCAAACAGACGCCCCCGGCCTCCCATCGCGTCATACAAAGCCGGTAGTAACATCTCCAGCGTCTTCTTGCCTGCTGCCACAATGCTCGGGTTTGTGGTCACTCCTGCCAGCGGAAAAATACGCGCCAGGGCTTTCACCGCGTCAATGTCAGACGTATCTAAATAGAGTTCCATAACCTTTCCTCAACGAATATTTGCCTGGATAAAAGGTAGCACGGCAAAACCTCGCAGTTAGTTGACGCACGTCAATATAACTTTCATTCGAAAGTAATTTAATCTTTATATGAAAGAAAAGAGGCCGCTTATGATTTTCAATATTCAGCGCTATTCCACTCACGATGGTCCCGGTATCCGTACCGTAGTGTTCCTTAAAGGATGCTCCCTGGGCTGTCGCTGGTGCCAGAATCCAGAGAGTCGCGCCCGTACACAGGATCTGTTATACGACGCGCGTCTGTGCCTGGACGGGTGCGACCTGTGTGCTCAGGCCGCACCCGCGGTGATTGAGCGTGCGCTGAACGGCCTGTTAATCCATCGCGAAAAACTAAGTGATGAAGCGATCGCTGCACTGACCCACTGCTGCCCAACTCAGGCACTGACCGTTTGCGGCGAAGTCAAAAGTGTGGAAGAAATCATGTCCACCGTGCTGCGCGATAAACCGTTTTACGATCGCAGCGGTGGCGGGATAACGCTTTCCGGCGGCGAACCGTTTATGCAGCCGGAACTGGCAGCAGAATTATTGAAAGCCAGCCACGACGCAGGTATTCACACGGCCGTCGAAACCTGTCTGCATGTACCCTGGAAGTATATTGAACCTTCATTACCAGACATCGATCTGTTTCTTGCCGATCTAAAACATGTGGCCGATGCGCCGTTTAAACAGTGGACCGATGGTAGCGCCTCACGCGTACTGGAAAATCTGAAAAAACTGGCCGCGGCCGGTAAAAAAATGATTATCCGCGTGCCGTTAATTCAGGGATTCAACGCTGACGAAGCAGCCATCAAAGCCATTACCGATTTTGCCGCCGATGAACTTCACGTCGGTGAGATTCATTTTTTGCCCTACCACACCCTGGGCATCAACAAATACCACTTACTCAGTCAACCCTACAACGCCCCGGATAAACCGCTTGATGCGCCTGCATTGCTTGAATTTGCCGAGCAGTATGCCTGCCATAAAGGTTTAACCGCGACCCTACGAGGATAACCGCCATGACCACACTGAAACTGGATATACTCAGCGATCGTATCAAAGCGCACAAAACGGCCCTGATCCACATCGTGAAACCGCCAGTCTGTACTGAGCGCGCCCAACACTACACCGAGATGTATCAGCAACATCTGGATAAGCCTGTCCCGGTTCGGCGCGCGCTGGCACTAGCGCATCATCTGGCGGAACGAACAATCTGGATCAAGCATGACGAGCTGATTATAGGTAACCAGGCAAGCGAAGTGCGCGCCGCGCCTATCTTCCCGGAATATACCGTTTCCTGGATTGAAAAAGAGATCGACGACCTGGCGGATCGACCAGGCGCAGGCTTTGCGGTTAGCGAAGAAAACAAGCGGGTACTGCATGAAATTTGCCCGTGGTGGCGTGGTCAGACCGTGCAGGATCGCTGCTACGGTATGTTCACCGACGAACAAAAAGGTTTGCTGGAAACCGGTATTATCAAAGCCGAAGGCAACATGACCTCTGGTGATGCGCATCTGGCGGTAAACTTCCCGCTGGTGCTGGAAAAAGGTCTTGATGGTCTGCGCCACAAAGTCGACGAGCGCCGTGCCCGCATTAACCTCACCTGCCTGGAAGACCTGCATGGCGATCAGTTCCTGAAAGCCATTGATATCGTCCTCGACGCGGTGAGTCTGCACATTGAGCGTTTTGCCGACCTGGCGCGTGAAATGGCGGCCACTGAGACCCGCGAAAGTCGCCGCGATGAACTGCTGGCAATAGCGGAAAACTGCGATGTTATTGCCCACCAGCCACCGCAGACCTTCTGGCAAGCGCTGCAATTGTGCTACTTCATCCAGTTGATTCTGCAAATTGAATCAAACGGTCACTCGGTATCGTTTGGTCGCATGGACCAGTATCTCTATCCGTTCTATCGTCGTGACGTGGAGCTGAACCAGTCACTGGATCGTGAGCATGCCATTGAACTGCTGCACAGCTGCTGGCTGAAACTGCTGGAAGTGAACAAAATCCGCTCCGGGTCCCACTCAAAAGCGTCAGCAGGCAGCCCGTTATATCAAAACGTTACCATTGGCGGGCAAAATCTGCTTAACGGTCAACCAACAGATGCGGTCAATCCGCTCTCTTATGCCATTCTGGAATCTTGCGGTCGTCTTCGTTCAACTCAGCCAAACCTCAGCGTGCGCTATCACGCGGGAATGAGTAACGATTTCCTTGATGCCTGCGTACAGGTAATTCGCTGCGGTTTCGGGATGCCGGCCTTTAACAATGATGAAATCGTCATCCCGGAATTCATTAAGCTCGGTATTGAACCTCAGGACGCTTACGACTATGCGGCGATTGGCTGCATCGAAACCGCCGTTGGCGGTAAGTGGGGCTACCGCTGCACCGGAATGAGCTTTATCAACTTTGCCCGCGTAATGCTGGCTGCACTGGAAGGTGGTCGTGATGCCACCAGCGGGAAAGTGTTCCTGCCACAGGAAAAAGCACTCTCCGCGGGTAACTTCGATAATTTCGACGAAGTAATGGCTGCCTGGGATACGCAGATCCGCTATTACACACGTAAATCCATCGAGATTGAGTACGTAGTCGATACCATGCTGGAGGAAAATGTTCATGACATTCTCTGCTCCGCACTGGTAGACGATTGTATTGAGCGTGCAAAAAGCATTAAGCAAGGCGGCGCAAAGTATGACTGGGTATCTGGCTTGCAGGTCGGTATTGCTAACCTCGGCAACAGTCTGGCGGCAGTGAAAAAGTTAGTCTTCGAACAGGGGGTTATTGGTCAGCAACAGCTGGCTGCCGCACTGGAAGATGACTTTGACGGTCTGACTCATGAGCAGTTACGCCAGCGTCTGATCAACGGTGCGCCAAAATACGGTAATGATGATGACAGCGTCGATACTCTGTTGGCCCGCGCTTATCAGACCTATATCGACGAACTGAAACAGTACCATAACCCACGTTACGGCCGTGGCCCGGTTGGTGGCAATTACTATGCCGGTACCTCTTCCATCTCCGCAAACGTGCCGTTTGGTGCAGCAACTATGGCGACGCCGGATGGCCGTAAAGCCCATACTCCGTTGGCGGAAGGCGCGAGCCCGGCCTCCGGCACCGATCATCTCGGTCCGACTGCGGTTATTGGTTCGGTTGGCAAGTTGCCTACCGGCTCGATTCTCGGCGGCGTACTGCTCAATCAGAAACTGAATCCAGCGACGCTGGAGAATGAGTCTGATAAGCAGAAACTAATGATCCTGCTGCGCACCTTCTTTGAAGAGCACAAAGGCTGGCATATTCAGTACAACATCGTTTCCCGTGAAACGCTGCTGGAAGCCAAAAAACATCCGGATCAGTATCGTGATCTGGTGGTGCGTGTCGCTGGCTACTCCGCCTTCTTCACCGCCCTGTCTCCGGATGCGCAGGACGATATCATCGCCCGTACGGAACATATGCTGTAGCACCAATCGGATAACTACCGTGTTTATCCAGTCTTGAACCATTCCCCAATGGATTTCAAGTTGCAGGAACGCGGCAAGGCGGTACGTCCCCAGGAGCTTACATCAGTAAGCGACTGGGGCGAACCACCACTGCCAACGCACCTGTGGCGTGAAAGACGAAGTGGAAACTTTCATTCGAAATTAAATTTGTGCTGTAGGTCACATTGTTATTAGAATGTTGCTGGTTGCAGTGAAAGCCAGGAGCATTTATGACCATCAAAGTTATCGTCACCGATATGGACGGAACTTTTCTCGACGACGCCAAGCAATACGATCGTGAACGATTTATGGCGCAGTATCAGCAATTGAAAAAACAAGGCATTGAATTTGTCGTCGCCAGCGGTAACCAGTATTACCAGCTCATTTCCTTTTTCCCGGAACTCAAAGATGAGATCTCTTTTGTCGCAGAGAACGGTGCGCTGGTGTATGAGCATGGTAAACAGCTGTTTCACGGCGAGCTTACCCGCCATGAATCCCGTATCGTCATTGGCGAGCTGCTAAAAGATAAACAGCTCAACTTCGTAGCCTGTGGTCTGCAAAGCGCCTACGTCAGTGAAAATGCGCCGGACGCCTTTGTCTCCCTGATGTCGAAACACTATCACCGGCTAAAACCGGTAAAGGATTATCAGGATATCGATGATGTGCTGTTTAAGTTCTCACTAAATCTGCCCGATCAGCAAATCCCGTTGGTAATTGACCATCTGCATACCTCGCTGGACGGCATTATGAAGCCCGTCACCAGCGGCTTTGGCTTTATTGACCTGATTATTCCAGGTTTGCACAAAGCGAATGGTATCAGCCGCCTGCTAAAACGCTGGAACCTGTCTCCGCAGAACGTGGTAGCAATTGGCGACAGCGGCAACGATGCAGAAATGCTGAAAATGGCACGCTACTCTTTCGCCATGGCAAACGCAGCCGAGAGCATCAAATCCATTGCCCGTTATCAGACCAGTGATAACAACCATCAGGGTGCTCTGAACGTGATTCAGGCCGTGCTGGATAACACCTCCCCCTTTAACGCCTGAGCCTGTCTACCGGAGTACTCCACTCCGGTTTTCTCTCTTTTTGCATTCTGCGCCCTCATCAAATTATTAAACTTGCATTAACTTATTTATAACTTATATTGTCATATGTAAGTTAAATTAGTTTCGAATGAAGATTTATGTGAGGTGGTTATGGCTTTTACTTTTACCAGCGACACATTGCCTGCTGATCATAAAGCAGCAATCCGTCAGATGAAGCAGGAACTGCGGGCGCAACTTGGTGATGTCCAACAGATCTTCAATCAGCTTAGCGATACCATTGCCACGAGGGTGGCAGAGATCAACGCCCTCAAAGCGCAGGGTGATGCCGTCTGGCCGATGCTCTCTTATGCCGATATCAAAGCAGGTACTGTCACATCAGAACAGCGTGAGCTGATTAAACGTCGCGGATGCGCGGTTATCAAAGGCCATTTCCCCCGCGAACAGGCTCTCGGCTGGGATCAGTCAATGTTGGACTATCTGGACCGCAACCGCTTTGATGAGGTCTACAAAGGACCGGGAGACAATTTCTTCGGTACCCTGAGCGCATCACGTCCTGAGATCTATCCGATTTACTGGTCACAGGCGCAAATGCAGGCCCGCCAGAGCGAGGAGATGGCTAATGCGCAGTCGCTTCTCAACCGGCTGTGGACGTTTGAAAGCGAGGGTAAACAGTGGTTTAACCCGGACGTCAGCGTCATCTATCCGGACCGTATTCGCCGCCGCCCACCGGGAACCACCTCTAAAGGCCTTGGAGCACATACTGACTCAGGTGCACTGGAACGCTGGCTGCTTCCGGCCTATCAGCGCGTTTTCGCCAACGTCTTTAATGGCAATCTGGCGAAATACGATCCGTGGCATGCGGCGCACCGCACTGAAGTCGAAGAGTACACGGTGGATAACACGACCAAATGTTCGGTGTTTCGTACATTCCAGGGCTGGACAGCGTTGTCCGATATGTTGCCAGGCCAGGGGCTGTTGCACGTAGTGCCTGTTCCTGAAGCCATGGCCTATATTCTGTTGCGGCCACTTCTGGATGATGTCCCGGAAGATGAACTGTGCGGCGTAGCGCCAGGAAGAGTGCTGCCGGTTTCAGAACAATGGCATCCGCTGCTGATCGAAGCGCTAACCAGCATTCCACAACTGGAGGCCGGAGATTCCGTCTGGTGGCATTGCGATGTGATCCACTCCGTAGCCCCTGTAGAAAATCAACAGGGCTGGGGTAATGTGATGTACATTCCCGCCGCACCGATGTGCGAGAAAAATCTCGCCTACGCCCATAAAGTGAAGGCGGCACTGGAAAAAGGCGCATCACCGGGCGATTTTCCGCGCGAAGATTATGAAACCGACTGGGAAGGACGCTTTAGGCTGGAGGATTTGAATATCCACGGCAAACGCGCACTGGGAATGATTTAATCATCATACAGGCCTTCTCTCTCTACGGCGGTGCGTCGTTTTCCCTGACGTATCCGCCGGACTGATTCACGTATTGTCAACGCGCCATTAAGCAACAGAGTGCCAATCGGGGCATCGGGTCGCACCAGCCGTTGCTGGAGCATATGTACCGCCTCAATGCCCAACTCATCACGTGGAACGTGTACTGCAGTTAAGAGAACATCCTGAACTGCCGCCAGATTAAAGCCATCAATGCTCATCACCGAGACATCCTGTGGTACCCGTAGCCCGTGCTTTTGCAGGGCACTGATCGTCCCTGCCGCCATAAAATCCCCGCCAACCAGAAACGCGGTCGGTAGCGTTTTCGCCGACGTCTGCTTCAGCCATTCGCTTATTTGTAGCTCCGTTTCTTTTGCACTGAAACTGGGCACCACCAGTAGATCGCGTTTGTCATTAAATTTCAGATTTCGCGATTGCCACGCATCGCGGATCCCTGCCAGCCGAAGCTCCATGGTGTAACGACGCAGACAAAGCACGTTGATGATTTCCCGATGTCCCATTTCAAAAAGGTATTCGGCCGCCAGTTCGCCAACCGCACGATGATCGGGAGCGATTGCAGGCAAACGAACATGCCTGTCGCGACAATTGATCAACACACACGGTTTGCCGACATCAACCATAAGATCATGAATATGCGGATCGTCAATGCCCAGCAAAATCACCGCCTGCGTTTCCGGCTCATTGATGCGTGTCAGAAAAAGCTGTGCATCACTATCCAACTCCTCCAGCGCGCAGTAACGCAGCCTTACTTCATGGGAAGCCAAGCCTTTACTTAAACTTTGCAGAACGCGGAAATAAAAGATATCAGACCGCTCATCGAATGCCCGTTGCGGTGCAAAAACCAACAGATTATTCAGCAACAGTCGACCCGCAGCCATTCCCTCCATCACCCCCAGTTCCCGCGCACATGCCAGCACCTTACTCCGTGCTTTTTCGCTGGTGTTGGCCTTCCCTGCGAGAACGCGGGAAACAGTGCTGATAGAGAGCTGCGTCCGGGCAGCAATTTCTGCGATTTTTAACCTTTTATCCATTTTGTGATCTCGGTCCACCAGGTAAATGAAAAAATTTTCACAGCACTCAGATTAAGCAGTAACTGACCTCGAAAGCATGATGCCAAATTCAGAGGCATGGTTATGAGAAAGCTTGCACAAATTCTGCTATTACCGACCAAATTTCTCGCTTAAGGTTAATTTGCACAACGCTTCCATACTAGTTTGATATCAGTATTAATTAAAAAAACAATTAACTATCAAAGTGATAGATATATATCAATCGAAATGGATTTCCCCCTACATCGTCCGTCTTGTGGAGAGAAAAAATGAGTCAGGACATTAACAACACGGTTGCGGCAAATAAAACTCGCCGGGTGATTAAAAATTTGCGCTGGTATGTGCTGGTGCTTTTTTTACTTGGCGTGACGGTTAACTACATCACCCGAAACTCTTTGGGTATTCTGGCTCCGGAGCTAAAACTGAGCCTGGGTATTACCACCGAACAATATTCCTGGATTGTCGGTGCCTTCCAGCTTGCCTATACACTTTTTCAACCTCTGTGCGGCTGGTTAATTGATGTAATCGGTCTGAAGCTCGGCTTTATGGTCTGCGCATGCTTGTGGGCTATTGCTTGTATCGCTCACGCGGGTGCTGGTAGCTGGCTGCATTTGGCGATCCTGCGCTTCTTTATGGGCGGTGCGGAAGCCGCCGCCACCCCAGCCAACGCCAAAACCCTTGGCGAATGGTTCCCGAAAGCTGAACGTCCTGTTGCTGCCGGTTGGGCTGGTGTGGGTTTCTCGATTGGCGCAATGCTCGCTCCACCAATTATTTATTTCGCGCACGCCTCATTTGGCTGGCAGGGCGCATTCATGTTCACTGGTGTGCTGGCGCTGCTGTGGGTCATTCTGTGGTGGGTGTTCTACCATAATCCGGAACAGCACCCGAATCTTAGCAAAGACGAGCTGGCCTGGATCAAGCAGGATAATGAAGCCGCCCCGGTAAAACTGCCCTTTTTCACCTCTCTGAAAGATGTCGCTAAAAACAAACGTTTTTACGGTATTGCCATCCCTGCTTTTATGGCCGAACCGGCCTGGGCAGTGTTCAGTTTTTGGATGCCGCTCTACTTCGCCAAAGAATACGATATGGATCTGAAGCAGATTGCCTTATTCGCCTGGCTACCGTTTCTCGCCGCCGACCTGGGTAGCGTAGCAAGTGGTTATCTGACCAAACTCTATACCCGCCTGTTCGGCTGTTCACGAGTTAACTCAACCATCGCCAGTTCTGTCACCGGCGCATTCCTGATGATTTCACTTGCCGTGGTAGCGCTCACCCGGGATCCGATTATTGCCGTGATCCTGATGTCCATTGGCGGCTTCGGGCATCAGATCATCTCCTGCATGTTAAGTGCGCTGGTCGTAGAGTCGTTTGATAAAGGCCAGATGGCGACCGTGAACGGCATGCGTGGTTCGGCGGCATGGATCGCCAGCTTCCTGTTCTCCCTTTTAATTGGGGTTACCGCTGACAAAATCGGCTTTAACCCGCTATTCATCGCCATGGGTTTCTTCGACCTGATTGGCGCTATTTTCCTGGTGGCATTTATTGCTGAACGTCGCGCCAAGCGCGCTTGATAGTGGATGTATTGCATATGAAAACCCTGAAGACCTGGACCGTTAATAAGCAGTCGGCTCATCATCTGGAACTGCTGGTGGATAACCAGCACCACCTGTGCCTGTACGTACTGGAAGACAATCTGTTCCGCGTACTGATTAGACGCAAAGGTGAACTGGCGCTGGACAGAACCTGGAGCATCGCCCCGCAGCAAGATGTCCCCTGGGAGGGGCGTCATCGCGATGATTTAAGCGGTTTTACCTGCCCTGCGTGGACTCTGGAACAACAGGATGAAACGGTGACAATCAGCACTAAACAGCTACGGGTCACTATACATAACCCCCTGTGGCTGGAATGGCACTATCGTAATGACGCCGGAGAATGGCAACCGCTTGCCAGCGATCGCGCAACCAGTGCCTACCTGCTAAATGCGCACGGAGATGGCGTGGCGCACTACCTGAGTCGTCGCAAAGATGAGCGTTTTTATGGCTTAGGTGAAAAAGCAGGTAATTTGCAGCGCAATGGCAAACGCTATGAAATGCGTAATCTTGATGCAATGGGTTATAACGCTGTCAGCACCGACCCGTTGTACAAACATATTCCGTTTACTATTACCCGTCGTGATGATGTGAGCTACGGTCTGTTTTATGACAATCTGAGCAGTTGCTGGCTGGATCTGGGAAATGAAATTGACAACTATCACACCGCGTATCGCCGCTGGCAGGCAGAAGCTGGAGATATTGATTACTACATGTTTACCGGAAAACGCGTCCTGGACGTCACCAAAGCGTTTGTACGTTTGACCGGAAAAACCCTGTTCGGACCTAAGTGGAGCCTGGGGTATAGCGGCTCGACGATGCATTACACTGACGCCCCGGATGCACAGAATCAGCTAATGAACTTCATTCGCCTGTGCGATAAGCATGCAATACCGTGCGATTCATTCCAGCTCTCTTCCGGCTATACCTCGATCAATGGTAAGCGCTACGTCTTCAACTGGAACTACGATAAAGTGCCGCAGCCGAAAGTGATGTCCCGCGCCTTCCATGAAGCTGGACTGAAACTCGCGGCAAACATCAAACCGTGCTTATTGCAAGACCACCCACGCTATAACGAAGTCGCCGAAAAGAGCCTGTTCATTCGTGATTCAGAAACGAATGCGCCGGAACGCTCAAGTTTCTGGGATGACGAAGGGTCTAACCTCGACTTTACCAACCCACAAACCATTCAGTGGTGGCAGGAAGGAGTTACTACCCAACTGCTGGAAATGGGCATCGACTCGACCTGGAACGACAACAACGAGTTTGAAGTCTGGGACGGTGAAGCACGCTGCAACGGCTTTGGTCAGGAGATTGCTATCAAGCACATTCGACCAGTGATGCCACTGCTCATGATGCGTGCCTCGCTGGAAGCACAACAGCGGTTTGCCCCGGAAAAACGTCCCTATCTGATCTCGCGTTCAGGCTGCGCCGGAATGCAACGCTACGTGCAAACCTGGAGCGGCGATAACCGTACCAGTTGGGACACACTGCGCTATAACACGCGGATGGGGCTGGGGATGAGTCTTTCCGGGCTGTATAACGTCGGTCACGACGTTGGCGGTTTTTCAGGCAACAAACCAGATGCCGAACTGTTTGTACGCTGGATACAAAACGGCGTGATGCACCCACGCTTTACCATCCATTCCTGGAATGATGACCATACAGTCAATGAACCCTGGATGTACCCAGGCGTCACCCCGGCCATTCGCAGCGCGATTGAACTACGTTACCGTCTGCTGCCCTACTTTTATACGCTGCTCTGGCAGGCGCATGCCGACGACGAACCAATGCTGCGTCCTACGTTCCTCGACCATGAACACGATGAGCAGACATTCGAAGAGTGCGATGACTTTCTGCTTGGCCGCGATATTTTAGTCGCCAGCGTGGTTGAGGCGGGCCAACGCCAGCGTCGCGTCTGGTTACCGGACAATGAAACCGGCTGGTACGATTTCTACACCCACGAATGGTTCTCCGGCGGTCAGTGGATCACCCGCGATGCCCCGCTGGAAAAACTGCCGCTACTGGTGCGTGCAGGTGCCGGTTTGCCAGTCAGCGAACGTATCAGTCACGTCAGTGTAGAGGAAGACAATAAGCGTGAGCTGAAGTTGTTCCCACTCAAAGGTGTGGGAACGGCAACAGGTCTGCTGTTTGAAGACGATGGTGAAAGCTGGGGCTATCAGAACGGTAATGCCTTGTGGGTTGAATGGGAGATGATATGTGACAGTTCAACCATTAACCTCAAGGTTAAATCCCGTGGCGATTATCGTCCGGCGTGGAAAGCGCTGAAAGTTTCGTTACCGATAGGGGAACAACGCCAACTGTTGGTGAATGGTAAAGACGGGAGTGAGTGGGTGGTGTAATTGAATGCCGGGTGGCAACTTCGCCTTACCCGGCTTACAAGGCAGACTATTGGCCCGGTCAGCGTAGCGCCACCGGGCCACAATGTTTAGCCGTCGATCCCTTTACTACGCAGATAATCTTCGTAGTTACCGGTGAAGTCGATTACGCGTTCCGGCGTAATTTCAATCACGCGAGTTGCCAGCGAACTCACGAACTCGCGGTCGTGAGAAACGAAGATCAGCGTGCCCTGATACATTTCCAGCGCCATGTTCAGCGATTCAATCGATTCCATATCCAGGTGGTTGGTTGGTTCATCCATCACCAGAATATTCGGTTTCTGCATCATCAGCTTACCGAACAGCATGCGCCCTTTTTCACCACCGGACAGCACCTTCGCAGGCTTTTTGATATCGTCCTGGCTGAACAGCAGGCGACCGAGGAAGCTACGTACAACTTGCTCATCGTCCCCTTCCTGTTTCCACTGGCTCATCCACTCGAATACGGTCAGATCGTTTTCAAACTCATATTCGTGATCCTGCGCGTAGTAACCTACTTGCGCGTTTTCAGACCACTTCACCGTACCGTTATCCGGCTGCAGTTCACCCACCAGCGTTTTCAGCATGGTTGATTTACCCACGCCGTTAGCGCCCAGGATGGCAATCTTCTCGCCCACTTCCAGAAGCAGGTTGAAGTTTTTAAACAGTGGGCCTTCATCAAAGCCTTTAGCCAGCGCTTCCACTTCCAGCGCGTTACGGAACAGTTTCTTATCCTGCTCGAAACGGATGAATGGGTTCTGGCGGCTGGAGGCCTTCACTTCATCGAGTTTGATCTTATCAATCTGGCGCGCACGAGAGGTCGCCTGACGAGATTTCGACGCGTTAGCACTGAAGCGGCTGACGAAAGATTGCAGATCGGCAATCTGCGCTTTTTTCTTGGCGTTATCTGCCAACAGACGCTCGCGAGCCTGCGTTGCCGCCGTCATATATTCGTCGTAGTTGCCTGGGTAAACACGCAGCTCGCCGTAGTCCAGATCCGCCATGTGCGTACAGACCATGTTCAGGAAGTGACGGTCGTGCGAAATGATGATCATGGTGCTGTCACGCTCGTTCAGCGTCTGCTCCAGCCAGCGGATGGTATCGATATCCAGGTTGTTCGTTGGTTCGTCGAGCAACAGAATATCCGGGTTAGAGAACAGCGCCTGTGCCAGAAGCACACGCAGTTTCCAGCCAGGAGCGACTTCGCTCATCGGTCCGTAATGTTGTTCTACCGGAATACCCACACCCAGCAGCAATTCGCCCGCACGTGCTTCTGCGGAGTAACCGTCCATCTCGCCGTATTTCACTTCGAGGTCGGCAACTTTATAGCCGTCTTCTTCGCTCATTTCCGGCAGCGCATAGATACGATCGCGTTCCTGCTTCACTTCCCACAGTTCAGCGTGCCCCATAATAACGGTGTCCAGCACAGTGAACTCTTCAAAAGCAAACTGATCCTGACGCAGCTTACCGATGCGTTCGTTCGGATCGAGTGAAACGTTACCCAGCGTCGGCTCAAGATCGCCGCCGAGAATTTTCATAAAAGTGGATTTACCGCTACCGTTCGCGCCAATCAGGCCGTAACGGTTGCCGCCGCCAAATTTGACGGAAATATTTTCAAACAGCGGCTTACTGCCGAACTGCATGGTGACGTTGCTGGAAACTAACACTGGCGTATCCTGAAAGAAATATGTGACAAACCGCTTATTATGCCATAACTCTAAAATAAGATCGCGCCTTCGTGCTGAAGGGATAAAGTGAAAGCAAACGGAAAAAAATGTGATTTAGTACACATCCGAATTCCTTGTTGCTCAGAATGCACATATAATGCGTGCCCAACACTACATAAATCTCAACCCACTAGCCTGCTTGGCTTCAGAATCTCGCAAAAATGAATATGAAATTGACAACGCTTTTCGCGGCGGCGCTCGCGGTAGTTGGTTTTTGTAATACCGCTTCAGCCGTCACGTATCCGCTGCCTACCGATGGTAGTCGCTTGATTGGCCAGAACCAGGTCATCACCATCCCTGAAGGTAATACCCAACCGCTGGAGTATTATGCGGCTGAATACCAGATGGGTCTGTCCAACATGCTGGAAGCAAACCCAGGCGTGGACACCTTCCTGCCGAAAGGCGGTACCGTACTGAACATTCCGCAGCAGTTGATTCTGCCGGATACCGTACATGAAGGTATTGTTATCAACAGCGCTGAAATGCGTCTGTACTACTATCCAAAAGGCACCAATACCGTGATCGTTTTACCAATTGGTATCGGCCAGTTAGGCAAAGACACGCCTATCAACTGGACCACCAAAGTGGAACGTAAGAAAGCGGGTCCAACCTGGACGCCAACGGCGAAAATGCACGCTGAGTACCGCGCTGCGGGTGAACCGCTGCCAGCCGTAGTTCCGGCAGGCCCGGATAACCCGATGGGCTTGTACGCACTGTATATCGGTCGTCTGTACGCTATCCACGGGACCAACGCTAACTTCGGCGTCGGCCTACGCGTCAGCCACGGCTGCGTGCGTCTGCGTAACGAAGACATCAAATTCCTGTTTGAAAATGTTCCGGTCGGCACTCGCGTACAGTTTATCGATGAACCAGTGAAAGCCACCACTGAACCAGATGGTAGCCGTTACATTGAGGTGCATAACCCACTGTCAACCACTGAAGCGCAGTTCGAAGGCGGGGAAATTGTTCCGATTACCCTGAACAAGAGCATTACCAGCATCACCGGTCAGTCTGATGTTGATCAGTCCGTCGTTGAGCAGGCAGTACAAAACCGTTCCGGTATGCCGGTTCGTCTGAACTAAGCAGACCAGAAACGAAAAAGGCGGATGAATCATCCGCCTTTTTTATTGCCTCTTTGCCGCTATCACATCAGCAACAACAATCCATATCCTACCAGCATCGCCCATATCAGCATCGGCACCGAGTACAGATGAAAACGCCACCAGATACGCCGGTCGTTTGCCATCCGTAATGCAATAATATTCGCCAGCGATCCCTGCAACAGGCCAAAACCGCCAATATTAACAGCCCAGGCCAGCAACTGCGTCGGTGGCACATAGTTCAACAGCAAAATCGTACCGGGAACATTACTGATAAACTGTGACAAGCCGATTGCCGTCAACCATAGCCCCGGCGCTGAGAGCGCCCCAATCTGGTTAGCTATCCCTTGCAACAGGGGTAATTGCGTCAGCAAATGTACATCAATGAACATCGCCATAAACACCAGCAATAACGTCCAGTCCACGCTGAGTATCACGCGACGAGCCAGGACCATGAACCCCGCAGCCACAATCGCCAGCCCCCAGAGTTCCTGCTTCAATTCCAGAGCCGTCAAAAAGACGATATAGAACACCAGACAACTCCACACCAGCCGAGGTTGCCAGTCAGGCGCAGATGTACCAGTATGATAATGCAAGGCTTTATGCGGAAAACTGAACCAGCAGAGCACCACCAGCGTCAGCATCATGGCGCCAGCAAGCGGTGCCATTTGCCAGGTAAACGCCGCAAATGAAAGACCAGAGCGTCCCCACATCAGGATGTTCTGCGGATTTCCTATCGGCGTCAGCAACGATCCGGCGTTAACCGCCAGCGCCTCAAAGATGATGAGGCGGTTAACCGGGATAGCGCACAGTTTTTTCAGGGTAATCGTCAGCGGAACGACAATAAATAAAGCAACATCGTTGGTCAAAAACGTCGACAGTAACGCCGCAGCCAGCACCATAAATATTGCCAGCTGACGTTCCGTGTTGAAACGGCGAGTCATTTTTCGCCCTAACACGTCAAAGTAACCGCTTAACTCCACGCCTTTGGTGAGTAGCATCAGACCACTGAGCGTAATGATCGTGTGCCAGTCAATTGCCCCCGGCCAGCTCCGGGGCGCAAACGGCGTCAACAGACTTAGAATAATCCCGACGATGATTAGCAACTGGAAAAAGCGATCGCGCTGCAAAGCGCGTAGTAAAGGAAAACTCATTCAGAGCCTGTTCCATGTTGTTGCGTAAACCGGCTAAAAGCCTCCAGCGTTTCCTTGCTCACGTGGTGTTCCATGCCCTCCGCATCACGACGGGCAATTTCTGGACTGATCCCTAACATCAGCAGAAAATTTTCCACAATCTGATGACGCTCGCGACTCTCCTGAGCCAGCTTCTCGCCCTCTGCGGTTAAAAACACACCGCGCCAGGGGATCATTTCAATCAATCCTACTGACGCCAGGCGCTTCAGCATTTTGGCAACGGTGGGCTGGGAAACCCCAAGACGTGCCGCCATATCCACCTGGCGCGCTTCACCGACTTCGATAATGAGATCGGAAATCAGCTCAACGTAGTCATCAATCAGTTCGCGTCGATGCGCCTCCCTGACCTGGCGAAACCCTTCAACGTGTTCTTCAACATTCACCAATTGCGTCACTTTTTTTGTTGTTGGCGTACCTGCGCGACGACTCATTCTGCTTCCTCGTTACTGTGACGCGTTAACGGCATCTGATTAGAGAGCGCTCATTGTAAACCAGAGTTGCGTGGGCACAAAAAATTAACGTTTTAGCAATAGCTATATAATATAGCCTGTGCTATATCTGTATATAATAAAGACATCCCTCAAGGACTGATGGGATCGTGAAGTCAGGAGGTTCATATGAATGAATTCAAGAGGTGTATACGCGTGTTTAGCCATTCTCCCTTTAAAGTACGGTTGATGCTGATCTCTATGCTGTGCGACATGATTAACAGCAAACCAGAGCAGGAAAAACCTTCAAGTAAATAATGCGGCGTCGCGGTACGCCGCTTCATTTTCCTGCTGTAACGTAGTTACGGTGACAGATTACGCCCCAATAACCCTTCTTTTTGTCCGTTTTGCCACTGCCATCCCAAAACAATTTCTTTGTAGTAGTTGACCTTCTCCTGCGCACACTCTATCTTTTCGCAGCCCTGCGTATATTGCGGCTCGCAGATGCGGACCTCATCCCTCTTCTCGCTCTCTCAGGCAGGCAATGACCCTTTGCGCCAGGGTAAGCACATGGCGTTTTTGCAACAGTGGCATATGAATTTAACCCTCAAAGACTCACTTATTGCTCGTAGCCGAGCTATTAGCCCGTGGACTGGCCTTTATTTCTTACAGTCTCTGCTGATCAACCTTGCACTGGGCTACCCGCTTAGCCTGCTCTATAGCGCCGCTTTTACCTGTATATTGCTGCTACTTTGGCGTTATGCGCCGCGCACGCAGAAAGTGCTGATTGGCATTTGTTCATTGATTGCGGCGATGTACTTTCCGTTCGGCCAGGCTTACGGCTCGCCAAACTTTAATACCTTGCTGGCGCTGCACTCGACCAACATGGAAGAGTCCACCGAGATCCTGACGATCTTCCCCTGGTACAACTACCTGGTTGGGGTATTTATTTTTGCGCTTGGCGTTATCGCCGTTCGCCGTAAAAAAGAGATGAACAGACCACGCTGGAATAAGCTCGATAGCCTGTGCTTGCTGTTTAGCATCGTGGCGTTCTTTGTTACTCCCGTGCAAAACCTGGCCTGGGGTGGTGTATTTAAACTGAAAGACACTGGCTACCCGGTATTTCGTTTTGCTAAAGACGTCATCGTTAACAACAACGAAGTGCTCGATGAACAGGAGCGGATGGCGAAACTGGCAAGCGTCAAAGATAGCTGGACAGTGACAGGGGTAAAACCCAAATACCATACCTATGTCGTGGTGATTGGTGAGAGCGCCCGACGCGATGCGCTAGGTGCGTTTGGCGGTCACTGGGATAATACCCCATTTGCCAGTAGCGTTAATGGCTATATCTTTGCCGATTACATTGCCGCGAGCGGTTCAACGCAGAAGTCACTTGGCTTAACACTGAATCGGGTGGTCGATAATAAGCCTCAGTTCCAGGACAACTTTGTCACCCTGGCTAACCGCGCTGGCTTCCAGACATGGTGGTTCTCTAATCAGGGGCAGATTGGAGAATATGATACAGCGATAGCAAGCATCGCCAAGCGGGCCGACGAAGTACATTTCCTCAAAAACGGTGACTTCGAAGCCGATAAAAACACCCGTGATGAAGCGCTGTTGAAGATGACCGCTCAGGTATTGGCAACCGAGCGCACCCAGCCACAACTGATTGTGCTGCATTTAATGGGTTCACATCCGCAGGCCTGCGATCGTACACAAGGGAAGTACGAAACATTCGTCCAGTCGAAAGAGACCTCCTGTTATCTGTACACCATGACGCAAACGGATGACCTGCTGCGCCAGCTTTACGATCAGCTACGTAACAGCGGGGATAGCTTCTCGATGGTCTATTTCTCCGATCATGGACTGGCCTTTAAAGAACGTGGAAAAGAGGTGCAGTATCTGGCACATGACGATCAGTTCCAGCAGAACTTCCAGGTTCCTTTTATGGTACTGTCCAGCGATGATAAAGCACATCGGGTGATTAAAGCCCGTCGCTCCGCGAATGATTTCTTGAGTTTCTTCTCTCAGTGGACAGGGATCAGTGCGAAGGAAATTACCAACAGCTACCGTTTTATCTCAGAGAAAAAAGCCGGGCCGGTTTACATCACCAACTTCAAATTGCAGAAGGTAGATTACAACCATCTGGGTACCGACATTTTCGAGACAAAATCACGCTAGCATCCAGAACCGCACGCAAAAAAAATCCGCCCCAAGAGGCGGATTTTTTATATCACCGAAGTGATTAGAAGCGGTAACCAACACCCGCGATCCAGGTACCTACGTCAACGCTACGAATACGGCTCTGCTCGTAAGAGAAGTCCAGAGCAACGTTTTCGATCGGGTTGAACTGCACACCGGCACCGTAAGAGAAACCGTAGTCGCTGGTGGTGTGGTTGTCAGCAGGAGTTGCTGCATCCTGGAATTTACCGTAACCAACACCTACAACACCGTAGATGCTCGCCCAGTCATTCAGACGGTACGCAGGACCAGCAGTGATGCCGTAGTACTGAGTTTTGTTGTAGTCGCCAGAAGCGTCGGTACGATCTTTTTCAGTGTAAGTGAAGGAACCGATTACGCCCAGCGGGCTGTTGTCCTGCTCGTAGCGATACTTCAGGTTAAAACCGTTCATTTTGTTCGCTGCGCCCTGAGCATCGCTCTGAGCGTAACCACCGGTAACGGTAGAAGTAGCAGCTACAGCGGTACCTGCGGAGAAAGCCAGAACAGCGGCCAGTGCTGAAAGACATGCAATTTTTTTCATAACCACCTCAAATGTGCTTCAAGTAAATCCTAAGTTTTAAATATACCAAAAATTGATGGGAAACTCTTTGCGATTAGCGATGTCTAACGAGGCTTTTCATGTAACAGAACGTTTCAAAACACCGCTATCTCTTTCAATTAACATCACTTTTCCAACGAATTATGCCATTATTGCGCGCACAACATGGCACATTCATCCAGATGATTCCTAATCACGCAGATTATTAATCCATCATTTTCATGCCATTGTACGGATCTCAGTAATTTTTTTTTCAACGAATACTCAACCAGCTGAGCGTATTTCCATTACACTCGCTCTTTTACTTTTCTATACACAAACTCATCCAGGCCGCAGTCCAACAGAGGCGGCCCGCAGGAGCAGGTGTATTAACATCATTTGACAGGAGAAAGGATGCCGGGGTCGTCACGTAAAGCGCCAGTATGGTTGCCTATTTTGGTTTTGCTTATTGCTATGTCCTCCATTCAAAGCGGAGCATCGCTGGCGAAATCACTGTTCCCCCTTGTCGGCGCGCCTGGTGTTACCGCGCTGCGTCTTGCACTGGGAACGATAATCCTCATCGCATTCTTTAAACCATGGCGTTTACGATTTGCAAAAGAACAGCGTCTTCCTCTGCTGTTTTATGGCCTGTCACTAGGCGGGATGAACTATCTTTTCTACCTGTCAATTCAGACCGTGCCGTTGGGTATTGCCGTGGCACTGGAATTTACCGGACCGCTCGCGGTGGCGCTGTTCTCTTCCCGACGTCCCGTTGATTTTATTTGGGTTGCGCTGGCCGTACTCGGACTCTGGTTCCTGTTGCCGCTGGGCCAGGACGTATCACACGTTGACTTAACCGGTGCTGCGCTTGCGCTGGGTGCTGGCGCCTGCTGGGCTGTCTATATTCTGACTGGGCAGCGGGCCGGCGAAGAACATGGACCTGCAACCGTGGCGGTAGGTTCATTGATAGCAGCACTCATTTTTGTTCCGATTGGCGTGATGCAGGCTGGAGATGCGCTGTGGCACTGGTCAATACTCCCGCTAGGTTTGGCGGTGGCTGTTCTCTCCACGGCCCTTCCCTACTCACTGGAGATGATCGCGTTGACCCGATTACCGACGCGTACCTTTGGTACGTTAATGAGCATGGAACCCGCGCTGGCCGCCGTTTCCGGGATGATTTTCCTTGGAGAAACGCTGACGATGGTACAGACGCTGGCCTTAGGGGCAATCATTGCCGCCTCAATGGGGTCGACACTTACCATCCGCAGAGAGCCACAAATTAAGGAACTCGACGTTAAATAACCTTCCATTATTCTGCATGGTTTGCATAACCATGCAGAATATCCTGCTGTTTATCGCAGTAATTATTATTCTTACACTTAATCCATTCTCATAATCATATTCATCTGCATCAGATGCACGCAAAATAAATATCCGATACTGACACAATAACAATATATCCAAATGATTTTATTGAACATTTTATATTCACCTCGCTCTCCACTATTAAAGTGATAGGTAAGGCCAGAAAAATAAATCCAAAATAAGGTCTATACTTACTCCCGTTGAATGACCTGGGACGTAAATATCAAGAGGATATGAAATTATGACTACCGCAAAACTGGTAAAAACAAAAGCATCCACTCTCCTTTATACCCGCAACGATGTATCCGACAGTGATAAAAAAGCTACTGTGGAGCTGTTGAATCAGCAGGTGATCCAGTTCATCGACCTGTCACTCATCACTAAACAGGCTCACTGGAATATGCGCGGTGCCAATTTTATTGCCGTACATGAAATGCTCGATGGCTTCCGTACTGCGCTAACCGATCACCTTGATACCATGGCTGAGCGCGCCGTACAGCTGGGCGGTGTTGCACTGGGTACAACGCAGGTAATTAACAGCAAAACGTCACTGAAAAGCTATCCGCTGGACATCCACAGCGTTCAGGATCACTTAAAAGAGCTGGCCGAACGTTATGCCGTGGTCGCTAACAGCGTGCGTAAAGCCATTAACGAAGCAAAAGACGAAGATACTGCCGATATCTTTACAGCAGCATCACGCGATCTCGACAAATTCCTGTGGTTTATCGAAGCTAACATCGAATAATAACTGTCATAAGTATTCCCTATAATACCCTCGCTCCCGCGGGGGTTTTGCACTTTTATGGTGCACAACATTGATCGTTCGTCACTTCAAAGTAAAATATTTGTAATAATCACCTCACACAATCGTTAACGAAAGATTGTTTTATCTACAATTTTTACGCTAAATAGTCATACCGTTTGTACTGCACTATTCATGCACCAAATCAGTGCCCCGAAACGGTGCAAATCACCAGCATTGCCTTACTTATTGTGCAGTAAAACGAAAGGTCTCCTTTTTAAAACAATAAGTTGCAAAACTGGCACGATTTTTTCATTACGTTTTAAGCTCTCGCAGGGGATCGCCCCGTGGATATAAAAGGAAATGCTATGAAGTCTGTATTTAAAGTTTCACTGGCTGCACTTACCCTGGCTTTTGCGGTGTCATCTCATGCCGCGGATAAGAAACTCGTTGTCGCAACCGACACCGCCTTTGTTCCATTTGAGTTTAAACAAGGTGATAAATACGTTGGTTTTGATGTGGATCTGTGGGCTGCCGTAGCTAAAGAACTGAAGCTGGATTATGAACTGAAACCTATGGATTTCAGCGGCATCATCCCGGCGCTGCAAACCAAAAATATCGATTTGGCTCTGGCTGGTATCACCATCACCGAAGAACGTAAAAAAGCGATCGACTTCTCTGACGGCTACTACAAAAGCGGTCTGTTAGTGATGGTTAAAGCAAACAATAACGACGTGAAAAGCGTGAAAGATCTGGATGGTAAAGTCGTTGCAGTGAAGAGCGGCACCGGTTCAGTGGATTACGCGAAAGCGAACATTAAAACCAAAGATCTGCGTCAGTTCCCGAACATCGATAACGCATATATGGAACTGGGTACAAATCGCGCAGATGCAGTACTGCACGATACACCAAACATTCTTTACTTTATCAAAACCGCGGGTAATGGCCAGTTCAAAGCTGTAGGCGACTCTCTGGAAGCCCAACAGTACGGTATCGCCTTCCCGAAAGGCAGCGACGAACTGCGTGAGAAGGTAAACGGTGCGCTGAAAACACTGCGTGAAAACGGCACCTATAACGAAATCTACAAAAAATGGTTCGGTACTGAACCTAAATAAAACAGCCTGAACATCGGCTCGTCGAGCCCGGTAGCACTTACGCATACCGGGCCTACGTTTTGGCCCCAGGTCGGATAATCCGACACTGCTGGCTGTTTGAATATTTTCACCACGGTAACAGGAACGACATATGCAGTTTGACTGGAGTGCCATCTGGCCCGCCATTCCGCTTTTGATAGAAGGCGCCAAAATGACCCTGTGGATTTCGGTCCTCGGTCTGGCAGGCGGTCTGATCATCGGACTAGCAGCGGGATTTGCGCGTACCTTCGGAGGTTGGATTGCCAACCACGTTGCGCTGGTCTTTATCGAAGTCATCCGCGGTACGCCGATCGTCGTACAGGTGATGTTTATCTACTTCGCCCTGCCAATGGCGTTTAACGACTTGCGTATTGATCCCTTCAGCGCCGCCGTTGTCACCATCATGATTAACTCAGGGGCCTACATCGCGGAAATCACGCGCGGCGCGGTACTCTCAATCCATAAAGGCTTCAGCGAAGCTGGACTGGCGCTTGGCCTCTCACGTACTGAGACCATTCGCCACGTTATTTTACCTCTCGCACTGCGTCGTATGCTGCCACCGTTGGGCAACCAGTGGATCATCAGTATCAAAGATACTTCGTTGTTTATTGTCATTGGTGTCGCTGAACTTACCCGTCAGGGTCAGGAAATCATTGCCGGTAACTTCCGCGCACTGGAAATCTGGAGCGCCGTCGCGGTGTTCTATCTGATCATTACGCTGGTGCTGAGCTTCATTCTGCGTCGTCTGGAAAGAAGGATGAAAATCCTGTGATTGAATTTAAAAACGTCTCTAAGCATTTTGGCCCAACCCAGGTGCTGCATAACATTGATCTGAATATTGGTCAGGGTGAAGTGGTGGTGATTATCGGGCCTTCCGGTTCTGGTAAATCCACGCTACTACGCTGCATTAACAAGCTGGAAGAAATCACCTCGGGTGAACTGATCGTCGATGGCCTGAAGGTAAATGACCCGAAGGTAGACGAACGATTGATCCGCCAGGAAGCGGGAATGGTGTTCCAGCAGTTCTACCTTTTCCCACACCTGACGGCACTGGAAAACGTCATGTTTGGTCCACTGCGCGTACGTGGAGCGACGAAAGAGCAGGCAGAGAAACAGGCCAAAGAATTATTAGCGAAAGTTGGTCTGGCCGAGCGTGCTCATCACTATCCTTCTGAGCTTTCCGGCGGTCAGCAGCAGCGCGTAGCTATCGCCCGCGCGCTGGCGGTGAAGCCGAAAATGATGCTGTTCGATGAGCCGACTTCAGCACTTGACCCGGAACTGCGTCACGAAGTTCTAAAGGTCATGCAGGATCTGGCGGAAGAAGGTATGACAATGGTGATTGTGACCCACGAAATCGGCTTTGCCGAAAAAGTGGCCTCTCGTCTGATTTTCATTGATAAGGGCCGTATTGCTGAAGATGGTAATCCGCAAGCTCTGATTGAAAATCCGCCAAGCCAGCGTTTGCAGGAATTTTTACAGCACGTTTCCTGATACAAATACCTCCCTTCCCCGAAGGGAGGTTCTACACCAGAATCCTCTCATTTCAATTTTCTCCCGCACTGACATCTATACTTATCCTTTTGAATTTCTTTTCTCATGGGAGGAGTCATGCGGTGGATCCTGTTCATCTTCTTTTGTCTGCTGAGCGTCCCGGCTCAGGCGGTGACAATACCCGGTGTGACGTCAACAGCGTCCACCAGCCCACAAACAGAACCAGCGCCTGAACCTGACGTTGAACAAAAGAAAGCCGCCTACGGTGCGCTGGCAGACGTTCTGGAGAATGAAGCTTCCCGTCAGGAGTTGATTGGCCAGTTGCGAAAAGTCGCGGCAACTCCTCCTCCCGATCCCGTACCAACTATCGTCCCACCCACACTGACTGAAGAAAAAACGGTTCTGGAAAACGTTACTGATATCAGCCGTCATTACGGTGAAGCTCTCTCCGGCCGCTTTGCTCAGCTTTATCGCAACATCACTGATGCGCCGCATAAAACCTTTAATTCGCAAACGTTCACCAATGCCCTGACCCATTTTTTAATGCTGGCTGTTTCGGTATTCGGATTTTACTGGCTGATACGCCTGTGTGCGTTGCCGTTATATCGAAAAATGGGGCAATGGGCGCGGCGGAAAAACCGCGAACGCAGCAATTGGCTACAACTTCCCGCAATGATCATCGGCGCGTTTATCATTGATTTACTACTGCTGGCGCTCACGCTGTTTATCGGACAGATACTGAGTGACAGAATGAACGCCGGTAGCCGTACCATCGCTTTCCAGCAAAGCTTGTTTCTCAATGCTTTCGCGCTGATTGAGTTTTTCAAGGCTATTCTGCGCCTGATATTTTGCCCGACAGTGGCAGAACTACGCCCCTTCAACATTCAGGATGCGGGCGCACGCTACTGGAATCGGCGTCTGAGTTCATTAAGCAGTCTGATTGGCTATGGACTTATCGTGGCGGTTCCCATCATTTCTAATCAGGTCAATGTGCAGGTCGGCGCCATGGCTAACGTTATCATCATGTTATGTATCACGCTGTGGGCGCTGTATCTGATTTTCAGGAACAAGAAAGAGATAACACAGCATTTGCAGAATCTGGCGGAGCGCTCGCTGGCTTTTTTTAGCCTGTTTATCCGCGCCTTTGCGCTTGTCTGGCACTGGCTGGCCAGTGCTTATTTTATTGTGCTGTTTTTCTTTTCACTGTTTGATCCAGGCAACAGCCTGAAATTTATGATGGGCGCGACGCTACGCAGCCTGGTGATTATCGGTATTGCGGCGTTTGTATCCGGTATGTTCTCCCGCTGGATAGCCAAAACGATTACGCTATCGCCACACACCCAGCGCAGCTATCCGGAACTACAAAAACGACTCAATGGCTGGTTGTCGACGGCATTAAGCGTTGCGCGGATCCTGACCGTCTGCGTTGCGGTAATGCTGCTACTTAATGCCTGGGGTCTGTTCGATTTCTGGAACTGGCTGCATTACGGCGCGGGCGAAAAAACGGTTGATATCCTGATCCGCATCGCGCTGATATTATTTTTCTCCGCCATCGGCTGGACGATCCTCGCCAGCCTGATTGAAAACCGACTGGCATCGGATATTCATGGCCGCCCGTTACCCAGCGCACGAACCCGAACTCTGCTCACACTGTTTCGCAACGCGCTGGCGGTGATTATCAGCACTATCACCATTATGATCGTACTGTCAGAAATTGGCGTCAATATCGCTCCGTTACTGGCGGGCGCAGGTGCACTGGGTCTGGCGATTTCTTTCGGCTCACAGACGCTGGTGAAAGACATTATTACCGGGATTTTTATCCAGTTCGAAAACGGTATGAACACCGGTGATTTAGTTACCATCGGTCCGTTAACCGGTACAGTTGAGCGCATGTCTATTCGCTCGGTAGGCGTGCGGCAGGACACCGGGGCGTACCATATCATCCCCTGGTCTTCGATAACGACCTTCGCCAACTTCGTGCGGGGGATTGGGTCAGTAGTCGCCAATTACGACGTTGACCGCCATGAGGATGCTGATAAAGCCAATCAGGCGCTAAAAGATGCAGTCGCCGCTGTGATGGGCATGGAGGATATCCGGGGACTCATCATCGGTGAGCCGTCATTCGCCGGAATTGTCGGCTTAACGAATACGGCGTTTACGCTACGGGTCTCCTTTACCACACTACCGCTGAAGCAATGGACCGTGCGTTTCGCGCTCGACAGTCAGGTGAAAAAATATTTTGATCTGGCCAATGTTCGCGCGCCGGTGCAGACCTATCAGGTACTGCCTGCACCGGGAAATAGCTCAACGCAGTCCGGTAGGCAACTGCCGCCAACTGAGCCTACGATTTAGCGTTTACGCGTCATAAAACGTCGGCGCTGATCGTTATCCATAAAGGTCCAGGCAATAAAGCGACTCTGCTTTTGCCCCTGGGCCATCTCTTTTTTAACCACTTTCACCGCACCTGCGTCCGTTAACGCATGATACAGCGGTGGCAAATTTTCACCGCGCGATACCAGCGTTGTGAACCACATGACCTGCCGACCAAAGGTCTGGCTTTCAGCGATCATTTTCTTGATGAATGCCACTTCACCGCCTTCACACCACAGCTCCTGCTGCTGTCCGCCAAAGTTCAGCGCATCATCTTTGTCCTGCCCCAGGTTGCGGCGTTTGCGCTCGCTTCCTGCACGGGCGGAGGCTGCAGAGTCGTGGAATGGCGGATTGCAAAGCGTGGCTTCGTACTGTTCATTTTTATGAATAATACCGGTGAAGATAGCCGACGCATCTTTCTGACGACGCAAACGGATAGCTCGGGTTAACCCAGGGTTAGCGTTGATGATCGCCTGTGCGCTACTAAACGCTTCGTCACTGGTCTCACTACCGGTAAATCGCCAGCCATATTCATGCACGCCGATAAGCGGATAAATACAGTTTGCCCCCACCCCGACATCCAGCACGCTCGCATTGGCAGGAATAGTTCCCGTCGTTTCCCCCAGTAGATCGGCCAGATGATGAATGTAATCCGCGCGCCCCGGCACTGGCGGACACAGGAAACCTTGCGGAATATCCCAGTTTGCCACCGCATAATAATGTGCCAGCAATGCTTTGTTCAGCGCCTTCACAGCCTGGGGATTCGCGAAATCAACGCTCTGCTCACCACCCGGTGTAAGGGTGAGAAATTGCGTCAGTTCGGGCGTAACCTGGCATAAAGTCGCAAGATCATAACGGCCATTGTGGCGGTTTCGTGGGTGTAATCCCGGTTTCTGGGGGGGCATAGCTTTCTCCTTTTAACAGCGGCGTAAGATACCCGCATAACGCTAAGTGGTAAACACACACAACAGGGAATCTCGAATTAATTAGGGTATAGCGCTGATTAACACAAAATGAGTTGTTCAAAAAATGCGCAGTTCAACATCAATTTTTTGCGTTAATTGTCATGTGATGACGTCCTAAACTTATCAGGTACTACCTGTTGTTTCTCAGAGGATATCATCATGAAAAAATGCCTCACATTTCTTGCCGCTACCGTACTCACCGGCATGACATTTGCTTCTTTTGCTGCACAGCCCATCACCAGTCCTGCCACCGGTCCACTACAGGCTTCCGGCACAGTATCCGCTACAGGGGCGTCCAACCTGAGCGATCTTGAAGATAAGTTAGCGGAAAAAGCGAAGGAGCAAGGCGCAAAAGGCTTTGTGGTTAATTCTGCTGGCGGCAAAAACCAGATGTATGGTACAGCAACTATCTATAAGTAACTCACCCTCAGCTCAACTGCATTCGCCCTGAATGCAGTTTTCTTTTTGATGTTCTCACCACTACCCGCACAAAATGTGACCATCATGTTGGAATTTTGAATCCAATGTAAATAAATGTATTTATTTTTGAATTAATGAATGCTAAAAAGCTGCACTGATTAGCAATGCTAATCAAAATCATTATCAATTACATCTTTCATTCCGGCGAGACCTGCAGGGCACAACATCCACAGAGATGTCCCTTCGCATGAGTGAAACCTTCTACTCAAAAAATAATAAGTTACTCATTAATATGGATAAAAATCGCAATTTGCCGTCCAGTAGTTTTCACTCCCTCACCTTTTTTGCCGGGTTGTGCATTAGCCTGACTCCGGTAGCTCAGGCTGTCGCCGCGGGTGATCAAGATAAGAAACAGGAAGATACGCTGGTTGTAGAAGCGGCTAAGCCATCGCTGTATGCCCCTACGCAGTCTGCCGATCCGAAATTTTCTCGTCCGATTGCGGATACCACACGCACCATGACGGTAATTTCTGAGCAGGTTATCAAGGATCAAGGGGCAACAAATCTGACCGATGCGCTGAAAAACGTACCGGGTGTGGGCGCATTTTTCGCCGGTGAAAACGGAAACTCCACCACCGGTGACGCTGTTTATATGCGCGGAGCTGATACGTCAAACAGCATTTATATTGACGGTGTTCGTGATATCGGTAGCGTCACACGCGATACTTTTAACACCGAACAAGTTGAAGTGATTAAGGGCCCTTCCGGTACCGATTATGGTCGCAGCGCGCCAACCGGCTCTATCAATATGATCAGCAAGCAGCCGCGCACCGACTCTGGAATTGATGCGTCTGCCAGTGTAGGCAGCGCCTGGTTCCGTCGGGGTACGCTTGACATTAACCAGGTCATCGGTGACACCACTGCGGCACGTTTAAATCTGATGGGCGAAAAAACGCACGATGCCGGACGCGATAACATTAAAAACGAGCGCTATGGCGTTGCCCCATCTATCGCCTTTGGGCTAGGCACCGAAAATCGACTTTACCTGAACTATCTGCATGTCACCCAGCACAACACACCAGACGGAGGCATTCCCACAATTGGTCTGCCGGGCTACTCTGCGCCTTCTGCAGGGACTTCCGCCCTGAACCATTCCGGGAAAGTGGATACAAATAATTTCTACGGTACCGACTCAGATTACGACGACTCGACGACCGACACCGCGACTATGCGGTTTGAGCATGATCTGAACGACAGCACAACCATTCGTAACACCACGCGCTGGTCACGTATTAAACAGGATTACCTGATGACTGCGGTAATGGGTGGTGCGTCAAACATTACGCAACCGACCAGCAGCGTCGATACATGGACCTGGTCACGCCTGTCGAATACCAAAGATGTCAGCAATAAGATCCTGACTAACCAGACTAACCTGACCTCAAAATTTTATACCGGCTCTGTCGGGCATGACATCAGCACTGGCGTAGAGTTGACGCGCGAAACACAGACCAACTACGGCCTGGTTCCACTCACGCCTCCACCGGTTAATATTTACCATCCCAACAGCAACGTGAACCTGGGCGGATTGTCCCGCAATGGCGCAAACGCCAACGGTCAGACTGACACCTTCGGCATTTACGCCTTCGACACCCTGCAAATTACCCGTGATATCGAACTGAACGGCGGTATCCGACTGGATAATTATCGTACCGAGTATGACAGCGCGACTGCATGCGGCGCTTCTGGTCGTGGCGCAGTTGCGTGCCCGGCAGGGGTAGCTAAAGGGTCACCAGTCACCACCATTGATACCGCAAAGTCAGATAATCTGGTGAACTGGAAAGCCGGTGCGCTTTATCATCTGACCGATAACGGCAACGTTTACATTAACTACGCCGTTTCTCAGCAACCGCCGGGCGGCAGCAACTTCGCCCTTGCCCAGAGCGGAACAGGTAACAGCGCAAACCGTACCGACTTCAAACCGCAAAAAGCGAAAACCAGCGAGATCGGCACCAAGTGGGAAGTACTGGATAAACGTCTGCTGTTAACCGCAGCGATTTTCCGCACGGATATTGAGAACGAAGTTGAACAGAATGACGACGGGACCTGGTCCCAGTACGGAGAGAAACGTGTTGAAGGGTACGAACTCTCTGTCGCAGGTAATATCACTCCTGCATGGCAGGTGATTGGGGGTTATACCCAGCAGCGTGCTACGGTGCACAACGGTAAAGATGTTGCCCAGGATGGCTCATCCTCGCTGCCGTATACTCCGGAACATGCGTTCACGCTGTGGAGCCAGTATCAGGCCACTGATGATGTTTCCGTAGGCGCAGGCGCACGCTACGTTGGCAGCATGCATCGCGGCTCTGACGGTGCGGTGGGTACACCATCCTATACCGAAGGGTACTGGGTAGCCGACGCCAAGCTGGGTTACCGAGTGAACCGCAATCTCGACTTCCAGTTGAACGTCTACAACCTGTTCGATACCGATTACGTATCCTCAATCAACAAGAGCGGATACCGTTACCATCCAGGTGAACCAAGAACCTTCCTGCTCACCGCCAACATGCATTTCTGATCCATTACGTGGGGCGCAAGCCCCACTCTCAGGAGAGACACTAATGATGTACCACATTCCCGGCATCCTGTCGGCGCAGGATGTAACCTGGTTTCGCGAACAACTGAGCACCACAGGGTGGGTTGATGGCCGCGTAACCACGGGCGCTCAGGGGGCGCAGGTTAAGAATAACCAACAGGTTGATACACGCGACGAACGCTATGCAGCATTGCAACAAGCAGTGCAGAACGCCGTTAACAACAACGCGCTTTTCTTTGCCGCTGCACTGCCAAAAACACTTTCAACTCCGCTGTTCAATCGCTATCAGAACAACGAAACTTACGGTTTTCACGTCGATGGTGCGGTACGCAGTCACCCGGAAAACGGCTGGATGCGTACAGATCTGTCTGCCACCTTATTCTTAAGCGATCCCGACAGTTACGAAGGTGGAGAACTGCTGGTGAATGACACCTACGGTCAACACGCGGTGAAGCTCCCGGCAGGCGATCTGGTTCTCTACCCCTCCAGCAGCCTGCATTGTGTAACGCCGGTCACTCGCGGCATTCGCGTCGCTTCATTTATGTGGATCCAGTCTATGATCCGTGATGATAAAAAACGCGCAATGCTCTTTGAACTGGATAAAAACATCCAGTCCCTGAAGTCACGCCATGGAGAAAACACAGAGATCCTTTCCTTGCTCAATCTCTACCATAACCTGCTGCGTGAATGGTCCGAAATCTGATGCGTCTCCCTGATGGTCGTTTTTCACCCATAGCATTCGCTATACTTATTTGTATACCGACTATGGGGAGGCATATATGGCATCCGGATGGGCAAATGACGACGCGGTAAACGAACAGATCAACAATACTATTGAAGATGCTGTTGCCCGCGCCCGGGGTGAATTACCCACGGGAGAAAGTCTTTATGAGTGTGAGGAATGTGGTGATCCTATCCCTCAGGCCAGACGTGAGGCCGTTCCTGGCGTGCGCTTATGCATCACCTGCCAGCAGGACAAAGATTCACATAACTCGGCTTTCTCAGGATATAATCGCAGAGGTTCGAAAGACAGCCAGCTACGTTGACCTATCTTTACCGAAAGTTTCAGCGCATACGATTTACTTTACGAGCACGGTTTTTCACACACTGTGTAGCAAAATGTGCCGTCCAGACTTTCTCTGTAAAGTGCAATGGCAAGAACTGTAAATCTCCCCTTCTAATTTATTAATATTCAATAAGTTATTTGTCATTCAATTTATTTGATGGATGCCGTCAATTCTATTCGATTTTCTCTCACATAAAATAGCGTGATACTTCTCACATCGACAGAACAACGTCTACTTAACAAAACAACTGACTAACAGAACAACCTGCGAGAGATTAATCATGAAAAATATCAAATATGCTGTTGCCGCCATCGCCCTCTCTACCCTGTCATTTGGCGCTTTTGCTGCCGAGCCGGTTACTTCAACCCAGGCACAAAGCATGAATAAAATTGGTGTGGTATCCGCTGATGGTGCCAGTACGCTGGATGGCCTGGAAGCAAAACTGGCTGAAAAAGCTGCTGCCGCAGGCGCTAGTGGTTACAGCATCACGTCCGCTGTCGGCAAAGACAAAATGAGCGGCACCGCGGTTATCTACAAATAACCAACAGAATTTTTGTAGTACCCAATGCTCCAACCCTCATTGACCCTGTTTGTTACCCTTTGTTTGCCCGTCCGTCACTGGACGGGCTTTTTTTTTGCCTACTGTTCCAGTTGTTGACGGAATTCCTGCAACACGGCATCCGACATGCCTATTTGCTGTGCCGCTTCGCAAATAGCCTGCCAGCTTCCGGCGTCAAGCGGGATCCCCTGAGCCAGTCGCTCCTGACGGGTTTTCACCTCCCACTCACCCGGTAACAGAATGGGCGCATCCTCAGCATGCGGCGACGCTTTTACCCATTCAGCAAAGGCCGAAACCTGATTATCGCAGTCCGGTGCGCCAAATAATTCCGGGTTAATAATGATAGTCGTCATGCAATTAATAATGGCGTCAGCGCTATCCTGTAAACTTTCTTTGTGCGTTGTTTTACCACCAGAAAGTGCACCACCCATGATTTCGCACATTGCTGCCAGCGCATAGCCCTTGTGCTGGGCGAAAGTCAGTAGCGACCCAAGCGGCGAAACCTGCATGACAGCCGGATCGGTGGTCGGTACACCATCAGCATCGATCAGGCATCCCGCTGCAACCGGCTCCCCTTTATGCCATGCCACGCGCGTTTTTCCGAAGGCAATGGCGCTGGTAGCGTAGTCCAGCAGCAGCGGGAAGGCATTTTTACGCGGAAAAACAACGCAGAAGGGGTTGGTGCCAAAACGACTATCACGACCATTAAATGGTGCGACCATCGGAATACCCACCACATTCACAAAGTGAACAGAGACAAAACCCGCTTCCGCACATTGCTCCGCCCAGTAGCCAATTCGCCCGATATGATGAGAGTTATGTAGCGCCACAGCTGCAATACCGTACTGGCGTGCTTTTTCAATACCCAGCGTGATGGCTTCATGCGCTGCCACCTGACCAAATGCACAATCGCCATCAAGCGTGATCACCGCCCCCGCATCTTTCACCACTTTCGCATGACGGTTGATCTGCAAATGCCCCTGAGAGAACGAGCGGATATAGCTTGGGATCATCCCAATACCGTGAGAGTCATGTCCGGCCAGGTTCGCGGCAATCAGATGATCGGCAACCAGTCGCGCTTCTTGCTCAACGCTTCCCATTTGGCGGAAAACGGCCTGAATAAAAGCGTGCAACGTTGGCACATGGAAGCGATGTCCACTGTTCATTGTTATCTCCTGTTATGTTGCGTGTTTGTTGTGTTTCTTATTTTTCAACAAACTATGCTGCGCCACGATGACCAGGAGATCAATAAACGTGCAGAAATTTCACGTTACAGGAAGGGGGAAGAGCCGACAGGTCAGGCAACGACCCGTCGGAAGAGTCAGATAATCAGAAGCATTGTTCGACGCGGGTAACCCCTTCAGCCAGCGTCCCGACTTCGCCGGTTGCCACCAGGCAGCACGCCATCTGAATTTTCAACGAGGCCGGTATCGGCTCGCTTCCGGCAAGACAACGCTCAATCCAGCGAGCCGTTGTTTCAGGATCTTTTGCCACTGGCAATGGCACCGGCTCGTCCGGCATATCACTCTGCCTGTCCTGCAATACCCGAACGCCGGAATAGTCTATCAAGCTTATCTGTGGGCAGCGCTGAGGGTTAGCATACACTTCACCTTCCGTACCATGCATCAGCAGGCCACGCCCCCCGATATCGCCAAAGAATTTCGCCACCCGCGAAACATATTCCGGGTGCGAAACACTGGAAAGGCGCAGCGCAACGTCCTCAGCAAACGGCGTGGCTAATTTCGCCAGCGTATGCGCACTGTTGCGTACGCCCATCCGCCAGCGCATCGCCAGCTGTTTCTCCAGTGGAGGGCATAAGGCACTCACCGGGATAAACACCGGCTCATGTCCATCCAGTTTTGCCTGTGCCTGCCCGGCATGCAGCGTTGGCGCAATGCCCAGCAGTTCAAAAATGGTTTCCGTCAGTACGCGAGTCGGATCCTCACTGACACCGTGTACCACCACCGGGAAGCCCAGCTTATGCAGCAAAATGGCCAGCAGCGGGGTCAGGTTCGCCTGCTTACGTGCCCCGTTGTAGGTGGGAATAACAATTGGCATGGGTTTGGCGACAGGCGGTGTCAGACGAATAGTATGGTTTTGCATCGCCTCATAAAAACCGAGCATCTCCGCTTCCCCTTCCCCTTTGATACGCAGCGCAATTAATACGCCGCCCATCTCAAGATCGGGCACGTCGCCATTCAACATGTGGGTATACAGTCCGCGAGCGGTATCCTGGTCCAGGTCACGCGCGTGATTTTTTCCTCGCCCAATCTCTTTAATGATTTTGCGGTAATCCATCGAAAACTCCTTGCCTGTTGCTCACATCGTTAACGCCGCCGACGGCGCGTGGGTTTCGCTTTTTCTTTTGGTTTTACTATAACGTCTGGCACAGCAGGTTGCTCTATAGGAAAAATGGGTAACGCATTCAGTAAACGCTTACCATAGTTTTTGGTCAATAAACGCTTGTCATAAATAACCACTTCACCCCAGCAGCCGTGGCTACGAATGAGTCGCCCGACCTGCTGGATCAAATTGAACGACGCCGCAGGTAAACTCTGCACCTCAAAGGGATAACGATTCAGGCTTTTCAGCCACTCGCCTTCGGTAATCACCACCGGGCTGTCGATAGGTGGAAACGCAATTTTGTGGATATGCACCTGAGTCAGCAACTCGCCTTTCAAATCTAAGCCTTCGGCGAAAGACTGTAAGCCAACCAGCACGCTACGTTCACCGCTTTCCACTCGCTTACGGTGCAGCTCCACCAGACGATAACGCGGTTGATCGCCCTGTACCAGCAACAACAGGCGCAGATCGGTCACATGCTCAAGAAAACGCTGCATCGCGCGCCCGCTGGCAAACAGCACCAGCATGCCCTGATGTTTTTTGCTTTCCAGTTGCTCGCGAAAATAGGCCGCCATTTCCGCTATATGCTGCTCTTCATTATCAATCAATGGCTCATAGCGCATCTGAGGAATAACGATCTTGCCTTGCTCAACATGATTAAACGGTGAATCGAGCGCGACAAACCTGTCTCCTGCTTTTTCTTTCAGGCCGCTCATTTCCTGCAGGCGCGAGAAACTGTTGAGCGAGCGTAAGGTAGCTGAAGTGACAATAATATGCGGTACGCTGCGCCACAGCAGCCGTTCAAGCTGATCGCTGACGCGGATCCCCACGCAGTGGAACCAGACATGGATCTGTCCGTCACGCACATCGCGCGTCACCCATTTAGTCACCGGCGCACCTGATGATTGCGCAAGCGACGCCAGCCGCCACAGTTTACTCTGCGCTTCGAACATACCCAGCGCCCGGTTCATCTGCAAAATGACCCGGTGCAGACGCACGATATCGTGGCTGCCGGTTTTTTCGCTGAGATCGTTGAGGAACAGTTCCGCCAGACCGCGCAACATTTCCGTCAACTTCGCCAGACGCTGACAAATTTCCATCACTTCCGCAGGCAACTCGCCCATTGCAAAGCGGTGTTCGGCCTCCTGCGTGGCGGGCAGATACAGATTGAGAATGTTGTTTAATGAAGCGATCAGTTCGTACAGTTCTTCGCAGTGGGCGTTCAGCCGCTCAGGATTAGCCAGCGGTGGCGTGGTTTTCGGACGGAACTGCTCCAGGCAGGTACCGACTAATTTGCTGAACAGATCCAACTGGAGTCGATACCAGGGTGCCGTAATTTCCGCACTCATTTCCAGCGCATCGCGTGCAACATCTGGCAAGTGGTGACCTTCATCAAGAACCAGCAACAGGTTTTTCGGTTCCGGTAAAACGGCCTCGCTTTCCATAGCCGCCATCACCAGTGCGTGGTTCGCCACCACCACTTCAGCTTCCTGAATTTCCCGGCGGGCAACAAAAAATGGACATTCACGATAGTAGTGACAGTTACGGTTCAGACAACTGGCTTTATCGGTGCTCAGACGCTGCCAGAGTCCGTCGTCAATGGCGATATCCGTATGGTCGCGAAGCCCGTCCCACTTGTAGCTGTCGAGATCGCCTTTCAGCCTGGCACAGCGCTTTTGTTCTTCCTGGTTATTTGGCGTCAGTTCATCGTCGAGGAACGCCAGCAGATCCTGCTGATTAGGTTCGGTACTGGCTAATGCAGCTAAATTTCGTGGACAGACATAGCGTCCGCGACCAAAGGCAGCGGTAAAACGCAGATCAGGGATAATTTTTCGCAGCAGCGGCAGATCTTTACTGTAGATTTGATCCTGCAACGCAACGTTGGCGGTGCTGACCACCAGCGTTTTTTGTTCTTCACGCGCAATGGCAATACCGGGGATCAGGTACGATAACGTTTTCCCTACGCCAGTCGGTGCTTCAATCGCCAGATGCCGCCCTTCTTCTCCAGTCAGCGTTTTAGCGACATCAGCAATCATCTGCCGCTGTGGTGCTCGGGGAATAAAGTCGGGGATCTGTTCCTGAAGCGCCTTATACCAGGCGGCAATTTGCGCTTTTAGCGCAGCAGTTAATGCCATGAGAAAACCTGAAATACTGTATAAACAGCCACTATTGTGGCACATTTCAGGCGCTGGATGTACCTTTTTCCCCCAAACTGGAAAGCGCTTCGCAACTCGGGTTCACTTTGCCGGATGTCGGCTTACGCCTTATCCGGCCTGCATTTATACATATTGCAGGCCGAATAAGCGTATCGGTTAATAGTATCCCAGTAGCTTCCACCACAGCATACCCACGGCAAAAATGATAATCACATTCACCGTCACCACGCAGAGGTTGATTTTGTAAAAGCGCGGTCGTTCAAAATAACCTTGCGCAAAATAGATTGGGCCAGGTCCGCCGCCATACTCCGTATTACCCCACATCAGATTGCTGAAAATACCGAAGCAAATAGCCACCATCATCGGCGGTGCGCCTGCAGCGATCGCGGTGGCCGCAAAAGGTGCGTACAGCGCCGCTACATGTCCGGTCGCGGTTGCAAAGAGATAATGGACGTAAATATAGAGGATCCCCAACATAATAAAGGACTCTATCGCGCCAAATCCCTGAATACCGCTACCCAGCTTGATCGTCATCCATTTAATAAAGCCCAGATCGGCAAGCCCGGTCGCGAGGCTGATAATGACGCTAAACCAGATCACCGTATCCCAGGCCGCATGGTCATTGAGCAGGCTTTTCCAGCTCACGGCGCCCGAGGCGAACAGATAAGCAGCCAATCCCAGTCCGACTGACGTCGCAGACAATCCTGTGATCAAACTTGTGCCCCAGCCAACCAACGCCAGCACAAAGCCGAAAGCGACTTTTTTCTCGTTGCTGCTCATCGCGCCGAGTTCCCCCAGCGCCTGCTTACCCATCGCTTTTGCCTCTGGCGTGCGCTTAAGCTCAGGATCCAGCAACTTATAAACCAATAGCGGCATCAGGCAAAAACAAACCATCGCCGGGACCACTGCGGAAACAAACCACCCGCCCCAGGTTATCTCAACGCCTAATGAGGATTTCGCCAGGCTCGCCACCAGCGGATTCGCCGCCATCCCGGTGAGAAATATCGCCCCGGTAATCGGCGTAAACTGAAAGCACACCATGGTTAAGAAATCGCCAATACGTTTGCCCGTTACCCCAGGAGCCGAGCCCAGCACATCATTAATTGAACGCGTGATAGGGAAAATAATCCCCCCGGAACGCGCGGTCACCGACGGCATTGCCGGGGCCATAATCAGATCGGAAACCCCCAGCGAGTA
Source organism: Citrobacter sp. Cm046 (assembly GCF_030333065.1). Taxonomy (NCBI): domain Bacteria; kingdom Pseudomonadati; phylum Pseudomonadota; class Gammaproteobacteria; order Enterobacterales; family Enterobacteriaceae; genus Citrobacter; species Citrobacter sp. Cm046. Next base: position 64,308 of record NZ_JAOWGP010000034.1, on the reverse strand, counting down.
GGCGATACCCAGACTGCTACCGCCAAAAAGCGACAACATCTTATACGCAATACGTTTCCCCAGACCCGAGGTGACAAACCCCAGAGAAAGGACATAGGCGCAGAAGATGAGCCATACCGTGCCGGAAGCAAACCCGGAAAGCGCTTTCGCCTCTGGCAACGTTTTGGTAAAAATCACCACGCAAAGCGCAATCAACATGACCGCCCCCGAAGGGAGCGGTTGGGTCAAAATGGCGGCAATAGTGGCGGCAAAAATAGCAAACATATGCCAGGCCTGAGGCGTCAGCCCCTCAGGTACGGGATAAAACCAAATGATTCCGCCAATCGCCAGCGGTATCAGGAATGACAGAATGGATTTTCCCGTGACAGAATTCGTTGACATAAAAATATCCTTATTCCGTTAGCCCGAGATAATTCATTTCCGCGACATATATTTGGCCAGCACCTGATCGACCATCGCGGGTGCCATCCCCAGGTAATTTGCCGGGTCGGTCAGCTCCTCAATCAACTGCGGATCCAGACGTTCTGAGACTGACGGCATCGCATTCAGTACATCGGCCAGTCGTCCCCCCTGTTCATTAACGATACGGCAGGCGTCGTACACTACGTCATGCGCATCCTGACGGCCAATATATGGCGCCAGACCCATCATGACCGCTTCGGCCACAATCAAACCATTGGTCATACCGAGGTTACGTTTCATCGCCGCTTCATCAACCACCAGCCCCGCCAGCATAAAGTTGGCCTGATGCAACGCCCCCGCGCTGAGGACGAAACTTTCCGGGATAGCAATCCACTCGGCATGCCACGGCCCGGTTGCCCGTTCCAGGTCCTGTACCATCGCATCCAGCATGAGCCCTGCTTGCTGACGTACGCCTTTGGCACAGGCCAGCATCAGCTCACTGGAGATAGGGTTTCGTTTCTGCGGCATGGTGCTGCTGGCGCCGCGTCCTTTAACAAACGGCTCGTACAGTTCGCCAAACTCGTTTGATGCCATCAGCATCACGTCATAAGCGATCTTGCCCAGAGAACCAGTCATAACCGCCAGCAGGTTTACGGCTTCAGCAAAACCATCGCGCGCGACGTGCCAGGTAGACGTAGGTACATTGAGTCCCAGCTCTTCCATCATGGCTTTTTGTACCGCCAGCCCTTTATCGCCCAACGATGCCAGCGTACCGGCTGCGCCAGCAAATTCACCGACCAGCACACGTGGACGCGCCTGAGCAAGACGCTCGGCATGGCGTTCGAACATATCCAGCCAAATGGCAGCTTTATAACCAAAGGTCACTGGCAGCGCCTGCTGCAGATGAGTTCTCCCCGCCATTGGCGTATCGCGGTACCGACGAGCAAGATCGGCCAGCGTCGCACGAAGTTTGTCCATATCGGATTCGATTAATGCAAAAGCATCACGAATTTGCAGCACTACCGCAGTGTCCATAATGTCCTGGGTGGTCGCCCCCCAGTGCACGTAACCGCCGGACTCTCCGGCCTGTTTTGAAATCTGATGCACCAGCGGCAGGATCGGATAACCCACAATTTCGGTTTCATGACGCAGCAAATCAAAATCAAGCGTATCGGCATTGCATTTCTCAGCAATTTCCTGCGCCGCAGCTTCGGGTATCACGCCACAGCGTGCCTGGGCTTTAGCTAATGCCACTTCCACTTCCACGTATTTGCGCACCAGTTCGCGATCGTCAAACACCGCGCGCATTGCAGGTGTACCGAAAGAATCCCTGAACAGAACAGAATCAAGCACATTCGAAGCCATAAATCCCCCTGGAAAATCTGATAATGATAAGATGCGTGTTTCAGGCCGTTTGTTGGAAGAACAAAGACCACCACATTGTCCAGACATACAACAATGTCCGTACATTTAAATGTACGGACATTTATAGTATTCACAAGGAATGTATGGAATAGTCCGTACATATTTTTGTGATGAAGATCATTAATTTTTTGATGAAACTGCGATGAAAGAATCTCTGTACAAGCGAATAGCACGTGAACTGGCGCAGCAAATATCGGTGGGTACTTTTGCCCCAGGCTCGCTGTTTCCCACAGAAATGGAGCTGTGTGAAACATGGCAGGTCAGCCGCCACACCATACGAGAGGCATTGAGGGAATTAACGGAACAGGGGTTGATTTCACGCCGTAAAGGCGCAGGAACCCGCGTTTGCGAACCACAGGCAAACGGCGTCAACCACCCATTATCGCATCTTGAAGATCTGTTACTGCTGGCGAAAAACAATCTGCGCGTGATTAAAAAAATCGATGAAATTGTCGCGGATATTGAGCTTTCCCAGATGATTGGTTGTCCGCCGGGCTCCCGCTGGCTGCACATTGCCAGCACCCGCGAAGATGCGCAAAACCCGGACGCGCCAATCTGCTGGACCGACAGTTATGCCAGTACGGATTACGCCAAGCTGCGCGCTTACATCCGCAACGATCCACACTCGTTAATTAGCGATTTGATCGAAACCCATTACGGTATTAAAAGCCATGAGGTACATCAGACGATTACAGCCGTGGGCGTGCCTAAAAAGGTGGCGAAAATCCTCAACGTAGAACCTGATTCACCGGCGATGAGAATTGTGCGTCGCTATATGGACAGGGAAGGAAAGGTATTTGAAACGACGATTTCGATTCACCCGGCAGGACGGTATACCTGCTCAATCGTGCTGAAACCGCAGAGTTCAGGTGAGTAAAAAAACCTGCCGACATGGCAGGTTTTTCATTCAATTACTGTGCTGAAGACGGTCTGCGAGGACGACGTGGCGGACGAGGCTTATCGCCTGCCGGTTTGCCTTCACTGCTGCGCGGCTTCGCTTTTGGCGCTCCGCCATCCTGACGACGCGGTTGCTGCCCACGCCCTGCACCACCCTGTCCGCGGCCACCACCACCGCCACGCTGTTGGCGTCCGTTCTGGATCGGCTCAGCTTTGATGGACGGGTCCGGCTCGTAGCCCGGGATAGCAATACGTGGGATCTCTTTTTTCAGTAGCTTCTCGATATCACGCAACAGTTTGTGCTCATCGACGCACACCAGAGATAACGCTTCACCCGTTGCCGCCGCACGGCCGGTACGACCAATACGGTGTACATAATCTTCCGGCACGTTCGGCAGCTCGTAGTTCACTACGTGCGGCAGTTCTTCAATATCCAGTCCGCGCGCGGCGATATCGGTCGCCACCAGAACCCGAATATCACCGGATTTAAAATCGGCCAACGCACGCGTACGCGCACCCTGAGATTTGTTACCGTGAATGGCTGCACTGCGAATGCCGTCTTTATTCAGCTGTTCTGCCAGGTGGTTAGCGCCATGTTTGGTACGGGTAAAGACCAGTACCTGCTGCCAGTTACCCTGGCCAATCATCTGCGACAACAATTCGCGCTTGCGTTTTTTATCAACGAAATGAACGTGTTGAGTAACCTGCTCAGAAGCGGTATTACGACGAGCCACTTCAATTTCCAGCGGGTTATGCAGCAGCTTTTCAGCAAGCGCTTTGATGTCGTCAGAGAACGTTGCAGAGAACAGCAGGTTCTGACGTTTTGCCGGCAATTTTGCCAGTACGCGACGAATGTCATGGATAAAGCCCATATCCAGCATACGGTCCGCTTCATCCAGCACCAGGATCTCAATCTGATCCAGTTTGACCGCGTTCTGATGTTCCAGATCGAGCAAACGACCGGGAGTCGCCACCAGCACATCAACACCGCCACGCAGTTTCATCATTTGCGGGTTAATACTCACACCGCCAAAAACCACCAGTGAGCGGATATTCAGATACTTACTGTAATCGCGGACGTTTTCACCAATCTGCGCAGCCAGTTCACGTGTTGGTGTCAGAATCAGCGCACGCACCGGGCGACGGCTTTTGCCATGCGGCTGATGGGTAATAAGATGTTGTAGCAGCGGCAGGGTAAAGCCTGCTGTTTTACCTGTACCAGTCTGGGCGCTGGCCATCAGGTCACGGCCTTCCAGCACTGCGGGAATTGCCTGCTGCTGAATAGGGGTTGGTTCACGGTAACCCTGCTCGGCAACGGCGCGCAAAATATCAGGATTTAAACCAAGGGAATCAAAAGACATAACTACTCCGAACCGCCCCGACCGTTACCGGTGTCGTTTTCAGGGAGATACTCGCAAAAGAGATGACAAAAACCACAATGTCATGAAGGGGCGGAGTGTAGCAGTTTTTGTGATGTACCGCATAAATTATCCCGCCAGCCGAAAAAACAAAATAAACCACCACACTGGACAATATCGAACATCAGTCATAATCTTAATCAATCGATTGATTAAGATTATGACCGTGCAATGAATACACCAACCATGACAACAAAAGGTGAACAGGCAAAGAACCAGCTCATTGCCGCCGCGCTGGCACAATTCGGTGAGTATGGCCTGCACGCGACGACGCGCGATATTGCCGCCCTGGCCGGGCAGAACATTGCCGCAATTACCTACTATTTTGGTTCAAAAGAAGATTTATATCTTGCCTGCGCCCAGTGGATTGCTGATTTTATCGGTTCACAGTTTCGTCCCCACGCAGAGGAAGCTGAGCGCCTGTTTGCCCAGCCAGAGCCGGATCGGGCGGCAATGCGCGAACTTATTCTGCGCGCCTGCAAAAATATGATCATGCTGTTAACCCAGGACGACACCGTTAATCTGAGTAAATTTATTTCGCGTGAGCAGCTTTCGCCCACCGCCGCTTATCAACTGGTGCACGATCAGGTACTCAATCCTCTACATACACACCTGACACGCCTGATTGCTGCCTATACTGGCTGCGATGCCAACGATACCCAAATGATCCTGCACACCCACGCCATACTCGGCGAGGTACTGGCCTTCCGGCTGGGTAAAGAAACCATACTGTTACGCACTGGCTGGTCACAATTTGATGAGGATAAAGCCGCGCTGATTTCCCAAACGGTCATCTTTCACATCGATCTTATTCTGCAAGGTTTAACGCAAAGGAGTCTGGACTCATGAAAAAACCTGTCGTTCTTGGGCTGGTTATCGCGACACTCGTGGCCGTGATTGCCGGTGGAACGTGGTGGTATCAAAGCCGACAAGATAACGGCCTGACCCTGTACGGCAATGTCGACATCCGTAGCGTCAACTTAAGTTTTCGTGTTGGTGGCAGACTGGCCTCGCTAGCCGTTGACGAAGGTGATGCCATTACCGCCGGTCAGGTGCTGGGCGAGCTGGACCATGCCCCATACGAAAACGCACTGATGCAGGCAAAAGCCAATGTCGCCGCTGCACAGGCGCAATACGACCTGATGCTGGCAGGGTATCGTGAGGAAGAGATCGCACAAACCGCAGCAGCCGTGAAACAGGCTCAGGCGGCATACGATTACGCACAAAACTTTTACAACCGCCAGTCAGGATTGTGGAAAAGTCGCACGATTTCCGCCAATGACCTGGAAAACGCCCGTTCTGCACGCGACCAGGCGCTGGCCACACTGAAATCTGCCCAGGATAAACTTTCGCAATATCGCAGCGGTAACCGCCCACAGGATATCGCCCAGGCGAAAGCAACACTCGAACAAGCTCAGGCCCAGCTGGCGCAGGCTGAACTTGATTTGCATGATACAACTCTCACCTCACCGTCTGACGGCACGTTGCTAACCCGAGCGGTCGAACCCGGCAGCATGCTGAACGCGGGCGGCACCGTGCTTACACTGTCGCTTACCCGTCCGGTCTGGGTTCGCGCCTATGTTGACGAACGTAATCTGAGCCAGGCACAGCCAGGACGAGAAATTCTGCTCTATACCGATGGCCGTCCGGATAAACCGTATCACGGTAAAATAGGCTTTGTATCTCCTACCGCAGAGTTTACGCCCAAAACGGTTGAAACCCCGGACCTGCGTACCGACCTGGTTTATCGCCTGCGTATTGTTGTGACAGATGCGGATGATGCATTACGCCAGGGGATGCCTGTCACGGTGAAACTCAGTGACGAGGCGCGGCATGAATGACGCCGTCATTACGCTTAGTGGACTGGTCAAACGCTTCAAAGGCCTGGAAAAGCCGGCGGTTGCACCGCTCGACTGTACCATTCACGCTGGCTATGTCACCGGTCTTGTAGGGCCAGACGGCGCAGGGAAAACGACCTTAATGCGTATGCTGGCGGGCCTGTTGAAGCCAGATGACGGTAGCGCGACAGTGATCGGTTTTGACCCGATAAAAGACGATAGCGCGCTGCATGCCGTGCTGGGCTACATGCCGCAAAAATTTGGCCTGTATGAAGACTTGACCGTCATGGAGAATCTCAATCTCTATGCCGATTTACGTAGCGTGACCGGTGAAAAACGCAAAGAGACCTTTGCCCGTTTGCTGGAGTTTACCTCGCTGGGGCCATTTACCGGGCGTCTGGCAGGAAAGCTCTCCGGCGGGATGAAACAGAAGCTGGGTCTTGCCTGTACCCTGGTTGGTGAGCCAAAAGTTCTGTTGTTGGATGAACCAGGCGTTGGTGTGGACCCCATTTCTCGTCGCGAACTGTGGCAAATGGTGCACGAGCTGGCCGGGGACGGCATGCTGATCCTCTGGAGCACTTCCTATCTTGATGAAGCCGAGCAGTGTCGTGATGTGCTGCTGATGAACGAAGGTGAACTGCTGTATCAGGGCGAACCGACCCGACTTACGCAAACCATGGCGGGACGTAGCTTTTTAATGAGCAGTCCGCAGGAAAACAACCGGAAGCTGCTGCAACGGGCGTTAAAACTGCCGCAGGTCAGCGACGGGATGATTCAGGGCAAATCTGTTCGACTGATCCTGAAAAAAGAGGCGACAGCGGATGATATTCGTCATGCCGATGGCATGCCGGAGATTAATATCACCGGGACTGCCCCACGCTTCGAAGACGCCTTTATCGATTTGCTCGGCGGAGCGGGAACCTCTGAATCTCCGCTGGGCGCCATCCTGCACACCGTGGAAGGAAAAGCGGGTGAAACGGTCATTGAGGCCAAAGCGCTGACCAAAAAATTTGGCGACTTTGCCGCCACCGACCATGTGGATTTCGCCGTACAGCGCGGTGAAATTTTTGGCCTGTTAGGGCCAAACGGGGCAGGCAAATCCACCACCTTTAAAATGATGTGTGGCCTGCTGGTCCCCACTTCCGGTAAAGCACTGGTGCTGGATATGGACCTGAAAGTCAGTTCAGGGAAAGCGCGCCAACATTTGGGCTATATGGCGCAGAAATTCTCCCTGTATGGCAACCTGACGGTTGAACAGAATCTGCGCTTTTTCTCTGGCGTTTACGGCCTGCGCGGTCGTGCGCAGAAAGAAAAAATTGATCGTATGAGCGAGGCGTTCGGCCTGAAAAGCATCGCCTCCCATGCCACTGACGAGTTGCCTCTGGGGTTTAAGCAGCGTCTGGCGCTGGCCTGCTCACTGATGCATGAACCCGATATCCTGTTCCTTGATGAACCGACCTCCGGGGTCGATCCCCTCACCCGCCGGGAGTTCTGGCTGCATATCAACAGCATGGTGGAAAAAGGCGTTACGGTGATGGTTACCACCCATTTTATGGACGAGGCGGAATATTGTGACCGTATCGGACTGGTGTATCGCGGTAAGCTGATTGCCAGCGGCACGCCGGATGACCTGAAAGCGCAAGCCGCCGATAATGATACGCCGGACCCAACCATGGAACAGGCGTTTATTACGCTTATCAATGACTGGGATAAGGAGCATGCGCATGAGTAACCATACTCTTTCCTGGCGACGCGTGCGTGCGCTGTGTGTGAAAGAAACGCGCCAGATCGTTCGCGACCCCAGTAGCTGGCTGATTGCCGTGGTGATCCCGCTACTGCTGTTGTTTATCTTCGGCTACGGCATTAACCTCGACTCCAGCAAGCTTCGGGTGGGGATTCTGCTCGAACAACAGAGCGAAGAGGCACTGGACTTTACCCACGCCATGACCGGCTCGCCATATATTGACGCCACCATTAGCGATAGCCGCAAGGAATTGATTGAGAAGATGCAGGCCGGGCGAATTCGCGGACTGGTGGTTATCCCGGTAGATTTTGCTCAGCAGATGGCGCGGCCAAACGACATCGCCCCGATCCAGGTGATCACCGATGGCAGCGAACCCAACACAGCTAACTTTGTGCAGGGCTATGTGGAAGGCATCTGGCAGATTTGGCAAAAACAACGGGCGGAAGATCGGGGAGAATCATTCGAGCCGCTGATTGACGTGCAAACGCGCTACTGGTTTAACCCGGCGGCCATCAGCCAGCACTTTATTATTCCTGGCGCAGTCACCATCATTATGACGGTGATTGGCGCGATCCTCACCTCATTAGTGGTTGCGCGAGAATGGGAACGCGGGACGATGGAAGCACTGCTCTCTACTGAAGTGACCCGCGTCGAATTACTGCTGTGCAAACTGATCCCCTATTACTTTCTTGGCATGCTGGCGATGCTGCTCTGCATGCTGGTGTCGGTGTTTATTCTTGGTGTTCCCTACCGCGGTTCGCTGCTGATCCTGTTTTTTATCACCAGCCTGTTCTTGCTCAGCACGTTAGGGATGGGATTGCTGATCTCCACCATCACCCGCAATCAGTTTAACGCCGCACAGGTGGCACTGAACGCCGCTTTCCTGCCGTCGATTATGCTGTCGGGATTTATCTTCCAGATAGACAGCATGCCGGCAATTATCCGCGCGGTGACCTACATTATCCCCGCCCGTTATTTTGTCAGTACCTTGCAAAGCCTGTTTCTGGCGGGAAATATTCCGGTAGTGTTGATTATCAACGTGCTGTTTTTAATCGCTTCGGCGGTGATGTTTATTGGTCTGACGTGGCTTAAAACCAAACGTCGGCTGGATTAAGGGGACAGGCATGTTTCATCGCTTATGGACATTAATTCGCAAAGAGCTGCAATCGCTACTGCGCGAGCCGCAGACACGCGCAATCCTGATTTTACCGGTGCTGATTCAGGTCATCCTGTTTCCTTTCGCTGCAACACTGGAAGTGACCAACGCCACTATCGCCATCTATAACGAAGACAACGGCAAACATTCGGTGGAGTTAACCCAGCGTTTTTCCCGCGCCAGCGCCTTTACTCATATCCTGCTGCTGAAAAATCCGCAGGAGATCCAGCCCACCATCGACACGCAAAAAGCACTACTGCTGGTGCGTTTTCCGGCCGATTTTTCGCGCAATCTGGATACCTTCCAGCAGGCGCCCATGCAGCTAATCCTCGACGGGCGTAACTCTAACAGCGCGCAGATCGCCGCAAATTATCTGCAGCAGATCGTCAAAGAATACCAGCAGGAGCTGATGGAGGGTAAAGCTAAACCGAACAACAGTGAACTGGTGGTGCGTAACTGGTATAACCCGAATCTGGATTATAAATGGTTCGTGGTGCCGTCACTGATCGCCATGATCACCACTATCGGCGTAATGATCGTCACCTCGCTGTCGGTTGCCCGCGAGCGCGAACAAGGTACGCTGGACCAACTGCTGGTTTCCCCGCTCACCACCTGGCAGATTTTCATCGGTAAAGCGGTGCCTGCGCTGATCGTTGCCACTTTTCAGGCCACCATCGTGCTGGCAATTGGCATCTGGGCGTATCACATCCCCTTTGCCGGTTCGCTGGGGTTGTTCTACTTTACGATGGTGATTTATGGGTTGTCGTTGGTGGGCTTTGGTTTACTGATTTCATCGCTGTGCTCAACACAGCAACAGGCATTTATCGGCGTTTTTGTCTTTATGATGCCCGCAATTTTACTCTCAGGGTATGTCTCTCCGGTCGAAAATATGCCGGTATGGTTGCAGAACCTGACGTGGATAAACCCTATCCGCCATTTCACGGACATCACGAAACAGATTTACCTGAAGGATGCGAGTCTGAAGATTGTCTGGGGAAGTTTGTGGCCGCTTTTGGTTATTGCGGCCACAACCGGTTCAGCGGCGTATGCGATGTTTAGACGCAAAGTGATGTAGTTTCTTGTCTTTCGCCAGCAGTGAGACCACTGCGGGGCCGGCAAGGATAACCAGTCCCGCCAGTGCCAGTAACACGTTATTTTGCAGCACGCGGGACAGCAGCCACAGTACGATCATCGCCGCACCGAAATACCACGTGGTCGTGAGCTCTTCCAGCACATCGGCCACATCGCGCCAGCGCTGCTCATGATGACGCTGTAACGCCAGCATCAGTAAAACTGTTACGCCATAAATGACGCATAATCCCAGACCGACGCGCACCAGCGTGCCACTCATCCAGCCCATTACCAGCAACGCCACTACCAGTAAATGCAACACAATCTGCCAGCAACTAAGACCCGTTGCGACACGAACACGTTGTTGCCACCTCATGGCTTTTCTCCTGAAGGATTTTTAACTAATTATTCAGAGTACCGGACTTTACGGAAAATTCCGTAACACCGCATCCTTTTGTGACGCCGACTACACTATTTAAAAGAAAAATGACGCCGACAGGAGACCCATGACCGAACCAACCGATCGATTTTCATTCAATGTGCTCACTATTAATACGCATAAAGGTTTTACCGCCTTTAACAGACGCTTTATTTTGCCTGAGCTACGTGATGCCGTCAGGACGGTCGGTGCGGATATTGTGTGTCTGCAGGAAGTGATGGGAGCGCACGACATTCACCCGTTGCATGTGGAGAACTGGCCGGATACCACACACTACGAATTTCTGGCTGATACGATGTGGAGCGACTTTGCTTACGGGCGTAATGCCGTTTATCCACAAGGGCATCACGGCAATGCGGTATTGTCACGTTATCCCATCGAACATGATGAAAATCGCGATGTTTCAGTCGGGGGAAGCGAAAAACGCGGCGTGCTTTACTGTCGCATCGTGCCGCCAATGTTACCTCGCCCTATCCATGTGATGTGCGTACATCTTGGGTTACGTGAAGCTCATCGCCAGGCACAGTTGTCAATGCTGGCCGATTGGGTGAATGCCCTGCCCGATGACGAACCTGTCATCGTCGCCGGGGATTTCAACGACTGGCGGCAAAAGGCTAATCATCCGTTGAAAGCCCAGGCCGGTCTTGAAGAGATTTTTACCCGGGCCCACGGACGCCCGGCGCGAACCTTTCCGGTGCATCTGCCGCTACTACGCCTCGACAGGATCTACGTAAAAAATGCCAACGCCAGTACGCCAACTGCGCTGGCGCTCCACAACTGGCGACATTTGTCTGACCATGCCCCCCTCAGCGCGGAGATTCATTTATGAAAAATGGCTGGCGTGAAGGCAATCAAATTCAGCTACTGGAAAATGGCGACCAATACTATCCCGCCGTCTTTGAAGCTATTGAGCAGGCACAACAAAAGATAATCCTTGAGACCTTTATCTGGTTTGAAGATGAAGTCGGAATACGGCTGCATGCTGCGCTGCTGAGAGCCGCTCAACGCGGGATCAAAGCAGAAGTGCTACTGGACGGCTACGGTTCACCAGATCTCAGCGATCGTTTTGTCGACGAATTGACCGCCGCCGGAATTGTTTTTCGTTATTACGATCCGCGCCCTCGCCTGCTGGGCATGCGCACTAACCTGTTTCGGAGGATGCATCGCAAAATAGTCGTGATTGACGATCGCGTCGCCTTCGTCGGCGGAATTAATTATTCCGCCGAACATATGTCTGATTATGGCCCTGAAGCTAAGCAGGATTATGCCGTGCGGGTTGAGGGTCCTATCGTGGTCGATATCCTGACATTTGTACTGGAAAACCTGCCAGGACAAAGCGCCGTACGCCGCTGGTGGCGGCGCCATCATCGGGCGATTGAGAATCGTCAACCTGGCGAAGCGCAGGCGCTATTTGTCTGGCGCGATAACGAAGAGCATCGCGATGATATTGAACGTCATTATCTGAAAATGCTGACTCAGGCCAGACGGGAAGTGATCATTGCCAATGCCTATTTCTTCCCAGGTTATCGACTGCTGCATGCGCTGCGCAAAGCTGCACGACGCGGGGTACGGGTGAAGCTTATCGTCCAGGGGGAGCCGGATATGCCGATTGTAAAGGTTGGTGCTCGCCTGCTGTACAACTATCTGGTGAAGGGCGGCGTCCACGTTTATGAATACCGACGCAAACCTCTTCATGGCAAAGTGGCACTGATGGACGATCACTGGGCAACGGTTGGCTCCAGCAATCTCGACCCACTCAGCCTGTCGCTCAACCTGGAAGCAAATATCATTATTCATGACCGCGCCTTTAACCAGACCCTGCGTGACAATCTGGACCCTATTATTGCGCAAGACTGCAAACGCGTTGATGAATCCATGCTTCCAAAACGCACCTGGTGGAATCTGACCAAGAGCGTGATGGCATTCCACTTTTTGCGCCATTTTCCGGCGCTGGTCGGCTGGTTACCCGCACACACTCCGCGCCTTGCCCAGGTTGAGCCGCCTGCCCAGCCCACTATGGAAACACAGGATCGCATTCAGGCAGAAGATGCCGGAGGGAAACCCTGATGGCAAAATCTCATCCGCGTTGGCGATTAGCGAAAAAAATCCTCACCTGGCTCTTTTTTATAGCAGTCATCGTGTTACTGGTTATTTATGCCAGCAAGGTGAACTGGGAAGAGGTGTGGACGGTTATCCGTGATTACAATCGGCTCGCCCTGCTCAGCGCGATTGGACTCGTGATCGTCAGCTATTTGTTCTATGGCTTTTATGACCTGCTTGGACGGTATTATTGCGGGCATAAACTGTCAAAACGCCAGGTAATGCTGGTATCGTTTATCTGTTACGCCTTCAACCTGACATTAAGTACCTGGGTCGGTGGTATTGGGATGCGCTATCGGCTTTACTCGCGCCTTGGATTGCCGGGAAGTACTATCACGCGCATTTTCTCGCTCAGTATTACCACCAACTGGCTGGGCTACATCCTGCTGGGCGGTTTTATTTTTACCTTCGGCGTCGTTCAGTTACCCGCGCATTGGTATATCGATGAGCTTACGCTACGCATTCTGGGCGTGTCGCTGCTGCTGATTATTGTCGTGTATCTGTGGTTTTGCGCATTTGCCAAACATCGCCACATCACGATTAAAGGTCAAAAACTGGTACTTCCATCATGGAAATTCGCCCTTGTTCAGATGGCAATATCCAGTACCAACTGGATAGTCATGGGGGCAATTATCTGGCTGCTGTTAGGCCAGGGCGTGGATTATTTCTTTGTACTCGGGGTGCTACTGGTGAGCAGTATTGCCGGGGTGATCGTGCACATTCCTGCGGGGATCGGTGTACTTGAAGCCGTATTTATCGCCTTGCTGGCAGGAGAAGAGACCTCGCAAGGCTTGATCATCGCCGCCCTGCTCGCGTACCGGGTGCTCTACTATTTTATTCCGTTGCTGCTGGCGCTGGTGTGTTATCTGGTACTGGAGAGTCGGGCGAAAAAGCTGCGGGTAAAGAACGAGAAGGCGATGGCAAAATAGCCGTGAGATTTATTGCCGGATAGCATTGTTAACACCGCCATCCGGCAACAGATATTTAACGACGATTGCCGAAAATACGCAGCAGCATCAGGAACAGGTTGATGAAGTCCAGATACAGCGTTAACGCCCCGAGAATCGCGTATTTACGCAGGTTAGAGCTGTCACGCAAGTCGATCTGCTCGCCGATATTTTTCAGCTTTTGCGTGTCATAGGCAGTCAGGCCGACAAACACGATCACTCCAATGTAGGTCACCGCCCACATCAGCGCTTCACTCTTCAGCCAGAAGTTAACCAACGAAGCCAGCACTATGCCGATCAACGCCATAAACAACATATTGCCGAAACCACTGAGATCGCGTTTGGTGGTGTAACCATACAGACTCATGATGCCGAACATTCCGCCGGTAACCACAAAGGTGCTGGCGATAGACGAGTAGGTATAAACGATAAAGATACTCGACAGCGTTAGGCCGGTTAATGCCGAGTAGAGCATGAACAGCGTGGTCGCCATTCCGGCACTGAGCTTTTGCACCATGCCCGAAAGAACAAACACCAGCGCAAGCTGGGCAATAATCAGCCCAAAGAAAGTAATTTTGCTTGAGAAGACAAACATCATTACCGCTGGCGTATTCGCCGCATACCACGCAATAAAGGCCGTCAGTAACAACCCACAGGTCATCCAGCCGTACACCTGCGCCATATACGTTTGCAGACCGGAACGGGCCTGTACAATAGAATCGGATCGTGGGAATCGGTCCATGACAATCTCCTGAATCAGTATGAGCCTACAACAATTGTACTCTACCAGCGTTTTGCTGCTTGTTTATCGCTGTCACGGGCGTCCACCCAACGTTCGCCTTCCGGCGTTGCTTCACGCTTCCAGAACGGCGCGCGAGTCTTCAGATAATCCATAATGAACTGGCCGGCATCAAACGCGCTGCTGCGATGTGCGCTGGTTACGCCGACGAAGACGATTTCATCCCCAGGCCACAGTTCGCCGATGCGATGTATAACCGTTACGCGACCTAACGGCCAGCGTTCACGCGCCTCTTCGACGATTTCTGCCAGCGCTTTCTCGGTCATGCCTGGATAGTGTTCCAGCGTTAACGCCTTTACGCTGTCGCCGAGGTTGTGGTTCCGGACTTTACCGGTGAAAGTGACCACCGCGCCATCTTCGTCGCGCTCTGCCAGCCAGGGATATTCTTCCCCGACGCTAAACGGAGCATGTCCAACAACAATTCGCGTTTCAGCCATCTCAGCCTCCGGTTACCGGCGGGAAGAAGGCGACTTCATCTCCCGCTTTAACGGGATAATCAAAGCTGACCAGCGTCTGGTTAACCGCAGCCAGCAGTTTGCCGTCTTCGAGAGCCAGCGCCCAACGATCGCTTTTGGCGGCCAGATGCTGGCGCAGCGCCTCTACCGTAGGAAATTCTGCTGTGACGTCTAACGCATCCGTGTCCACCAGTTCACGTACCTGGGCAAAGAAAAGAACTTTAATCATGCGCATCCACCTTAAAATCTCCCGACTTGCCGCCGCTTTTCGCCAACAGCCGCACCGGACCAATCACCATATCCTTTTGTACCGCTTTGCACATGTCGTAGATGGTCAACGCAGCCACCGATGCCGCCGTTAAAGCTTCCATTTCGACACCGGTTTTACCGGTCAGACGACACAGCGACTCAATGCGCACACGGTTGTGCTCCGGCTCGGCGCGCAGATTAACTTCAACCTTGCTGAGCATCAGTGGGTGACACAACGGGATAAGATCCCAGGTGCGTTTGGCCGCCTGGATACCGGCAATTCGGGCCGTAGCGAAAACGTCGCCTTTATGGTGGCTACCGTCGATAATCATTGCCAGAGTTTCGCTGCGCATGGTGACGAATGCTTCAGCACGCGCTTCACGTACGGTTTCCGCTTTGGCGGAGACATCCACCATGTGCGCTTCGCCAGCGGCGTTAATATGAGTCAGTTGCGACATACTTATTTCTTCAAATGTGGGTGGAAATTACACGGACGTGTACGGGCATCAAGCTGCGGCGCAATAATGTTTTCCCAGGCGGTACGACACGCTTTAGTCGAACCCGGCATAGCGAAAATCAGCGTTTTATTGGCGACCCCGGCAATCGCACGGGATTGCAGCGTCGCAGTACCAATCTCTTCAAAAGAGAGCATACGGAACACTTCGCCAAAACCTTCGACTTCTCTGTCAAACAACGGCTGCAGCGCTTCCGGCGCCTGGTCTCCTTCAGTCAACCCCGTGCCACCAGTAATGAGCACTACCTGCACGTCGTCGCTGGCAATCCAGGCAGACACCTGGGCGCGAATAGCGTAACGGTTCTCTTTGACAATTGCCTTATCAACAATCTGATGACCTGCTTCCAGTGCAGAGTCACGCAAATAATGACCTGAAGTGTCGTCTTCTTCACCACGACGGCTGGAAACAGTAAGAATAGCAATGCGTGTCGGGATAAATTCAGCGCTTACCTGACTCATCTTTAATCTCCTTTTTGTAGATTATCCACCGATATATGAGAGGTTCTGGGTTATGCCGGTATTGTTCTGATGCAGGAAGTGGGTTTGCTTTTTCTCTAGCA
Source organism: Citrobacter sp. Cm046 (assembly GCF_030333065.1). Classification (NCBI taxonomy): domain Bacteria; kingdom Pseudomonadati; phylum Pseudomonadota; class Gammaproteobacteria; order Enterobacterales; family Enterobacteriaceae; genus Citrobacter; species Citrobacter sp. Cm046. The sequence goes on along the minus strand of NZ_JAOWGP010000034.1, from coordinate 48,294 downwards.
GCGCGGCAGAGATGCGCTCTTCCAGCGCTTGCTGCTGCGCATCATCCTCCAGCAAATCACGCAGGCTAACGCCGCCTTCACCAAATAAACACAAATGAAGTTTGCCGACAGAAGAAACGCGCAGACGGTTACAGGTGGCGCAGAAGTCTTTTTCATAAGGCATGATCAGGCCGATCTCGCCGGCATAATCAGGATGACAGAAAACCTGCGCCGGACCGTCGCTGCGCTGGCGTAGCTGGTGGATCCAGCCGCGACGCAGCAGTTCATCGCGCAGAACCTGCCCGGAGATATGGTGTTTACGAAAGAGAGAACTGCCTTCGCCGGTTTCCATCAGTTCAATAAAGCGCAACTGGATTGGACGCGGCTGGATCCAGGCAAGGAAGGTATCCAGTTGATGATGGTTCACGTCGCGCATCAGCACGGTGTTCACTTTCACTTTTTCAAAACCGGCATCAAATGCAGCATCAATACCAGCCATTACCTGCTGAAATTTGTCCTGTCCGGTAATGGCGTGAAACTGGCGAGCATCAAGGCTGTCGACGCTGACGTTCAGCGCCGTGAGTCCCGCTTCGCGCCAGGTAGCGGCATCCCGCGCCAGACGGTACCCGTTGGTGGTTACCGCAATCTGACGGATAGCGTCATTTTCACGCACGGCGGCGATGATGTCGGTAAAGTCGCGACGCAAGGACGGTTCGCCTCCCGTCAGACGCACTTTTTCCGTTCCCAGGCTGGCGAACGCACGTGTGACACGACGAATTTCATCAACGGTCAGAAAGCCGTTATTGGTAACGCCGCCGGGCTTATAGCCATCCGGCAGACAGTAGGTGCAACGAAAGTTACACACATCGGTAATCGACAAACGTAAGTAGTAAAACTTACGAGCGAAAGCATCAGTAAGTTGAGAGCCCATGTACACCTTTCCAAATACGGGAGGCGAAGTCATTTCTTCCTGCGCCCTGGTGACAATCTCATATAAGCATTGTCACGGCCAAAGCACCGTATCATTTGACCCAGGTGCAGTGGCTAGAGTGTTTATTGTGGTTATGCCGATACTAGCGTGTAAATGGTAGTTTTGCCATGTACACTTTCGCTGTATAAACACGTATATAACGACATGATCGTGCATTTTCGCTACAGAATAAGTAAAAACCACACTTTTGCATTGATATACATCATCTTGTCGTAAGGTGAGCCTCGTCAGAAAGAGGTAGATCACAGAAAATTTTTTCTCTGAAACCCGCTGGCTAATTGCTGAAAACACGCAATTTACGCTACTGTACGCTGATCAATTGATATCAGGAAAATATATGCGTACTCGCACGCTGGCGGATCTGGATCGCGTTGTCGCTCTCGGCGGAGGGCATGGATTAGGACGCGTTCTCTCTTCACTTTCCCCTTTAGGCTCACGCCTGACGGGCATTGTTACCACCACCGATAATGGCGGTTCCACAGGCCGCATTCGGCGCTCCGAAGGGGGTATTGCCTGGGGAGACATGCGTAATTGCCTGAACCAGTTAATTACCCAGCCAAGCGTCGCATCCGCCATGTTTGAGTATCGTTTTGGCGGTAATGGCGAGCTTTCCGGGCATAACCTCGGAAATCTGATGTTAAAGGCGCTGGATCACCTGAGCGTGCGGCCTCTGGAAGCCATCAATTTAATTCGCAGTCTACTGAAAGTGGATGCGCATTTAATTCCGATGTCAGAGCTGCCGGTGGATCTTATGGCTATCGACGATCAGGGACATGAGGTCTATGGCGAAGTGAATATTGATCAGCTCACTATTCCCCCTCAGGAGTTGATGCTTTCGCCAAAGGTCCCGGCCACGCGGGAAGCGATTGAAGCTATCGCGGAAGCGGATTTGATTCTGATAGGACCGGGCAGCTTTTACACCAGCCTGATGCCGATCCTGCTGCTCGATGAACTGGCGCAGGCATTGCGTCGCACTCCGGCACCGATGGTTTATATTGGCAATCTGGGGCGTGAATTAAGCCTGCCAGCCGCCAGCCTGACGCTCAGAGATAAGCTGGCAATCATCGAACAGTACGTCGGGAAGAAGGTCATTGATGCGGTAATTGTGGGGCCGAAGGTGGATGTTTCAGCCGTTACTGACCGCATTGTGATTCAGGACGTGCTGGAAGCCAGCGATATTCCTTATCGCCACGACCGCCAGCTATTGCACACCGCGCTGGAAAAAGTAGTACAGGCTTTAGGCTGAGCGAATTTGCCTGATGACGCTTATCAGGCCTACACCGACCTTGACGTTTGTAGGCCGGATAAGGGATTTACCCCGCCATCCGGCAACGCGTTAAGACGCCGCAATAAACAGCTCGCGAAGCTGATGCAACTGGTCACGGATCTGTGCTGCCTCTTCGAACTCCAGGTTCTGCGCATGCTGCATCATCAGCCCTTCCAGCTCATGGATTTTCTGCTGCAGCGCCTTCGGCGTCATATCCAGCTCAACTACCTCGGACTTCGCCCCGGCGCGAGACTTCCCTCTGCCTTTGGCTTTTGTTTTGGCAATATTCTGACCCAACGCCAGAATATCGACCACTTTCTTGTTCAGTCCCTGAGGAGTAATACCGTGCTCTTCGTTGTACTGCTGCTGCTTCTCGCGACGACGTTCGGTTTCACTAATCGCCTTCGCCATCGAGGCGGTAATTTTATCGCCGTAGAGGATCGCTTTTCCGTTGATGTTACGTGCCGCACGACCAATGGTCTGGATAAGCGATCGCTCAGAACGCAGGAACCCTTCTTTATCTGCGTCCAGAATCGCCACCAGAGAGACCTCAGGCATGTCCAGGCCCTCACGTAACAGGTTGATGCCGACTAACACGTCAAACTCGCCCAGGCGCAGGTCACGGATGATTTCCATCCGCTCCACGGTGTCGATGTCCGAGTGCAGATAGCGCACTCGCTCGCCGTGCTCTTCGAGGTATTCCGTGAGATCTTCCGCCATCCGTTTGGTCAGCGTCGTGACCAGTACGCGCTCATTAATCGCCGCGCGGATACGAATTTCAGAGAGCAGATCGTCGACCTGCGTCGCTACCGGACGCACCTCAATAACCGGATCCAACAGACCGGTTGGTCGTACGACCTGATCGACCACTTCATCACCGGATTTCTCCAGTTCATAATTACCTGGTGTCGCAGACACATAGATGGTTTGCGGCGCCAGTGCTTCAAACTCTTCAAACTTCAGTGGGCGGTTATCCAGCGCAGACGGCAGACGGAAACCGTACTCAACCAGCGTCTCTTTTCGCGCCCGGTCGCCGCGATACATCCCGCCAATTTGCGGAATGGTGACGTGGGACTCATCCACTACCAACAGACCGTCGGCTGGCAGGTAATCAAACAACGTCGGCGGCGGCTCGCCTGGCCCTCGCCCGGACAAATAACGGGAATAGTTTTCAATGCCAGAGCAGTATCCCAGTTCGTTCATCATTTCCAGATCGAACTGCGTACGCTGGCTTAAGCGCTGTTCTTCCAGTAGTTTGTTGTTCGCCAGCAGGTTTTTACGTCTTTCGGCCAGCTCGACTTTAATGTCTTCCATGGCCTGCACAATGCGTTCGCGAGGCGTCACGTAGTGTGTTTTAGGATAGATGGTGTAGCGCGGTATGGTTGATTCAACCTGCCCGGTCAGCGGGTCAAACAGTGACAGACGCTCAACTTCTTCATCAAACAGCTCCACGCGCAGCGCAATATCGTCAGACTCAGCCGGGAAGATGTCGATCACTTCACCGCGCACACGGAAAGTACCGCGCTGGAATGCCTGATCGTTACGGGTATATTGCAACTCCGCCAGACGGCGCAGAATGGCCCGCTGATCGATAATCATCCCCACCGTCAGGTGCAGCATCATTTTCAGATACAAGTCCGGGTCACCCAAACCATAGATCGCGGAAACCGAGGCCACGACCACCACATCCCGACGCTCCAGCAGCGCCTTGGTCGCCGACAGTCGCATCTGCTCAATATGCTCGTTTACCGACGCATCTTTCTCGATAAACGTATCAGAACTCGGCACATACGCTTCCGGCTGATAATAGTCGTAGTAGGAGACAAAATACTCAACCGCATTATCCGGAAAGAACTCTTTCATCTCACCATATAGCTGGGCTGCCAGCGTCTTGTTAGGCGCCAGCACCATTGTGGGACGCTGTAAGTCAGCTATCACGTTGGCAATGGTGAATGTTTTTCCCGACCCCGTTACGCCCAGCAGCGTTTGATGCGCAAGCCCATCCTCCAGCCCTTCTTCCAGGCGACGAATCGCCTCAGGCTGATCGCCAGAGGGTTTAAAAGCGGAATTCAGTTTGAACGGTTTACTCATGAGCAGCTACCTGAAGCAATGGGCGGGCAGGTGTGTAATTTTACTCGCAGTCGTACATTTTGCCAGTAAAATATACTGGATGAAAAAACAGTAACGCGCCAGAATATATCTGTTACGCCATCAGAAAGCCCGTCACTGTGGACGAAAATTTTGGCGCTGACGAGATAAAACACCAGTAAAAATGTGTTATCCCCAGACCAATGACTTTTTTAACATTTGTCAAGCTACCGGATGAAAGTTTTGTGGCAACGCATGACACTTCTGCGACAGCCATTGATTTTATCTAACAATTTGTATTTAAATGACTATTCTCTCGAGACGTCTTTCGCACCAATTTAGTCGCAAGCCGCGTCTTCTCTCGCTTACATTGTGTTTTCTAACTCTAATGCACAAGGTTATCCACAGGAATAGTGGATAACTGCCTCCAGCCCGTACTGACTGCCGCCTGGCGAAAACACATCTATGGTCTTTTCTGGGGTAATAAAAAAAAATTATCGCTAATTTTTGATATTTATCAGCTAACGAAGCGACCTGCAGCAGCCGAGATCTTGCTCGCATTTTCATCATTTTGCTATCTGCACCACTATGACGCTCACAAGCACTGGCAATGTGCACCCTGGTGCAGGAAATCATCTCTGTGCTTTGTCATTTGATGTACGCAAATCGCTTATCACACTGTTTATCTCCCAGGTTCCTCTTCTGGCAAGAGATTTGCACTTTTCTACCCACTCCCTGCTCGTGGGGTGGATAACATCATGATGGAGAAAATCTATGCTAAGTCTTCGCGCAGTGAATCACTATTACGGTAATCAGCACACGCTATGGGATGTGGATCTCGACCTGATGCCCGGTAAGTGTACTGGCGTGCTGGGACTGCCAGGAATGGGAAAAACCACACTGGTGAATTGCATCACCGGTAATTTACCTATCGAAAGTGGCACCATGTTCTGGCATCAGGCCGGTGCGCCACCGCGCGATCTGCGTCCAATCCCCGCGGCCAGTCGCATCGCGCTGGGTATTGGCTACGTTTCACAAGAGCGGCGTATTTTTTCGCAGTTGACGGTAGAAGAGAATCTGCATATTGCGCGTAAGGCAGTTGGCGAAAGCGAGGCAATGAGCAGCAGCGATATTTACCGCCTCTTCCCACAGTTGTACGTTCTGCGTCGCAGCAAAGGGGCGATATTGTCAGATGACAATCAGTACCAGCTGGCACTCGCCAGCGCTCTGGTCACGCGCCCACGTCTGCTGATCCTCGATGAACCGACGCGGGGGACGGGCCAAGCGTATATCCACAAGCTGGGAAATTTGATCGTGCGGCTGAGCCAGGAGCTGGGCATCGCGATTATGCTTGCGGAGCAAAGTTTGCCATTCATTCGCCGGGTCGCCGACTGCTATTGCCTGTTGCATCGCGGGCGCAATGTCGCACAGGGAGCGATGACACAACTCAACGATCCGCTTCTCAACGACTGGGGGACGCCAGAGATAAAACGCTAAGATCGATATATTGCCCTGTCGATACCCGCAGCGGATCTTCCGCCAGCCATGGGATCTCTCCCAGCAACGGTGCCGGGAGAGAACGCGTCAGCGTCGCCATATATTCAGCGTGACGTTTACCCGGCGGCATCACGTCATTAGCGACCCATCCGGCAAGCGTCAGGCCAGCCTGCAGCACCGCCTGCGCGGTCAGGATGGCGTGGTTGATACAACCAAGCTTCACGCCAACGACCAGAATGACCGGCAATTGCTCCGTTTGTACCCAGTCAGCAAAACTCAGCGTCGGCGAAAGCGGTGTAAACCATCCACCAGCCCCTTCCACCAGCACCCAGTCAGCCTGCTCTTCAAGCGCACGTAAACCGGCAGACATCACCGGGGCCAAAATCGGTCTTCCTTCGTCAGCGCTGATAATATGTGGCGAAGTGGGTTCAGCGAAGGTATACGGATTAATATCCACATACTCTATCTCCAGCGTACTGTTGCGCTGCAGCGCCAGAGCATCACTGTTACGCAGGCCATCAGCGGTCATTTCACTCCCCGAAGCCACTGGCTTATACCCGACTGCCCGGTACCCCCTCTCTGCGGCTGCCTGTAACAGTGCGCAGCTGGCGACGGTTTTACCTACCTCGGTGTCCGTCCCGGTGACAAAATACGTTTTAGTCACGTTGAATCACTCCCAAAAAAAGATGATACGTCAGCGGATATCTCCCCTGCTGACAGGGCCAGGCTAACTGTAACTGGTGTAGCTGTGAGCGGGTCAGCACACGCTGTTCACGACCTTCATGCAAATGCGTTGCTCCGATACCTTTGAGCGAACGCATCGCGCTCAGCGCGTCGTCAAACCATAACGTCACGGCATGGGTGTGGTAGCCAGCATCCCAGCCATGCAGGGCATTTTTAAGTTGCTCCACAGACAAAAAATTATTGGCATGCGCCCGGTTATCTACAGCCTGCCATGCCTGACGCAACTCCGGCATGGAGCCGTGTACCAGCGTACTAAAAGCCACCGTCCCACCAGGGCGTACAACCCGGTAAAGCTCGCTTAACGCGCTGCGTAAATCACCACACCACTGCACAGCCAGGTTGCTCCAGGCCAGGTCGAAGGTCGCTGTATCCTGCGGAATGGCTTCGATATCCGCCATCAGATAGTGATGGGCAACATTTTGTCGTTGCGCCTCCGCCAGCATCTGAGGCGAAAGATCCAGGGCGGTGACATCACACCCCCGCTCCCGCCAGTAAAGACTCATGCGTCCGGGTCCACAACCGGCGTCCAGTACATGTGCATATTCACGACCCGCCAGTAGCGCCAGTAACGCATCAGCGCTCTGGCGCTGTAACCCGGCGTGTTGTTCATAATAGGTAGCAGCACGTCCGAACGCAGCCGCAATGGCTTGCTTATTAACCAGCGCCATGCAATACCTCCAGCAAACGATCGATATCCTGGGTTTCATGTGCCTGCGTCAGCGTCAGTCGCAGTCTGGCTGTACCGGCGGGTACGGTGGGAGGACGGATTGCTGTCACCCAACATCCCTGCTGGCGCAGGGCATCGGCCAGCCGTAAGGCTTTATGGTTATCACCAACGATCAGCGGCTGAATGGCGCTGTCTGAACTCACCAGTTTTAAATCTGGGGTATCCACACCTGCCCGAAAACGTTGAATTAGCATCGCCAGCTTTGCTCTCCGCTCATCACCTTCACGACTGCGGATCACTGCCAGCGCAGCACGCAACGCCTGAGCTTGAGCCGGAGGCATACTGGTGCTGTAGATCAAGTGACGGGCAAACTGCAGCAGATAATCGGCTACACTGTCAGAGCAGAGAATTGCCGCACCGCTGACGCCAAACCCTTTCCCGAACGTCACTACCAACAGCTCAGGCTTAACCTGATGCCGCCAACACGAACCGCGCCCTTCTTCACCGGTCACGCCAATGCCGTGCGCATCATCCACCAACAGCCAGCCATTATGCTGTTGCGCCGCCGCGTGGATTTCCGCCAGTGGTGCACTGTCACCATCCATGCTGAACACACCTTCAGTCACCACCAGTTGCTGCCCCGGACAGGGGGTAGCCAGCAGGCGGGCCAGATGCTGCGGATCGTTATGGCTAAAACGGCGCAACACTGCCGGGCTCAGGCTTGCGGCCTCCAACAGTGAAGCATGACTGAGGCGATCGGCGACGATACGATCGTTTTTTTCCATCAGTGCGGTAATGACTGCCTGATTGGCGGCAAAACCGGAGATAAATAACAGCGCACGTGAATAGCCCAGCCACTGCGCCAGCTCCTCTTCCAGTGCCTGATGCGCGATGGAATAGCCGCTTACGTGACCTGAGCCACCGCTGCCAACGCCAAAGCGTTCTGCACCCTGCTGCCACGCGCACACAATCTGCGGATGGTGGCTTAAACCGAGATAATCATTACTGGAGAAATTCAGATACTGGCGACCATCGGCCTGTAGCCAGCGTCCTGCCCCCTGCGTCACCGCATAACGGCGGCGCAGGGCATCGGCAGAACGACGCACCGCCAGCGCATCGTCTATTTTTTGCTGCCAGGTCATACTGTCGCCGCATTGTAGTAATCATCAGTGTCCGGCGTACGCAGAGCCTGCTCCAGACGCTGTTGCTGTTCGTTATCGCCCGCCAGTACCGCCGTTTGCTGCGGGTTAAGCCCCAGCTTGCGGAACAGCAGCAGATCTTTATCTTCGTTCGGGTTCGGCGTGGTCAACAGTTTGCAGCCGTAGAAAATAGAGTTGGCCCCGGCCATAAAACACATCGCCTGAGTTTGCTCATTCATCTGCTCGCGGCCAGCGGAAAGACGCACGTACGAGGTCGGCATCATGATCCGCGCTACAGCGATAGTGCGGATAAAATCAAATGCATCCACATCGTCGTTATCCGCCAGTGGAGTACCTTTCACCTTCACCAGCATGTTGATGGGCACGCTTTCCGGCGGCGTGGGAAGATTCGCCAGTTGCAGCAACAACCCGGCGCGATCGGTGACCGTTTCACCTAACCCGACGATACCGCCTGAGCAGACTTTGATCCCGGCCTCACGCACTTTATCCAGCGTATCAAGACGTTCCTGATAGGAACGAGTCGTGATGATATTGCCGTAGAATTCTGGCGAAGTGTCGAGGTTGTGGTTGTAGTAATCCAGCCCCGCACGGGCAAGACGTTGGGCCTGCGTTTCATCCAGCGTTCCCAGCGTCATACAGGCTTCCAGTCCCAGTTCTTTCACGCCCTGTACCATCTGCTCCAGATAAGGCATATCGCGCTCGTGCGGATTCTTCCATGCCGCCCCCATGCAGAAACGTGTTGAACCCGCTTGCTTGGCTTTACGCGCAGAGTCCAGTACCTGCTCAACTTCCATCAATCGTTCTGTTTCCAGACCGGTTTTATAGCGGGAACTTTGTGGGCAGTATTTACAGTCTTCCGGGCAGGCACCGGTTTTAATCGACAGCAGTGTACTCACCTGTACCTGCCGCGGGTCAAAATGCTGACGGTGGATCTGTTGCGCTTCGAACAGCAGATCCAGCAGGGGTTTTTCAAATAATTCGGTGACTTGCGACATTGTCCAGCGAGAAGAGTGAGCCATATTGGTGTACGTTTCGTTGTTAGTTTGGTGTAGACTTGTAAACCTAAATCTTTTTAATTTGGTTTACAAGTCGATTATGACAACTGACGATATTGCCTTTGACCAACGCCATATCTGGCACCCTTACACCTCCATGACCTCCCCGTTACCGGTGTATCCGGTAGCGCGTGCCGAAGGTTGCGAACTGATTTTATCCAGCGGTGAGAGACTGATTGACGGCATGTCATCCTGGTGGGCGGCAATCCACGGTTACAACCACCCGCAGTTGAACGCCGCAATGAAAACGCAGATCGATGACATGTCACATGTGATGTTTGGCGGCATTACCCATGCCCCTGCCATTTCACTGTGCCGCCAGTTGGTCGCCATGACGCCAGAGGCACTGGAATGCGTTTTCCTCGCGGATTCAGGCTCTGTTGCCGTCGAAGTGGCAATGAAAATGGCGCTGCAATACTGGCAGGCAAAAGGCGAATCTCGTCAGCGTTTCCTGACATTTCGTAACGGCTATCACGGAGACACCTTCGGCGCGATGTCGGTTTGCGATCCCGACAACTCAATGCACAGCCTGTGGAAAGGGTATCTGCCGGAAAACCTCTTCGCTCCAGCCCCGCAGAGTCGGATGGACGGCGAATGGAATGAGCTGGACATCGTGCCCTTTGCCCGTTTGATGGCCGCGCATCGCCATGAGATTGCAGCCATTATCCTGGAGCCGATTGTGCAGGGTGCAGGCGGCATGCGCATGTACCATCCTGAATGGTTAAAACGCATTCGCAGGATGTGCGACCGCGAAGGGATCCTGCTGATTGCCGATGAAATCGCCACCGGGTTTGGCCGTACCGGGAAGCTGTTTGCCTGTGAACACGCCAACATTGCGCCGGATATTTTGTGCCTTGGTAAAGCATTAACCGGCGGGACGATGACACTTTCCGCCACTCTGACCACCCGTCAGGTTGCGGAAACCATCAGCAACGGCGAGGCTGGCTGCTTTATGCACGGCCCGACTTTTATGGGTAACCCGCTGGCCTGCGCCGTCGCCTCCGCCAGTTTGTCTCTGCTGGAAACAGGCGAGTGGCGTGCGCAGGTCGCAGCTATTGAAGAACAATTGCGCAGCGAACTGGCACCTGCAGCTGATTCCGCATATGTCGCCGATGTACGCGTACTCGGCGCCATCGGTGTGATAGAAACCACGCATCCGGTGAATATGGCGGCGTTACAAAAGTTCTTCGTTGAACAAGGCGTGTGGATCCGGCCGTTTGGCAAACTCATCTACCTGATGCCGCCGTACATTATCCAGCCAGATCAACTGCGTCGCCTGACGCAGGTCGTGAACGATGCTGTGCGCAATGAAACATTTTTTAGCCAATAATCGGCGGTAAGTTATGAGGTTTCTGGCTACACTTTTTGGCTAACGAGAGGAGTCAGCATGAAACTAATGAGTAACGATCTGCGCGACGGGGAGAAGCTCCCGCATCGCCATGTATTTAACGGTATGGGGTATGACGGAGATAATATCTCCCCGCATCTGCTATGGGATGATGTACCTGCCGGGACCAAAAGCTTTGTTGTGACCTGTTACGATCCTGATGCGCCAACCGGCTCCGGCTGGTGGCACTGGGTGGTAGTCAACCTGCCTGCAGATACCCGTGTACTGACACAAGGATTCGGCTCCGGTCTGGTTGCGCTGCCGGAGGGAGTCATTCAGACACGCACGGATTTTGGTAAAGCGGGCTATGGCGGCGCGGCGCCACCAAAAGGAGAAACGCATCGTTATATCTTTACGGTTCATGCGCTGGATGTGGAGCGTCTTGATGTTGATGAGGGCGCCAGCGGAGCGATGGTCGGATTTAACGTCCATTTCCACTCGCTCGCCAGCGCGTCAATCACCGCACTGTTCAGTTAATCTCTGAGCCGGATAAGCGTCAGCGCCATCCGGCATTTTCTTACAGAAACTCGGGCACCAGCTTCAGCAAGGTTCCCTGCGCTAACAACTCGGTCGCGCACTCAATATCCGGGGCGAAAAAACGGTCCTGTGTATAGTGTGAAACCTGTCCACGCAATGCCTGACGCGCCTGTTCCAGCAGCGGGCTTGAGGTCAGTCCTTCTCGTAAATCGATTCCCTGACAGGCCGCCAGCCACTCCACGGCAATCACCCCGCGCGTATTGGCCGCCATCTCCCACAGTCGACGACCGGCCGCAGGCGCCATTGACACATGGTCTTCCTGGTTAGCCGAGGTCGGCAAACTGTCTACGCTGTGCGGGTGCGCCAGTGCTTTGTTCTCGCTGGCAAGCGCGGCGGCGGTGACCTGAGCAATCATAAAGCCGGAGTTGACCCCGCCGTTTTTGACCAGGAAAGGCGGTAACTGTGACATGTGCTTATCCATCATCAACGCAATACGTCGCTCTGATAAAGCACCTATTTCCGCAATCGCCAGCGCCAGATTATCCGCCGCCATCGCCACCGGTTCCGCATGGAAATTGCCGCCAGAAATAACATCGCCCTCTTCGGCAAACACCAGCGGGTTATCTGAAACTGCATTGGCTTCCACCAGCAGCACCTCCATAACCTGGCGCATTTGCGTCAGGCACGCCCCCATCACCTGCGGCTGACAGCGCAAAGAATATGGATCCTGCACTTTTTCGCAGTTATGGTGCGACTGCGAAAGCGCTGTGGAATCGGTCAGCACGTGGCGATAAAGAGAGGCGGCATCAATTTGCCCACGCTGTCCCCGGGCGGCATGAATACGGGCATCAAACGGACGTCGGGAGCCCAGCACCGCTTCGGTGGTCAGCGCCCCGCATACTGTCGCCGAGGCAAACAGTTCCTGCGCTTCAATCAACCCGCGCAGAGCAAAAGCCGTGGATGCCTGTGTACCATTCAGCAACGCCAGTCCTTCCTTCGCCTCCAGCGTGATCGGCTCCAGCCCGGCCTTCTTCAGCGCTTCTGCGGCCGGAAGCCATTCTCCCCGCCAGCGTGCCTTACCCTCACCCAACAAGGTGAGCGACATATGCGCCAGCGGAGCCAGATCGCCCGATGCCCCGACCGAGCCTTTCGCCGGGATCAACGGGTAAACCTCCGCATTCACCAGTGCAATCAGCGCTTCAATCACGCTCAGGCGAATACCGGAGAAACCGCGCGCCAGACTGTTGATTTTCAGCACCATGATCAGACGCACCATCGCATCATCCAGCGGTTCACCGACGCCCGCCGCATGAGAAAGCACCAGCGAACGCTGGAGATTTTGCAAATCTTCAGTGGCAATACGGGTCTGGGCCAGCAGGCCAAAACCCGTATTGATGCCGTAAGCCGTGCGGCCTTCGGCAACAATTTTATTGACGCAGTCCACACTGGCATTAATGGCGTCAACCGCGCTGGTATCCAGTCTCAACTGTACCGGCTGCTGCCAGATATCGCGCAACTGTGCAAAGCTCAGATGGCCCGGCGTTAAGGTAATGGTATTCATATCAGCGTTTCCCCTGCGTTGCGGCAACCATCGGCAAGTTCAGCCCTTCTTCGACAGCACATTCCACAGCAATGTCATACCCGGCATCGGCATGACGCATCACGCCCGTCGCCGGATCGTTATGTAATACCCGGGCGATACGTGCGGCGGCTTCATCAGTACCATCGCAGACAATCACCATCCCGGCATGCTGGGAGAAGCCCATTCCTACCCCGCCGCCATGGTGCAGTGATACCCAGGTCGCACCGCTGGCAGTATTAAGGAGCGCGTTCAGCAGCGGCCAGTCGGACACGGCGTCTGAACCGTCACGCATGGATTCGGTTTCACGGTTAGGGCTGGCAACCGATCCAGAATCCAGGTGATCGCGACCAATGACGATAGGTGCGGAAACTTCACCACTACGCACCATCTCGTTAAACGCCAGACCCAGCTTTTGTCGCCACTCCAGCCCTACCCAACAGATACGCGCAGGTAACCCCTGGAAATTAATCCGCTCACGCGCCATATCCAGCCAGTGATGGAGATGCTTATCGTCGGCCACGATCTCTTTTACTTTGGCATCGGTCTTATAAATATCCTGCGGATCGCCGGAAAGCGCCACCCAGCGGAACGGGCCAATGCCGCGACAGAACAACGGCCGAATGTAGGCCGGCACAAATCCAGGGAAATCAAAGGCATTTTCCACACCCATCTCTTTTGCCATCTGACGAATGTTATTGCCGTAGTCAAATGTCGGAACGCCCAGTTTGCTAAAGGCCAGCATCGCCTGCACATGCGTCGCCATCGAACGTTTCGCTGCCTGAACCGTACCCTGCGGATCGGATATTGCTTTCGCCTGATACTCTTCCCAGCTCCAGCCGGACGGCAAATAACCGTGCAGCGGGTCATGGGCGCTGGTCTGGTCGGTAACCATATCCGGACGCACACCACGCTTGACCAGTTCAGGCACAATGTCAGCGGCGTTGGCACACAGCGCAATGGAAACCGCTTTCCCCGCGCGGGTGTATTTTTCGATACGCTCCAGTGCGTCATCAAGCGAAGTAGCCTGCTCATCCACATAGCGGGTACGCAGACGGAAGTCGATACGGCTTTGCTGACATTCAATGTTCAGCGAACAGGCGCCCGCCAGGGTTGCGGCCAACGGTTGCGCCCCGCCCATCCCCCCCAATCCGGCGGTCAGCACCCAGCGTCCGCTCAGGTTGCCTTGATAATGCTGACGTCCTGCTTCGACGAAGGTCTCATAGGTTCCCTGCACGATGCCCTGACTGCCAATGTAGATCCAGCTCCCGGCAGTCATCTGGCCGTACATCGCCAGCCCTTTCGCGTCCAGTTCGTTAAAGTGTTCCCAGGTCGCCCAGTGCGGGACCAGATTGGAGTTGGCGATTAAGACCCGTGGTGCATTGTCATGGGTTTTGAACACGCCGACCGGTTTACCGGACTGCACTAACAAAGTTTCGTCGGCTTCCAGTCCGGTCAGCGCCTTGATGATGGCGTCATAACATTCCCAGTCACGCGCGGCGCGACCAATCCCGCCGTAAACCACCAGCTCGTGGGGATTTTCCGCCACCTCGGGATCAAGGTTATTCATTAACATGCGCAGCGGCGCTTCGGTCAACCAGCTTTTGGCTGTTAAGTTCGTGCCTCTTGGGGCCCGAATATCCTGCTGACGATACTTGCTTTGGGGCATGGTAAAACACTCCTCACGAACGATCGGACAGATAAGTAACATATACTTGTCTATACAAGTTGTCGCAAGGCCGCATTTAACAATTGAGATACATTTTTGTTATATTGCGTCAGCAATCACGGTTTTTGCGTCCTCGTATCAGGACATAAAACGTCCCTGCAGACGGTAGCGGGAACCCGGAAAGAGCAAGTGGGCATGGGAGACAATATGTGACGCCGACCAGGTCCGGCGACGGATTAGCAGACAGGGATCGTGTTCTTTAATGTTCAGTAGCGCACACTCTTCTGCACTGGCTCGCACGGCTTCCACAATATGCTCACCTTCTGTCAGCGGCGCAATCAGCGACAAGTAAGCGTGCGGCGTAGTCTGGCTGTAATCCTGCGTCAGGTATTCCGGCACAATTTCCGCATTCACACAGCGATCTTCAATCTGCACCGGCTGATCGTTTTCATAGTGCACCATGATGGAGTGAAAAATGGACGTGCCCTCTGCAACGTTCAACGCCGTAGCCTGCAGAGCACTTGCCTGAGTTCTTTCCAGCGTCAAAACCTCGCACCGGTGCTGATGCTGCCGGGCAATGATTTCATCCGCGATACTGCGAATTTCGAACAGCGCAGACTGACCTTTTGGCTCGGCGACAAATGTCCCGACCCCCTGCAAGCGCACCAACAATCCTTCATCCGTTAGCTCACGCAGCGCCCGGTTAATGGTCATTCGACTAAAACCATACTGCGCCACCAGTTCCGCTTCCGACGGGATACGGTCGTGCGCTTGCCAGATGCCACTGGCAATTTTGTCGCTGATCTCCTGTTTGACCTTTTCGTAAAAAGGGGCCGGAGCTGAACGGTTGCGGGATGGGAGCATGCGTAAGCCTTCCTTAAGCAGAGAGTTTTAATTGCCAGATAGCGACCACGGCATCGGCCTGATAAGCGAACCACTATCAGGCATGTCAGCGCCACCAGTGCGCGATTTGCCAGCCAAGCCGCGCCGCAACGCGTGCTGCCCTGCCATCATCGTCAAAGCGGGGATTAAATTCAACCATGTCCACCGCCTGTAATTTACCACTGCAACAAAGAGGTTCAATTAACCCCAGTACCGTCGCCAGCGGAACGCCCAGCGCAGCAGGCGCAGACACCGCCGGCATTTCCCAGACCGGTAAAACGTCGAGGTCAATCGTCAGATAGATAACATCTACGCTGGCGACAAACTGTGCTATCTGTGCCTGCGCCTGATGGCAATGCAAATCTTCTACCACAGTGACACCGCGGCGTAGCGCTTCATCCCACAACGCCTGAGTGTTTGCCGCCCGACTGACACCCACGCAGGCGTAATAAAACTCGCGCTGCTGCTCGTCGCAAAGCTCTGCCAGCTGGCGAAACGGCGTCCCTGATGTGGCCTGTTCGGCATGACGTAAATCCAGATGTGTATCGAGATTCACTATACCCACTTTTGAACGCGGGAACGCATCCAGTAGACCTGCACCGTGAGCGAATGCGGTTTCGTGCCCGCCACCTAATACAAAGGTGCGCATCTCTGCCAGCTGACAGCGTTGTATCGCACTGCGTAGCGCCTGCTGTGCACCTTCAAGGTCCGGGGACTGCGCTACAATATTTCCCAGGTCCACCAGTCTGTCATGACCTCTGTGACTGGCTAAATTTGCCAGCGCCTTACGCAGCGCGTCGGGTGCACCGGCCGCCCCCGCACGCCCCTGATTACGTTTCACACCTTCGTCGCAGGCAAATCCAAGCAGCGCAATCTGTTCACGATACATTTCAGGGGCGAACGCTGGACTGAGCGTGATGGTTTGAAACAGACGCAACGCATTCGCTGACTCAACACGATCATCGCGTCCCTGCCAGAGCGCAGGTGATGCGGGTTGCCAGTTCATCATGATATCTGCCCTCTGAATACACGTTGATAAAGTGGGTTGCGGCCAGGTTCGTAGAGAATTTCCACCGGCAGTTGCGCATCCCAGACCACAAAATCGGCAACGAATCCGGCCTTCAGTTGTCCGTGAGTGTCATGACGACCAAGCGCACGAGCCGCATGACGGGTTACGCCAGCCCAGGCCTCCTCTGGCGTTAAGCCAAACTGTACGCAGGCCATATTCATCGCCCAGTGCAGGCTAATAAACGGACTGGTGCCAGGATTGAAATCCGTTGCCACCGCCATTGGCACCTGATAGTGACGCAGCCATTCCACTGGTGGGCGCTGCTGTTCTTTGAGGAAGTAAAATGCACCCGGCAACAGAACCCCGACCGTACCACTTTGGCTCATCGCCACCACTCCGGCTTCATCCAGGTATTCAATATGATCGGCTGACAAACCGTGGTAACGGCTTACCAGTTGCGCACCACCAAGCAATGAGAGTTGCTCAACATGACCTTTAACCGGGATGCCCAGTGCCTGAGCGGCCTGAAATACACGTTCACTCTGTGTCAGCGTGAACCCGACGCTTTCACAAAACAGATCGACGGTCTCAAACAGACCTTTTTTCCACAACTGCGGCAAAATAGTCTCGCATACCAGCGTAATGTAGCCATCAGGGTCGTCACGGTACTCCACAGGCGTGGCATGCGCAGCCAACAGCGTAGGGCTGATTTCAATGATATTTTCCGCCGCCAGTGCTGACACCACGCGTAATATCTTCTCTTCAGTCGCTAAATCCAGGCCGTAACCTGATTTAATCTCGAGTAGCGTAACGCCTTCGTTTTTTAGCTGCGCCATCCGCGCCTGCGCTACGCGAAAGAGTTGTTCGGCTGAAGCGCGACGAGTCGCAGAGACGGTAGCATTGATTCCTCCCCCCTGGGCGCTGATTTGCTGATAGGAAACTCCGTTCAGTCTCTGTTCCCATTCGCCTGCGCGATTCCCGCCAAACACCAGGTGCGTATGACAGTCAATCAGACCCGGTGTAATCAGCCGCCCCTGCATATCAAATGTATTATCGTGGGTAAGGTATAACGATGATTCAGGCACAATATCTCGAATCTTACCCTGACGGACGATCAGCGCATGGCCATACACCAGGCCATACGGTGTATCACGTTCAGGATCCATGGTCGCCAGGCGGACATTGCGCCAGATAGCATCATCAGGGAAAAACTGCTGCATTCGACTCACCACTTGTCATAGGTTGTATAGACATTTATTTTGCATCCTGCGGATGTTGTCAACCTGATGGACCACAATTGTTATCTAATTGTGATATAAGGACTCTCAACGCCAGACATTGCTGCGATAAAAAACAACTTTTTACCTTTTCGCCTTCCCGTTTCGCTCAACTTAGTATAAAAAAGCAGGCTTCAATGGATAACTTTCAAAGCCCGGAGCAACCTGTGAACATATCATCAGTTTCCCGTCTGGCGCTGGCTATGGCTTTTGGCGTGACGCTGACTGCCTGTAGCTCAACCTCGCCCGATCAAATTCCTTCCGATCAGACCGCGCCTGGCACCTCCTCGCGCCCGATTCTGTCGGCGAGTGAAGCCAAAAATTTCGTTGCCGCACACTATTTTTCAGCACTGACGCCAAATACTGCGCCGTGGACCCCTTCTTCTATTTCCCTGCCAGCGCAGCCTGATTTTGTTGTCGGCCCGGCAGGTACGCAAGGCGTTACCCACACCACTATTCAGGCGGCGGTTGATGCAGCAATCATAAAACGTACCAATAAACGTCAATATATCGCCATTATGCCGGGTGAATATCAGGGCACGGTCTACATCCCTGCTGCCACGGGTAGCCTGACCTTATACGGTACAGGCGAAAAACCGCTTGATGTGAAAATCGGCCAGGCCATTGACGGTGATATGAGCACCGCAGACTGGCGTCGTTCAGTGAACCCGGGTGGTAAATATATGCCAGGCAAACCGGCGTGGTATATGTTCGATAACTGCCAGAACAAGCGCGGTCCGAATATTGGCGTGATGTGTTCTGCGGTGGTTTGGTCACAAAACAACGGCCTGCAATTGCAGAATCTGACCATTGAAAACAATCTGGGTGACAGCGTTGATGCAGGTAATCACCCGGCAGTTGCGCTGCGTACCGATGGCGATAAAGTTCAGATTAACAACGTCAATATCCTGGGTCGCCAGAATACCTTCTTCGTCACTAACAGCGGCGTGCAAAACCGTCTGGAAAACGATCGTCAACCGCGTACACTGGTCACTAACAGCTACATTGAAGGCGATGTGGATATCGTGTCTGGTCGCGGCGCGGTGGTGTTTGATAATACTGATTTCCGTGTGGTGAACTCACGAACTCAGCAGGAAGCTTACGTATTTGCCCCGGCAACGCTGTCGAACATTTACTACGGCTTCCTCGCCACCAACAGCCGCTTTACGGCAAGTGGCGATGGTGTGGCGCAACTGGGCCGCTCGCTGGATGTTGATGCGAACACTAATGGTCAGGTGGTTATTCGTGACAGCGTGATCAACGAAGGCTTTAACATGGCGAAACCATGGGCTGACAGTGTTATCGCCAAGCGTCCATTCGCGGGTAACACCGGTGCGGAAGATGATAAAGGTGAAATTCAGCGTAACCTGAACGACACCAACTTTAACCGCATGTGGGAATACAACAACCGCGGTGTCGGTAGTAAAGTGGTTGCAGAGCCGAAGCAGTAATTTCGTTTTATCCAACCTACAAAAGGGTCGCTACGAACGCGTAGCGACCCTTCTTGATTGCCTTACATCAAACGCGCTTTATTAAAGTTAATCAAACTTCCTGCCTTAATAATTTCTCGTTCTTCCGCAGTCAGGCTCTCCATATACATACTGATTTCCCTGACAGATGCATCCTCATTAAGAACGTACGCTTTTATCACACTACGGCACTCATCCAGTGCACATCGAATACCTGGAATAAAGATATACTCACCCACCTCAAAATGCGGTTCGCCTGCCATTTGCAACGGCAACATCCCCCAGTTGATGACATTAGAACGGTAACGCTTGGTGGCATATTCCTGGGCGATATTTGCCAGCCCGCCAATCACACGCTGGCAGCTTGCCGCCTGCTCACGCGCTGAGCCATCGCCTGGTTTTACGGCGTATATCATGCTGCCAATCTCCGTTTCCAGAGGGTTAATATTTTCCTGACCGGCAATCTGCTGAATGCGTTCAAAAATCAACGCCACTTCACTCGTATCACCAGCCTGCCGCCGTTTTTCCAATTCAGCAGTGGCTTTGCTCCTTCCCACATACTCTGGATCCCGGCGCGAAAGCGTAAATTCCGCCAGTCCCAGTGGATTTGAACGATAGGAGGAGGTTTCCCCGGATGGAATCAGCTCATCGGTAGTAGTCACGTCATCGAGAATTTTTGAGCACACTTTCAGCAGAATATTGTCAGTCAGTGCACCCAGCTCCGGCCAGTCTTTAATGTTTGGTCCGT
Source organism: Citrobacter sp. Cm046 (assembly GCF_030333065.1). Taxonomy (NCBI): domain Bacteria; kingdom Pseudomonadati; phylum Pseudomonadota; class Gammaproteobacteria; order Enterobacterales; family Enterobacteriaceae; genus Citrobacter; species Citrobacter sp. Cm046. The sequence goes on along the minus strand of NZ_JAOWGP010000034.1, from coordinate 28,349 downwards.
AGATGAGTGATTGCTGCGTTGCTCCTTTGATGAACCCCTGATAGACACGACTTTTGTAAGGCGAGATATTAAACGTATAGTCTGGCGCGTTGTCCCAGCAATCCAGCTCCGTCGCGGAAGTCAGAAATCCACCATTTGCCGCCGTAGCAGCTATCGAACGAGCATCCATTAACGCAACGGCGGACATTTGACCATTACCTGGTTTAGAGCCTTCACGGTTCGGGAAATTACGCGTGGTATGGCGGATGCTAAGTCCATTATTAATTGGCGTGTCACCTGCACCGAAGCAAGGGCCACAGAAAGCCGTTCTGATTATCGCACCAGCACCAATCAAATCCGTCACTACACCTTTCTTCGCCAGGTCCATAAACACGGGTTGCGAAGAGGGGTATACGGCCAGCGAGAAAGTATCATTGCCACAGGACTGACCGCGTAGCGCGTTAGCGGCGGCAATAACATTCTCATAGTTGCCACCCGAACATCCGGCAATGATCCCTTGCTGAACCTTTAAGCGACCATTTTCAACTTTATCCAGCAACGAGAGACTGGCTTTCCCTTGCGTGATACGCGCAGACTCAATTTCAATCTCGCGAAGAATATCCATCAGATTCTCATTGAGAGTATCAATCTCGTAAACATTACAGGGATGGAACGGTAGCGCAATCATCGGGTTAATTGCAGACAGGTCGACATATATACACCCATCGTAATAGGCCATTGGCTGCGGATTGAGTTGGCGGTAGTCTTGCTCGCGACCGTGTAACGCCAGCCAACTGCGAGTTTGATCATCCGTTTGCCAGACAGAACTGAGACAGGTGGTTTCCGTCGTCATCACATCAACACTGTTACGAAAATCAGTAGAGAGATGACTGATGCCTGGACCGACAAACTCCATGACTTTATTTTTGACATAGCCACTTTTAAACACTGCGCCAATGATAGCCAATGCCACATCCTGCGGGCCGACACCAGGCTTGGGTTTTCCTGTCAGATAAACCGCAATCACGCCGGGATAATCGATATCCCAGCTATCATTTAGCAGCTGTTTAACCAGCTCTCCGCCCCCTTCCCCAACGGCCAGAGTTCCCAAAGCACCATAGCGGGTATGGCTGTCAGAACCAAGGATCATTTTACCGCTACCCGCCATCATTTCGCGCATATATTGATGGATTACCGCAATATGCGGTGGCACAAAAATACCGCCATAGCGCTGCGCCGCTGACAGACCAAAAATATGATCGTCACCGTTAATGGTTCCTCCTACCGCACACAATGAATTATGGCAGTTAGTAAGAACATAAGGTAATGGAAAACGCTCCATACCTGAAGCTTTTGCCGTCTGAATAATACCCACAAAAGTAATATCATGTGATGCCAATGCATCAAACTTAATTTTAAGTTTGTTCATGCAACCGGATGTATTATGTGAAGAGAGAATCGACCATGTGATAGTTCCTTTTTTCAACTCATTTTTATCGGCATGTTCTGTAACACATTCTTCAGCAAGAATTTTATTATTAGAGGATAGATAAATCCCTTTCTCGTATAACTTAATCATTTGATACTCCGAATTACTATATCTGCGCGTAAGCATAGCTGACAACAAATAGATTTATTCAATCTGTGACTTACTTTCTAATTACAACATGTTCCAGTCAATTAATAACTGCCACCACCATATACCCAGTGTGATATGAACAAGAAATGTCAAAAATGTCAGCATTGCTCCAACCAGCCACCACGATTTAATATCGTTATATCCGACCCCAAAAATAACAGGCCCCGCAGCACCACCATAATGTGTTACCATTCCACCATAGGAGTTAGAAAAGAGTAATGCCAATGCGGTCAACATCAGCGGGGCACCTGAGACATTCGCTAACATGGCAAATACTGGCATCATCGCAACAATATAAGCACTCCCGGAAGCAAAGAAATAACGAACAATAATACTCAGGAATAGAATAACAAAGAATGCTACGTTCCCATGGTTGCCAAAAGAGAGGTTGTTTTTAAAGAGTTCCGCTAACCAGACAAAAAAATTGACTTTTGATAATAAAGAGCTTAGTCCAATAATTCCACCATACCAAATTAAGGTATTCCAACCACCTTTATTTTTAACCACATCATCCCAGGTCACAACTCTCAGCAATAACATCAACCCCATTACGACAATGGCAATCGTTGATTCATCGACACAGAGACTCTTACTGAAGATCCATCCCAATAGCGCGAGAACAAAAATGCCCAACAGCATTTTCTCACGCCCCTTCATCGGCCCCAATTCCTGAAGACCCGCTTCAGCGATAGTTTTATTTTCGACTTTTTTAATTTCTGGCGGATACATAAAATAGATAATTAATGGCGTCAACAGTAGCATTACCAGCCCCGGCAAAGCCGCCGCCAGCGCCCATCCCCCCCAGCTTAATTGCAGATGGCAGATATCATTGATCATTTTCAACGCCAAAATATTTCCAGCCATCGCAGTAAAAAACATATAGCTGGTTGTTTTAGTGACCATATAAATGGTCATCATCAAATAGTGACCGACACGGCGTGGACTCTTGTCAGGCTCGGAACCCAAAGCAACCGCCACGCTATTGATGATTGGCAACACAATCCCTCCCGCTCGCGCAGTATTGGAGGGCGTTGCTGGAGCCAGCACCAGATCAAGAAAAACGGTGACGTAACCCAGCCCCAAAGTGGTATTGCCGATCTTACCGATCAAAATATAGGCAATTCGCTTACCCAAACCGGTCGTTACGAAGGCCGCACTAAGCGTAAATGCAGAGAAGACCAGCCATGTCGTACCGGAGGCATAACCGCTCAGCACGCTACTGGTTTTCAGTACCCCAGCTCCTAAATTTCCAACAACGACCATTGATGCAGCAACGGCAATTAACAACACCACGGGTTCGGGAAAAGGTTTAATAACCAGGCCAACAATAGCGGCAAGATAGATCCCAAAAAGTACCCAAGCCAACTCACTTAATCCTGCTGGTGCAGGAATGAGTCCTATAATACAAGGGATCGCTAATATTAATATTAGCTTCCATAATGATTTTATGTTCATTTTTAGTCCTGATTAATCCGTATAAAAATACAGAATCTTCTATTCAACATCCGTAACCACAGAAAAAAATAAATTAAATACAGTCAGGGAAGATAAACTTCACCTGAAAATATTTTTCTGGCAGTACGAATAACCGAGGCTCGAATAGTAGAAATATCCTGCCCATTATTAGTCAAATGAATATCAAGACTGCCGCCAGGATGTTCGATATTGATATTTCCGTAACTAACCCCTGGCGTTATCTGACGCGTAATGGTTCCTTCAATAGCACAACTGCTGGCAATGGCAATTGCTCCTGTAATCGCCAGAGCTTTATGACATGTGTGAGGCATGAAATAACGGGCATTAATTACCCCGCCTTTTTTGGCTGCTGAAATAAGAATAGGCTTGGGAATGACCATATTACTGACATCACCCAGCCCCATTGCCTGACCCGCCTGCAAGCGGATAGACTCTATCCGTGTCAATAATTCGTTGTCACTATCTAACTCATCCGGTAATTCATATCCGGTTTTACCTAAGGACTCTGCAGGAATAATAACGACCGGTGTCGCCATATCCATGCAGGTCACAGGGACAGAATCGAAATAATTGATAATTTGGCCTGTCGGAAAGATATGCCCGGTTTTGGAACCGGCTGCATTCAGGAACGTCAACCCAACAGGTGCAGATGTTCCCGGCACACCGTCTATTCTTGCTGTACCTTCATACTCAACATCACCATACGGTGTTTGTATCTCAGCTTCGATGTACGTATTGGTGTTTACATTGCGAATACGTACACAGGTCGTCGGCGTTGAGGGTGTAACCAGCCCTTTTTCGATGGCGAACGCTCCAACAGCGGAAAGCATATTACCGCAATTCGGCGTGGTATCGACACGTTGCTCATGGACCAGCACCTGAGCAAATAAATAATCGATATCTGCTCGGGAATCGTGGGAACGACTCACGATCGCGACTTTACTGGTTAGTGGATTGCCACCACCAATACCATCAATTTCCAGGGTATTCCCGGACCCCATTATTTTAATCAATATATCATCACGCTGTCTTTTTTCTTCAGGTAAATGTTCTGCTAATAAAAATGCGCCTCTGGAAGTTCCTCCGCGCATCATAACGCAAGGTATTTTTTTCACGACAATGCCCTCAAATATTGTTTTTACTGAGAACATAGTTACATGTGAAAAATAATGTGACTAATGACATTGCCTATGTGATTAATAACTTATTTTCATTAATTGAAATTTCAGGATTGCAGGTAGACTGGTTACTTTCATCTAAAGCTGGACATTCCTTATTTAGGTTGGAGTCAGAATGAAACATGAACTCTCGAGCATAAAGGCATTTGTTACGTTGGCTGAGTCTGGTTCTTTTAACAATGCTGCAAAATCACTTAATATTACGCAACCTGCATTAACACGCAGAATTAAAAAAATGGAAGAATATTTACACACTCAACTCTTTGAGAGAACGACCAGAAAAGTCACATTAACAAAAGCGGGCCGAATGCTGCTACCTGAAGCCAGAGAATTAATTAGATCATTGGATGAAACCATCTTTAACATTAGCAAAATGAATGCGTATCATCATGGAATTGTGACGTTATCGTGTATTCCAACAGCCGTTTTCTATTTTTTACCCCTGGTGATCAGAAAATTTAATGAGCTGTATCCCAATATTAAAGTGCGAATAATTGAACAAGGTACGAATAGTTGTATGGAGTCCGTACTTTGCAACGAGGCTGATTTTGGAATAAACATGAATAACATCACAAATTCCTCTATCGACTTCACTCCGCTGGTTAACGAACCGTTTGTTCTGGCATGTCGACGCGATCATCCACTCGCCAATAAACAACTGGTTGAGTGGCAGGAATTGCTGAATTACAAGCTGATTGGCGTTCGTTCATCAAGCGGTAATCGATTGCTGATTGAGCAATATTTGGCAGACAAACCGTGGAGGCTAGATTGGTTTTACGAGGTTCGCCATTTATCGACGTCACTTGGTCTTGTTGAGGCTGGCCTGGGAGTTTCTGCGCTACCGGGACTGGCAATGCCGCAAATACCCCATTCAACGCTTATTGGCATCCCGCTGGTTGAACCGGTGATCAGGCGCACCCTGGGGATTATTCGGCGTAAAGACGTAGCTCTCTCCCCACCCGCTGAACGCTTTTTCTCTCTGCTATTGAATTTATGGGCTGATGATAAGGACAATTTATGGAGACCGATTTCCGATCTCCAGGGAAACACCTTGCCTGATGGTTGCTAGAGCCTTATCCGGCCTACGAGACTTGCGCTCATCGTAGGCCATTTGGCATAAAACCTTAATACGCGTTAACCACTACCCACATTGGGCCTTGTCCTACCGCATAGCGACCTTTCTCAGTCAGAAGTCCCTGCTCACCAGCGATTTCATACACCGCAATATGGTGTGACTTCTGCCCGGCAGCAATCAGGTATTTACCACTGTGATCGATATTGAATCCACGCGGCTGCGCTTCGGTTGGCTGGAAGCCCTCTTTAGTCAGCACGCTACCGTCTTCTGAAACGCGGAACACAGTAATCAGGCTGGCGGTACGGTCACAGGCATACAGATGGCGGCCATCCGGCGTGATATGGATATCCGCAGCCCAGCGGGTATCAGAAAAATCAGCAGGCATCATATCCAGCGTCTGTACACACTCAATTTTGCCGTGCGGATCTTTCAATTCCCAGACGTCAACCGAACTGTTCAGCTCATTGACACAGTAGGCATATTGCTGATTCGGATGGAACGCCATATGGCGTGGCCCTGCACCTTCGACGGTGGTCACTTCCGCGGGATCCTGCGCTATCAGTTTGCCATCATCACTGAGGCCAAACAGGCAGATACGATCCTGCTTCAATGCGGGAACCCACAGAGTGCGATTATCCGGTGAGATATTAGCCGAGTGGCATCCGTCCAGACCTTCCACCACATCCACCAATTCAACCGGCAAACCATCCTCCAGACGCGTCACACTAACGCTACCGGCGTTATACGATCCAACAAAGACAAAACGCCCCTGATGGTCGGTGGAAATATGCGTCGGGCTTCCCGGCAGTGCGGATTCCGCAGCGAAGGTCAGCGCACCGTCATCTGGCGCAATACGGTACGCCAGCACACGAAACTCCGGGCGCACACCAACATAGAGGTAGCGCTTATCCGGGCTGACAACCATCGGCTGTACCTGACCCGGTACATCAACCACCTGCACAAGCGTTAGCGAACCTTCGTGATTCAGGCTCCAGACATGGATTTGCTGACTCTCAGGGCTGGCGGTATAAACGGTTTGCTTCATGAATACTCCTTTGCTTTTGGCAAGTGGCTGCAATTGCCTGATACACGCCTAAAGTAGACGCTTTTAACGGGGAATGCTTAATTAAGGCTCATAATTTTGTCCGGCTCCCGACTCGGTGTACCATTCCTGCAGACAAAATTATCAACCTTAATCTGGAAAAACCTATGACCGCACGCGTGATTGCCCTGGATTTAGACGGTACCTTGCTGACACCGAAAAAAACCTTGTTACCATCCTCCCTCGAGGCCCTTTCTCGTGCAAGGGAAGCAGGCTACCAACTTATCATTGTCACAGGTCGCCATCACGTTGCTATTCATCCTTTTTATCAGGCACTGGCGCTGGATACACCTGCAATTTGCTGTAACGGTACTTACTTGTATGATTATCAGGCAAAAAACGTACTGGAATCCGATCCGCTTCCTGTGGAGCAGGCATTGCAGCTGATCGATATGCTGGATGAGCATCAGATCCATGGTCTGATGTACGTAGATGAGGCCATGTTGTATGAGCGCCCGACCGGGCATGTGGTTCGTACCGCTAACTGGGCGCAAACCCTGCCGCCGGAACAGCGTCCAACATTCACTCAGGTGTCGTCGTTGGCACAGGCCGCACGTGACGTTAATGCCGTGTGGAAATTTGCTCTGACCGACGAAGATATTCCAAAACTGCAGCAGTTTGGTAAACACGTTGAGCAACAACTGGGACTGGAATGCGAATGGTCCTGGCACGATCAGGTCGATATTGCCCGTAAAGGCAACAGCAAGGGAAGACGCCTTACCCAGTGGATTGAAGCGCAAGGCGGCTCAATGGAGAATGTGATAGCTTTTGGCGATAACTTTAACGATATCAGCATGCTGGAAGCCGCAGGAACCGGTGTTGCGATGGGTAATGCAGACGATGCCGTCAAAGCTCGCGCCAATATTGTGATTGGCGACAACACCACTGACAGCATCGCGAAGTTTATCTATTCTCACCTGTTGTAATCAGGCGGTAATCGATACGCTCTTAATTTGTACGTACAACCACAGGCCAGGTTTGATGCCCAGCTCATCTCTGGCCCATGGGCTGATTCTTGCCCACAACGTTTTACCGCCCACCTCAAGCTGAACTTCCACCTGCCCGTTATCGTCATAACACTGCGCGACCTTCGCGCGTAATACGTTGCGAATACTGGTTTGCTGCGGCGGTTGTAATACCAGTGAAACATCAGATGCCTGAATGCGGATACGCAGCACGCTTTGCAGCGGCTCATCGAGCTTGTTTACCCACAGATGCTGATCGCCGAGCGCCAGCGCGGTCATGGCATAATGCGGGTGGTGCTCCAGCACACTGACTTTCAGAATACTGCTCTGTTGTTCCTTTGGCAGCCAGGGGTGCATAACGCTACTGCCCCAGACATCTTCCAGCGAGCCAAACGCTTTTACCTGCCCGTTTTCCAGCACCATCACTTTATCGGCCAGATGCAAAATCTCATCCAGAGAGTGGCTGACATATAGCATAGGAATATTGATTTCACGCGCAAGGCGTTGCAGGTAAGGCAACAGTTCCCGTTTACGCGGAATATCCAGCGACGCTAACGGTTCATCCAGCAGCAACAACTCCGGTGCGGTAAGCAACGCCCGACCAATAGCTACACGCTGTTTTTCACCGCCGGAAAGGCTACCCGGCAAACGGTCAAGCAACGGCTCAATTCCCAGCAGCGCTACCAGCTTATTAAACTGTCCGGTCATGCTTTTCGCCATGCCGTAGCGCAGATTACCGCGTACCTTATAATGCGGGAACAGTCGCGCATCCTGGAAAACGTAGCCCACCCGGCGTTTTTCAGGAGTTAAGCAAACTCCCTTTTCAACGTCATTCAACACCCGACCGTTGAGTACAATGCGTCCGGATTGCGGCTTAGTCAGTCCGCTAATCGCGTTAATCAGCGATGTTTTACCTGCGCCGGAAACGCCAAAAATAGCCGTAATACCGCTGGCAGGCAGCGTTTCATTGAGCGTCAGACAGTGGGTTCCTAACGTCTGAGAGAAATTAAGTTCCAGCATGGTTATCGCCCCGTCCGCTCGCGGCTAATCCGCGCCAGCCATTCAGAAATAAGCAGTGAAATCAGGGCCAGCACAATAGAAATAATGCATAACCTTGCCGCCGCGCTTTCGCCGCCAGGCGTCTGGATTAGGGTATACATCGCAGAAGGGATCGTGCGAGTTTCACCTGGAATGTTGGAAACAAAGGTAATGGTCGCACCGAACTCACCGAGTGATCGGGCAAACGCCAGTACTGTACCAACAATGATCCCAGGCAGCATCAATGGTAATGTGATGGTCAGGAATACGCGCCAGCGTCCAGCGCCCAACGTTCGAGCTGCCTGCTCCAGTTTGACGTCGACTGCCTCAAGCGCCAGACGGATAGCCCGCACCATTAGTGGGAAGGACATCACTGCCGCGGCAAGAACTGCACCGCGCCAGCTAAACGCAAAGGTAATACCAAACCAGTCATACAACCGCTCGCCGATAAATCCGCGCCGCCCCATGGCGATCAACAGCAGATAACCCACTACCACCGGCGGCAGAACCAGAGGCAAATGCAAAACGCTGTCGAGCAGCGCTTTACCTGGAAACTTGCATCGCACAAGCAACCAGGCAAAGAAGATCCCAAACGGCAGACTAAACAGCACGGCCAGGGAAGAAACTTTCAGGCTCAGTATAACGGCCTGCCATTCAGGATCGCTGAGTATCATTACTTGGTCGTAAATCCATAACGTTTAAAGATTTCAGAAGCCTGCGGTCCTTTCAGATAGTCATAGAACGCGCTGACCGTTGCGTTTTTGTGCCCATCAACAATCGCGACAGGGTATTCCACTTTTTTGTGTGAATCTTCCGGGAAAGTCGCCACAACTTTTACGCCTTTGCTGGCAACAGCATCGGAACCGTAAACGATCCCCAGCGGCGCTTCATTACGCTCTACCAGCGCCAGCGCACCACGGACGTCTTCAGCAGGCGCCAGTTTTGGTGCCAGGGTATCCCATGCTCCCAGTTTTTGCAGCGCTTCTTTGGCATAAATGCCCGCCGGAACATGTTCCGGGTCACCAACAGCCAGACGTCCACCGTTCAACAGACTGGTCCAGTTAGTTTTGCTGTCAATGGTAAAGTCTTTCTGTTCACTAGCTTTAGGAGCCACAACAACCAGGCTGTTCCCAAGCAGCGTCTTACGCGTTGCAGTATCGATAGACTTCTTCTCTACCGCATAATCCATCCATTTCTGGTCGGCAGAAATAAATAGATCGGCTGGTGCTCCAGCTTCAATCTGACGCGCCAGCGTAGAAGATGAGGCAAAAGAGGAGACAACATCGACATTCTTTTCTTTTTTATAAACCGCTGCAATGTCCTGCATCGCGTTTGTCAACGAAGCCGCTGCGAACACCGTAATTTTACCTTCATCCGCCAGCGCATGCCCGGCAACAGAAAGAGAGAGCGTTGCCCCTGCAAACAAGCGTAACCATGAACGTGCCATCTGTAACTCCTTTGAGTTTCGTTATGTATGCAACAATATAACGATTAAACCAGGGTTTTCCCAGTGGTTATTGATACCAATTAGAGGTTACACAAAGAAAATATCGGCAAGAAAAGCAGGATCTTGAGGAACGATGCACAAAGGATTTCGAGTGATATTGAGCGGAGGCAAATAACAAAAATGCGACTTAAAGGACGAAGAAGATAAAACGCCCGACTGAGCGGGCGTTTGGGGAATCAATGATTCTGTCTGGACTGGTCTTTCTGACCGATACCGGAAAAAATGTTGAACACTTCACCCAGTCCGTAAATCAGACCCAGAATGACGGCCATTACCACAGGTACCATGATTACGGCGAATACCAGACTTTTCAATAACTCTAACATGGTCAACTCCAGATATAGTCCTTAGTTGTATTCTAACCACATAACGTAGAAAAGCACTCCCCTTTTGTGCTGTCGGCTTTGCGCGCGCGCGGTTTTCCGTCACAATACCCTTTTTTGCCAGGAGCTCGTTATGCAGGCCGAAATCCTCCTTACCCTGAAACTTCAGGAAAAACTGTTTGCCGATCCCCGCCGCATTTCTCTGCTAAAGCACATTGCGCTTTCCGGCTCCATCAGCCAGGGCGCGAAGGATGCGGGCATCAGTTATAAAAGTGCCTGGGATGCCATTAACGAAATGAACCAGCTCAGCGAGCAGACGTTGGTTGAGCGTGCTACTGGTGGCAAAGGCGGCGGCGGCGCGGTATTGACCCGTTATGGTCAGCGCCTGATTCAACTGTATGATTTACTCGCACAAATCCAACAAAAAGCGTTTGATGTTCTGAGCGATGACGATGCGCTCCCGCTCAATAGCTTGCTGGCGGCTATCTCCCGTTTTTCACTGCAAACCAGTGCCCGAAATCAGTGGTTTGGCACTATTACCGCTCGCGACCACAATCAGGTTCAGCAGCATGTCGATGTCCTGCTGGCCGATGGCGAAACGCGGCTAAAAGTCGCACTGACGGCGCAAAGCGGTGAACGTCTCGGGCTTGAAGAAGGCAAAGAAGTTCTGGTTCTGCTTAAAGCACCGTGGGTAGGGATTACGCAGGATAAACGCGTGGCTCAGGCCGCTGACAACCAGTTGCAAGGGACAATTAGCCATATTGAGCGCGGGACAGAACAGTGCGAGGTGTTAATGACCCTACCCGATGGCCAGACGCTATGTGCCACCCTGCCACGTGAAGAGGCGGCAGACCTGACAGAAGGCACCGCTGTGACAGCGTATTTCAATGCCGACCGAGTGATTATCGCCACGTTGTGCTAAGTCGATTGACATCGACCCGCAGAACACGTATCCCTGTTATTAATCGCTGCAATAAATGGGATACAAAATGTCATCGTTGCAAATTTCGCAAGGCACGTTTCGTCTGAGCGACACCAAAACGCTGCAGTTGAATACCTTTGTTTTGAACGCAGGTGATAGCTGGGCGTTTGTTGGCTCTAATGGCAGCGGGAAATCCGCACTGGCCCGGGCACTGGCGGGAGAGCTACCGCTACTCAAAGGTGAACGCCAGTGCCACTTCACGCGTATAACCCGACTCTCATTTGAGCAGCTACAAAAGCTGGTCAGCGATGAATGGCAGCGTAACAATACCGATCTTCTTAGTCCGGGTGAAGACGATACCGGACGAACCACCGCAGAGATTATCCAGGCTGAAGTTAACGATCCCGCCCGTTGTTCAACGCTGGCGCAACAGTTTGGTATTACCTCCCTGCTCGACCGACGTTTCAAATACCTCTCTACCGGTGAAACACGCAAAGCTTTACTTTGTCAGGCGCTGATGTCGGAACCGGAGTTACTGATACTTGATGAACCGTTTGACGGGCTGGACGTTGCGTCACGTCAACAGTTAGCGGATCTGCTCGCTTCGTTGCATCAGACGGGCTATACGCTGGTACTGGTCCTCAACCGCTTTGATGAAATTCCAGACTTCGTGCAGTTTGCAGGCGTGCTTGCCGATTGCACATTGACAGAAAGCGGCGAGAAAGCCGACTTACTGCAACAGGCGCTGATTGCCCAACTTGCTCACAGCGAACAACTTGACGGTATTACGTTGCCCGAGCCTGATGAACCTTCAGTCAGCCTCGCACTTCCCACAGACGATGCCCGCATTGTGCTCAAAGATGGCGTAGTCTCTTATAATGATCGTCCTATTCTCCATGGCCTGAGCTGGCAGGTAAAGCCGGGTGAACACTGGCAAATTGTCGGCCCTAATGGCGCAGGGAAATCGACCCTGCTCAGTTTAATCACCGGCGATCATCCGCAAGGTTATAGCAACGATCTGACCCTGTTCGGCCGCCGACGTGGCAGCGGTGAAACCATCTGGGATATTAAAAAGCACATTGGCTATGTCAGCAGCAGTCTGCATCTGGATTACCGGGTGAGTACCACGGTGCGCAACGTTATTCTCTCGGGTTTCTTTGATTCAATCGGCATCTATCAGGCGGTTTCAGACCGGCAACATAAGCTGGCGCAACGTTGGTTAGACATTTTGGGAATGGATAAACGCACTGCGGATGCCCCGTTCCACAGTCTTTCCTGGGGACAGCAACGGCTGGCACTGATTGTCCGCGCGCTGGTCAAGCATCCTACTCTGCTGATCCTCGACGAACCGTTGCAAGGGCTGGACCCGCTAAATCGTCAGTTGATCCGCCGTTTTGTCGATATCCTTATCAGTGAAGGAGAAACTCAGTTGTTGTTTGTTTCTCACCACGCCGAAGATGCGCCAACCTGTATAACTCATCGACTGGAGTTTATCCCTGACGGCGATATCTATACCTATCGACAAACATCCCTGCGTTAGTTTTCATTCGCTGGCATTTAGAGGCGCCTTTTTTCACGATCTTTTTCGGATAAAAGGCGCAATCATTAAGAAACTCTATGAGTTACAATCAAATAATTGACGTCAACTTGTGATTTTATCCAAGTGTAAACGATTCCACTAATTTATTCCATGTCACACTTTTCGCATCTTTGTTATGCTATGGTTATTGCATACCATAGGCTTAACGGAGCGAATTATGAGAGTATTGGTTACAGGTGGTAGCGGTTACATAGGAAGCCACACTTGTGTGCAGTTACTGAAAAACGGTCACGACGTCGTGATCCTTGATAACCTCTGCAACAGTAAGCGCAGCGTCCTGCCGGTGATCGAACGTTTAGGTGGAAAGCATCCGACCTTCGTTGAAGGTGATATTCGTAACGAAGCACTGCTCACCGAAATTTTGCACGATCATGCCATTGATACGGTCATTCACTTTGCTGGCCTGAAGGCTGTTGGTGAATCTGTCACCAAACCGCTGGAGTACTACGACAACAACGTGAATGGTACTCTGCGTCTGGTAAACGCTATGCGCGCTGCTAACGTGAAGAACTTCATATTCAGTTCCTCCGCAACAGTCTATGGCGATCAGCCAAAAATTCCTTACGTTGAAAGTTTCCCCACTGGTACTCCGCAAAGCCCGTACGGCAAAAGCAAACTGATGGTGGAGCAGATCCTGACCGATCTGCAAAAAGCACAACCAGAGTGGAGCATTGCCCTACTGCGCTACTTCAATCCGGTTGGCGCACACCCATCAGGTGATATGGGTGAAGATCCGCAAGGTATTCCAAATAATCTGATGCCTTACATCGCTCAGGTTGCCGTTGGCCGCCGCGAGTCTCTTGCCGTATTTGGCAACGACTACCCTACCGAAGATGGCACTGGCGTTCGTGATTATATCCACGTGATGGATCTCGCTGACGGTCACGTTGCCGCTATGGAAAAACTGGCTGGTATTCAGGGCGTGCATATTTACAACCTCGGAGCCGGCGTCGGCAGCAGCGTTCTGGACGTGGTCAACGCCTTCAGCAAAGCCTGCGGTAAACCAGTTAACTACCATTTTGCGCCACGCCGTGACGGCGATCTTCCTGCTTACTGGGCTGATGCCAGCAAAGCTGACCGCGAACTGAACTGGCGGGTTACCCGTACGCTGGATGAAATGGCACAGGATACCTGGCACTGGCAGTCACGCCATCCGCAAGGATACCCGGACTAAGGATTTGTCATGACACAATTTAATCCCATCGATCATCCACATCGCCGCTTTAACCCACTTACCGGGCAGTGGATACTCGTTTCGCCACATCGCGCTAAGCGTCCCTGGCAAGGGGCGCAGGAAACACCGTCTAAGCAGGTTTTGCCCGCTCATGATCCGGACTGTTTCCTGTGTGCGGGCAACACACGCGTCACTGGCGATAAAAATCCGAATTACACGGGTACCTTTGTCTTTACCAATGATTTTGCTGCCCTGATGTCCGATACCCCGGACGCGCCAGACAGCCACGATCCATTGATGCGTTGCCAGAGCGCACGCGGTACCAGCCGCGTTATTTGCTTCTCGCCCGATCACAGTAAAACGTTGCCGGAACTCAGCGTTCCTGCGCTGACGGAAATAGTGAAAACCTGGCAAGAACAGACAGCAGATCTGGGGAAAACCTACCCCTGGGTTCAGGTGTTTGAAAATAAAGGCGCGGCGATGGGCTGCTCAAACCCGCATCCACACGGGCAGATTTGGGCCAATAGTTTCCTGCCCAACGAAGCCGAACGCGAAGACAGGCAGCAAAAAGCATATTTCACCGAACAGGGCACGCCAATGCTGTTCGATTATGTCCAGCGTGAACTGACGGATGGCAGCCGTACGGTTGTGGAGACCGAACACTGGCTGGCGGTAGTACCTTACTGGGCAGCATGGCCGTTCGAAACGCTACTGCTGCCGAAAGCACATGTGCTGCGTATTACCGATTTGACCGACGAGCAACGTACCGACCTGGCGCTGGCACTGAAAAAACTGACCAGTCGATACGACAACCTGTTCCAGTGCTCTTTCCCCTATTCCATGGGATGGCACGGTGCGCCATTTAATGGCGAAGAAAATGAGCACTGGCAGTTGCATGCGCATTTTTATCCGCCCCTGCTGCGTTCCGCTACCGTACGTAAATTTATGGTCGGTTACGAAATGCTGGCGGAAACCCAGCGCGACCTGACGGCAGAACAAGCCGCTGAACGTCTGCGTGCGGTCAGCGACATCCATTTTCGCGAATCCGGAGTTTAAATAATGAGTCTGAAAGAAAAAACACAATCTCTGTTTGCAGAAACTTTTGGCTACCCTGCCACCCACACTATTCAGGCTCCGGGTCGCGTTAATTTGATTGGCGAACATACCGATTATAACGACGGTTTCGTCCTGCCTTGCGCCATCGACTACCAAACCGTTATCAGTTGTGCGACGCGGGACGATCGCAAGGTCCGCGTGATCGCAGCTGACTACGACAATCAGATTGATGAGTTCTCTCTTGATGCACCGATTATCGCCCATGACAGCCAGCAATGGTCAAACTATGTGCGTGGCGTCGTGAAACATCTGCAAAAGCGTAATAACACCTTTGGCGGTGCCGATCTGGTGATTAGCGGCAATGTGCCACAGGGCGCGGGCTTAAGTTCCTCCGCCTCGCTGGAGGTGGCCGTAGGCACCGTGTTCCAGCAGCTTTATCATCTGCCGCTCGATGGCGCACAGATTGCCCTGAACGGTCAGGAAGCCGAAAACCAGTTTGTTGGTTGTAACTGCGGCATCATGGATCAGCTAATCTCCGCACTGGGCAAAAAAGATCATGCGCTACTGATCGACTGCCGTACGCTGGGCACTAAAGCGGTTTCCATGCCTGAAGGTGTTGCTGTCGTGATCATCAACAGCAACTTTAAACGTACGCTGGTTGGCAGTGAGTACAACACCCGTCGTGAACAATGCGAAACCGGCGCGCGTTTCTTCCAGCAACCAGCACTGCGTGATGTCAGCCTTGAGACATTTAACACCGTCGCGCACGAGCTTGATCCGATCGTAGCCAAACGCGTTCGCCACGTGATCACAGAAAATGCCCGCACCGTTGAAGCGGCAGACGCACTGGAAAAAGGCGACCTGCTGCGTATGGGCCAACTGATGGCAGAATCTCATGCTTCAATGCGCGATGACTTCGAAATCACCGTGCCGCAGATTGATACGCTTGTCGAGATTGTTAAAGCTACCATCGGCGATCAGGGCGGTGTGCGCATGACCGGCGGCGGTTTTGGCGGCTGCATTGTGGCGCTGATCCCGCAAGCTCTGGTTCCTGCCGTACAGCAGGCTGTCGCCACACAGTACGAAGCAAAAACAGGTATCAAAGAGACCTTCTACGTCTGTAAACCTTCACAAGGAGCCGGACAGTGCTGAATGAAATTCCCGTACTGGCCCCCGACGGCCAGCCGTTTCGCCTGCTAACCCTGCGTAATGACGCAGGGATGGTTGTCACCTTGATGGACTGGGGCGCGACTCTTTTGTCTGCCCGCATTCCGCTCAGCGATGGTAGCGTGCGCGAAGCATTGCTTGGCTGTGCCAGCCCGGAGCAATACCCGGATCAGGCCGCGTTTCTGGGCGCTTCAATAGGTCGCTATGCTAACCGTATCGCTAACAGTCGTTACACTTTCGCTGGTGAAATCATCGAATTACTGCCAAGCCAGGGTGAAAACCAGCTACATGGCGGGCCAGACGGTTTCGATAAACGACGCTGGCAGATAGTGAATCAAAACGACCGTCAGGTGTTGTTTGCATTAACGTCTGAAGATGGCGACCAGGGCTTCCCTGGCCATCTTTGCGCAACGGCGCAGTACCGCCTGACTGACGATAATCGCATTTCGATCACCTACCGCGCGACGGTCGATAAGCCCTGCCCGGTGAATATGACGAATCACGTTTATTTTAATCTCGACGGTGACAAAACCGATGTTCGTCAACATAAGCTACAGATTTTGGCCGATGAGTACCTGCCGGTTGATGAAACAGGGATCCCAAGCGCTGGCCTGAAATCCGTTGCGGAAACCTCTTTTGATTTCCGCGCACCAAAAGTTATCGATAGCGAATTTTTGGCCGACGACGACCAGCGCAAGGTTAAGGGTTACGATCATGCCTTCTTGCTACAGGCACAGGGCGATATCCGCAAACCGGTCGCTCACCTGTGGTCGCAGGATGAAAGACTGCACATGGAGGTCTATACCTCTGCTCCGGCATTGCAGTTCTACTCCGGGAATTTCCTCGGCGGCACCCCCTCTCGTGGACCAGAAGCTTATGCCGACTGGCAGGGTCTGGCGCTGGAAAGTGAATTCCTGCCGGACAGCCCGAATCATCAGGAATGGCCTCAACCAGACTGCTTCCTGCGCCCTGGCGAAGAGTACGCCAGCGTGACGGAATATCGATTTATTCCTGCCTGATAATTAACCGTAACGAGTCCGATAGCGTAAGTTTATCGGGCTCGTTGTTTATTACCCACATCAAACCCGCTCATAATCCCACCGTTCAAAGACAAAATAGCAACCTTGAGTTCACAAGAACCTTACACTGTGTCGCTATTTTCGCTATGGTTATGCGTAAGCATTGCCGCTGACGCATCACGGCAATATAATGAGAATTATTATCATTCGATAAAGCTTGAGGAGTGAGAGTATGGCTGTAACTAAGCTGGTTCTGGTACGTCACGGTGAAAGTCAGTGGAACAACGAAAACCGCTTCACCGGTTGGTATGATGTCGATCTGTCAGAGAAAGGCGTGGGCGAAGCAAAGGCAGCAGGTAAACTGCTGAAAGAGGAAGGCTACAGCTTCGATTTTGCTTACACCTCTGTGCTGAAACGTGCCATCCACACCCTGTGGAACGTGCTGGATGAACTGGATCAGGCCTGGCTGCCTGTTGAAAAATCCTGGAAACTGAATGAGCGTCACTACGGTGCGCTGCAGGGTCTGAACAAAGCAGAAACCGCAGAAAAATACGGTGACGAGCAGGTTAAACAATGGCGTCGTGGTTTTGCGGTAACCCCGCCAGAACTGACCAAAGACGATGAGCGCTATCCGGGTCACGATCCGCGTTATGCACAACTGACCGACAAAGAGCTACCGCTAACTGAAAGCCTGGCGCTAACCATCGATCGTGTTATCCCATACTGGAACGAAACCATTCTGCCGCGCATGAAAAGCGGTGAGCGCGTGATTATCGCCGCTCACGGTAACTCCCTGCGTGCGCTGGTGAAGTACCTGGATAATATGGGCGAAGATGAAATTCTGGAACTCAACATTCCGACCGGTGTACCGCTGGTGTATGAGTTTGACGAAAACTTCAAACCAATCAAACATTACTATCTGGGTAACGCCGACGAAATCGCAGCAAAAGCTGCTGCCGTTGCCAACCAGGGTAAAGCGAAGTAATGTATTTTGCCCGGTAGCGCAAGCTTACCGGGCCTACTATTGCTTATTCTGCTGTTCTTTTTATACGTCAATCACGCCGTCGAGTATCACCTGCGGCCTTCCCTGTGAACACCGTTCCACACGACCCCGAACATTGTACACTTCAGCCAAACTCTCTGCGGTAATGACCTCCTCAGGCTCACCGCTGGCAACCAGTTTCCCGTCTTTGAGCATTAACACGTATTCGCTATGGCGCAGCGCGATATTAATATCATGTACCACAACTACGGTGACCATATTGCGCGCCAGTGTTTCGCGATGGATTAAATCCATCACGTGGAACTGATAGTTTAAATCCAGTGCACTGAGTGGTTCATCTAACAACAGCAGGTCAGGTCGACGGATCAAAGACTGCGCCAGACCGACCAGTTGTCGCTGCCCTCCAGAAAGTTGATCGAGGTAGTGCAGCGCCAGATGCGCAATCCCAAGTTGTTCAAGTATTGCCAGCGCCTGAGCGTTACTGCTTTCATCGTCTCTTCTGCAGGACGCCCGCTGTGCAGCGATAATTGACTCCAGCACATGCAAATGAACACCCTGCGGCAGCGACTGTGGTAAAAACACCACCTTCTCAGCACGTTTAGCAAACGGCAACGATGTTAAATTCTCATCGTCAAGAATCACCTCACCGCTGGCTTTATTCAACCCTGCCAGCGAACGTAGCAATGTTGACTTCCCGCAACCGTTAGGTCCCAGTAATACAGTGATTTTACCCCGTGGCAGCTCGGCGACATTGAGATTATGAATCACTGGTTGTTTAGGATATCCCGCGTCCACTCCCCGGAGAATTAGCCCACTCATGACATGCTCCCCCGATGCCGCAGAATAATGCTCAGGAAAAAGGGGACCCCCACCAGCGATGTGACTATTCCAACAGGGATAATGATACCGGGAATAATGTTCTTCGACGCAATAGAGGCCAGCGAGAGCACCAGTCCCCCCGTCAGTACACTTCCGGGCAGGTAAAAACGATGGTCTTCACCAAATAGCATGCGTGAAATATGCGGTGCAACCAGCCCGATAAAGCCGATGGGGCCTACAAAAGCCACCGACAACGCCGACAATAAGCTGATGCGCAGAAGCGATGACAGGCGTAGCCGCCGCACATCAATGCCAAAACTCATCGCCCGATCTTCGCCCAGGCGCAGCGCCGTGAGTTGCCAGGCGCTACGCATTGACCATGGAAAGACAATGACAACAGCGACGGCCAGTACGCCAAGTTTTTCCCACGAAGCGCGGGCCAGACTACCCATTGTCCAGAAAACCAGTCCCTGTAGTGTGTCTTCATCGGCAACAAACTGCATCATTGACACCAGCGCGTTAAAGGTAAAGACCAGCGCGATGCCAAACAGCACCACACCGGATGTTGCTACACGGGTCCAGCGGGTGATGCCGTCAAGCAGTAAGGCGGAGAGCAGCGCAAAAATAAAGGCATTCGCAGGGATAAACCACGTGGCGGATACCCCCGGAATACCAATACCCAATACAATCGCCAGTGCCGCACCAAAGGCTGCCGCAGACGAGACACCAAGCGTAAACGGGCTCGCCAACGGGTTATTTAAGATAGTTTGCATCTCCGCCCCCGCCAGTCCGAGCGCCATTCCCACCAACAACGCCATTAGCGCGTAAGGTAAGCGGATATCCCAGACTATTACGCGGGTTCCGGCGTTGACACTTAGCGGATGGAGTAGCGCTTGCCAGAGATCGGCAAGAGCCAGGCCAGACGGGCCAAGGGTCGAATCCAGCACCAATGAGGCTGCTATCGCCAAAATAATCACCAGCGCCAGCACCCATCGCTTACGGATAACAAGACGATAGCGTTCGTCAATTGACTCCCGCATCTGTATATCAGCAGATGACGACATCATTTTCCTTATCTGCCGAATCATTTCGGCGGAGTGAGCACATCACTGACCTGTGAGTCACTGAGCGAGATACCAAAAAAATCGTGATAAAAATCACGAACTTCCTGGCGCATATCTATGTCAACAAAACGTTGTGGGTAAAGCGTTTTAGCCAGCCAGAGAAATTGCAGCGCCTCTTCGCTGGTCTCCCGACACCACCAGAACATACCTTTCGGATTAACATAGACTCGATGATGAATCACTGCATCGACTTGCGCCCACTGAGGGGAAGCCATAATGGCTTCTGCGTCGCGTTTATTCATTGCTACAATAACCGCCGGATTAGCCGCAACGATCTGTTCCAGCGCCACCTCCCCCGTTCGGTTTGATTTGCTGTCAAACCAGTGCTCGGCAATATTCCTTGCCCCAGCCAGATCCATCCAATCCTGATTAAGAGAGGGGCGACCGCTGGTTGTCAGCGGGTTGCCCATACTGTGATATATCGTCACTCGCTGATTGTCAGAAAGATCTTTTAAACGGTCCTTCACCAGCCCCACGTTATGGTCAAAATAGCGTTGGTAACGCAAGGCTTTCTGCTGAGCATCAGGTCCAAGAACATCCGCCGTTTTCTGTACCCGGGACGTTAATGCAGTCATGGAATTCGCTTCGAAGGCAAGAATACGCACACCAGCCTGCTGGAGTAATGATTCGCCTGGTACAGTCATCGATTTCGGCACGAATAACAGTTGCGTATCAAGCGAGATAATTTGCTCCGGATCCAACTCATGACCGCTGTTAACACTGACGACAGCGACATCATCAATACGCGGTAAACTCTGGCGGAAAAGCGGTATTTTCTTCGCTATCATTGATGTACCAACAATATTTTCGCCATAACCTAACATAGTGATAATGGTGTTTTGTGCGGGCCATGGCGATGCGATACGGACATCGCTTTGCGGTTGCGCGGCAAATAAGCTCCCCGCCACCAGACAGATCAGTGCGGGGAAAATACGGGTTAACGTCATCATTCCAGCCTTTAGAAATCTAACGTCACGGAAGCACGAACTTCGCGTCCGCTGCCGATAAATGCGCTCGGCGAACCGTTATCACCATCAGTCCCTGACGGGAAGATGGAGGCCCAGTAATGCTTATCGAACACGTTGTTCACGACAACCCGGAAGGTGGTAGGCACATTGCTGATTTTGGTTGTATAGCGAGTTCCTAAATCCCACGTGGTGTAGCTGCCAGCCCACGCGGTATTAGTGTCGTTAGCCGCTCGCTTACCGGTGTAGTGAATATTCGCGCTATAAACCCATTGCGGTATAGAAGGTAAACTGTATTCAGCCAACATATTAGCCTGTACTTTGGGAACCCCGACCACCTGCTTGTCGCTGGTTGAATCGCTGGCCGTATCTTTCAATTTTGGATTGAGGAACGTCACACCACTATAAACGTTTAATCCCTGCCAGACGTTTCCGGATGCAGTCAGTTCCAGACCATTATTTACCTGATTACCCTGTTCTTTATAGACATCATCATTGGGATCTACATAGGCAAAAGGACGTTCGAGCCGGAACAGAGCCGCGCCCAAATTCAACCCTGAAACATCCGCTTTAAGCCCTACTTCATATTGCTTACTGCGGTACGGATCCAGCGTTTGTCCGGCATTTTTCACATCGCTGTTGATTGGTGCGGTTCCCCCCTGTTCCAGGGACTCTGCATAGCTAATATAGGTCATCACATTTGGCGTAATTTTATACATCAGCGCCGCATTCGGACTTAATCCATCCTCATCAATCTGGCTGGTTTTATGCCCGTTCTTATTATAACTCTGTGACTGGATCCAACTCTGGCTGAGGTAAAACATTGTTGACCATTTCGGTGTCAACGTGATCGTATCGCCCACGGTAATACTCTGTTGTGTATTCACTCCGGATTTATAGCGATCACCGCTGGTTCTGATTTTTCCGTCGCCTTTCTCCGTCATCTCCGAAGGGTTATACATGTTAGTGGTGCCCCA
Organism: Citrobacter sp. Cm046; assembly: GCF_030333065.1. Classification (NCBI taxonomy): domain Bacteria; kingdom Pseudomonadati; phylum Pseudomonadota; class Gammaproteobacteria; order Enterobacterales; family Enterobacteriaceae; genus Citrobacter; species Citrobacter sp. Cm046. The sequence continues at coordinate 6,241 of NZ_JAOWGP010000034.1, read as the reverse complement.
GTTATAAGAAGAGCCGGTGCCTTTTGCACTGTACAAAGACCAAACATAACCCGTAGTTGAAAGTGCAATATCGTGCCCAATGGAGCCAGTATCCACATGACCATTGAGAGTGGCAGTATTGCTCAGTACACGAAAACGCCCCGCTGCAGTGGAGTCTTTCATCGTGCGGCTGATATCACCCTGATCATTTATTATTTTGCTCGATACGCTGCGCATCGCGCGATCCGCCTGCTGCCAGCCAACACCAGCCGTTACCGACCAGTCATCATTCAGATAATGAATCAGCCGTGTACTGACGGTATCCGTCGTCAGATCGTTACCGGCAGTACTGAGTGCAAGATTTTTATTTTTGGGATCAGGCGCAGAAGGTAATTTAATACCTGGACCATAGCTGAAGCTGCCCGGATATCCTTTCTGGACAAACTCATAGTGGCTGGCATCCAACTGCAACTGCGTACCGGGTTGAATATTCCAGTCCATCGCCACGGAGAGAAGCTTACGACGCAACGTACTATCGTCCAGGTTTCCTTCCCCTTCCTCATTCAGGATATTAACGCGATAGCCAAAACGGTTGTCATCATCAATATGCCCTCCCAGATCAACGTGCCCGGTGAACGCACTGCGACTCTGATAACCCAGAGTCACTTCACGTAGCGTCTCTTCCGTCGGACGTTTTGCAATAAAATTAAATTGCCCCGCCGGGCTGGCCGGGCCATACAATGCCCCCGTCAGGCTATTCAGTACATCCAGACGTTCCAGTGTTTCAACCGGGAACGCTGTTGTTGAAACAATATTCAGGCCATCCAGGCGACTGTTGGCAACAACGCTACCCTGCATACCACGGCTTTGCGGCCTACCAACATCCATACCGCCACGTGCCTGCATTTGCGTACTGGGTGAATATTTCAACAACTCACTCACGCTTTGCGCCTGCTGATTTTCAATCATCATTTTAGTGACCGTGGTCGTCGAATATGGCGTATCGACCCAGGCTTTATTTCCCTGCGGACCAACATCAATATCATTCGTTTTAAATCCTGCACCGGAAGGCGCAGAAGCTGGATTGCCGGAAGGCTGACTGGTGACGACAATTTCATCTTCAGACGCCGCTTCAGCGTGGACACTTTGGGATGCCAGAGTAATGAGAACAGGCAACAGTGTTGCTAAGTAAGTAGGTTTATTCATTTGTATTATCAATCGTTATGTAAAAATTTATATTACGATCGATATAGGTGTAAAATTTTGATCTCAGTCACGTCAAAACTTTTAAGAGCGTATCTAACTCTTTGTGATTATGAGAAATCAGAGATAAAAAAACCGGCCTGTTTAGCCGGTTTATAAACAAAGAAAAGGGTATTACTCGCCGCGACGAACCTTCACCGCTTTTGCCAGTTGGCGCAGCACAGAGTCAGTATCTTCCCAGCCAATGCAGGCATCGGTAATGCTCTTACCGTAAGTCAGCGGTTCGCCGCTATCCGGGTTCTGATTACCTTCAACCAGATGGCTTTCAATCATCACGCCAATAATCGCTTTTTCGCCACCGGCAATCTGCCCGCACACGTCTTTAGCAACATCCATCTGCTTTTTAAATTGCTTGCTGGAATTCGCATGGCTAAAGTCGATCATGACCTGCGGAGACAGACCCGCTTTGACCAACCCTCCTTTCACGTCAGCAACGTGTTGAGCACTGTAATTCGGCTCTTTGCCCCCGCGCAAAATGATATGGCAATCGCCATTACCACTGGTATTCACAATTGCGGAGTGACCCCATTTGGTCACAGACAGGAAACAGTGCGGCGCACCTGCGGCATTGATTGCATCAATGGCGACTTTAATTGTGCCATCGGTACCATTTTTGAATCCAACCGGGCAGGAAAGACCAGAGGCCAGCTCACGGTGCACCTGGGACTCGGTAGTTCGTGCACCAATCGCGCCCCAGCTCATCAGGTCCGCGAGATATTGCGGGGTGATCATATCAAGGAATTCACCCGCAGCCGGTAAGCCGCTATCGTTAATATCCAGCAGCAACTTACGCGCTATGCGCAGACCGTCGTTGATCTGGAAGCTGTTGTCCATATGCGGATCGTTGATTAGCCCTTTCCAGCCCACGGTAGTACGCGGCTTTTCAAAATAGACGCGCATGACGATTTCAAGCTCATCTTTCAACTCTTCACGCAGTGCCAGCAGGCGAGCAGCATACTCTTTGGCTGCGGCCGGATCATGGATAGAACACGGTCCGATAACAACCAGCAAACGATCGTCGCTCCCTTTCAGGATCTTATGGATCGCCTTACGGGCGTGAGCAACCGTATTTGCGGCATTTTCAGTAGCAGGGAATTTTTCCAGCAGTGCGACTGGCGGTAATAACTCGTTGATCTCTTTAATACGTAAATCGTCGTTCTGATAATTCATGATTATTCCAGCGTTGCCATACTTATATAAATGAATGCAATCCCTCCAATCTATATCTTCAATCATAAAGTGTAAACGGGGTTTTACAGTTTGGACGGATTAATCCTGGAATCAATCAAAAAAACGCAATAAAGTAGCGAAAAACGAGATCTAAACTACAATTTTTAACTGTAACAACTTACTTTTTTATTATTTTCAAGATTCTATGCTGTTTTTTATTTCCATACTGAAACATTAAACCACACCCTGACGATTTAACTGGCACATGCACTGTTGGAAGAGGTTATCCGACATATTGACCATTACAGGAGCATATTATGCAAATGACAATGACAAAGCTGGCCTCACTCTTTCTTACTGCAACTCTTAGCCTCGCCAGCGGCGCAGCGCTGGCTGCAGAAACAAACGCTCAGTCCAATAACGGCCAGGCAAATTCTTCGGCGGATGCTGGTCAAGTAGCACCTGACGCCCGTGAAAACGTTGCACCAAATAACGTCAACAATAACAAAATCAATTCGGGTGGAACCATGCTGCACCCGAACGGTTCATCGATGAACCATGAAGGAATGACAAAAGACGAGGTGCACAAAAACTCTATGTGTAAAGACGGTCGCTGTCCGGATGTGAATAAGAAGGTCGAGACCGGAAACGGCATCAATAATGATGTCGATACCAAAACTGATGGTACCACCCAGTAAAGCTAAAATATGGCTAATAACAGGAGAGCAAAAGCTCTCCTTTTTAATTTTGTCAGCCCAAACCCGGTATGATGTCATACAGTAAAGATGAGAATAACAAAGGGATGACACTATGGCTCACTCGCACACTCATACTTCCCCGGACCAGCACAAAGATAACAATGCCCGTCGACTGCTGTTCGCATTCTGTATTACAGCAGGATTTATGCTGGTTGAGGTGGTGGGAGGAATACTTTCAGGCTCTCTGGCGCTACTGGCGGATGCGGGGCACATGCTTACCGATGCGGCTGCGCTACTTTTCGCACTGCTGGCCGTCCAGTTTTCCCGTCGTCCTCCCACTATCCGCCACACATTCGGCTGGCTGAGACTCACCACACTGGCCGCGTTTGTTAACGCTATTGCGCTGGTGGTGATCACTATTTTAATCGTCTGGGAAGCGATTGAGCGCTTCCATACGCCCCGACCAGTAGCTGGCGGAATGATGATGGTTATCGCCGTCGCGGGTTTGCTGGCTAATGTACTCGCCTTCTGGGTTCTGCATCGCGGAAGTGAAGAGAAAAACCTCAACGTCCGCGCCGCTGCACTACACGTGATGGGCGATTTACTCGGTTCGGTAGGTGCGATTATCGCTGCGCTGATCATTATATGGACCGGCTGGACGCCTGCGGATCCCATTCTTTCTATCCTGGTTTCCGTGCTGGTACTGCGCAGCGCCTGGCGTTTATTGAAAGATAGCGTGAATGAATTGCTGGAAGGTGCGCCGCTTGCACTGGATATTGCTGCACTACAGCGCCATCTTAGTCGGGATATTCCTGAAGTTCGCAATGTGCATCACGTGCACGTCTGGATGGTGGGAGAAAAACCGGTAATCACATTGCATGTGCAGGTGATCCCACCGCACGATCATGATGCCTTGCTGGAGCGCATTCAGCACTTCCTGACGCATCACTATCAAATTGAACACGCGACCATTCAGATGGAGTATCAGCCATGTAATGGACCGGACTGTCACCTTTATCAGGGACTGTCCGGTCATTCACATCACCATCACTAATGGGAAAGCGCGCGTGAGCCGCGTTCGCGCGCGCTGTTTATCCACATCCTGCTGCCGTTGAGGGCAATAACCGTCAGGATCATATATTCCAGCGACATGGCATACACGCCTTGCAGGGCAAAGATCACCACACTAATAACGTTAATGACCACCCACAAAAGCCAGTTCTCGACGTATTTGCGTGTCATCAGGATCATCGCCACAATTGACAGCACCATCATGCAGGAATCCCAGAACGGGAAAGCGTCGGGTTGAAGTTCTGGTGCGGCAACCTGTAACCCCAGCCCCTGCATAATATTCACTGCCATGCGGGTCAAAAACGCAAACACCGGATCGATATACACCGTCATCAAACCAATCGCCACCACGCAAGCAGCCAGCCAACTTAGCGCTTTTGGTAACGGCAGCCAGCGAATTTTCAGTTCAGCCTCATGCTGACTGGTTTGCCGGGACCATGCATACCAGCCGTAGATGTTGGCGGCAAAAAAGAACACCTGTAACAACAGGCTGGCGTAGAGTTGGATCTGAAAAAAAATAATCGCAAATAACGTAACGTTGATCAGACCAAAGAAATAATTGCTGATTTTCTCCAGGCTAGCCAGGCCAATACACAGTAAACCAGCGACAGTACCTACCGCTTCAATCCATGACAGGTCGTAACCACCTGCACCAATCGGAATATGAACCAGAATATTCTGCGTGCTAAAAAAATCCATCTTTCCCCCCAGAGCGAAACGCGATAATTAAGCTCGTAGTGTAGCCGCAAATTCCAGCATGCGGTTTAACGGCAATAGTGCCCCTTCTCGCAGTGCTGCATCAACCTGTATCTCATGAGCCACTCCACCCTGCTCAAGACCTTCAGCGATCGCCTTAAGGCCGTTCATCGCCATCCACGGACAATGTGCACAGCTGCGACAGGTTGCCCCCTCACCAGCCGTCGGAGCCTCGAGCAACTCTTTATCAGGAACAGCCTGCTGCATTTTGTAAAAAATGCCCCGATCAGTCGCCACAATAAGTTGTCTGTGCGGTAACGTTTTAGCTGCGTTAATTAGCTGACTGGTTGACCCCACTGCATCGGCCATATCAACAATCGACTGAGGGGATTCAGGGTGTACCAGAACAGCCGCGTCAGGATAAAGCCCTTTCATGCGCGTTAATGCCTGGGTCTTAAATTCGTCATGGACAATGCAGGCTCCCTGCCAGCAGAGCACATCCGCACCGGTCTGTTTTTGCACGTAGTTGCCGAGATGTCTGTCCGGTGCCCAGATGATTTTTTCACCTAAACTATCAAGATGCTCAATAAGTTCAACGGCGATACTGGATGTTACCACCCAGTCAGCACGCGCTTTAACGGCGGCTGACGTATTAGCGTAAACCACTACTGTGCGATCCGGGTGAGCATCACAAAATGCACTGAAGGCGTCGATCGGACAGCCCAAATCTAATGAACACTCCGCCTGCAACGTTGGCATCAGGATAGTTTTTTCCGGGCTAAGAATTTTGGCCGTTTCTCCCATAAATCTGACGCCCGCAACCAGCAGTGTGGATGCTGGGTGTTTTGATCCGAATCGCGCCATCTCAAGTGAGTCAGAAATACAACCGCCGGTCTCTTCAGCCAATTGTTGGATTTCAGGATCGGTATAATAGTGCGCAACCATCACTGCATCGCGCTCTTTCAACAGGCGCTTGATTTTTTCGCGATAGAATTGCTTTTCATCCACACCCAGCGGTGCAGGCTTCGGCGGAAACGGATAGATTGCAGCTTCAGGGTCAAACATCACGCTCATCATGCTTTCTCGTTTTACTGGCTTAACGAAACAACCGACTTAAAGCGAGATGCACGCTGCAATCGGCTATATTTGTTTTATATGCTAAACAAGATAGCGGATTGGCGTATAAAAGTCACAATAATTGCGTTTGATGAATGCCGGATATGTTTTGTAAGCCTGATAAGCGAAGCGCATCAGGGAAGCAGGTTCGAATCTTATAAATCGCAGATAGCAAAAAGGCGCCTTTAGGGCGCCTTTTTACACTGGTGGGGCGTGCAGGATGACTCGCTTCGCTCGCCCTCCGGGCC
>NZ_JAOWGP010000033.1:0-30919 GCF_030333065.1 Citrobacter sp. Cm046 | reverse complement strand
CAGATCGATAACGCTCCGGAAGAAAAAGCTCGTGGTATCACCATCAACACTTCTCACGTTGAATATGACACCCCGACTCGCCACTACGCGCACGTAGACTGCCCGGGCCACGCCGACTATGTTAAAAACATGATCACCGGTGCTGCGCAGATGGACGGCGCGATCCTGGTTGTTGCTGCGACTGACGGCCCGATGCCGCAGACTCGTGAGCACATCCTGCTGGGTCGTCAGGTAGGCGTTCCGTACATCATCGTGTTCCTGAACAAATGCGACATGGTTGATGACGAAGAGCTGCTGGAACTGGTAGAAATGGAAGTTCGTGAACTTCTGTCTCAGTACGATTTCCCGGGCGACGACACTCCGATCGTTCGTGGTTCTGCTCTGAAAGCGCTGGAAGGCGAAGCAGAGTGGGAAGCGAAAATCATCGAACTGGCTGGCTTCCTGGATTCTTACATCCCGGAACCAGAGCGTGCGATTGACAAGCCGTTCCTGCTGCCTATCGAAGACGTATTCTCCATCTCCGGTCGTGGTACCGTTGTTACCGGTCGTGTTGAGCGCGGTATCATCAAAGTTGGTGAAGAAGTTGAAATCGTTGGTATCAAAGAGACTGCTAAGTCTACCTGTACTGGCGTTGAAATGTTCCGCAAACTGCTGGACGAAGGCCGTGCTGGTGAGAACGTTGGTGTTCTGCTGCGTGGTATCAAACGTGAAGAAATCGAACGTGGTCAGGTACTGGCTAAGCCGGGTTCAATCAAGCCGCACACCAAGTTCGAATCTGAAGTGTACATTCTGTCCAAAGACGAAGGCGGCCGTCATACTCCGTTCTTCAAAGGCTACCGTCCGCAGTTCTACTTCCGTACTACTGACGTGACTGGTACCATCGAACTGCCAGAAGGCGTAGAGATGGTAATGCCGGGCGACAACATCAAAATGGTTGTTACCCTGATCCACCCGATCGCGATGGACGACGGTCTGCGTTTCGCAATCCGTGAAGGCGGCCGTACCGTTGGCGCGGGCGTTGTTGCCAAAGTAATGAGCTAATTGCCGATAACATTTGACGCAATGCGCAATAAAAGGGCATCATTTGATGCCCTTTTTGCACGCTTTCACACCAGAACCTGGCTCATCAGTGATTTTTTTTGTCATAATCATTGCTGAGACAGGCTCTGAAGAGGGCGTTTAGTCCGAAACGCACCAGAGCATTTCGGTTTGGATCGCCTCGCTTACGCGGGGTGAAAATGTTTGTAGAATACTTCTGACAGGTTGGTTTATGAGTGCGAATACCGAAGCTCAAGGAAGCGGGCGCGGCCTGGAAGCGATGAAGTGGGTTGTTGTCGCTGTATTGCTGCTTGTAGCTATCGTTGGCAACTACCTCTATCGTGACATGATGTTGCCGCTGCGTGCGCTGGCCGTAGTGATTCTGATTGCTGCAGCGGGTGGTGTCGCGCTGTTGACAACAAAAGGTAAAGCGACCGTTGCTTTTGCCCGTGAAGCGAGAACCGAAGTCCGTAAGGTCATTTGGCCGACTCGCCAGGAAACATTGCACACCACGCTGATTGTGGCTGCGGTTACCGCAGTAATGTCACTGATCCTGTGGGGACTGGATGGTATTCTGGTTCGCCTGGTATCCTTTATCACTGGCCTGAGGTTCTAAGATGTCTGAAGCCCCTAAAAAGCGCTGGTACGTCGTTCAGGCGTTTTCCGGTTTTGAAGGTCGCGTAGCTACATCGCTGCGTGAATATATCAAGTTACAAAATATGGAAGAGTTGTTTGGCGAAGTCATGGTGCCGACCGAAGAAGTGGTCGAAATCCGTGGTGGCCAGCGTCGTAAAAGCGAACGCAAATTCTTCCCGGGCTATGTACTGGTCCAGATGGTGATGAACGATGCAAGCTGGCACCTGGTGCGCAGTGTGCCGCGTGTGATGGGCTTTATCGGCGGTACATCTGACCGTCCGGCGCCAATCAGCGACAAAGAAGTTGATGCGATCATGAACCGTCTGCAGCAGGTTGGTGATAAACCGCGTCCGAAAACGATGTTCGAGCCGGGTGAAATGGTTCGCGTTAGTGACGGTCCGTTTGCTGACTTTAACGGTGTTGTTGAAGAAGTCGATTACGAGAAGTCTCGTCTGAAAGTTTCTGTTTCTATCTTCGGTCGTGCGACTCCGGTTGAACTGGACTTCGCTCAGGTTGAAAAAGCCTAACACGTCGATCAAAAAAGCGGCGATTTAATCGTTGCACAAGGCGCGAGATTGGAATACAATTTCGCGCCTTTTGTTTTTATGGATAGCATCCGTAAAACGAATTTTATCACGGGGAGCCTCTCTGAGGCGCTATAACCCAACTAGAGGAATTTAGAATGGCTAAGAAAGTCCAAGCCTATGTCAAGCTGCAGGTTGCAGCTGGTATGGCTAACCCGAGTCCGCCGGTAGGTCCAGCACTGGGTCAACAAGGCGTGAACATCATGGAATTCTGCAAAGCGTTCAACGCAAAAACTGATTCCATGGAAAAAGGTCTGCCGATCCCGGTTGTTATCACCGTTTATGCTGACCGTTCTTTCACTTTCGTTACCAAAACGCCTCCGGCAGCAGTTCTGCTGAAGAAAGCGGCTGGTATCAAGTCTGGTTCCGGTAAGCCGAACAAAGACAAAGTGGGTAAAATTTCCCGCGCTCAGCTGCAGGAAATCGCGCAGACCAAAGCTGCCGACATGACTGGTTCCGACATTGAAGCGATGACTCGCTCCATTGAAGGTACTGCACGTTCCATGGGCCTGGTAGTGGAGGACTAAGAAATGGCTAAACTGACCAAGCGTATGCGCGTGATCCGTGACAAAGTTGATGCAACTAAACAGTATGACATCAACGAAGCTATTGCTCTGCTGAAAGAGCTGGCCACTGCTAAATTCGTAGAAAGCGTGGACGTTGCTGTTAACCTCGGCATCGATGCTCGTAAATCTGACCAGAACGTACGTGGTGCAACTGTACTGCCGCACGGTACTGGCCGTTCCGTTCGCGTAGCCGTATTTACCCAGGGTGCAAACGCTGAAGCTGCTAAAGCTGCAGGCGCTGAGCTGGTAGGTATGGAAGATCTGGCTGACCAGATCAAGAAAGGCGAAATGAACTTTGACGTTGTTATTGCTTCCCCGGATGCAATGCGCGTTGTTGGCCAGCTGGGTCAGGTTCTGGGTCCGCGTGGCCTGATGCCAAACCCGAAAGTTGGTACTGTAACTCCGAACGTTGCTGAAGCGGTTAAGAACGCTAAAGCGGGTCAGGTTCGTTACCGTAACGACAAAAACGGCATCATCCACACTACCATTGGTAAAGTGGATTTTGACGCTGACAAACTGAAAGAAAACCTGGAAGCTCTGCTGGTTGCGCTGAAAAAAGCGAAACCAACTCAGGCAAAAGGCGTGTACATCAAGAAAGTTAGCCTCTCCACCACCATGGGTGCTGGCGTTGCCGTTGATCAAGCTGGTCTGAGCGCGTCTGCGAACAGCTAAGATTAGCTTTACGTGGGCGGTGAATTTGTCTACAATTCTACCCCCACGTTTGCTAACGAAAGTTAGCAAATAAACAGATTTGTTCGTTGGAGCCTGGCCTATCCAGGCCTCCGTCGAAGACCGCAGGTGTTTCGTAAGAAGCTTAATGCCCTGCGTAGACGGTGACAGAACGCTAAGATTATTTCTGATACTCTGGCTTGTTTCTGCTCACCGTATTTAGACGCTCTGTCCGTTGGGAAGAGTGAAGTGAGTTCCGGAACATGAGTTCCGGCAAACATCCAGGAGCAAAGCTAATGGCTTTAAATCTTCAAGACAAACAAGCGATTGTTGCTGAAGTCAGCGAAGTAGCCAAAGGCGCGCTGTCTGCAGTAGTTGCGGATTCCCGTGGCGTAACTGTAGACAAAATGACTGAACTGCGTAAAGCAGGTCGCGAAGCCGGCGTATACATGCGTGTTGTTCGTAACACCCTGCTGCGCCGTGTTGTTGAAGGTACTCAGTTTGAGTGCCTGAAAGACGCGTTCGTTGGTCCGACCCTGATTGCATATTCTATGGAACACCCGGGCGCAGCTGCTCGTCTGTTCAAAGATTTCGCGAAAGCGAATGCAAAATTTGAGGTCAAAGCCGCAGCCTTTGAAGGTGAATTGATCCCGGCATCGCAAATCGATCGCCTGGCAACTCTGCCGACCTACGAAGAAGCAATTGCACGCCTGATGGCAACCATGAAAGAAGCTTCGGCTGGCAAACTGGTTCGCACTCTGGCTGCTGTTCGCGATGCGAAAGAAGCTGCTTAATCGCAGTTATCTTTATCAAGCATCTGCTTACGTATAAACTTATTCTGATTTTCAGGAACAATTTAAATGTCTATCACTAAAGATCAAATCATTGAAGCAGTATCCGCTATGTCCGTAATGGACGTTGTAGAACTGATTTCTGCAATGGAAGAAAAATTCGGTGTTTCCGCTGCTGCTGCTGTAGCTGTAGCTGCTGGCCCGGCTGAAGTAGCTGAAGAAAAAACTGAATTCGACGTAATTCTGAAAGCTGCTGGCGCTAACAAAGTTGCTGTTATCAAAGCAGTACGTGGCGCAACTGGCCTGGGTCTGAAAGAAGCTAAAGACCTGGTAGAATCTGCACCGGCTGCTCTGAAAGAAGGCGTGAGCAAAGACGACGCAGAAGCACTGAAAAAATCTCTGGAAGAAGCTGGCGCTGAAGTTGAAGTTAAATAAGCCAACTTTTCTGGTTGCAGCCTAAGCAATTAGGCTGATGGCTGGTGACTTTTTAGTCACCAGCCTTTTTGCGCTGTAAGGCGCCAGTAGCATTTCACACTGTTTGACTACTGCTGTGCCTTTCAATGCTTGTTTCTATCGACGCCTTAATATACTGCGACAGAGCGTTAGTTCTGTGTAAATCGCAATGAAATGGTTTAAGCGTGATAGCAACAGGCATTGCGGAAAGTATTCGATTTTCCGGTCAACAAAATAGTGTTGCACAAACTGTCCCTTCGTCGGACAGATGGGTCGACTTGTCAGCGAGCTGAGGAACCCTAATGGTTTACTCCTATACCGAGAAAAAACGTATTCGTAAGGATTTTGGTAAACGTCCACAAGTGTTGGACATACCTTATCTCCTTTCTATCCAGCTTGACTCGTTTCAGAAGTTCATCGAGCAAGATCCTGAAGGGCAGTATGGTCTGGAAGCAGCTTTCCGTTCCGTTTTCCCGATTCAGAGCTATAGCGGTAACTCCGAGCTGCAATACGTCAGCTATCGCCTTGGCGAACCGGTGTTTGACGTTCAGGAATGTCAGATTCGTGGCGTGACCTATTCCGCACCGCTGCGCGTAAAACTGCGTCTGGTGATCTACGAGCGCGAAGCGCCGGAAGGCACCGTAAAAGACATTAAAGAACAAGAAGTCTACATGGGCGAAATTCCGCTCATGACTGACAACGGTACCTTTGTAATCAACGGTACTGAGCGTGTTATCGTTTCTCAGCTGCACCGTAGTCCTGGCGTCTTCTTTGACTCCGACAAAGGTAAAACCCACTCTTCGGGTAAAGTGCTGTATAACGCGCGCATCATTCCTTACCGTGGTTCCTGGCTGGACTTCGAATTCGATCCGAAGGACAACCTGTTCGTACGTATTGACCGTCGCCGCAAACTGCCTGCGACCATTATTCTGCGTGCGCTGAACTACACCACTGAGCAGATTCTGGATCTGTTCTTTGAAAAAGTCGTCTTTGAGATCCGCGACAATAAGTTGCAGATGGAACTGGTGCCGGAACGCCTGCGTGGTGAAACCGCCTCCTTTGACATCGAAGCTAACGGCAAAATCTACGTCGAAAAAGGCCGTCGCATCACTGCGCGCCACATTCGCCAGCTGGAAAAAGACGATATCAAACATATCGAAGTTCCGGTTGAGTACATTGCTGGTAAAGTTGCGTCTAAAGACTACGTTGATGAATCCACTGGCGAGCTGATCTGCGCAGCTAACATGGAGCTGAGCCTGGATCTGCTGGCTAAGCTGAGCCAGTCTGGTCACAAGCGTATCGAAACGCTGTTCACTAACGATCTGGACCACGGTCCGTACATTTCTGAAACTGTACGCGTCGACCCAACTAACGATCGTCTGAGCGCACTGGTAGAAATCTACCGCATGATGCGTCCTGGTGAGCCGCCGACTCGTGAAGCTGCTGAAAGCCTGTTCGAGAACCTGTTCTTCTCCGAAGACCGCTATGATCTCTCTGCGGTTGGTCGTATGAAGTTCAACCGTTCTCTGCTGCGCGACGAAATCGAAGGTTCTGGCATCCTGAGCAAAGACGACATCATTGACGTGATGAAGAAGCTCATCGATATCCGTAACGGTAAAGGCGAAGTCGATGATATCGACCACCTCGGTAACCGTCGTATCCGTTCCGTAGGCGAAATGGCGGAAAACCAGTTCCGCGTTGGCCTGGTACGTGTAGAGCGTGCGGTGAAAGAGCGTCTGTCTCTGGGCGATCTGGATACCCTGATGCCTCAGGATATGATCAACGCCAAACCGATTTCTGCAGCAGTGAAAGAGTTCTTTGGTTCCAGCCAGCTGTCTCAGTTTATGGACCAGAACAACCCGCTGTCTGAGATTACGCACAAACGTCGTATCTCTGCACTCGGCCCAGGCGGTCTGACCCGTGAACGTGCAGGCTTCGAAGTTCGAGACGTACACCCGACTCACTATGGTCGCGTATGCCCAATCGAAACGCCTGAAGGTCCGAACATCGGTCTGATCAACTCCCTGTCCGTGTACGCACAGACTAACGAATACGGTTTCCTTGAGACTCCGTACCGTAAAGTGACCGACGGTGTTGTAACTGACGAAATTCATTACCTGTCTGCTATCGAAGAAGGCAACTACGTTATCGCTCAGGCGAACTCCAACCTGGATGACGAAGGCCACTTTGTAGAAGACCTGGTAACTTGCCGTAGCAAAGGCGAATCCAGCTTGTTCAGCCGCGACCAGGTTGACTACATGGACGTATCCACCCAACAGGTGGTTTCCGTCGGTGCGTCCCTGATCCCGTTCCTGGAACACGATGACGCCAACCGTGCATTGATGGGTGCGAACATGCAACGTCAGGCCGTTCCAACTCTGCGCGCTGATAAGCCGCTGGTTGGTACCGGTATGGAACGTGCTGTTGCCGTTGACTCCGGTGTTACTGCAGTTGCTAAACGTGGCGGTACCGTTCAGTACGTGGATGCTTCCCGTATCGTTATCAAAGTTAACGAAGACGAGATGTACCCGGGCGAAGCAGGTATCGACATTTATAACCTGACCAAATACACCCGTTCTAACCAGAACACCTGTATCAACCAAATGCCTTGTGTGTCCCTGGGTGAGCCGGTCGAACGTGGTGATGTACTGGCAGACGGTCCGTCCACCGACCTCGGTGAACTGGCGCTCGGTCAGAACATGCGCGTCGCGTTCATGCCGTGGAACGGCTATAACTTCGAAGACTCCATCCTCGTTTCCGAGCGTGTTGTTCAGGAAGACCGTTTCACCACCATCCATATTCAGGAACTGGCATGTGTGTCCCGTGACACCAAGCTGGGGCCGGAAGAGATCACCGCTGACATCCCGAACGTGGGTGAAGCTGCGCTCTCCAAACTGGATGAGTCCGGTATCGTTTACATTGGTGCAGAAGTGACCGGTGGCGACATTCTGGTTGGTAAGGTAACGCCGAAAGGTGAAACCCAGCTGACGCCAGAAGAGAAGCTGCTGCGTGCGATCTTCGGTGAGAAAGCGTCTGATGTTAAAGACTCTTCTCTGCGCGTACCAAACGGTGTTTCCGGTACGATTATCGACGTTCAGGTCTTTACTCGCGATGGCGTAGAGAAAGACAAACGTGCGCTGGAAATCGAAGAGATGCAGCTGAAACAGGCTAAGAAAGACCTGTCTGAAGAACTGCAGATCCTCGAAGCTGGCCTGTTCAGTCGTATCTACGCGGTGCTGGTTGCCGGTGGCGTTGAAGCTGAGAAGCTCGACAAACTGCCTCGCGATCGCTGGCTGGAACTCGGCCTGACCGACGAAGAGAAACAAAATCAGCTGGAACAGCTGGCTGAGCAGTACGACGAACTGAAACACGAGTTCGAGAAAAAACTCGAAGCGAAACGCCGTAAAATCACTCAGGGCGACGATCTGGCACCAGGCGTGCTGAAGATTGTTAAGGTGTATCTGGCGGTTAAACGTCGGATCCAGCCTGGTGATAAGATGGCAGGTCGTCACGGTAACAAGGGTGTAATTTCTAAGATCAACCCGATCGAAGATATGCCTCATGATGCTAACGGTACGCCGGTAGACATCGTGCTGAACCCGCTGGGCGTACCATCTCGTATGAACATCGGTCAGATTCTGGAAACCCACCTGGGTATGGCTGCGAAAGGTATTGGCGATAAGATCAACGCCATGCTGAAACAGCAGCAAGAAGTCGCGAAACTGCGCGAGTTCATCCAGCGTGCCTATGATCTGGGTGCCGACGTTCGTCAGAAAGTTGACCTGAGTACCTTCAGCGATGAAGAAGTTCTGCGTCTGGCTGAAAACCTGAAAAAAGGTATGCCGATCGCAACGCCGGTCTTCGACGGTGCGAAAGAGTCTGAAATCAAGGAACTGTTACAGCTGGGTGGCCTGCCGACTTCCGGTCAGATCACACTGTTCGACGGTCGTACCGGTGAGCAATTCGAGCGCCAGGTTACCGTTGGCTACATGTACATGCTGAAACTGAACCACCTGGTTGATGACAAGATGCATGCGCGTTCTACCGGTTCTTACAGCCTGGTTACTCAGCAGCCGCTGGGTGGTAAGGCTCAGTTCGGTGGTCAGCGCTTCGGGGAGATGGAAGTGTGGGCGCTGGAAGCATATGGCGCAGCATACACCCTGCAGGAAATGCTCACCGTTAAGTCTGATGACGTAAATGGTCGTACCAAGATGTATAAAAACATCGTGGACGGCAACCATCAGATGGAACCAGGCATGCCGGAATCCTTCAACGTATTGTTGAAAGAGATTCGTTCGCTGGGTATCAACATCGAGCTGGAAGACGAGTAACTCTCGCTCATACAGGTCACTGGTGCTGGCGTAACAGCCAGCACCAGATTGTGCTAACTCCGACGGGAGCAAATCCGTGAAAGACTTATTAAAGTTTCTGAAAGCGCAAACTAAAACCGAAGAGTTTGATGCGATCAAAATTGCTCTGGCATCGCCAGACATGATCCGTTCATGGTCCTTTGGTGAAGTTAAGAAGCCGGAAACCATCAACTACCGTACGTTCAAACCTGAGCGTGACGGCCTTTTCTGCGCCCGTATCTTTGGGCCAGTAAAAGATTACGAGTGCCTGTGCGGTAAGTACAAGCGCCTGAAACACCGTGGTGTGATCTGTGAGAAGTGCGGCGTTGAAGTGACCCAGACTAAAGTACGCCGTGAGCGTATGGGCCACATCGAGCTGGCATCTCCGACCGCTCACATCTGGTTCCTGAAATCTCTGCCGTCCCGTATCGGCCTGCTGCTTGATATGCCGCTGCGCGATATCGAGCGCGTACTGTACTTCGAATCTTATGTGGTAATCGAAGGCGGTATGACTAACCTGGAACGCCAACAGATCCTGACTGAAGAGCAGTATCTGGATGCGCTGGAAGAGTTCGGTGACGAATTCGACGCGAAGATGGGTGCGGAAGCTATCCAGGCTCTGCTGAAAAGCATGGATCTGGAGCAAGAGTGTGAAACTCTGCGTGAAGAGCTGAACGAAACCAACTCCGAAACCAAGCGTAAAAAGCTGACCAAGCGTATCAAACTGCTGGAAGCGTTCGTACAGTCTGGTAACAAGCCAGAGTGGATGATTCTGACCGTTCTGCCGGTTCTGCCGCCAGATCTGCGTCCGCTGGTTCCGCTGGATGGTGGTCGTTTCGCAACGTCGGATCTGAACGATCTGTATCGTCGCGTTATCAACCGTAACAACCGTCTGAAACGTCTGCTGGATCTGGCTGCGCCGGACATCATCGTACGCAACGAAAAACGTATGCTGCAGGAAGCGGTCGACGCCCTGCTGGATAACGGTCGTCGCGGTCGTGCGATCACCGGTTCTAACAAACGTCCTCTGAAATCTTTGGCCGATATGATCAAAGGTAAACAGGGTCGTTTCCGTCAGAACCTGCTCGGTAAGCGTGTTGACTACTCCGGTCGTTCTGTAATCACCGTAGGTCCATACCTGCGTCTGCATCAGTGCGGTCTGCCGAAGAAAATGGCACTGGAACTGTTCAAACCGTTCATTTACGGCAAGCTGGAACTGCGTGGCCTCGCCACCACCATCAAAGCCGCTAAGAAAATGGTTGAGCGTGAAGAAGCTGTCGTTTGGGATATCCTGGACGAAGTTATCCGCGAACACCCGGTACTGCTGAACCGTGCACCAACACTGCACCGTCTGGGTATCCAGGCATTTGAACCGGTACTGATCGAAGGTAAAGCTATCCAGCTGCACCCGCTGGTTTGTGCGGCGTATAACGCCGACTTCGATGGTGACCAGATGGCTGTTCACGTACCGCTGACGCTGGAAGCCCAGCTCGAAGCGCGTGCGCTGATGATGTCTACCAACAACATTCTGTCTCCGGCGAACGGCGAACCTATCATCGTTCCGTCTCAGGACGTTGTATTGGGTCTGTACTACATGACCCGTGACTGTGTTAACGCCAAAGGCGAAGGCATGGTGTTGACTGGCCCGAAAGAAGCTGAGCGTATCTATCGCGCAGGTCTGGCCTCTCTGCATGCGCGCGTTAAAGTGCGTATCACCGAATATGAAAAAGATGAAAACGGCGAATTCGTTGCGAAAACCAGCCTGAAAGACACGACCGTTGGCCGTGCTATTTTGTGGATGATCGTACCGAAAGGTCTGCCTTTCTCCATCGTCAACCAGGCGCTGGGCAAGAAAGCAATCTCCAAAATGCTGAACACCTGTTACCGCATTCTGGGCCTGAAGCCGACCGTTATCTTCGCTGACCAGACAATGTACACCGGCTTTGCTTATGCAGCGCGTTCAGGTGCATCTGTTGGTATTGATGACATGGTCATCCCAGAGAAGAAACACGAGATCATCTCTGAAGCGGAAGCTGAAGTTGCTGAGATCCAGGAGCAGTTCCAGTCTGGTCTGGTAACCGCAGGCGAACGTTACAACAAAGTTATCGATATCTGGGCTGCGGCGAACGATCGTGTATCCAAAGCGATGATGGATAACCTGCAAACTGAAACCGTTATTAACCGTGACGGCGTCGAAGAGCAGCAGGTTTCCTTCAACAGCATTTACATGATGGCCGACTCCGGTGCGCGTGGTTCTGCAGCACAGATTCGTCAGCTGGCAGGTATGCGTGGTCTGATGGCGAAGCCGGATGGCTCCATCATCGAAACGCCGATCACCGCGAACTTCCGTGAAGGTCTGAACGTACTCCAGTACTTCATCTCTACTCACGGTGCTCGTAAAGGTCTGGCGGATACCGCACTGAAAACAGCTAACTCCGGTTATCTGACTCGTCGTCTGGTTGACGTCGCGCAGGATCTGGTTGTCACTGAAGACGATTGTGGCACTCTGGAAGGTATCACCATGACCCCGGTTATCGAGGGTGGTGATGTTAAAGAGCCGCTGCGTGATCGCGTTCTGGGTCGTGTGACTGCTGAAGACGTTCTGAAGCCGGGTACGGCGGATATTCTGGTTCCACGCAACACCCTGCTGCACGAGCAGTGGTGTGATCTGCTGGAAGAGAACTCCGTTGACTCCGTCAAAGTACGTTCCGTCGTATCCTGTGACACCGACTTTGGTGTATGTGCGCACTGCTATGGTCGTGACCTGGCGCGTGGCCACATCATCAACAAAGGTGAAGCAATCGGCGTTATCGCGGCACAGTCCATCGGTGAGCCGGGTACACAGCTGACGATGCGTACGTTCCACATCGGTGGTGCGGCATCTCGTGCGGCTGCTGAATCCAGCATCCAGGTGAAAAACAAAGGTAGCATCCGTCTGAGCAATGCGAAGTCGGTTGTGAACTCCAGCGGTAAACTGGTTATCACCTCACGTAACACCGAACTGAAACTGATCGACGAATTCGGTCGTACCAAAGAAAGCTATAAAGTGCCTTACGGCTCCGTTATGGCGAAAGGTGATGGCGAACAGGTTGCTGGCGGCGAAACCGTTGCAAACTGGGATCCGCACACCATGCCGGTTATCACCGAAGTGAGTGGTTTTGTCCGCTTCACTGACATGATCGACGGCCAGACCATTACTCGTCAGACCGACGAGCTGACCGGTCTGTCTTCTCTGGTGGTTCTGGATTCTGCAGAGCGTACTGCGGGTGGTAAAGACCTGCGTCCGGCACTGAAAATTGTTGATGCCCAGGGCAACGACGTTCTGATCCCAGGTACCGATATGCCTGCTCAGTACTTCCTGCCGGGTAAAGCGATTGTTCAGCTGGAAGATGGCGTGCAGATCAGCTCAGGTGACACCCTGGCGCGTGTTCCTCAGGAATCAGGCGGTACCAAGGATATTACCGGTGGTCTGCCGCGCGTTGCGGACCTGTTCGAAGCTCGTCGTCCGAAAGAGCCGGCAATCCTGGCGGAAATCAGCGGTATCATTTCCTTCGGTAAAGAAACCAAAGGGAAGCGTCGCCTGGTTATTACTCCGTTAGACGGCAGCGAACCGTACGAAGAGATGATTCCGAAATGGCGTCAGCTCAACGTGTTCGAAGGTGAACGTGTAGAACGTGGTGATGTGGTTTCCGACGGTCCGGAAGCGCCACACGACATCCTGCGTCTTCGTGGCGTACACGCGGTAACGCGTTACATCACCAACGAAGTACAGGACGTATATCGTCTGCAAGGCGTTAAGATTAACGATAAACACATCGAAGTTATCGTTCGTCAGATGCTGCGTAAAGCGACCATCGAAAGTGCTGGTAGCTCCGACTTCCTCGAAGGCGAGCAGGTTGAATACTCCCGCGTCAAGATCGCTAACCGCGAACTGGAAGCGAACGGCAAAGTTGCGGCGACTTTCTCCCGCGATCTGCTGGGTATCACCAAGGCATCTCTGGCAACCGAGTCCTTCATCTCTGCGGCGTCGTTCCAAGAGACTACTCGCGTGCTGACCGAAGCAGCCGTTGCGGGCAAACGCGACGAACTGCGCGGTCTGAAAGAGAACGTCATCGTGGGTCGTCTGATCCCAGCTGGTACCGGTTATGCGTACCATCAGGATCGTATGCGCCGTCGTGCTGCGGGCGAACTGCCAGCAGCACCTCAGGTTACTGCGGAAGATGCATCTGCCAGCCTGGCAGAACTGCTGAACGCAGGTCTGGGTGGTTCTGATAACGATTAATCGTTGTTGACCGTAATAAAAAACCCGCTTCGGCGGGTTTTTTTTTGCCTGAAGAAATGCTGTTGTTGGCCGGATAATTTGCTTGCGACGCCACCCAGCCATATAGGATGGGTATTAATTTACCGGTGGTGCGGCTGGAACGATATTTTTCACAGAACCAGGTAAGATCTGTCGAGGTGAAGGCAGGGCAAAATGAGGAAGATAACTTCTGCCCTGGTCAGCTTCCGTGACTGACGGAGACAAAATAAAAAAACGGCAGCCTGACGACAAGCTCCCGTTTTTCACATTACGTAGTGGCTCGTAAAATACTTATGCTCTTACATGATGGTTCATCGCGTTTGCGAAGCGCGTCCAAGATAGCTATCCCAGTCTTTCCACACGGGCTGTAACCCCTTTGCCATCAGTGCGTTGGCAACGGCTTCCGGGCGACGGTCGTCGTGAGGAGAGAACTGTTCCAGTTCAGGATGATTGTCGGCATAACCACCGGGCTGCGTTTTTGAAAAGGCGCTGACGTTGTTAATTGCCAGCGGAATGACGTGATCGCGAAACCACGGCGACTCGCGGGTGGAGAGCGACAGTTCAATTTCCGGAGCCAGCAAGCGAAATGCGCAAATGGTTTGTACCAGTTGACGCTCGTCCATAATTGATGCCGGCTCTATACCTCCGGTGCACGGACGCAGGCGAGGGAAGGAGATAGAATAACGGCTCTGCCAGTAATGTTGTTGCATCCACAGCAGATGTTCGGCCACCATGTAGCAATCAACCTGCCAGCTGTCGGATAGGCCAATCAACGCCCCAAGACCAATTTTGTCGATTCCGGCACGACCCAGTCTGTCCGGCGTTTCCAGCCGCCAGAAGAAGTCCTGCTTTTTCCCCTTCAGATGATGATGGGCGTAAATCGCCTCGTGATAGCTCTCCTGATAAACCATTACGCCATCCAGTCCTAACGCCTTTAGTTCTGCATATTCCGCTTCTGACAGCGGTTGTACCTCCATTTGTAAAGAGGAAAACTGGCGACGAATAGCGGGTAAATGGCGACGGAAGTAATCCATGCCGACCTTACTCTGATGCTCCCCAGTCACCAGCAACAAATGCTCAAATCCCAGCTTGCGAATGGCCTCGCACTCGCGAGCAATCTCCACGTCATCCAGCGTTTTACGCTTGATGCGGTTACTCATTGAAAAGCCGCAGTAGGTACAGTCGTTGGCACACAGATTGGAAAGGTACAGCGGAACGTAAAAACTCACTGTGTTACCAAAGCGTTGGCGGGTAAGTTTCTGCGCCCGCTGCGCCAGTGGCTCCAGATAGTCAGCAGCAGCAGGAGAGAGCAGAGCCATCAGGTCATCGCGACTAAGCTGCGAAGCGTTGAGAGCCCGTTGTACGTCAGCAGCAGTCTTACCGTTGATACGCAGGCGGATGTCGTCCCAGTCCAGTTGTCGCCAGCGATCGCTGAACGTATTCATGCCATTACCTCCAGGAATCCAGTTAACGGGCTGGTGGCCTGCGCGTGTGAACTGCGGCTTCCCGGTACCGCCTGACGAGCCAAAACACCCGCTTCAACTGCCAGGCGGAAGGCGGTTGCCATCATCACTGGATCGTCCGCCACAGCTATCGCTGTATTGACCAGTACCGCGTCGGCACCCATTTCCAGTGCCTGTGTGGCGTGGCTGGGTACGCCGATACCTGCGTCAACGACCACCGGGACGGTCGCTTGCTGAATGATGATATCCAGCATGGATCGCGTTTCCAGCCCCTGGTTGGAGCCTATAGGCGCACCGAGCGGCATTACTGCCGCACAACCTGCTTCTTCCAGCCGCTTGCACAACACCGGGTCAGCGCCACAGTAGGGGAGCACTATGAATCCCTGCCTCACCAGTGCTTCGGCGGCTTTCAGCGTTTCTATCGGGTCCGGTAGCAGCCAGCGGGCGTCCGGGTGAATTTCTAACTTCAGCCAGTTTGTCCCCAGCGCTTCACGCGCCAGTTGTGCAGCAAAGATAGCTTCTTCCGCCGTTTTTGCTCCCGACGTGTTGGGTAGCAGTGTCACGCCTGCCTCGACCAATGGCGCCAGGATCGCGTCGTTGTGCTGACGTAAATCCACGCGCTTCATTGCCAGCGTCACTAACTGGCTACCAGAAGCACGAATGGCGTCCACCATCAGTTGCGATGACGCAAATTTTCCGGTCCCGGTGAACAGATGTGAATCAAACGTTTTGTCGGCAATTCGTAACATATCAACCCCCTGCTATAACCTGAAAAAGCAGGATCTGGTCGCCTTCCTGCACGATTTGCTGCTCCCACCGCTCGCGCGGCAGGATCTGTTGATTCAGCGCCAGCGCTGTACCGGGTTTAAGCTGATTAAGCTGAACCAGTAGGTTGCTGACGTTTTGTCCCTCGATACACTGTATAGGTTCATCATTGAACAGGATCTGCATGTTGCCCCCCACATACCTGACAACCGCTGGCACGACGCAGCGCCAGGCTGCGCCACTGGCTGGTTTTACCGTCAAACAGGCGTAATTCACCAGTGGGTGTTTCAATGCCGCTCAGCAATTTGATGGCTTCCAGTGCCTGCAACGTTCCCATTATTCCGACGACCGGACCGACAATGCCCGCAGTGCGACAATTGCGTTCCGGTTCCACATCATCTGGCCACAGGCAGCGGTAACAGCCCTGTTCCCAGGGGGGCGTGAGTACCATTAACTGACCGCCAAAACCGACCGCGCTGGCGGTGATGAGAGGCGTATTCAGCGCCACGCAGGCGGCGTTGATCTCCTGGCGGGTCGCCATGTTATCGGTACAGTCGAGCACCACGTCGGCATATGCAACGGCATGTCTGAGGGCATCGCCCGTCAGACGCTGCTGTAATGCTACCAGTTCGATATCCGGGTTGAGCCGCGTCAGTCGTTGCTGCGCAGCCTGCGATTTTGACCGGGCGATATCATCGGTAGTGAACAGGATCTGGCGTTGCAGGTTGCTCAGATGCACATCGTCATCGTCAACCAGTACCAGTGTTCCTACGCCCGCACCCGCCAGATACAGCGCTGCGGGTGAACCTAATCCGCCTAAACCGATAATCAGCACGTGGCTTGCGTTGAGCTTTTGCTGGCCCTCAATGGCAATATCGCCCAGTAATATTTGGCGGCTGTAGCGCATAAAATCACGATCATTCATTGCCGACTCCCGCGATTCCGAGCAGTTGGGTCGTGGCAGTACGCCAGTTTGCGGCCTGAGTGATTGCACTAACCACGGCAATACTACCGACACCGGTAGCCAGCACTGCTGGCGCTCGTTCAAGGCTTATTCCGCCGATAGCGACGGTGGGGTAATCAGCCAGCCGCTTAATATGGTTCGTCAGTTGTGCCAGCCCCTGTGGGGCAGATGGCATCTGTTTGGTTTGCGTCGGAAAGACATGTCCTAGTGCGATGTAAGACGGGCGAGCGGCGAGCGCCACGTCGATCTCCATATCATCGTGGGTCGACACACCAAGGCGCAAACCTGCAGCCTGAATAGCCTTCAGGTCGGTGGTTTCGAGGTCTTCCTGTCCCAGATGCACGCCGTAAGCCTGGTGTTTGACTGCCAGTCGCCAGTAGTCGTTGATAAACAGCCGGGCGTTGTAGCGCCGCCCCAGCGCAATGGCGGCAACCACGTCGGCTTCAACTTCTCCATCTCGCTTGTCTTTAATGCGCAGTTGGATCGTGCGCACGCCTGCTTCCAGCAGACGCTCAATCCACAACACGCTGTCGACGACCGGGTAAAGGCCGAGACGAAAAGGCACCGTAGGAAAATCAGGCTGATACATCACGCTTCCTCCTTTTTCAGGTAGATTTCGCCACCTTTGGCGCGGAAGTTTTCTGACATATCGGCCATGCCGACTTCAATGGTTTGCGCGGCGGCGTAGTCGCGAACTTCCTGGCTGATTTTCATTGAGCAGAATTTCGGTCCGCACATCGAGCAGAAGTGGGCGACTTTGCCTGACTCCTGCGGCAGGGTTTCATCGTGATAGGCGCGGGCGGTGAATGGGTCGAGCGCCAGATTAAACTGGTCTTCCCAGCGGAATTCAAAGCGTGCTTTCGACATGGCGTTATCACGGATTTGCGCACCAGGATGGCCTTTGGCTAAATCAGCGGCGTGCGCGGCAATCTTGTAGGTGATCAGCCCCTGTTTTACATCCTCTTTGTTCGGCAGGCCGAGATGCTCCTTCGGCGTGACGTAACAGAGCATCGCACAGCCGAACCAGCCAATCATCGCGGCGCCAATGCCGGAGGTGAAGTGGTCATAACCTGGCGCGATATCGGTGGTCAACGGTCCTAAGGTGTAGAACGGCGCTTCATGGCAGTGTTCAAGCTCTTCGGTCATATTGCGTTGGATCATCTGCATCGGTACATGGCCCGGGCCTTCAATCATCACCTGTACGTCATATTCCCAGGCAATTTTGGTCAGTTCTCCCAGCGTATGTAGCTCGGAGAATTGCGCCTCGTCGTTGGCATCCTGAATCGAGCCAGGACGCAGGCCGTCGCCTAATGAGAGCGAAACATCATAGGCGGCGCAGATTTCGCAAATTTCGCGGAAGTGCTCAAACAGGAAGTTCTCTTTGTGATGGGATAGGCACCACTTCGCCATAATTGAACCGCCGCGCGAAACAATCCCGGTCAGACGTTTGGCGGTCATTGGTACGTAGCGCAGCAGCACGCCTGCGTGGATGGTGAAGTAGTCGACGCCCTGTTCTGCCTGCTCCAGCAGTGTGTCGCGGAACGCTTCCCAGGTCAGATCTTCGGCGATCCCGTTGACCTTCTCCAGCGCCTGGTAGATCGGTACGGTACCGATTGGTACCGGGCTGTTACGCAGGATCCATTCGCGAGTTTCGTGAATATAGCGACCTGTAGAAAGGTCCATCACCGTATCCGCCCCCCAGCGTGTAGACCACACCAGTTTTTCGACCTCTTCTTCGATGGAAGAGGTGACCGCTGAGTTGCCGATATTGGCGTTGACCTTCACCAGAAAATTGCGGCCGATAATCATCGGTTCCGATTCCGGGTGGTTGATGTTGGCAGGTATGATGGCGCGTCCGGCGGCGACTTCATCACGCACAAATTCCGGCGTGATATTTTCTGGCAGGCGTGCGCCAAAGCTCATCCCCGGGTGCTGGTGGCGTAACACTTCACTACGAATACGCTCGCGGCCCATGTTTTCGCGGATAGCGATAAACTCCATCTCAGGGGTGACGATCCCTTGACGGGCGTAGTGCAGTTGCGTGACGCGCTTACCGGCTTTGGCGCGCTTTGGGGTCAGCAGGCCTGTGAAGCGTAACTCGTCAAGGCCATCATCGGCCAGACGTTGTTTGGTGTACGCCGAGCTGCGGTCATTAAGCTCTTCGCTGTCGTTACGTGCTGCAATCCATGGCTGGCGCAGCTTTGCCAGCCCCTTCTGGACATTAATCGCCACATCCGGATCGCCGTACGGGCCGGAGGTATCGTACACCGGTACAGCTTCGTTATCTTCAAACTGCGGATTGTCTTTCGAACCGCCGGTCAGCGTCGGACTAAGCTGGATTTCACGCATCGGAATACGGATATCCGGCTGCGAACCGGTTATGTAGATGCGTTTCGAGTTAGGAAAGGCGGTTCCTTCCAGGGTATCGATAAAGTGTTGGGCCTGGGCGCGCTGTTCGCGACGTGATGGTTTAGTAGTGGCAGACATAGCTCATTCCAAAAAAAGTAAGGATATGGCTTGTCAGACGACGGATTGAGTAATGGATGCACGCCGCCTGTGAAGGCAGCAGCATAAAGCTGAATTACTCTTGTTCCCTTCGCAGGTATTAGCCTGATCAGGTTCCGCGGATCCCGAATTAACGGTCTCAGCCTACGCTTTCACGTAAGGCACTCCGACAAGAAGCAACCTCTGATGATTAGAGGTAATGAATGTAAACTACTCGTTAATGCTGCAGATCTCAAGCAGGACGTTTGATCATGGCATTGTCATGCATCGCGTCAAACACCAGCATAATCAGCTTATCTTCCAGCACAAACCGGGCTTCCAGTGCCTCGCCAAGATCGGACAAAGCCTTTTGAAATTCAAGGAAGTTGTCATGATCAATCGCGGTTTCCAGGCTGGAATCATAATAGTCCATGATCAGCTGCGTATTGGCTTCCAGTGATGGCCAAATTTTTGTTGCTTTTAAAAGCTGCCCGTTCCCTTCCAATTTATGGAGAATACGTTCATAAATACTGAAGTGTCCGGTGGATAGGTAATCGACCAGGCTTTGACAAAAATCATCCAGCGCTTTTTCATTGAGCCGCATGTACGATTCTTTGCCAGGCTTAATGCCAACCAGATTGTAGTAAGCCACGAGCAGGTGCTTACGTACATGTAGCCAGCGATCAACCAGTTTATTACTTCCTCCGACGTGCTCCGTCAGGCTTTCCAGCTGGTTTAGCATGATTGACTCCGCAAGTGATGTTTAAGAACTGCTCGCCCATAAATGTAAAAATAATGTAAACAACATGCCTGTGAAGCAAAGGTTGCGCAAGAGATATGGATCGTATAATTGAAAAATTAGACAGCGGCTGGTGGATTGTCAGCCATGAGCAAAAAATTTGGCTACCTCGCGGAGAGCTGCCATATGGTGAAGCGGCAAATTTTGATCTGGTAGGACAGCGCGCACTGCCGATCGGCGAATGGGAAGGGGATACGGTCTGGCTGGTGCAGCAGCAGCGACGGCATGATATGGGCTCGGTGCGTCAGGTTATCGATCAGGATGTAGGATTGTTTCAACTGGCCGGACGCGGTGTGCAACTGGCGGAGTTCTATCGCTCGCACAAATTCTGCGGTTACTGCGGCCATGCCATGTACCCGAGTAAAACCGAATGGGCGATGTTGTGCAGCCACTGCCGTGAACGCTACTACCCGCAAATTGCGCCCTGCATTATCGTTGCTATCCGCCGTGATGACAGCCTTCTTCTTGCCCAACATGTTCGCCATCGCAATGGCGTGCATACCGTGCTGGCAGGTTTTGTCGAAGTGGGGGAAACATTAGAACAGGCGGTAGCACGTGAAGTGATGGAAGAGAGCGGTATCAAGGTGAAGAACCTGCGCTACGTCACCTCCCAACCGTGGCCGTTTCCGCAGTCGTTGATGACCGCATTTATGGCAGAGTACGACAGTGGCGAGATTGTAATCGACCCGAAAGAGCTGTTGGAAGCGAACTGGTATCGCTACGATGATTTACCGCTTCTTCCCCCGCCGGGAACCGTTGCGCGTCGACTGATCGAAGATACCGTCGCGATGTGTCGGGCCGAGTACGAGTAAACTTCGAGTAGTGATACACTGGCGGTCTGACGCTATAAGGAATATAAAAATGACCGAACTGAAGAACGATCGTTACCTGCGTGCGCTGCTGCGCCAGCCCGTTGATGTCACTCCAGTATGGATGATGCGCCAGGCGGGCCGCTATTTGCCGGAGTACAAAGCCACCCGAGCACAGGCGGGCGATTTTATGTCGCTGTGCAAAAATGCCGAGCTGGCATGTGAAGTGACGCTACAGCCGTTGCGCAGATATAAACTCGATGCGGCGATCCTCTTTTCGGACATTCTGACTATTCCGGATGCAATGGGGCTTGGTCTCCATTTTGAAGCCGGTGAAGGTCCACGTTTTACCTCGCCAATTACCTGTAAAGCCGATGTTGATAAATTGCCGATTCCGGATCCTGAAGGTGAATTGGGATACGTTATGAATGCGGTACGTACTATTCGCCGTGAACTGAAGGGCGAAGTGCCGCTGATCGGCTTCTCCGGTAGCCCGTGGACGCTGGCAACCTATATGGTAGAGGGCGGCAGCAGCAAAGCCTTCACCGTGATTAAAAAGATGATGTACGCCGACCCTAAGGCTCTGCATCTGCTGCTTGATAAGTTGGCGAAAAGCGTCACCTTGTACCTGAACGCACAGATCAAAGCGGGTGCGCAGTCGGTGATGATCTTCGACACCTGGGGCGGTGTGTTGACCGGGCGTGATTATCAGCAGTTCTCTCTCTACTACATGCACAAAATTGTTGATGGCTTGCTGCGTGAAAACGAAGGTCGCCGCGTGCCGGTAACGCTGTTCACTAAAGGCGGTGGACAGTGGCTGGAAGCGATGGCGGAAACCGGTTGTGATGCATTAGGTCTCGACTGGACGACGGATATTGCTGATGCGCGTCGTCGTGTTGGTCATAACGTGGCGCTGCAGGGCAATATGGACCCGTCCATGCTGTATGCGCCGCCAGCTCGTATCGAAGAAGAGGTGGCGACCATTCTCGCTGGGTTTGGTCAGGGCGAAGGGCACGTCTTTAACCTTGGTCACGGTATTCACCAGGACGTGCCGCCAGAGCATGCGGGTGTCTTCGTGGAGGCGGTGCATCGCTTGTCCGAACAGTACCACCGCTAAGGAATCATCATGGATCTCGCGTCGCTGCGCGCAAAACAGCTTGAACTGGCTTCTTCGGTGATCCGGGAGGATCGCCTTGAGAACGATCCGCCGGATCTGATCGGTGGGGCGGATGTTGGGTTTGAGCAGGGCGGTGAAGTGACGCGAGCCGCGATGGTCTTGCTGAAATACCCCACGCTTGAGCTGGTTGAATACAAGGTGGCGCGTATCGCCACCACCATGCCGTATATCCCCGGTTTTCTCTCTTTTCGTGAAACTCCCGCACTAATGGCGGCGTGGCAGCTTTTATCACAAAAGCCGGATCTGCTGTTTGTGGACGGACACGGGATTTCCCATCCTCGCCGTCTGGGTGTCGCCAGCCATTTTGGTCTGCTGGTGGATGTGCCGACAATTGGTGTGGCGAAAAAGCGACTGTGCGGTAAATTTGAACCGCTTGCCGCTGAACCTGGTGCCTTATCTCCGCTACTGGATAACGGTGAGCAGCTGGCATGGGTCTGGCGTAGCAAAGCACGCTGTAATCCACTGTTTATCTCTACTGGTCATCGCGTGAGCATGGACAGCGCATTGGCGTGGGTGCAGCGCTGTATGAACGGCTATCGTCTGCCGGAACCGACTCGCTGGGCGGATGCGGTAGCATCGGAACGCCCGGCATTTTCGCGGCTTGCAGCAAAAACACCCCATATCGGGTAAACTGCCGCTAATTTCCGTATTTGAGAACTCAACATGTTACAAAATCCGATTCATTTGCGCCTGGAGAAGCTGGAAAGCTGGCAGCACGTCACTTTTATGGCATGCCTGTGCGAGCGCATGTACCCAAACTACGCCATGTTCTGTAAGCAAACTGAGTTTGGCGATGGGCAAATTTACCGCCGAATTCTGGATTTGATTTGGGAAGCGCTGACGGTCAAAGATGCAAAAATCAACTTTGACAGCCAACTGGAGAAGTTTGAAGAGGCTATCCCGTCGGCAGATGATTACGATCTGTACGGCGTTTATCCGGCAATTGATGCTTGCGTGGCATTAAGTGAATTGATGCACTCACGTTTGAGTGGTGAAACTCTCGAGCACGCGATTGAAGTCAGTAAAGCTTCGATCACGACGGTCGCGATGCTGGAAATGACTCAGGCTGGTCGCGAAATGACCGATGAAGAGCTGAAAGAAAACCCTGCCGTTGAACAAGAATGGGATATTCAGTGGGAAATATTCCGACTTTTGGCCGACTGTGAAGAACGCGATATTGAACTGATAAAAGGGCTGCGTGCAGACCTGCGCGAGGCTGGCGAGAGCAATATTGGTATAAATTTTCAGCAATGACACAACAAAACGTGATTTAACGCCTGATTTGTCGTGCCTGAAGGCTTCCCATCCGCCCCCGGTCTGGTCTACATTTGGGGGGCGAAAAAAAGTGGCTATCGGTGCGTGTATGCAGGAGAGTGCTTTTTTGGCATTTCCGTCGCACTCGATGCTTAGCAAGCGATAAACACATTGTAAGGATAACTTATGAACAAGACTCAACTGATTGATGTAATTGCAGACAAAGCAGAACTGTCTAAAACCCAGGCTAAAGCTGCTCTGGAATCCACTCTGGCTGCTATTACTGAGTCTCTGAAAGAAGGCGATGCTGTACAACTGGTTGGTTTCGGTACCTTCAAAGTGAACCACCGCGCTGAGCGCACTGGCCGCAACCCGCAGACCGGTAAAGAAATCAAAATCGCCGCAGCTAACGTACCGGCATTTGTTTCTGGTAAAGCACTGAAAGACGCGGTTAAGTAATTCGCGTGGCAGTGAACAGTTTTAACGAAGGGGCGGTTTCGCCCCTTTTGTCCATCTGGCGTCATACGCTTTGGCTTTCAGGTGTTCTGTTGCTGTCAGCCTGCAGTCGCCATTCTGAGCTTCCTCCGTTCACGGCCAGCGGCTATGTTGGCGATCAGGGGGCGGTGCGCGTCTGGCGTAAAGATTCCAGTGACGATGTTCACTTGCTCTCGGTATTTAGTCCGTGGCGTAAAGGCGAGACCACTACCAGTGAATACCGCTGGCAGGGTGATTCGCTCTCTCTGATAGAACTTAATGTATACAGCAAGCCGCCGGAGCATATTCGCATACGCTTCGATGACCGGGGCGAGCTGAGTTTCATGCAGCGTGAAGTTGACGGGCAAAAGCAGCAGCTTTCCAGCGATCAAATAGCGCTCTACCGCTACCGTGCCGATCAAATCCGCCAGACCAGCGACGCGTTGCGTCAGGGGCGTGTTGTATTACGTCAGGGACGCTGGCATGCGAATAACACGGTCACCACCTGCGAGGGCGAGACAATTAAGCCCGACTTAGATTCATGGGCAATAAACCATATTGAGCGCCGCCAGAGCCATTCATCGGTAGATGTAAGCGTTGCCTGGCTGGAAGCGCCAGAAGGATCTCAGCTATTGCTGGTCGCCAATGAGGATTTTTGTCACTGGCAACCTAAAGCCAAGACCTTCTAAAAACCTGGACCGTAAGCCGTCATTCGGCAGACTACGCTTACCAGTGACCCATTCCCATATGACCACCGCCGCGATGGTTACCGCCACCACCACATCCGCCGTAACCCATTCCGGCTGCGCGAGGTACACCCGCCTGCGCCATCGCGACATCCCGCTTAACACGCTGCTCGTCGAGTGACTGATTCAGAGACTCCATCTCTTTTGTCACTGCATTAATTTTTGCAGTATCCGGCGAACTGGCGGTTAACAACGCATTGTATTCGTAACGTTTGGAAACCAGCTGTTGGCGTAATGCGCTGGTCTGCGCGTAGTAATCGTCATATATTTTTTGGGCGGCAGTCTGCTGTTCAGTGGTCATTGGAATTCCGCCCTGTTGTGACATCCCATTACCATTGCCCCAGTGATGTTGTGCTAACGCTGAGGTGGAGCCCAAAGCCATAAGAGAGAGCGCGAGCAGCGCCAGACCCATTTTGTTATTCCGTTTCATCATTTGTTCTCCTGTTGGTTATCTTATTTTCTCTATTGCATCTTCCGTGCCAGCCTGCGGATCCCCACGCTACGGGTGCCGTTCAGATATTTGCCCGCTGGAAGTGAGTAAAAATGACTCGTCGGAACGTCCCGGTGGGTCATTTTTACCCACTACTTTCAATTGTTTGTGCCAAAGGGCTGGGTTATCAGGGAGAAAAAATGGCATGATTTCTGCTGTATACCTGAAACGAAGCAAGGTAACGATGGTGAAAGGGAGAACGTATGCGTTTATATAAGGATACGGCGGCAAAGTGGCTGAGCAGACTATTGCCGGCGGCAATCCTGATATTGGTCGGCTGGTTTTCTATTATGACCATTCGGGACTATGGTCGGGAAAGCGACGCCGCCCGGCAAACGTTACTGGAAAAAGGGAGTGTGCTGATCCGCGCCCTTGAGTCTGGTACGCGTGTGGGAATGGGAATGCGTATGCATCATGCTCAGCAACAAACGTTGCTGGAGGAAATGGCGGTGCAACCGGGGGTGCTATGGTTTGCTGTCGTAGACACGTATGGCACCATCATTACGCACAGTAATTCCGCGATGGTTGGCAAAACACTCTATTCGCCAGATGTGCTGCGAGAGCTAAATTCTGGGGAACAGGAACGCTGGCGGCGTATCGATATACCGGCCGATGACGGCGAAAAAATGCCGGTACTGGAAATTTATCGCCAGTTCCAGCCGATGTATGGTCCAGGTAGACACGGCATGGCGCGCTGTGACGGTAATGACGAGCACAGTAATACGCCTGAGCAAACCATTTTTATCGCCTTTGATGCCAGCGATCTGGCGGCAACGCAGGCCAGAGAGTGGCGTAATACACTGATTGTCCTTTCTGCGCTGGCGGCCGTGCTGCTGGCAACTGTGCTGACATTTTTCTGGTATCAGCGCTATCAGCGTTCGTATAAAGAATTGCAGGATGCGATGAAGCGCAAAGAAAAATTGATGGCGCTCGGACATCTGGCGGCAGGGGTAGCGCATGAAATTCGTAACCCACTGTCTTCCATCAAAGGATTAGCGAAGTATTTTGCCGAACGTACGCCAGCGGGTGGTGAGTCGCATGAACTGGCACAAGTGATGGCGAAAGAGGCAGACCGTTTAAACCGGGTGGTGAGTGAACTGCTGGAGCTGGTGAAGCCTGCTCATCTGACGCTGCAAAAGGTAGATCTTAATGAGGTCATCAACCACTCCCTGCATCTTGTCAGCCAGGATGCCCTGAGTCGGGAAATCCTGCTGCAGTTTACAGCAGACACTTTTTTACCGGCTATTCAGGCCGATCCTGATCGGCTCACGCAGGTCCTGCTGAATCTGTACCTGAACGCCATTCATGCCATTGGCCATCAGGGTACGATTACGGTTGAGGTGAGTGAAAGTAGTGCCGATCGGGTTAAAATTGTGGTGACTGATAGCGGAAAGGGTATTGCGCCCGAACAGCTGGAGGCCATTTTTACGCCTTATTTCACGACGAAAGCCGACGGTACTGGTCTGGGGCTGGCGGTGGTGCAAAACATCATTGAACAGCACGGCGGAACCATTCAGGTGACAAGTATTGAGGGCAAAGGCGCGGTCTTTACTCTCTGGCTGCCGATCAAAGCGAAACAACAGGACAGACAAGGATGACTCACGGACAAATCGATATTCTGGTTGTGGATGATGACATTAGTCACTGCACGATTTTACAGGCGCTGCTTCGCGGCTGGGGCTATAACGTATCACTGGCCTATAGTGGCCGGGAGGCGCTGGAGCAGGTGCGTGAACACGTTTTTGATCTGGTGCTGTGCGATGTGCGTATGGCAGAGATGGATGGCATCGAAACGCTGAAAGAGATAAAAGTCCTGAATCCGGCGATACCTATTTTGATTATGACCGCATTTTCCAGCGTCGAAACGGCGGTGGAAGCACTCAAAGCCGGGGCGCTGGACTATTTAATTAAGCCATTGGACTTTGACCGACTGCAGGAGACGCTGGAAAAGTCGCTGGCGCATACGCGGGATACCACCGTTGAATCGCTTTCGGCTCCGGCTTCGCAGTTTGGCATGATTGGCAGAAGTCCGGTGATGCAGCAACTGCTTAATGAGATTGCGATGGTGGCACCGTCGGATGCCACAGTGCTCATTCATGGAGACTCCGGGACGGGGAAAGAATTGGTTGCCCGTGCGCTGCATGCCAGTAGCGCACGTTGTAATAAACCGCTGGTGACGCTGAACTGCGCGGCACTCAATGAATCCCTGCTGGAGTCTGAACTGTTTGGTCATGAAAAAGGGGCGTTTACGGGGGCCGACAAACGGCGGGAAGGTCGCTTTGTGGAAGCCGACGGTGGCACGTTATTTCTCGATGAAATTGGCGATATTTCACCGCTGATGCAGGTGCGTCTGCTACGGGCGATTCAGGAACGCGAAGTTCAACGTGTGGGCAGCAACCAGACTCTTGCTGTCGATGTCCGGCTGATAGCTGCGACGCACCGCGATTTAGCACAAGAGGTCAATGCCGGGCGTTTTCGTCAGGATCTCTACTACCGGCTGAATGTGGTCACCATTGAAATGCCCGCGCTTCGTCAGCGTAGGGAAGATATTCCGTTGCTGGCGGAACATTTTTTGCAGCATTTTGCGCAGCGTAACCGCAAAGCGGTGAAAGGCTTTACCCCACAGGCAATGGATCTGTTGATCCACTATGACTGGCCGGGGAATATTCGCGAGCTGGAAAACGCCATTGAACGGGCAGTGGTTCTGCTGACGGGAGAATATATCTCTGAGCGTGAGCTGCCGATGGCAATTGCCGCGACGCCGATAAAAGCAGAAAGCAGTCTGGAGATTCAACCGCTGGTAGATGTCGAAAAAGAGGTTATTCTGGCGGCGCTGGAAAAAACGGGCGGCAACAAAACTGAAGCCGCCCGTCAGTTAGGGATCACGCGTAAAACGCTGTTGGCGAAAATTTCGCGTTAGCGTTGCTCACGCTCGATAGCGCGCCAGCCAATGTCGTTACGGCTAAAGCTGCCATCCCAGTGGATATCGGTCATTAAGGCGTAAGCGCGTTTCTGCGCTTCGGCCACGGTATACCCCAGTGCGGTGGCACACAGGACGCGACCACCGTTGGTCAGCACGCGATCGTCATCAGACAGTTTCGTGCCCGCATGGAATACTTTACCGCCTTCAATTTCCTCCAGCGGCAGGCCGTGGATCTCATCCCCGGTATTGTAGTTGCCAGGATAACCGCCTGCAGCAATAACCACGCCCAGAGATGCACGCTCGTCCCACTCGGAGGTTTTCTCATCCAGTTTACCGTCGCAGGCGGCGAGGCACAGGTCAACCAGGTCTGA
This sequence comes from Citrobacter sp. Cm046, assembly GCF_030333065.1. Classification (NCBI taxonomy): domain Bacteria; kingdom Pseudomonadati; phylum Pseudomonadota; class Gammaproteobacteria; order Enterobacterales; family Enterobacteriaceae; genus Citrobacter; species Citrobacter sp. Cm046. Next base: position 2,814 of record NZ_JAOWGP010000033.1, on the reverse strand, counting down.
TTTCATGCGCAACATGATCGGCTGAGTTTCCGGGTCGCCAAAGCGGCAGTTGAACTCGATAACTTTCGGGTTGCCTTGTTTGTCGATCATCAGACCGGCGTACAGGAAACCGGTGTAGGTGTTACCTTCCGCCGCCATCCCTTTCACAGTCGGCCAGATGATCCGTTCCATCGTGCGCTGGTGAACCTCGTCAGTCACTACCGGGGCCGGAGAGTAAGCCCCCATACCGCCAGTGTTCGGGCCAGTATCGCCATTGCCTACGCGTTTGTGGTCCTGGCTGGTAGCCATCGGTAGTACGTGCTCACCGTCAACCATCACGATAAAGCTCGCTTCTTCACCGTCAAGAAACTCCTCGATTACGATGCGGTGACCGGCATCGCCAAAAGCGTTGCCTGCCAGCATATCGTGCACAGCGGCTTCAGCTTCCTCCAGCGTCATCGCCACGATAACGCCTTTACCGGCAGCCAGACCGTCGGCCTTGATGACAATCGGTGCGCCTTTCTCACGCAGATACGCCAGTGCAGGCTCGATTTCGGTGAAGTTCTGGTACTCCGCCGTCGGGATGTGATGACGGGCGAGGAAATCTTTAGTGAACGCTTTGGAGCCTTCAAGCTGCGCGGCACCTTCGGTTGGGCCAAAGATCTTCAGACCAGCAGCACGAAAAGCATCGACAACGCCAATCACCAGCGGCGCTTCCGGGCCAACGATAGTCAGATCAATTTTCTCGTTCTGGGCGAAGCTCAGCAAAGCCGGAATATCGGTAACATTGATCGCTACGTTTTGCAGTGTGGGCTCTAGCGCGGTACCCGCATTGCCCGGTGCAACAAAAACGGTATTAACCAATGGAGATTGTGCAGCTTTCCAGGCCAGGGCGTGCTCACGTCCACCGTTGCCAATAACTAATACTTTCATCGTCTGCTCCGTGGATTAATGGCGGAAATGGCGCATATCGGTAAAGATCATTGCAATGCCGTGTTCATCGGCGGCAGCAATTACCTCATCATCACGGATGGAGCCGCCTGGCTGGATCACACAGCTCACACCAACGGCGGCAGCGGCATCAATACCATCACGGAACGGGAAGAAGGCGTCAGATGCCATCGCGGAGCCTTTTACTTCCAGTCCTTCGTCGGCAGCTTTAATCCCGGCGATCTTCGCAGAGTAAACACGGCTCATCTGACCTGCACCTATGCCGATGGTCATGTTCTCTTTGGCGTAGACAATGGCGTTAGACTTGACGAATTTCGCGACTTTCCAGCAGAACAACGCATCACGCAGTTCTTGTTTGGTAGGCTGACGTTTGCTCACCACGCGCAGTTCACCTTCGGTGACCATACCCAGGTCGCGATCCTGAACCAGCAGGCCGCCGTTAACGCGTTTGAAATCCAGCCCCGGCACACGCTGTGCCCATTGACCACAGGTCAGGACGCGAACGTTCTGTTTAGCGGCGGTGATTCTCAGTGCGTCTTCAGTGGCTGACGGGGCGATGATCACTTCAACAAACTGACGGGAGATGATGGCTTGTGCCGTTTCTGCATCCAGTTCGCGGTTAAAGGCAATGATGCCGCCGAACGCGGAGGTCGGGTCAGTTTTGTACGCGCGGTCGTAGGCGTCGAGAATAGAAGTACTTACTGCCACGCCGCACGGGTTGGCGTGCTTAACGATAACACAGGCTGGCTCATTGAACTCTTTTACGCATTCCAGCGCCGCGTCAGTATCAGCGATGTTGTTATAGGAAAGCGCTTTACCTTGTACCTGTTGTGCGGTAGCTACAGAAGCTTCTTTTACATTCTCTTCTATATAGAAGGCTGCCTGCTGGTGGCTGTTCTCGCCGTAGCGCATATCCTGCTTCTTAATGAAGTTCAGGTTCAGAGTACGCGGGAAGCGTCCAGCGGCTTCTTTGCTTTCACCGTGATAGGCCGGAACCATGCTGCCGAAGTAGTTGGCAATCATGCTGTCGTAAGCGGCGGTGTGTTCGAAGGCTTTGATGGCGAGATCGAAACGGGTATCGAGAGTCAGTGAGCCGTCGTTGGCATCCATCTCTTTAATAATGGCGTCGTAGTCGTTGCTCTTTACCACGATAGCAACGTCTTTATGGTTCTTGGCGGCAGAGCGCACCATGGTCGGGCCGCCGATATCAATGTTTTCTACAGCATCTTCCAGCGAGCAGCCTTCACGAGCGACGGTCTCGGCGAACGGATACAGGTTAACGACAACCATATCGATAGGTGCAATACCGTGTTGTTCCATTATCCCGTCATCCTGGCCGCGACGACCCAGAATGCCGCCGTGTACTTTTGGATGCAGGGTTTTCACACGTCCATCCATCATTTCCGGGAAGCCGGTGTAATCGGAAACTTCGGTCACTGGCAGACCTTTCTCTGCTAACAGGCGAGCGGTGCCGCCTGTAGACAGCAGTTCCACACCGCGTGCGGAAAGTGCCTGAGCGAATTCGATAATACCTGCTTTGTCAGAAACACTGAGCAGAGCGCGGCGGACTGGACGACGTTGTTGCATGGTAAATCCCCTGGATTTGACTATAACAGAGAGCGTTAGCTGAGTTTTTGCGTAAAAACTCAGCTAACGCCCCTTACGGGGCATCCTTGTTTTGCCGCAGCATTGTAACGAAAACGTTTGCGCAACGCTCGCGAATTTTTCTTATTCAATATTTACCCTTATTTTGCCAACTAAAGATCGCACTTACAGGGAGAGGATCGCCGAAATGATCGTGCTGTTTGTGGATAACTCTGTGTGTAAACAGGTATAAGGCAGGGTTTTGCTGTGGAATGCAGCAGTCAGTCATTTTTCTGACAT
>NZ_JAOWGP010000032.1:0-183357 GCF_030333065.1 Citrobacter sp. Cm046 | reverse complement strand
ATTTGGAGCGGGAAACGAGACTCGAACTCGCGACCCCGACCTTGGCAAGGTCGTGCTCTACCAACTGAGCTATTCCCGCATCATCAAGTAACTTTGTTAATCACTTGATTTTGCTATCGTCTGGCAATCAGTGCTGCCGTTCGATGCGTTGCATTCTACTTACCTGACGCACTGAGTCAACGATATTTTTCACCACTGACGATCGTTTGCTGAAATTTGCGGCGAAACGATCACTGATCAAGCAAATCTCCGCGTGCGGCGCTCAAATACTGGAACATTGACCATAATGTCAGGATCGCGGCAACAAAGAAAAGTGCGATCCCGGCGTACTCAACCCAGATGTTTGGACGCCACAGTAACCAGGCCAGTGCCGCCATCTGCGACGTGGTTTTAACTTTACCGATCCAGGAAACGGCCACGCTGCTACGCTTGCCGAGTTCGGCCATCCATTCGCGCAGCGCAGAAATGATAATCTCACGCGCTATCATCGTGGCGGCGGGTAATGTCACCCACCAGCTGTGATAGTGCTCCGTCACCAGCACCATCGCGATAGCCACCAGCACTTTATCCGCGACCGGATCCAGGAAAGCGCCAAAACGCGTGCTTTGGTTCCAGCGGCGCGCCAGAAAACCGTCAAACCAGTCGGTAACCGCCGCGATACAGAAGATAAATGCGCAAACAAACGGAGCCCAGGTGAATGGCAGGTAAAATGCCAATACAAAGAAAGGGATCAGAATGACGCGAAACAGCGTGAGCAATGTAGGGATATTAAATTGCATATGACGGATAACTATCTGTTGTCAGTGAAATTACCCCTATGTTGCTACAGAGGGCCTAATGTTTCAACGAGTAGAAGATCTTTTCTGCCAGACCTTGCGAAATACCCGGCACTTTTGCAATTTCTTCGACACTTGCGTTACGAAGCCCTTGCAACCCGCCCATATACTTTAACAGCATCTGTCGACGTTTAGGTCCGACGCCCTCAATAGTTTCAAGCGTACTGGTGCTTTTCACCTTCGCGCGTTTTTTACGGTGTCCGCTGATGGCATGATCGTGAGACTCATCGCGAATATGCTGAATAACGTGTAGTGCTGGCGAGTCAGGCGGCAGACTGAACCCCTCTCCTTCCGGTTCAAAAAACAGCGTTTCCAGACCGGCTTTGCGATCGGCACCCTTCGCCACCCCGAGCAACAGCGGATGTTGTTTATCCCAGGGTACATCCAGCTCAGCAAAAACGGCTTTCGCCTGCCCCAGTTGACCTTTGCCGCCGTCGATCAGAATGACATCCGGGATTTTACTTTCTTCAATTGCCTTGCCGTAGCGTCGACGCAGCACCTGGTTCATCGCCGCATAATCATCGCCCGGCGTGATACCGGTGATGTTATAGCGACGATATTCCGCACGCAGCGGTCCGTTAGCATCAAAAACCACGCAGGAGGCCACCGTCTGCTCGCCCATCGTGTGGCTGATGTCAAAACACTCCATGCGTTTCACCGCAGGTAACTTCAGCACCGATGCAAGAGCCGTCAGACGCTGAGTAATGGTGGACTGCTGAGAAAGCTTTGTGGTAAGCGCCGTTGCCGCATTGGTACGAGCCAGCTTCAGATAACGCGCGCGATCTCCACGTGGTTTCGTCTGGACGTTAATTCGTCGTCCGGCCAGCTCAGATAAGGAGTCCGCCAACAGCATCTTATCGCTAAGATTAAAGTCGAGCAGGATCTCACCGGGTAAGGTGCGCATCTGGCTGCCCTGTAAATAGAACTGCCCAACAAAAGTTTCAACAACTTCGCCCAACTCTGTTCCGCCCGGAACTTTAGGGAAATAGCTGCGACTGCCCAGTACCTTACCCTGGCGAATAAACAGAACGTGTACACAAGCCATCCCGGCGTCAAATGCTACGCCGATGACGTCCAGATCATCACCGGTATTCGAAACGAACTGTTTCTCGGTCACACGGCGTACGGCCTGAATTTGGTCACGAATACGAGCAGCTTCCTCAAACTCCAGATTCTGGCTGGCTTTTTCCATCCGGGCGATCAATTGTGTCAGGACCTGATCGTCTTTGCCGGATAAGAACAACCGGACGTAATCAACCTGCTGCGAATACTCTTCTTCACTCACCAGACCTGCCACACACGGCCCAAGACAGCGGCCAATCTGGTATTGCAGGCAAGGTCTCGAACGGTTGCGGTAGACACTGTTTTCACACTGGCGAATAGGGAATATTTTCTGCAATAGCGCCAGCGTTTCACGTACCGCATAACCGTTTGGGAACGGTCCAAAGTACTCACCTTTTGCATGCTTGGCCCCACGATGCATCGCCAGGCGTGGATGAGTGTCACCACTAAGGAAAATAAAAGGATAGGATTTATCGTCACGCAGCAGCACGTTGTAGCGTGGCTGATACAACTTGATGTAGTTGTGTTCGAGCAATAATGCTTCGGTCTCGGTATGCGTCACCGTAACATCAATCTGCTGGATTTGCGCGACCAGCGCTTCAGTTTTACGTGAAGCGAGATTGCTGCGGAAATAGCTGGAAAGCCGCTTTTTCAGGTCTTTCGCTTTACCGACATAGATAACCGTCCCGGCGCTATCGTACATACGATAAACACCGGGCTGACTGGTCACGGTTTTCAGAAACGCTTTTGCATCAAACTGATCGGTCACTGGCTTGTTAATGTCTCCGCATTACACAGGCCATGGCGAATTGCCAGGTGAGTCAGTTCTACATCGCCGTGAATGTTTAATTTACTGAACATTCGATAGCGGTAACTGTTCACCGTTTTAGGACTGAGATTCAGCTGCTCTGAGATCTCATTGACCTTCTGGCCTTTAGTGATCATCAGCATAATCTGCAACTCGCGTTCAGACAAACTGGCAAACGGTGTCTCCGTTTTCTCAGGCTCAATCTGGCTAAGTGCCATCTGTTGAGCGATATCGGAGGCAATATAGCGCTGCCCGGAAAAAACCGAACGAATCGCACTAACAACTTCCTGAGGCGCGGCCCCCTTGCTGAGATACCCCGCGGCACCTGCCTGCATGACTTTTGCCGGCAACGGGTTTTCGGTATGGACTGTCAGCATAATCACTTTGATGTCAGCTGTTGAACGTGCAATTTTGCGGGTTGCTTCAAGACCGCCAATACCGGGCATATTCATGTCCATCAGCACAACGTCGACGGAGTTTGAACGGCACCATTTCACCGCATCCTCGCCGCAGCACGCTTCGCCGACAACTTTTATGCCTTTTATATCTTCAAGAATGCGTCGTATCCCTGCGCGCACCAGTTCGTGGTCATCAACAAGAAAAACGTTGATCAAAGGAATATCTCCAGAATAGGGATAACGCTACCGATAGTTAATCGGTCCTATGTTAACGGGTTTTATCTCAACTTTGAAATGTAAAAAACACCCGACTTTCGATTTTGCTCTCGTTTTTGGAAATTAGATTGTACGAAGAGTGGAAACTTCCACAGCGGACAACCTTCAGAGACAGTTATATCGGTCTGGCTGTTTCAGAATAGTGACAAAAAGTTCATATTCTTACGCTGAATGATAAATAGCAAAGCAAGCTTGTAACAATAATTAACGAGTCGAATACTCGCAATATACAAAGAATGGAGAAAATATATGCACTGCAACATATTGTTTATTTTAATATCGCCAGTGGGCGTTTGCGCAAAAAACAACCTCTGATATTTTTAGCAAAGCTTATGGTATACTCCGGCGCCTTAAGATTTGCCATCGCACTTTTTCATTGAAACATAACGAGGAAAATAAATGAGTACGCCTGATTTTTCCACTGCCGAGAATAATCAAGAACTGGCTAATGAAGTCACCTGCCTGAAAGCCATGTTAACGCTGATGCTGCAGGCAATGGGACAAGCCGATGCAGGACGCGTGATTCTTAAAATGGAAAAACAGATCGCGCTGATTGAGGACGAAACACAGGCTGAGGTATTCTCTAGCACTGTTAAGCAAATTAAACAGGCCTACCGTCAGTAATAAGAAACCGGCTGACAGCATTGCTCTCAGCCGGTTTTTGCGCCTGATACTCAGAACGACAATTTACTCAGATAAGCCCGGTTGCTGCGGCATAGCAGGCAATCTGTGTTTTGTTCGGGGCATTGAACTTCTTCTGCATATTCTTCTGATGGAAGTTAACAGTATTTTCAGAAATCGACAGAATTATCGCTATCTCTGAAGATGTTTTTCCCTCTGCGGTCCATTTCAATATTTCTTTTTCCCGCTTGCTAAAACGCATCTCCGGCGTCATGACCATGTCATCTTCCAGTCGAGTTAGAACTGACAGACTTTCCCGTATTAGCAGTTGCATCCTTAGTTCCACCTCATCCTGCTCAAAGCTGCTATTACGCACGCTCGCACGCGACACAGACAGGAAGCCCAAAGCCCGATTCGGCAACATTAAGCACTGGGTAATCCCCTTACGTAATCCGTGATTACGCGCCGCATCCCACAGTGGTTGGGCATCGCGGAACAACGTGTCATTCCAGGGCAGATGGCCCTGACTGAAATTTTCAGGCTTCAGCACCGGATCAATAGCGAAATAATTTTCGGATTGATAATGCGCCACCCATGCTTTGGGATACGTCGTATGAAGTGCCGTTTTAGGCCGGGTAAATGGTACGGGATGACGGACACAGAGCGCGTAAAAATCGAACTCCAGATGTTGCGTCTGATGTTGTAATTCATTATAGACATCCTCTGCCGTCGCCATTTCCTGAAAGCGTAACAGCATACTCCGTCGCCAGGTGAAGAAATCATGATCCTGCATACTAAGTGGTAATGCTCCTGAGATTGATAATCATCACAAATGTATGAACACGCTAACACATAAATGTATTTTATATATGCAAATTATCGGACAAGTGTGGAATTACTTGAGTATGGCTCAACAACAGGCTATTGCAGCAGAGTGGTGAGTCAATATTAAATCAATAATTATAAATAGTTATGCAGTGCACTCACCAAAACGGCTTTGGTGAGTGCTGTGGCACTATTTATTGCATCAGAAATTTTTCAAGAAACTGGCGAGTACGAGGTTGCTGAGGATCGGTAAATAAAGCCTTTGCGGGTCCCTGCTCCACTATACGTCCTTGATCCATAAATATCGCCCGGTCGGCAACATCACGTGCAAAGCTCATTTCATGCGTCACAATAACCATGGTGCGTTTTTCCAGCGCCAACTGACGAATGGTGCTCAGTACCTCGCCAACCAGTTCCGGATCAAGCGCGGACGTTGGCTCATCAAAGAGGATCACTTCCGGACGCATCGCCAGCGCCCGGGCAATAGCCACGCGCTGCTGCTGTCCGCCAGATAAACGCCGTGGATAACTGGTTTCTTTACCCGCAAGCCCTACCTTCGCCAGAAGTTCACGCGCACGGGCTGTCGCTTCATCCTTCGCCTCACCTTTGACAATAACCGGCCCTTCAATAATGTTCTCCAGCACCGTACGATGCGGAAACAAATTAAAGTTCTGGAACACGAAGCCCACGTGCTGACGCAACTGACGGATTAATCCCTTTTGCTGATTCAGGGAGCGTGCGGTATCAATAGTAATGTCACCAACTTTGATCGTGCCCGCCTCCGGTTGCTCGAGCAAATTAATGCTACGCAACAGGGTGGTTTTCCCCGAGCCGCTCGGCCCGATAATTGCCACGACTTCACCGGGTTTAACATCCAGATCGATACCGTGTAGCACCGTTTGCCCGTGAAATTTTTTCACCAGGTTTCTGACTTCGATAGCACTCATTTCGGCTCTCTCTCCTGGCGGTTTAGCTGCTCTTCAAAATAGTTCTGCAGTGCGGAAAGCACCGTCGCCATCACCCAGTAAATCAGCGAGGCCGCCAGATACATGGTGAACACCTCCAGCGTACGCGAAGTAATCAGTTGTGCCTGACGGAACAGTTCCGGTACCTGAATCGTCGCGGCCAGTGAAGTGTCTTTCACCAGGCTGATAAAGCTGTTACTCAGCGGCGGCAAAGCTACGCGCGCAGCCTGTGGCAGGATCGCCCTGCGCATTGTCTGCCACGGCGTCATACCAATACTCGCCCCGGCCTCCCACTGGCCTTTGTCGATGGAGGAGATTGCCGCGCGCAGCGTTTCCGCCGCGTAAGCCGCCGTATTCAGCGACAGACCAATCATCGCCGCCGGGACAGGATCCAGTTCAATGCCAAACTGTGGCAGGCCGTAATAGATCATGAACAGCTGGGCTATCAGCGGGGTTCCGCGAAAAATAGAAATGTAAAAGCGCGCCAGCCAGCGGACAGGTAACAGCGGCGACAGGCGCATCAGTGCGAGGATAAACCCCAGCACCAGCCCGAAAAACATCCCGCCAATACTCAGCTGAAGCGTAAATACCGCACCTTTCAGTAGATATGGCAGCGAATCAATCACCAGTTGGATACTTTCTTGCATTAGCGTTTTTCTACCTTGCCGTTACACATGAGGATGGTAGGCAAACAGCGCAGGCGCCCCACCGGTATGAATAAAGAGAATTGGCCCTTCATCTTTAAAGCGTTTCTGGCTGATGCCGTCGATTAATCCTGCCATCGCTTTACCGGTATAGACCGGATCTAACAAGATACCTTCCAGACGCGCTAACAGTTTTACCGCTTCCATGCCTTCTTCATTTGGCATACCGTAGCCCGGCGCAAAATACTCATCCCACAACAGAATATCTGCCGCAGCCGTCAGTTCCAGTTCACTGGCAATAGCCTGTTGAAGTGCAACAACTTTAGGCTTTTGATCGGCTACACTGCGCGATACGGTCACCCCAATCAGCTCAACGCCTGGCATCAGTTGTTCCAGGCCAACGGCCAGACCGGCATGCGTTCCCGCGCTGCCTGATGCTACCACGACAGAAGAGAGCTCAACCGCGCCCTCACACTGTTGAGCAATTTCCAGCGCGCTTTCAACATAGCCCAATGCACCAAGCGCATTTGAACCGCCGACCGGGATCACATACGGACGAAACCCTTGAGCCTCAATGCGTGTCGCCAGTTCCTGGAGCTGCGCGTTCGGGTCAGTCAGCGCATCACACATTTCAATCTGGGTATTGAACAGATCTAACAGCAGGCGGTTACCGTTACTGAGATAGTTTTCAGCAGTTGTGCCAATCGGGTTTTCCAGCAGCGCCACGCAATGTAGCCCCAGCTTCGCCGCCACCGCCGCCGTCTGGCGAACGTGGTTAGACTGAATAGCGCCCGCGGTTATCAGCGTATCTGCGCCTTCACGCAGCGCGTCCGCCGCCAGAAACTCCAGCTTGCGCAGCTTATTGCCGCCCATTGCCATCGGCGTGACGTCATCACGTTTAATGAAAATATCGCGTCCGAGATAATCGGAAAAACGCGGGAGATATTCGAGCGGCGTTGGCGCGCCAATAAATTCCAGACGCGGAAAGCGCGTTAAGTTATACAGTGGCATAGAGCCTCCGGTATTGACTCGTTGTCTTTCGGGCCGCACGTACATTGGCTGCAACCCAAAATCCATTGAGCAGACGTTGTTGTGATGTTCTTTTTATTATGCACATTAAGGCGCTGTGAAATAAAAAAAGGCGCTGTTAAAGGCGCCTTTTTTATTCGGGTGACAATTATTTCGTCACATCCGCCCCAAACCATTTCTCAGAGAGGGCTTTCAGCGTACCGTCTTTCTGCATATCCGCAATTGCTGCATCCACTGCTTTCAGCAGATCTTCGTTGCCTTTACGCAGCGCCACGCCAGACTCCTGACGGGAGAAGGCTTCACCGGTTACAGCCAGCGTGTCTTTGGTTTTCTTAACCAGATCCAACGCAGCCAGACGGTCAACCAGAATGGCGTCAATACGGCCTACGCGCAAATCCTGGTATTTAGTCGGATCGTCATCATAGGTGCGGATATCTACGCCCTGTACGTTCTGGCGCAGCCACTCTTCATAGTTGGTTCCCAGACCGACGCCAACTTTTTTACCTTTCAGATCAGCAGCGGTCTTAATAACGCCTTCATTGCCTTTTTTCACCAGCGCCTGGATACCGGAAACCGTATACGGGGTAGAGAAATCATATTTTTTCTTACGTTCGTCAGAGATGGTCACCTGGTTGATGACGACATCAATGCGCTTTGAATCAAGTGATGCCAGCATGCCATCCCATTTGGTCGGCTTCAGCGAGGCCTGAACCCCAAGGTGCTTTGCCAGTTCCTGGGCAAATTCCACCTCAAAACCGGTCAACTTGCCGTCATCACCCTGAAAACTAAACGGGGGATAGGTCCCTTCAAGACCCACCAGCAGCGTGCCGCGCTCTTTCACTTTATTTAACAGACCTTCATCCGCATAAGTCTTTACACTCATTCCGGCGACAAGTGCAACAGCCATTACACCCATCAGAGCCTGACGTCCCAGAAGTGCTAATTTCATAGTTACCCCGAATATTGTCATTAGTGACTGCTATTTATGAGCATAGTGTAAAGCGTTTGCCGTGATCCACAAACACGACTCTGTTACACCTTATTCGTTTTTAATATATATCAGAACTGGCTGTCCAGGAGGATTTCTGCATATGTCCCATATGCGTATGGGCTTTAAACTGCTCATATTTTCGCAGCGCAATGCGGTAATTGTTAGTACTGGTTTGCGGTAACCACGGGGCGAGGTTTTCGTCGAGGAATCCTTCCTGCAGCAGGTCATGGGAGATATTCTGCTCGGTCAGATGATTGCCGAGGCGACGCAGGCGAACGACATATTCGCGTACCGTACCGTGGCTCATCTCGGTTTGCTCAAACAAAAATTGTTTAAAGCCGATGATGTCAAAAAAGTCGCTTTGTTCTTTGCAATGCAAATCACCGCAAAAACGGCATAACGCCACCCACTCTTTTTTTTCCTGCTCCCAGGCGGCGTCATCCATCAGCGTATCCAGGCGGGCGATAGCGATTTTATTCACAATCTGTCCCCGGCGGACCAACGTGATCCTGTCGAGTAACTTAAAGCAATGGGCGCAATGCGTCTGGCTGTGTTTGAAATCTTTGAGGTAGCGGCTTAGAGGCCGTCTTTTTGATTGCTGCACCGTCATGATAACTCCTGGTAGTCAATACGTTATGCGGCATTGTTCAGGGGTAAAATTACCCCTATAGCTTACCCAGTTTGGTGCGTAGACGTTTGATAGCCTGGCTGTGCAACTGACTGACCCGTGATTCGCCCACTTCCAGAACAGCACCAATCTCTTTCAGATTCAGCTCTTCCTGGTAGTACAGCGTCAACACCAGTTTCTCGCGCTCCGGCAACGCGTCAATCGCGTCCATCACGCGCTGGCGCAGGTTCCCCTCAAGAAGCTGTTGTAACGGGTTTTCCTGCTGGTGCTCTTCGGTCACCAGCTCAATACTATCGCCATGCTCTTCCCGCCACTCATCGTATGAGAAGAGTTGGCTGTTATTGGTATCAAGCAACATCTGACGATACTCTTGCACAGGAATAGCCAGACGCTCCGCCACTTCGGTTTCCGTCGCGTTGCGCCCTAATTCCTGCTCCAGTTGCCCCATCGCCTGTGCCACTTCGCGAGCATTGCGCCGGACACTACGCGGCACCCAATCCCGGCTGCGTAGTTCGTCCAGCATAGCTCCACGAATACGCTGCACTGCGTAAGTGGTAAATGCCGTTCCTTGCAAAGCGTCATATCGGTCAACTGCATTCAATAACCCGATGCCGCCCGCTTGTAGCAGGTCATCCAGTTCTACGCTCGCCGGCAAGCGCACCTGAAGGCGCAATGCTTCGTGACGCACCAACGGTACATAACGCTGCCACAGCGAGTGTTTATCCATTACACCTTCAGCGGTATACAGTGAATTCACGATAAACAGCCCTGCGTTAAATGAGTTATCGGCATGATTATCCGTTTCTGCAGGGGTTTTAATCGGGTGAATAGTGGGTGAAATGAGGGGTTATTTGGGGGTTACGGGTAAAGCTGAATGTAAAAAACCCCGCCGTAGCGGGGTTTGCGCGATAAGTGTAAATTAACGCAGCAGAGACAGAACGTTCTGCGGAACCTGGTTGGCCTGAGCCAGTACAGAAGTACCTGCCTGCTGCAGGATCTGTGCTTTAGACATGTTGGACACTTCGGTCGCATAGTCAGCATCTTCGATACGGCTACGAGCAGAAGTCAGGTTGTTAACGGTGTTACCCAGGTTGGTGATAGTGGAATCGAAACGGTTCTGTACAGCACCGAGATCACCACGTAAGGTATCAACCTGAGCAATTGCTTTATCTAATACATCTAACTGGTTACGCGTAGCTTCACTGGCTTTATCCTGCTCAACAAGTTTAGCGTTAGCAGTACCTGCATTCTGAACAAAAATCTGCGCCGTTCCAGCATTATTGGATACGTTACCAGCAGAATCTACTTTGTAAGTAGCAGCTCCGACTGTTAATTCACCACCAGTAAGGCTCGCCTTCTGTTGAACAAGATCAGATTCTTTTGCTGCGACGTTAGTTCCGTGCGTAGTCAGTTTATTCGTTCCTCCAGCAGCGCCTTCCTCGTACAGAGCACCACCAGTAACTGTTAACTTAGCACCGGTACCAGTAGCAGTAGTAGAATCACTGACTGTCAAAGTAATATCTTTGCCATCAATTTTCGCCGTAAAGCTACCATTACCAAATCCATCAGTATCACCAGCCGCTTTCCAGGTCGTTCCTTTCCAACTAAAAGTATTACCCTGCTTTACATCTTTTGCTGCAACGGCTACTTCTGTAGCGCCAGCAGATACATCAACAGCCTTATTCGTGCTATCAGTAATTAACGCACCTGACGAAGCCCCAACAAATGCAGCTTTAGTTGCAGTTTTGTTTTCAACATCACCCGTTACGACATTCACTTCGTAATCAGTACCGCCTAGGCTATAAGCTTTAGTCCCAGTAGCGCCAAAATCTTTTACCAACTGATCGGAAGTTGCGGCTTTGTCACCCGTAACACGGAAACCATTAAGGCCCAGTGTACCGCTAGTGATTTCCTTAAGATTGATAGAAATACTTTCATTATCATTAGCCCCAACCTGAATTTTCAGGGTGTTGTCCTGAGCCAGTACTTTCACGCCGTTAAACTGAGTCTGACCGGAAACGCGGTCAATTTCACTCAGACGCTGAGTGATTTCAGCCTGAATAGAATCCAGGTCAGAACCAGAATTTGAACCGTTAGCTGCCTGAACGGACAGTTCACGTACACGCTGCAGGTTGTTGTTGATTTCATTCAACGCGCCTTCAGTGGTCTGCGCGATGGAGATACCATCGTTGGCGTTACGGGAAGCCTGAGTCAGACCTTTAATGTTAGAGGTGAAGCGGTTAGCAATCGCCTGACCTGCTGCATCGTCCTTCGCACTGTTGATACGCAGACCGGAGGACAGACGCTCGATTGCGGAACTCAGGGAAGACTGAGATTTGTTCAGGTTATTCTGGGTCAACAGCGACAGGCTGTTAGTATTGATGACTTGTGCCATGATCTTTTCCTTATCAATTACAACTTGATGTTATTGGGCTGTTGCCCACGGTTTCTCACCGTAACCCATGTATCGGCACGTTAATTTCGAACTTTAGATAATTTTCACTTTCCGCCCTCTTTTTTCTTAGCCTCTGAAATACCCTCTTTAATTGCCACTATTCTGCGCATTATTTTCTCAAAACTATTATTAAACTTTGCGCGCAGATTGCCGATAAAGCGCTTAACTACTGTTTGCAATCACAAGGAATTAGGCATGCCTTCATTTACATCACTGGGCGTCGGCTCAAACTTACCGCTGGATACATTGCTGACAAACCTGACTACTGCTGAAAAAAAACGTTTAACTCCAATTACTCAGCAGCAGAGTGCCAATACTGCACGTTTGACGGCCTACGGCACGCTAAAAAGCGCGCTGGAAAAATTCCAGACAGCGAATACTACGCTAAACAGTGCCGACCTGTTTAAAAGCACCACTGTAACCAGTAGTACTGAAGACCTTAAGGTATCAACATCTGCTGGTGCAGCGCCCGGAACCTATACCGTGAGCGTAAAACAGCTGGCGCAAGCGCAATCATTGAGCACCAAATCAGGTATCAGTTCTACGAAGGATGTCCTTGGCGATACATCTTCTGATAGCCGCACGATCAAAATTGAACAAAAAGGTCGTGAAAAGCCTTTGGAAATTAAACTCACCAAAGACCAGACATCACTGGAAGGGATCCGTGATGCCATCAACGACGCAGACAGCGGTATTTCTGCCAGTATTGTAAAAGTAAAAGAAAATGATTATCAGTTGGTATTGACGGCAGACAGCGGTACAGATAATCAGATGACTATTTCAGTATCTGGCGACAGTAAGCTGAATGATTTACTGGCCTTTGACAGCACTGCTGGCAGCGGCAGTATGAAACAGTTGGTGGGTGCCAAAAATGCGCAGTTAACAGTCAACGGCATCGATATTGAACGCCCCAGTAACACCATTACCGATGCCCCACAAGGTGTGACGCTGAATCTGACCAAAGAAGTGACCGATGCGCGCATTACTGTCACCAAGAGCAACGATAAAGCCACTGAAGCGATTAAAGGCTGGGTTGATGCCTATAACTCACTGCTGGATACCTTCTCTACGCTGACCAAATACACTGAGGTGGATCCAGGTGCCGAAACCCAAGATACGAATAATGGCGCACTGCTTGGCGACAGCGCCGTACGTACTATCCAGACAGGGATCCGCGCGCAGTTTTCTAACGGTGCCAATGACGGTGCGTTCAAAACGTTGGGTGAAATCGGTATTACCACCGACGGTACCTCAGGCAAGTTGAAAATTGACGACGCCAAGCTGAAAAAAGCGCTGGAGGATAACACGGCTGCCACTCGTCAGTTGCTGGTTGGCGATGGCAAAGAAACCGGAATTACCACCAAAATCGCTACCGAAGTGAAAAGCTATCTGGCTGATGACGGCATCATCGACAGCGCCCAGGACAATATCAACGCCACGCTGAAAAAACTGACCAAACAGTATCTGGCAGTGAGTAATAGCATTGACGATACCGTCGCACGCTATAAAGCACAGTTTACGCAACTGGACTCAATGATGAGCAAACTGAACAATACCAGTACCTACCTGGGCCAACAATTTACTGCAATGAGTAACTCCTGATAACACGAGGTAAGTATGTATACCGCGAGCGGTACCAAAGCCTATGCACAGGTCAGCGTGGAAAGCGCCGTAATGAGCGCCAGTCCGCATCAGCTGATTGAAATGTTGTTTGACGGCGCAAACAGCGCCCTGGTGCGCGCTCGCCTGTTTATGCAGCAGGGCGATATTGTCGCCAAAGGCGAGGCACTCAGTAAAGCCATTAATATTATTGATAATGGTCTGAAAGCTGGTCTGGATCAGGACAATGGCGGCGAAGTGGCAACTAATCTGTCTGCGCTGTACGACTACATGATCCGCCGTTTGCTGCAAGCTAATTTGCGCAATGATTGCCAGGCCATTGAAGAAGTCGAAGGGTTACTCGGCAACATCGCGGAAGCCTGGAAGCAGATCTCACCAAAAGCGTCGTCCCAGGAGTCCCGTTAATGACCTCAGCCGTGGAGTTTATCAACCGTTGGCAGCGCATCGCGCTACTCAGTCACTCGCTGCTGGAACTGGCGCAGCGCGGTGAATGGGACCTTTTACTGGAACAGGAAGTTAGCTATCTGCAAAGTATTGAAGTGGTCATGGAAGAAAAAACTCCACCAGGCATTACGCGAAGCGTTCAGGATCTGGTTGCCGGGTATATTAAGCAGACGCTGGATAACGAACAGTTACTCAAAGCATTGCTGCAACAGCGGCTGGATGAACTCAGCGGTCTGATCGGTCAGTCAACCCGTCAGAAGACGCTGAATAACGCCTATGGTCGTCTTTCTGGCATGCTGTTGGTTCCCGACGCTCCAACCACCCCATAATAATTTCCCGTCTCGCCTGAATAATCTTCCATACTCCAGAGGTCGGCCAATCGACTTCTGGAGCACGGAAGATGAAAAATCCCACGTTATTGCAGTACTTCCACTGGTATTACCCTGATGGTGGTCACCTGTGGTCCGAACTTGCCGCACGCGCTGGCGGACTCAATGATATCGGCATCAATATGGTATGGCTTCCGCCCGCCTATAAAGGCGCTTCAGGCGGGTATTCTGTCGGTTACGACTCTTACGATCTGTTTGATCTGGGCGAGTTCGATCAAAAAGGCACCATCGCCACTAAATACGGCGATAAAAACCAACTGCTGGCGGCAATAGATGCGCTGAAACACAACGATATTGCCGTCCTGCTGGACGTGGTGGTAAACCACAAAATGGGCGCGGATGAGAAAGAAGCAATCCGTGTCCAGCGCGTTAACGCCGAGGACCGCACGCAAATTGACGACGAGATCGTCGAATGTGAAGGCTGGACACGCTACACCTTCCCTGCCCGCGCGGGTCAGTATTCTCAATTCATCTGGGACTTTAAATGCTTCAGCGGCATCGATCACATCGAAAACCCGACCGAGGATGGCATTTTCAAAATCGTTAATGATTACACCGGTGAAGGCTGGAACGATCAGGTTGATGATGAATTAGGCAATTTTGACTATCTGATGGGCGAGAATATCGATTTCCGTAACCATGCCGTGACCGAAGAGCTCAAATACTGGGCACGTTGGGTGATGGATCAAACACATTGTGACGGCTTTCGCCTCGATGCGGTGAAGCACATTCCAGCCTGGTTTTATAAGGAGTGGATCGAACACGTGCAAGAGGTTGCGCCAAAGCCGCTGTTTATCGTAGCTGAATACTGGTCTCACGAAGTGGACAAACTACAAACCTATATCAACCAGGTGGAGGGGAAAACCATGCTTTTCGATGCCCCTTTGCAAATGAAGTTTCATGAAGCGTCCCGTCAGGGCCGCGATTATGATATGAGCCAGATATTCACCGACACGCTGGTTGAGGCCGACCCATTCCATGCGGTGACGTTAGTCGCCAATCACGATACCCAGCCGTTACAGGCGCTGGAAGCCCCCGTAGAGCCCTGGTTTAAACCGTTGGCCTACGCGCTGATCCTGTTGCGAGAAAATGGTGTACCGTCGGTTTTCTATCCCGATTTATACGGCGCGCACTACGAAGATACCGGAGGCGATGGCGAAACCTATCCTATCGACATGCCAATCATTGAACAGCTTGATGAGCTAATCCTGGCCCGCCAGCGCTTCGCCCATGGCATACAAACGTTGTATTTTGATCACCCCAACTGTATTGCTTTTAGCCGGAGCGGCACAGACGATGATCCGGGCTGCGTGGTAGTGCTGTCCAACGGTGATGACGGTGAAAAGACCATCGCGCTCGGCGTGAATTACGCCAATAAAATCTGGCGTGACTATCTTGGCAATCGAGAAGAAAGTGTGGTGACAGACGAAAATGGCGAGGCGACGTTTTTCTGCAATGGCGGCAGCGTTAGCGTATGGGTGATTGAAGAGGTGTTGTAATGCACAACCCCGGTGGCGCGGGCTACCGGGGCACAAAGCTTATGGCAGCGGTGTAGCCAGTGGCGTTTTCTTTAACACCTCAGCACACTCCTGCGTTGGGCGATCAACTCGTTGCAGCGTCATGCCGTCGTATTCCAGCGTATTGCCTTCGCGGTCAATTTCATACAGCTCGCGCTTCGCCGTCACGTTGGTGAGATCGCCGGAGATCATTGTCAATTTCCCCGGAACGGCAATCACCCGCTGCCACTGGCGACAATCCAGCGTATCCCCCTCTTTAGTAACCACCAGACTGGCGATGGCTTCCGGACTCACCAGCGCACGCTGCGGACCTTTTGACTGCCAGTACCCTTCCAGACCGGCGGGTGCTGGCGTTTTCACCACGTCGTTATAATTTTCTACCTCGGCGCATCCGGCAAGGGCCAGCAACGCACCAATGATTGCTAATTTTTTCATCATTCATCCTGCATGCGAAGAAAGTGGGATTGTGGCATTAAACCCCTGATGTCGCCAGCCTTTCGGGTGTGCGGATAAATATTGATCCAGGCAATAATACTTCTTATTACTAATAGTCAAAAATTCTGAACGGTGTACTATCCACAACTCTTGTTAAATACCTTCTGAGTTCAGAGGCAAAACGCATGTCATGGCAACACTTCAAACAGGCCTGGTTAATTAAATTTTGGGCCCCTGCCCCTGCGGTCATCGCGGCGGGTATTCTCTCCACTTACTATTTCGGCATTACGGGTACCTTCTGGGCCGTTACCGGTGAATTCACCCGCTGGGGTGGTCAAATCCTGCAACTGTTTGGCATTCACGCCGAAGAGTGGGGATACTACAAACTGATCCACCTCGAAGGCTCTCCGCTGACCCGCATCGACGGGATGATGATCCTCGGTATGTTCGGTGGCTGCTTTGCCGCCGCGCTGTGGGCCAACAACGTTAAATTACGCATGCCTCGTAGCCGGGTACGTATTATGCAGGCGATTATCGGTGGGATGATTGCCGGTTTCGGCGCACGTCTGGCCATGGGTTGTAACCTTGCTGCGTTTTTCACCGGTATTCCGCAGTTCTCACTGCATGCCTGGTTCTTCGCACTGGCTACGGCGATTGGTTCATGGTTCGGCGCGCGCTTTACCCTGTTACCAATGTTTCGTATTCCGGTCAAAATGCAGAAAGTGTCCGCGGCATCACCGTTAACGCAAAAACCAGAGCAGGCTCGTCGCCGCTTTCGCCTTGGTATGCTGGTGTTTATCGGCATGATCGGTTGGGCGCTGCTGACGGCAATGGATAAACCCAAGCTCGGGCTTGCCATGCTGTTCGGTGTTGGTTTTGGCCTGCTGATTGAACGGGCGCAAATCTGTTTTACCTCGGCCTTCCGCGATCTGTGGATTTCCGGGCGCACCCATATGGCAAAAGCGATCATCTTCGGGATGGCGGTCAGCGCCATCGGTATTTTCAGCTATGTACAACTGGGCGTCGAGCCGAAGATCATGTGGGCCGGTCCCAACGCAGTGATCGGCGGCTTACTGTTTGGCTTTGGGATCGTGCTGGCTGGCGGCTGTGAAACTGGCTGGATGTACCGAGCAGTTGAGGGTCAGGTGCACTACTGGTGGGTCGGTGTGGGTAACGTTATCGGCTCTACCATTCTGGCGTACTACTGGGATGACTTTGCTCCTGCACTTGCCACCAGTTGGGATAAAGTGAATCTGCTTAATACCTTTGGTCCACTCGGTGGCCTGCTGGTGACTTATCTGCTGTTGTTTGCCGCGCTGATGCTGATCATTGGCTGGGAAAAACGCTTCTTCCGCCGTGCCGGGCTGACGCCGGCTAAGGAATCCGCATGAAAAATATCGTCCCTGATTACCGCCTCGACATGGTTGGTGAACCGTGCCCATACCCGGCCGTTGCAACGCTGGAGGCGATGCCACAGTTGAAGAAAGGTGAAATTCTGGAAGTGGTGAGCGATTGCCCGCAGTCGATCAACAATATCCCACTGGATGCCCGTAATCACGGATACACAGTGCTGGATATTCAGCAGGATGGCCCAACGATTCGCTATCTGATTCAGAAGTAGATAGACACTCCCGTTGCGTCGTGCAGCGGGAGATTTTTCAGCTCACTACACCTGCATGCTCATCACTTCCTGGTACGCCGATACCAGTTTGTTTCGCACCTGAATGCCCATTTGCATTGAGACCGACGCTTTTTGCATATCGGTCATCACATCATTCAACGCAATACCGGGTTCGCCCAGAGTAAATTTTTCTGCCTGCACGCGAGAGGCAGTTTGCACATCGCTGATTCGGTCTAACGCCGCATGCAGCTGACCGGCAAAGCTCACGGTTGGTTGTGGCTGCATATCCTGCATTTTCGCTGACGTCGCCGTAGCCTGTAGCTGGCTGATGACCCCTTCAATCCCCTGTATTGCCGACATACTGATCCCCTGGATGTTTTTTTACTTAGCAGAGATTACCAGCTCGTCAATAAGATAAAGGCGCTAAATAACGATAAAAAACCTCGGTTTTTGGCGCATAGAAAAATGAGAAACCGCAAATAATGAGACCGTCAATTTTTCGAGTTTGCTGACCCGGGAGTGAGTCTTGTTCCACTTTGCAAAAAACGCCGTCCACGATAATCCACGAGGTGCGAGATGAGTGCGACAGCATCGACTGCAACCCAACTTAAACCTCTCGAGTGGTTAAATCGCCTGCGCGCGAATCCCAGAATTCCTCTGATTGTGGCGGGTGCTGCCGCCGTCGCTATTATTGTGGCGATGGTCCTGTGGGCCAAAGCGCCTGATTACCGCACACTGTTCAGCAACCTTTCCGATCAGGACGGCGGCGCAATCGTCACCCAACTGACGCAGATGAACGTTCCCTATCGTTTCACCGAGGGAAGCGGCGCTATTGAAGTCCCTGCTGATAAAGTCCATGAACTGCGTTTGCGCCTGGCGCAGCAAGGCCTGCCGAAAGGTGGCGCGGTGGGCTTTGAGCTGCTGGATCAGGAAAAATTTGGCATCAGCCAGTTTAGCGAGCAAGTGAACTACCAGCGTGCGCTGGAAGGCGAGCTGGCCCGTACCATTGAAACTTTGGGACCGGTCAAACGCGCCCGTGTTCACCTGGCGATGCCAAAACCTTCGCTGTTCGTACGTGAGCAAAAATCACCTTCTGCCTCTGTCACCGTGAATCTTGAACCGGGACGGGCGCTTGATGAAGGTCAAATTAGCGCGGTAACACACCTGGTTTCCAGTGCCGTCGCGGGTTTGCCGCCTGGCAACGTCACGCTGGTCGATCAGGCGGGTCATCTGTTAACCCAGTCGAATACCAGCAGCCGCGATCTGAACGATGCGCAGTTGAAATATGCCAGCGATGTTGAAAGTCGTGTTCAGCGTCGCATTGAATCGATCCTGTCCCCTATCGTCG
The DNA here is from genome assembly GCF_030333065.1 of Citrobacter sp. Cm046. Lineage (NCBI taxonomy): Bacteria > Pseudomonadati > Pseudomonadota > Gammaproteobacteria > Enterobacterales > Enterobacteriaceae > Citrobacter > Citrobacter sp. Cm046. The sequence goes on along the minus strand of NZ_JAOWGP010000032.1, from coordinate 164,445 downwards.
GTAACGGTAACGTCCACGCGCAGGTTACCGCACAGCTGGATTTTGCCAGCAAAGAGCAAACCGAAGAGCAGTACAGTCCGAACGGCGATGAGTCGCAGGCGGTACTGCGTTCACGTCAGTTGAACGTCAGCGAGCAGATAGGTAGTGGGTATCCTGGCGGAGTTCCAGGAGCGTTGTCTAATCAGCCAGCCCCGGCTAATACCGCACCAATCGCTACGCCACCGGCTAATCAGCAAAATGCACAGAATGCACAAACGACGCAGACGGCCAATAACGCCAACACTAGCCCGCGTAATACCCAGCGCAATGAGACCAGCAACTACGAAGTCGACCGTACCATTCGTCACACCAAGATGAATGTGGGCGATGTGCAACGCCTCTCCGTAGCGGTCGTGGTCAACTATAAAACGTTGCCGGATGGCAAGCCCCTGCCGTTAACCGCTGATCAGATGAAACAAATTGAGGACCTGACCCGCGAAGCTATGGGCTTCTCCGATAAACGCGGCGATACCCTCAACGTGGTGAATTCACCCTTCACGGCGACAGACGAAACAGGCGGAGAGTTACCGTTCTGGCAGCAGCAGTCCTTTATTGAACAGCTGATGGTTGCCGGACGTTGGTTACTGGTTCTGCTGGTTGCCTGGATCCTGTGGCGTAAAGCAGTACGTCCGCAACTCCTGCGTCGCAGCGAAGAGGCGAAAGCCGCGAACGAGCAGACGCGAGTCCGTCAGGAAACCGAAGAAGCGGTAGAAGTTCGTCTCAGCAAAGATGAGCAGACCCAGCAACGTCGTACGAATCAGCGTCTGGGTGCAGAAGTCATGAGCCAGCGTATTCGCGAAATGTCAGATAACGATCCGCGCGTCGTGGCGCTGGTCATCCGCCAGTGGATAAATAACGAACATGAGTAATCTTAGCGGCACCGATAAAAGCGTCATTTTACTGATGACCATTGGCGAAGATCGCGCGGCTGAGGTGTTTAAGCACCTTTCCACGCGCGAAGTTCAGGCACTCAGTACGGCGATGGCCAATGTCCGGCAGATCTCCAATAAGCAATTGACGGATGTACTGGCCGAGTTTGAGCAAGAAGCAGAACAGTTCGCGGCGCTGAACATCAACGCTAACGAATACCTGCGTTCTGTCCTGGTGAAAGCGCTGGGCGAAGAACGTGCCTCCAGCCTGCTGGAAGATATTCTGGAAACTCGCGATACCACCAGCGGCATTGAAACGCTCAACTTTATGGAGCCACAAAGCGCCGCCGACCTTATCCGCGACGAACACCCGCAGATCATTGCCACTATTCTGGTACACCTCAAACGTGGTCAGGCTGCCGATATTCTGGCGCTGTTTGACGAACGTTTACGCCACGATGTGATGCTGCGTATTGCCACCTTCGGCGGCGTGCAACCTGCCGCACTGGCTGAGCTGACCGAAGTACTGAACGGCCTGCTCGACGGTCAGAACCTCAAACGCAGCAAAATGGGCGGCGTGAGAACAGCAGCAGAAATTATCAACCTGATGAAAACACAGCAGGAAGAAGCAGTTATTACCGCCGTACGCGAATTCGACGGCGAGCTGGCGCAGAAAATTATCGACGAGATGTTCCTGTTCGAAAACCTGGTGGATGTCGACGATCGCAGCATCCAGCGTCTGCTGCAGGAAGTGGATTCCGAATCGCTGTTGATCGCCCTGAAAGGTGCCGAACAGCCGCTGCGCGAGAAGTTCCTGCGCAATATGTCGCAGCGTGCCGCCGATATCCTGCGCGACGACCTCGCCAACCGCGGTCCGGTACGTTTGTCTCAGGTGGAAAACGAACAGAAAGCTATTCTGCTTATTGTGCGTCGCCTGGCAGAAACCGGCGAAATGGTGATCGGCAGCGGCGAGGATACCTATGTCTAACGAACTGCCATGGAAAGTCTGGACACCGGACGATCTCGCACCGCCAATGGCGGAGTTTGTACTGGCCGAACACAGCGATGATCCGCTGTCCGAAGAGGCAGAAGAGCCACAGCTATCTGCTGAGCAGCAGCTTGAACAACAGCTGGCGCAGATGCAGCTCCAGGCCCATGAGCAGGGGTATAACGCCGGTCTGGCTGAAGGTCGACAGAAAGGGCATGAGCAGGGTTATCAGGATGGTTTAGCACAGGGTCTGGAACAAGGTCAGAACCAGGCCCGCGCTCAGCATGCGCCGATTCATGCCCGCATGCAGCAACTGGTGAGCGAGTTTCAAAATACGCTGGATGCGCTGGACAGCGTGATCGCCTCACGCCTGATGCAGATGGCGCTGGAGGCAGCACGTCAGGTTATTGGTCAGACACCGATTGTCGATAACGCCGCGCTGATTAAACAAATCCAGCAGTTGTTACAACAAGAGCCGCTGTTCAGCGGTAAACCGCAGTTACGCGTACACCCGGACGATCTCCAGCGTGTAGAAGAGATGCTGGGCGCGACCCTTAGCCTGCACGGTTGGCGGCTACGCGGCGACCCTACTTTGCACCATGGCGGGTGCAAAGTGTCGGCCGACGAAGGCGATCTTGACGCCAGCGTTGCTACACGCTGGCAAGAACTTTGCCGCCTGGCAGCACCAGGAGTCGTGTAATGACAACGCGCCTGACTCGCTGGCTCAATACGCTGGATAACTTCGAAGAGAAAATGTCGCTGCTACCGTCTGTGCGTCGCTACGGACGCCTGACCCGTGCAACGGGGCTGGTACTGGAGGCTACAGGCTTACAACTGCCGCTGGGCGCAACCTGCGTCATTGAGCGTCAGGAAGGTACTGAAACTCAGGAAGTTGAAAGCGAGGTAGTGGGCTTTAACGGCCAACGGCTGTTTCTGATGCCGCTCGAAGAAGTTGAAGGCGTTCTGCCCGGTGCACGCGTTTACGCGAAAAACATTGCAGGTGAAGGACTGCAAAGCGGAAAACAATTGCCGCTTGGCCCGGCCCTGTTGGGGCGTGTTCTCGACGGAAGCGGTAAACCGCTCGATGGCCTGCCCGCTCCCGATACTACGGAAACCGGTGCGTTAATCACGCCACCGTTTAACCCGCTGCAACGTACCGCGATTGAACACGTGCTGGATACCGGAGTGCGACCAATCAATGCGCTGTTAACCGTTGGACGAGGTCAGCGTATGGGACTTTTCGCCGGTTCCGGCGTCGGTAAAAGTGTCCTGCTCGGCATGATGGCACGTTACACCCAAGCCGATGTTATCGTCGTTGGCCTGATCGGCGAACGTGGTCGCGAAGTTAAAGACTTTATCGAAAATATTCTCGGGGCTGACGGTCGCGCACGCTCCGTGGTGATTGCTGCTCCGGCGGATGTGTCCCCGCTGTTGCGTATGCAGGGTGCCGCTTATGCCACACGCATTGCCGAAGATTTTCGCGATCGCGGTCAGCACGTGCTGCTGATTATGGATTCCCTCACCCGCTACGCGATGGCGCAGCGTGAGATTGCTCTGGCTATCGGCGAACCGCCCGCGACCAAAGGCTATCCGCCATCGGTGTTTGCGAAATTGCCTGCGCTGGTGGAACGTGCCGGGAACGGTATTCACGGCGGCGGTTCAGTTACCGCATTTTATACCGTACTGACCGAGGGTGATGACCAGCAGGATCCGATAGCCGACTCCGCCCGTGCGATCCTTGACGGACACATTGTCCTGTCTCGTCATCTGGCTGAAGCTGGCCACTATCCGGCAATAGATATCGAGGCGTCAATCAGCCGCGCAATGACCGCGCTCATCAGTGAAAAACACTATGCGCGGGTGCGTAACTTTAAACAGCTACTGTCCAGTTTCCAGCGTAACCGCGATTTAGTCAGCGTGGGCGCGTATGCCAAAGGCAGCGATCCGATGCTGGATAAAGCCATCGCCTTGTGGCCGCAACTGGAAGCATTTTTACAGCAAGGCATCTTTGAACGAGCCGACTGGGAAGACTCCCTGCAGGCTTTGGATCTGATTTTCCCTGGGGTGTGATAAAGCAGGAGAACATAGGTCATGGCACAACATGGTGCGCTGGCAACGCTGAAAGACCTGGCTGAAAAAGAGGTAGATGACGCCGCGATTCTTTTGGGAGAAATGCGTCGTGGATGTCAGCAGGCGGAAGAACAGTTGAAGATGCTGATCGATTATCAGCATGAGTACCGTACCAATCTTAATAGCGATATGGGTCAGGGTATTACCAGTAACCGCTGGATTAACTACCAGCAATTTATTCAAACGCTGGAAAAAGCGATTGAACAGCATCGCCAACAGCTTAATCAGTGGACGCAGAAAGTTGACCAGGCGCTCAACAGCTGGCGCGATAAAAAGCAACGGCTTCAGGCATGGCAGACTCTGCAGGACAGACAGACCACGGCGGCCTTACTGGCTGAAAACCGACTGGATCAGAAGAAAATGGATGAATTTGCTCAGCGTGCAGCTATGAGGAAACCCGAATGATTACTTTGCCCCAACTGATCACCACCGACACCGACGTAGCCGCAGGTCTTCAGTCAGGAAAAGCGGTAGATTCACCCGAGGATTTTTTAGCTCTGCTGGCTGGCGCACTAGGCGCGGGCGACGCGCAGGGTAAAGATGCGCCACTGTCCCTTGCGGATTTACAGGCGGCAGGAAGCAAACTGCAAAAGGGATTGCTGCAAAAAAATGGCGACACCACGCAAACAGCAAAGCTAGCCGACCTCCTGGCACAAAAAGAGGTGCAGACAGATGCCACGCTGGGCGATTTGACTGACGCACAGCAACTGCTGTCAGCACTTACCCCGTCGCTGAAAGTCAATGCCCTGTCAACGTTGAGCAAGGCCGCCCAACAGGACGAAAAAACGACAACGCTGAGCGATGAAGATCTCGCCAAGCTGAGTGCGCTGTTCGCCATGCTGCCAGGTCAACCAGCCGTTACGCCAGCCGCTGACACACCGACTGCACCGGCCGATACCGCCCTGACCACCCTGTTACGCGGCAATGCGAACGGTGCTAATGTTGATAATACCGCGGCGCTCGCAGCAGGTGACATGAAAAAAGGTAAAACGGATACCGCAGTACACACCAGTGGCGTTGATCAGGCCAGTAATCCGACATTAACACCGTTGGCGGCTGCCGCTGCTGCCAGAACTGAGATCGAGAGCGCCCCCTCGCCAACGACCGCGAGTGTAGCAATAGCACCGCCAGTTGGCAGCCAAACACACGCGCAGCCACTGCCCACAGCCGCACCGGTATTGAGCGCGCCATTGGGTAGCCACGAATGGCAGCAATCGCTGAGCCAGCACGTTACGTTGTTCACTCGTCAGGGCCAGCAAAGCGCCGAACTGCGTCTGCATCCGCAGGATTTGGGTCAGGTACAAATTTCTCTCAAGCTCGATGACAACATGGCGCAGTTGCAAATGATGTCGCCTCATAGCCATGTTCGAGCGGCACTCGAAGCGGCATTACCGATGCTGCGCACTCAGTTGGCTGAAAGCGGGATCCAGTTGGGGCAAAGTAGCATCAGCAGCGAAAGTTTTGCCGGTCAACAGCAGTCATCTGCCCAGCAGCAACAGACTGGTCGTGCCCACGGGCAAGATCTTTTTGCCTCCGAAGATGAAGCAATGATGGCAGCACCGGCCTCGTTGCAAGCCATTGCGCGCGGTGATGGCGCAGTAGACATCTTCGCCTAACGCCAGAGGTAGCATGATTATCCGCGTCTTTTCCACGCTTTGTCGTGGACAGGACACGGGATAATCAGCCCATAAGCTGTACCGAAACAGGAAGCCCGTATCTGATGACTGACTCCGCGATTAACAAAAAGAGTAAACGCGCTATTTGGATCCCTCTGCTGGTGTTAATTACCCTCGCCGCCTGCGCAACTGCGGGATATAGCTACTGGCGCATGCAGCAGCAGCCGTCCGCCAGCGTCAAAGCGGAACCAGCCCCACCGCCGGCCCCGGTATTTTTTGCACTGGATACGTTTACCGTCAATCTGGGCGATGCGGATCGCGTGTTGTATATCGGCGTTACGCTACGCATGAAAGACGAAGCTACGCGCGCACGTCTTAACGAATATCTACCGGAAGTACGCAGCCGTTTACTGCTGCTGTTTTCTCGTCAGAATGCCGCCACGCTCTCCACTGAGGAAGGCAAGCAACAACTGATTGCCGCCATCAAAGAGACACTCGCGACTCCGCTCGTTGTCGGGCAACCAAAACAGGTTGTCACCGACGTTCTTTATACAGCTTTTATTCTGCGGTAAAGACATGGGCGACAGTATTCTTTCTCAGGCTGAAATTGACGCATTGCTTAACGGCGATAGCGAAACTAAAGACGAACCCATTTCCGGTATTGCAAACGAAAGCAATATTCGTCCGTATGATCCCAATACGCAACGCCGCGTAGTACGTGAGCGTTTGCAAGCGCTGGAGATTATTAACGAACGTTTTGCGCGCCAGTTCCGGATGGGGTTATTTAACCTGCTACGCCGTAGCCCGGATATTACCGTGGGTGCGATCCGTATCCAGCCATATCACGAGTTTGCGCGTAACTTACCGGTTCCGACCAACCTGAACTTAATCCACCTGAAACCACTACGCGGTACGGGTCTGGTGGTGTTCTCGCCAAGTCTGGTGTTTATCGCCGTCGATAACCTGTTCGGCGGTGATGGCCGTTTCCCGACAAAAGTGGAAGGGCGCGAGTTTACCCATACTGAACAGCGCGTGATCAATCGCATGCTGAAGCTGGCGCTGGAAAGCTACAGCGACGCATGGAAAGCGATCAACCCGTTGGAAGTGGAGTACGTTCGTTCCGAGATGCAGGTGAAGTTTACCAATATCACCACATCACCCAATGACATCGTCGTGAATACGCCCTTCCATGTTGAGATTGGCAACCTGACCGGTGAATTTAACATCTGTCTGCCATTCAGCATGATTGAACCTTTACGCGAACTACTGGTTAACCCGCCGCTGGAAAACTCGCGTAATGAAGATCAGAACTGGCGCAATAATCTGGTGCGTCAGGTTCAGCATTCTGAGCTGGAGCTGGTGGCAAACTTTGCCGACATTCCGCTGCGGCTATCCCAGATTTTAAAGCTGAAACCCGGCGATGTACTGCCGATTGAAAAACCCGACCGCATTATTGCTCATGTGGACGGCGTGCCTGTGCTGACCAGCCAATATGGCACCGTAAACGGTCAGTATGCGTTACGCGTAGAACATTTGATAAACCCGATTTTGAATTCGCTGAATGAGGAACAGCCCAAATGAGTGATATGAATAATCCGTCCGATGAGAACACTGGCGCATTGGACGATCTGTGGGCTGACGCGTTAAACGAGCAAAAAACAACCACAACTAAAAGTGCGGCCGATGCAGTATTTCAGCAGCTAGGCGGTGGCGACGTCAGCGGTGCTCTGCAGGATATCGATCTGATCATGGATATTCCGGTCAAACTGACCGTCGAACTGGGGCGCACGCGCATGACCATTAAAGAGCTGCTGCGTCTGACGCAGGGTTCCGTCGTTGCACTGGACGGCCTGGCGGGGGAACCGCTGGATATTCTGATCAACGGTTATCTAATTGCCCAGGGCGAAGTCGTCGTTGTCGCGGATAAATACGGTGTACGTATCACCGATATTATTACGCCGTCTGAACGTATGCGCCGTCTGAGTCGTTAATGATGAATACCCAGGCCACTGTTTCTCAGCCAGCCGCTGTATCCGGATCTCCGTTGGTACAGGTAAGTGGCGCGCTGCTCGGGATCATCGTGTTGATCCTGGCGGCAGCCTGGGTCATTAAACGTCTGGGATTTGCACCGAAAGGGACCGGTACGCGAGGGCTAAAAGTCTCGGCCAGCACTTCATTAGGTCCGCGCGAGCGCGTGGTCATTGTTGAGGTCGAGGATGCGCGCCTGGTGCTGGGCGTCACTGCATCACAGATAAACGTACTGCACACCCTCCCCCCTGCGCCCATTATTGCAGAAGAAAAACCGGCCTCCCCTGCGGATTTCCAGGCCATGATGAAGAGTTTGCTCAAGCGTCCCGGGAGATCCTGATGCGCCGTTTGTTTTCCCTCACGCTGGTAGGCTTGTGGCTGATCAGTCCTGCCGCCTTCGCCCAGCTTCCTGGCCTTGTCAGCCAACCGTTGCCCGGCGGAGGTCAGAGCTGGTCTTTGCCTGTACAAACGCTGGTGTTTATCACCTCCCTGACGTTCCTGCCCGCTATTTTACTGATGATGACCAGCTTCACCCGCATCATCATCGTATTCGGTCTTTTGCGTAACGCGCTGGGAACACCGTCCGCCCCACCCAACCAGGTTCTGCTCGGACTGGCGCTGTTTCTGACTTTTTTCATCATGTCTCCGGTGATCGACAAAATCTACGTTGACGCGTATCAACCGTTCAGCGAAGAGAAGATCTCCATGCAGGAAGCAATGGAGAAAGGTGCTCAGCCGTTGCGTGAATTTATGCTACGCCAGACCCGTGAAGCTGACCTGGCGTTATTTGCGCGCCTGGCAAACAGCGGACCGTTACAGGGACCGGAAGCGGTTTCCATGCGTATTTTGCTTCCCGCTTACGTCACCAGTGAACTGAAAACAGCATTTCAGATAGGTTTTACTATTTTCATTCCCTTCCTGATCATCGATCTGGTTATCGCCAGCGTACTGATGGCGCTCGGGATGATGATGGTGCCACCTGCCACCATTGCGCTGCCATTTAAGCTGATGTTGTTTGTGCTGGTTGATGGCTGGCAGTTGCTTGTCGGCTCGCTTGCACAAAGCTTTTACAGTTAGAGGCGCGAAATGACTCCTGAATCGGTCATGATGATGGGCACAGAGGCAATGAAAGTTGCCCTTGCCCTCGCCGCACCTTTGCTGCTGGTGGCTCTCGTCACGGGGCTTATCATCAGTATTCTGCAAGCAGCAACCCAGATTAACGAAATGACGCTGTCCTTCATTCCCAAAATCGTCGCCGTCTTTATTGCCATCATCGTTGCCGGCCCGTGGATGCTTAACCTGTTGCTCGACTACGTACGTACGTTGTTCGGCAATATCCCCTATATCATCGGGTAGACAACACTATGCTGCAGGTGACCAGCGTTGAGTGGCTCCACTGGCTGAATCTTTACTTCTGGCCACTGCTGCGCGTGCTGGCGCTCATTTCTACAGCACCAATTCTCAGTGAGCGTGCGATACCCAAACGGGTGAAACTGGGGTTGGGACTGATGATAACCATTGTTATCGCCCCGTCACTTCCCTCGATTGACGTCCCCATTTTTTCCGCCGGGGCGTTATGGCTGGCGATGCAGCAAATCCTGATCGGTATCGCGTTAGGATTCACTATGCAGTTTGCATTTGCCGCGGTTCGTACAGCCGGTGAATTAATCGGCCTGCAAATGGGCCTTTCCTTCGCCACCTTCTTCGACCCAGGAAGTCGTCTGAATATGCCTGTGCTGGCAAGACTGATGGATATGCTCGCAATGTTGCTGTTTTTGACCTTTAACGGTCACTTATGGCTGATCTCACTGCTGGTGGATACCTTTCATACCCTGCCCATAGGGGGCAATCCGGTTAACAGTAATGCGTTTCTCGCCCTCGCCCGCGCAGGCAGCTTAATCTTCCTCAACGGACTGATGCTTGCCCTGCCGGTAATGACCTTGTTGCTTACCCTCAACCTCGCACTCGGATTACTAAATCGTATGGCGCCACAGTTGTCGGTATTTGTGATTGGCTTTCCGCTGACCCTGACCGTGGGTATTTCATTAATGGCCGCCCTGATGCCATTAATTGCACCATTTTGTGAGCGATTATTCAGTGAAATTTTTAATTTGTTGGCAGATATCGTCAGCGAAATGCCTGTAAATAATAGTCCATAACTTTTATCCTGTTTTACTAAGGATTGTCCTAAATTTATAAACCAACAACATCCACCAGGATATATCTGTCGCGGTTTATTTGTTTTAGCCTCACTCACATATCGCAACATTTACTTTACTTTAAGATGTTTCCTGGCAAATTATACTCAACTTTACGGGATAGTAATTTCGCCTGAAAAACAGCGAAAGCGTCATCTTGGGTAGTTATTATTCCGTTTAGTTGTGATGCAATAATCAGGTAAGGGGAATTATCGTTACGCATTGAGTGAGGGTATGCCATGTCAACGATTATTATGGATCTATGCAGTTACACCCGGTTAGGGTTGACCGGGTATCTGGTAAGTCGAGGGGTGAGGAAAAGGGAAATCAACGATATTTCAACCGTTGACGAACTCCGCATCGCCTGCGAATCACTGCACCCTGCTGTGGTGTTTATTAATGAGGACTGTTTCATCCACGATCCAGATAACAGTCAGCAAATAAAGCAAATCATTAATCAACATCCCAGTACATTATTTATTGTGTTTATGGCAATTGCCAACGTACATTTTGATGAGTATCTCTTAGTAAGAAAAAATTTATTGATTAGTTCTAAATCGATTAAGCCCGATTCACTGGATGAACTTCTTGGCGATATTCTGAAAAAGGAAGTCGATATTGTCGTTGATGTAAAACTGCCGACATTATCATTAAGTCGCACCGAATCCAGTATGCTACGTATGTGGATGGCGGGTCAGGGAACAATTCAGATTTCCGATCAAATGAATATCAAGGCAAAGACGGTGTCATCCCATAAGGGGAATATAAAAAGGAAGATTAAGACGCATAATAAGCAGGTTATCTATCACGTCGTTCGACTCACCGATAACGTCACCAACGGGATCTTTGTGAATATGCGGTAAAACGTTCTGACTGGTGGGTCTTCCACCAGTCAGAATAAACCCGAAAGACTTACATCACTCCAGTTTTTCCACAAAGATACCATCCTGATGTCCTGACTCATTAAAGAACCAGATACCGAGCGGGTAGTCTTCCAGCGAAACCAGGTACATTGTGCCTTCACTAAACTCTTCGATTGCCAGTACCACGCCCGGTCGACGAGGTCCGCCGTCCGTTTTGACTGTAACCCGATCATTCACCTTCATAGTTTTCCTCCTGTGGCTTTGTGCCAGTGTAGAACAAATTCCTTTTTCTGGCAGCGCCTGGCGCGTGTGATTGCGGGTTTTCTCGACGGTCTATACTTAAGTAGCGTGCATCAGAGGTTTTGCGGCGCGCGCCCGATATCCGTAACGGTTGAGAGGTATGAGGATGAAAACCGCGAAAGAGTACAGCGATACGGCCAAACGCGAAGTCGGCGTCGATGTGGACGCTTTGCTGAAGGCAATCAACGAAATCTGCGAGAGCGAAATTCACCGAAGCCACGATGACCCGGAACGCGTTAGCGTTGACGGTCGTGATTACCACACATGGCATGAACTGGCTGAAGCGTTCGAGCTTGATATCCATGATTTCAGCGTGTCTGAGATCAATCGCTGACTATGGGCGAAAAAAATCCCGGCCCTTATCGGGTCGGGATCAAGCTTGCTTATGCAAGAAGCACTTGAAAATTCGTTACACCAGGAAATCTGATGTGTTGGCAACCTTATCTGCAATTTTTTTGTCTGACAAGTAAATAATTCTCACCAAAATGATAAATATAACTAATGATTGAGATATCACCGGGTTACGTTTGAGCGATATATTCAGATTTCCTGGCTAAGCGGTCTTCGTTCACCGGACACCAGTTCATCTTCGCGGAACGCCTCCCGCTTGACGCCAAAGCCGTCGTACCAGCGACACTCCACCATACCGCTGGCATACCCGGTAACGATCATACGTGGGCCGCCCTCTTTCGCGGTAACTTCCTCACTGACAGAAAAGACCATACCTGCCCCCTGTATCAAGAGAAACCTTTTCACCTTAGACGACAAAGAGCAGTTTTGCGTAACCAGCCACAGAACATTTAGTGCGAAACACCGCGCAATTTTGCCACCATTTTCACCAACAGCACCACGATACCGCCAATGATGAAACCGAGGACGAGGTTAAGCAGGGTCGGAAGCATCAGCGCGATAAATGCGCTTTGCTGCTGCGAAAAATGTTCAATCGCATGATGTAACGGCGCAATGCCGTGCACCACAATTCCGCCACCCACCAGAAACATCGCCAGAGTACCGACTACGGACAACGTTTTCATAAGCCAGGGCGCGACTACCAGCAGCCCTTTACCTGTTAACTGCGCGAGCGTACTGGTCTTTTCTACCAGCCAGTATCCGATGTCATCAAGCTTGACGATAATGCCAACCAGGCCGTACACGCCAATAGTCACCGCTAAGGCGATACCAGAAAGTACCAGCACCTGATTCAGCAAAGGTGCATCCGCCACAATACCTAAAGTAATCGCGACAATCTCAGCAGATAAAATAAAGTCGGTACGCACGGCCCCTTTGATTTTATCTTTCTCAAAAGTCAGTGGATCCTGCGCCGCAAGGGTGGCAAGACGTTGCTGACGTTCCACAGGGGTTTCCTGGTGCTTGCGGGCTTCCAGAGTATGAAGGACTTTCTCCACTCCTTCGAAGCAGAGAAACGCCCCGCCAATCATAAGTAACGGCGTGATAGCCCAGGGTATGAAAGCACTGATCAACAACGCCAACGGCACGAGGATAACTTTGTTGACGAAAGATCCTTTTGCCACGCTCCATACAACCGGAAGCTCGCGGTTAGCGCGTACCCCCGACACTTGCTGCGCATTGAGCGACAGGTCGTCCCCCAACACTCCCGCTGTTTTTTTCGCGGCCAGTTTTCCCATCATGGAGATATCGTCGAGAAGCGTGGCGATATCATCAAGTAAAGTGAGTAAGCTACTTCCTGCCAAAATTTTTACCCTCAATATTATTTTTTTGCAGTCGTAAGTATGAAGTAAAACACGTAATGCTGAAACCGGCCTTTCTGGTCAACAATTATTTAACAACAGCGGACAATTATAAATCTCGCCAGCAAGATAGTTTTGACGTTTACTATGTTGCACCTTTTTATTTCCACCGTGAGGGATTATGCGTTTCAGGCAATTGTTACCACTTTTCAGTGCGCTGTTCGCGCTGTATATCATTTGGGGTTCCACGTACTTCGTTATCCGTATCGGTGTTGAAAGCTGGCCGCCGTTGATGATGGCTGGCGTGCGTTTTCTCTCTGCGGGAATTCTATTAACTGCGTTTTTACTTATTCGCGGTCATAAGCTGCCGCCTTTACGCCCGCTCCTTAATGCCGCGCTGATCGGTATTCTGCTGCTGGCAGTGGGTAATGGTCTGGTTACCGTCGCAGAACACCAAAATGTCCCTTCCGGCATCGCTGCCGTGGTAGTCGCCACGGTTCCACTGTTTACTCTTTGCTTTAGTTATTTTTTTGGTATCAAAACGCGCAAACTGGAATGGGTGGGGATTGCTATCGGACTGGCAGGGATCATCATGCTCAACAGCGGGGGAAATCTGAGTGGCAATCCGTGGGGGGCCGTGTTAATTCTAATCGGCTCGATGAGCTGGGCATTTGGCTCCGTATACGGCTCACGCATAACCTTACCCGTCGGCATGATGGCTGGTGCGATTGAAATGTTAGCTGCGGGTATTGTGCTGATGTGCGCATCGCTTCTCAGCGGAGAAAAATTAACCACTATGCCATCACTTTCCGGCTTTATGGCGGTGGCTTACCTGGCCCTGTTTGGCTCTATCATCGCCATCAACGCTTATATGTACCTTATCCGCAATGTTAGCCCAGCCCTGGCGACCAGTTACGCTTACGTCAATCCTGTGGTGGCTGTGTTGCTAGGAACAGGTCTGGGCGGTGAAAGCCTGGCGCTCATCGAGTGGTTGGCTCTGGGCGTGATAGTTTTCGCGGTAATACTAGTGACACTGGGTAAATACCTTTTTCCCGCCAGGGCCGACGTTGTCGCGGCTCCATCGGAAAAGTCCTTACAGTAAATGAATGCCAAGAGTGTCAATCTGCGCGGTGGAGCCACCGCCGCAGATCCACTCAATAACGCGTTCCGACAGTGCCTCATCCGCGAGTTTTTTTCGTCCCCGTAACGCGCATTCCCAGACAATCAGTACACGCCAGCCAAGCGCCTGTAGCTTTTCGCGATCCCGTCCGTCACGCTCGACATTCTTGCTTATTTTATCCAGCCAGAAGGCTGTTCGGGTGGCTGGCATCTTAAACAAATAACAGTTGTGGTGATGCCAGAAACAGCCATGGGTGAAAATCACGCACTGATAGTCATCCACGACAAAATCAGGGCGACCCGGTAACGCAGCATCCTGAACGCGAAAAGTAACTCCCTGCTCTGTCAACACGCTGGCCAGTCTTTTTTCAATAGCCGTATCGCGGGTGGCGATTGCCCGCATATTTTTACTGCGTGTTGCTTTATCGTGAACGTCTGCCATGCAGATTCTCTTTTTCTCGCATCGCAACGGCCTGTTTGATTTTTGGCTCCAGCAGTCTGGCAACCGCTGCGAATGCAGGGACGACCACCGAGTTACCAAACTGACGATAGGCCTGGGTATCTGACACCGGAATTCTGAACTGATATCCCTGAGGTGATTCAAATCCCATCAGACGCGCGCACTCTCTGGGCGTTAGTCTGCGTGGACGGTGCAACTGATTCTTGGGATCGTCGAAATCTTTTTCCCCCAGCGCCATGTCCCAGCCACGATCAATCAGGATTTCCGCCCCGTCTTTGTAATAGCGTGCAGATAGTGTGCGCGTCACGGAATCCGGGTTGTCGGGATACACCATGCCGTAACCAAACCCATTTCCGCGCGCCTGATGCTTTTTCGCATAACGATAGAGATATTTCCACAGCACTGGCGTCAGTACATATTTCGCATCAACCGTCGGCTCAAGTAGTTCCGCCAGCGTAAGACGTCGCTGCGGGTAGCGGGTAACAATATTGCGCAGCGTAAAGTCTGTTTTCAAATTCAGACAGCGTCGAAAACCAACGAGCACAATACGTTCACGATGCTGGGGCAAAAAATGTTTTCCATCGATGATTTTGGGGTCATCTGGTCCGTTATCCGCCGCATCCGCTACGTCATAACCCAGTTCATCCAGCGTCTGCATAATGATACGAAACGTTTTTCCCTGGTCATGACTCTTCAAGTTTTTGACATTTTCGAGAACAAATATAGCCGGACGTCGCGCATCAATAATTCGGACGACATCAAAAAATAGCGTGCCTTGTGTATCGCAGGCAAAACCGTGAGCACGACCTAACGCATTTTTCTTTGATACGCCAGCCAGAGAGAATGGCTGACAAGGAAAACCCGCCAGCAGCACATCATGCTCAGGAACATGCTGGCGAATATGTTCTGCCACCTGTTGATCACTCACCCCTTCATGGTGACTGAGCGTGATATCGCGAATATCTTCATTAAAGTAATGTTGATTTGGATCGCAATAGTTGTTCGCTTTGTAAGTTCGTACCGCATGCTTGTTCCACTCGCTGGTAAAAACACACTGTCCGCCTATTGCTTCAAAACCTCGGCGAATGCCACCAATTCCGGCAAAAAGATCGATAAAACGAAAAGCATAATGTGGATGATGCGCGGGCGGCGTGGGAAGCAAAGTCTTCAGATGAGCAAGTTCATTATCGCTAAGGCGATGCCATGTCTCATTCGCAACTACGCGCTTAAAGATTGCCGGGCTCCAGTGATTCTCGCCAATCCCATTAAGATGAGCGACCAGCGTTTTTACGTCGTAGATCTCAAGCAACTTCACCAAAATCGCCTGCGCGGCGGTCCCGGTATCATCTGTCATCAGGTTCATGGTGCCTGCTACTGAAAATTTTTCCTGCATACGTTTAACCGGCCGAAATGGATGGTCGACAGGTTAACATAAAATAGAGGTGTTGACGTTTTGACTGTTATGTCTACTGATTTGATGTAAAGGGTTGAATAGCAGCGAGATCCAGCATTTCATATTCCCCTTTCAGCTCTGCGCTTAATTTCGCCATATAGGTCAGCAAAAAGTCAGCATTATGTTGTGCCAGATGTCGTCCTTGCTCAGTTTGCATCGTCATCGGTAACGTCAGCAATTTGGTCTGAAAATGGTCAAGCGCATATTGCTTATCGTCTGGAGTCCGGTGTCGGGCAAAAGGATCTTCCGCGTCAAACAATGCTACGCCCAATGCGCCCGAAACAGCAAACACACGTGCTAAACCGATGGCCCCTAAAGCTTCAAGTCTGTCAGCATCCTGGACAATTTTAGCTTCAATAGTCTCAGGCGTGATTTTTGCGCTAAAGCTGTGCGCTTCAATGGCGTGACTCACCGCTGGTAAATGGTCTTCAGGAAAATCAGGAAAGTCTTGAACCAACACACGGCGCGTCTCCTGTGCGGCCAACACTGACGAACGATGACGGTCAGGATGGTTTTTCGGCAAGCTGACAAGATCATGGAAATAGCAGGCTGTCAGAACCACCAACCAGTCAATCTCTGCACCATTACCCAGCTTTTGCGACGTCATCCACACGCGTCGAAAATGAAAAATGTCATGCGCAGCATCTTGTCCCAAGTGATTTTTGCGTAACCACGCTTCAAACTGCGACTGCCAGTATTGTAAATCCACGTTAACGCTCTCAGCAGAAAGAAAACTACCTTAACAATAAAAGTCATCACAGACCACATACAGTTGTGTTCTTTATAAGAAGTAATTACTACATAGCATCAAAGAATGAATACAACCAAGTTTACAATATGACATGGCAACAATATGCGATTAAAGAAATCATTCCTTACGCACATAATATATAAAATCACCATGATTAAAATATAACCCATAACATCATGAAAACATACATTTAAATATTTAATAAAACAATAAGGCACATATTAAATAGTTATCAAAAAACCAAACGGAAACATATTGAAATATTTAAAATATATTTGTTACATGTTATCTTTTAAATCAATCGAACTTAATAGAATAGTATCTAAATGTAGTTACTGGATAGAGCTACATATTCTTATCAATTATTATTAAAGGAAATATATAATGAAAAGAAAAGTTTTGGCATTACTTCTTCCTGCGTTATTAGCTGCCGGCGCAGCAAATGCTGCTGAAATCTATAATAAGAATGGCAATAAACTCGACGTGTACGGCAAAGTTGATGGTCTGCGTTATTTTTCTAATGATGCAGGCAGTGACGGTGATCAGACCTATGCGCGTCTTGGCTTTAAAGGTGAAACCCAGATCAACGATATGATGACGGGCTACGGTCAGTGGGAATACCACATTCAGGCCAACGGCCCCGAAAGCGATCACGGTGATTCCTGGACTCGTCTGGCCTTTGCCGGTTTAGGCTTCGGTCAGAATGGTACCTTCGACTATGGTCGTAATTACGGTGTAGTCTACGACGTTGAAGCGTGGACCGATATGCTGCCAGAGTTTGGTGGTGATACCTACGCCCAGACCGATGTTTACATGACAGGGCGTACCAACGGCGTTGCAACCTACCGTAACAATGGCTTCTTTGGTCAGGTTGATGGTCTGAACTTTGCGCTGCAATATCAGGGTAATAATGAAGGGCACAGCGCAAATCAGGAAGGTTCTGGTAATGGCAATAGTCGTAAACTGGCTAAACAAAATGGCGATGGTTATGGCATGTCCGCCTCTTATGACTTTGACTTCGGTTTAAGCATGGGTGCTGCCTATTCCAGTTCAGATCGTACAAATGATCAGGTTGCAAAAAGCAACCGCAATGACAAATCCAGCATTACTGCGGGCGGCGATACAGCTGACGCATGGACTGTTGGTACTAAATACGATGCGAATGATGTTTACCTGGCGGCAATGTATGCTGAAACTCGCAATATGACCTCATATGGCAACAGTGACGGGATCGCGAATAAAACGCAGAACTTTGAAATCACAGCCCAGTATCAGTTTGACTTTGGTCTGCGCCCTTCCGTTTCCTACCTGTTGTCTAAAGGTAAGGACTTAGGTGGTCAGGGCGTTTATAATAACCGTGGTATCGCTCAGTACACCGACAAAGATCTGGTGAAATATGTCGACGTCGGTGCGACTTACTACTTCAACAAAAATATGTCCACCTACGTTGATTATAAAATCAACCTGCTGGATGAAGACGATCAGTTCTACGCCGATAACGGGATCGCGACTGACGACATCGTTGCAGTTGGTTTAGTCTATCAGTTCTAATCTGCTCATTAATACGCAAGCCCGCTTTATATAAAGCGGGCTATTTTATTTATGCTGACCCGTCCTGAATGACGTTTTTAAATTGCGAGGAAGTATCAGGTATTTCCTCGCCGAAAGTACTCAGTTAACGTCCACCCAAATTCGATTAAAATCTGGCCATCCCTGGGGAAATACAGTTACGTCGCAGAGCCCCTTGCTTGCCCGCACTTCAAACTTCAGGGTGAATAGCGGAGACACGCAGCCAGTCCTGATCAGTAAGTCCATTATCCTGCGTATACGCTCAGGATAGCGTGCTTCATCCCGTCCAAGGCGAATCAGGAGCTGACTAAGCCTGCTATAAAATGTCGGTGGCGTGAATTGCCGGATCATAACCGAATGACAGAAGCGAGTTTCTGGTGCGAACCACCATGGGGTTTGAAAGCGCAGATCCGACACACCTATATCGCAGTCATCCCATTTTTCAGGCAGGAACCACAAATTGGCATCAATGGGGCGTATCGTCAGTTTACATCCCCAGTAACGCATCTGACGCTGAAGATTTTTCATCAATGCTTCCGTCTCAGGCGCCCAAAAGTAGCCGAGCGTCACCGCTGGCGGCAGCAAAACGACTTCCGCATTCTCAGACAATGCAGGTACTGACCATTGCTCACTGACAGGTGATACATTCTCACGCCCAATAAGCGATCTCAGAGCAACGCCAGCCAGTGCCTGAATAAAACGTTGCTGCGATGGGTTCAGACTCCCACTGCGATTATTAAATGCAAGGTAGACAAAACCAGCATCATCTTTCGGGAGATACTGAAACGTCGCTCCCTCCGGCTCCTCATCCGGGTGTAGCAGGACCACTGTGGTCCACTGCCTGCCAGGCAAACGGGCCTCAATACTGTACTCGATGGTCTGTATCCGCGGTTTCGTACCGTGATAACAATAAGATGCCTCAAGCTGCAATTGATGATCGTTATGCACCCGGATCGCGAAAGGCCCTAACCCCGTTTCCCCCGACTGCGGGTGAGCAAGCCGGTGTACCGGATCGGCCAATCGGTATGCCAGCATCGCATCAGGTCGGGACAGTGACAAAATCAGGGTATCTATACCGCGGTCTTTTTCCAGCTCGACGGAAGTCACATGAGAAAATGCAGGACGAGCAAGGTGAATCTGCAACGACTGTAACAACTGGTCGGCATGAACAGGCTCCCCATTGTGCCAGGTCAGGCCTTGTCGTAAAGGAAATCGCCAGGTCTGTAAATTCTGGCTTTTTTTTGCAGCCATCGCCACGTCCGGCACTGCAACACCTTGATCGTTGATGGAAGTCAGTCCGGCATGAACCATATTCAACAGATGGCGTTCAACCCTCCCGGTATGGTCAGAGGGCACAATGGCATCAATTGGACGGTAGAAACGAATACACACACGGTTACTGCTAACATCCTCTGGGGGAGAACTTTCATATTCTGAATCTAACGTCGCGCTCACTTCGAGGAAAATTTTCTCTTTTTCCTGCATAGAGACATCTTTCACACGGCAGTGTAAACGCCCCCTGGCTCCCTGGCCACGCTGTCCGGTCCAAGATAGCCACTGACGTGCCATCATCGACTGGAGTAACACCCGCGTATAGCGACGGCAGCATCCCAGTTCTTCAGCAATTTCCTGTAGCGTCACCGCCGCGGCAGTCGTCTGCCAGCGAGCAACTAATCGTTGATAGTGAGATTCCAGACGGGATGTCTTGGGGGTGTATTTTCTATCCCGATTCATTACTGACATCATCCATTCCTTTATTTTTACAACCTTTCCTGATACCGCGAGTGGTGCAGAATATTTTCAGTTAATAGAGCATAGAAAAACAATCAGTGTTATGCCCCCAAAAAAACTTAAATAGAGGTATAACACCACTTATTCTCGCAGGGTTTATTCAGTCACTTTCAGTCGTATGCGTGGTTTTTCGTCCCTGTCAGATTTTGCTGTAAAAAAAGGCGTGATGCACTGACGGTTATTCATGCCCATTTTAGGCAGAGTACTGGCGATAGCTGTTACAGGTGAAACTGTTGCCTTAAGCCTGCGAGTTGGCTCATAACGCTTCCACCACAGAATAAAATCCATCAGCTCGACATTGTTGCTCAAGCTAAATTTGCGCATGAGACTGTGTTTCTGTGAACTTACCGTCTTCGGACTTAGAGCCAGCCTGTCCACCAACTCTGATAACGACGTTCCCTGGCTTAAATAGTCGATAACTCGTTCCTCAGATTTAGTTAATAGCAACGGACGACAGGCATGACAACTAACCTCTTTCGTCTGAAACCGGCGATGCCAGGCCAGTATTATCTGACGCCGAATTTCCGCAAGAGTATCTGTTCTGTGCAGAAACACACAGTTATGCTGACACGGAAGAATTGTGTTCTGCGAAATCTCTCCGCGTGCCGAGCTGATCACAATCAGCAGGCTGCACTGCTTACGTAATCTGTATTCAGGGCGACACATTGCCTGCACACCTGCAGCACAATGATCAACATAGATATCCGCAACACGGATGGAGGAATTGCCAGGCGCCCCAGTCATTCGGGACAATGAAATCCCCATTCCATGGGTAAAAATATCTTCCAGTAAAGACAACATTCCCTGGCTGTAAATCTGGTTATCATCATTAAACGCTACCAGTAATGTTGAAGATTTAAATTTCATTCATGTATTCCTGCTGCTCACTTGTGAAGCTTTGGTTTATCGCCCGGTTAAATATTTGGCAATAACCGAAGACGACATCAATTCGTAATAATGACTGAAATATACGATCGTTAATCACTCATATTTTTTACGATATATTTAGCTAGCTGTTAATAGCAGCCAAATGAATACCCCCTCTGTGAGATATATTGTGTATAAATGCGGATTCTAAATCACTAACAGAAAAAATGACTCATGTTGTATTTTTGGCAACACCCAGCGACATAAAAAACCAAGCCCCCAGGACATACAGATAAATATACATCAACGTTACCAGTGTGATGCTTCACAAGCTGGAAAAGAACACTAAAACATCATAACGGACGAATTTGAAAATCATCCACTTAAAAAAACGGATAAAATTATTAGTGATTTCCTTTTGCAATTTACAAAAAATAATTTCAATTCAAATAATCACAAACTCCAGTCAGATAGAGAACCTAAAAAACATTATACCTAATAATAAGTTACTATAAAATAACGCGACGGCCGTAAAAGTTATTTTTGCAGTTAAACACTCCGCGCAAACAAAAAAAACACAATTTAATTCGTTCGTAATCAAACTAATCCCATTAAAGCAGTGTAAAACTCTACGCGAGCACAAAAACACACCCAATAAAAAATAACATGCAACATAATAGCAACCAAAACCAAACCATACAGCCACAACAAATAATAAAAATTCACTTTACCAGTAATTGAGACCTAAAAATTGTTAGCGCAAATCTATAACAGGTGCTCTTATTTTTTGTGCACGGAATTATCAAACCTGGCGTAAAAAACATTAAAGGGAACGGGCTTGCTAAATAGATACCCTTGCCCAAGAGCAACCCCCATCTGCTGGAGTTTCTCCTGTTGTTTTTTATTTTCAATACCTTCAGCAACCAAAGGAATCTGTACCAGTTGAGAGAGATGAACAATGTTGCTGACGATGGACTCTTCAACGCCTCCTCTGCCCAGTGAATCAATAAACATCTTATCTATTTTCAGATATTGAGGAGAAATTCTCTGCAACGCCGCATGGTTTGAATAACCAGTACCAAAATCATCCAGAGCCAGCGATGCACCGGCGTCTTTCAATCGGTTAAGTACATTTTCCTGGATTAGATTCAGCTGCCTTTCAGTGATTTCCAGCATCACACCGATATCAATCAGACTCATGCGTTGAATAAATCGAATACAGGCGTCTGTAAATTTATTGCACTCCAGGGATTCAGGCGGGATGTTAATACCGATATGAAACGATGTCTCTCCGCGATTACCTATTTGTTGCATATCCACTTCTACCCGCTCCAGTAAACTGAGCGTCATTGCATTAATCAGCCCATTTTTTTCCGCATCATGAATAAACTCATTAGGTGGAACAATCCCCCGCTCCGGATGGTTCCATCGGGCAAGAACTTCAGCTCCTACAATTTTTCCGGACATGAGTTCTACGACAGGTTGATAATATGGAATAAATTCGTCGTTATCGATCGCCCGTGCAAGCGTTTCAATCGATGACAATCGCTGTATATGACGCAGGTGAACACATGATTTTATCAACAGAATCAAAAATAAAATAATGATATAGCGATTATTTTGTAAATAATCACCGACCTGCCGATTGGATTTATCCACAATCCAGAAAGGATAATTATGTGAAGCCACCCGGGTCATAGATTTGCTATCGGGGTGCAGTAAGAACAACGCATCTATTTTTTATCATGGGAAAATTTTTGTAAAATATTATCGATGACTGCCTTATAGACCGCAACCGCAACCACTTGCCCCGCTGCAGGGAAATAAACCATATACATATCCGTCTTTTGACGATGAACCAACTCAATCATCAAAGAGTGAGTGGTTGTACCTGACGAATGAATTCCCAGCGATTCCCTGCCTTCAAGAGATGAGCAAGTCCATTCGCCGTTTTCGATAATATTGAGTGAGCGGATGCTGTCTTCTGATGCCGTCAGACGGTTCAGTGTTCGCAACAACTCGTCCGTACAGGCTTCGTGGATATGTGTACTGGCAAGTGCTGCCAGTGTCCGTGCGCCATTAAAAACACGATTAATTTCTTCTACCAGATTACCTATTGCGTGTTCCCTGATGAGTTCTTCCTCTTTATTCCATTGCAGCCATGAGGCCAGCATTCCGGTCAGAAGAAAAAGCAACACCATCACTGTGGGCGCAGCTTTCTTGGTTATAGACATAATTAACTCGTATTATCGGACAAAGCACCCACCGGGGTGCTTCCGGTATAGTTAAGAAATTCAGGCGAAAGTCTTACATGCTGCATCAATCCAACGGCATCAGAAATTCCATTTCACACCGACCATTGCGGCGCTGTCGTTATAGCCTTTATCGCCAACCTGAACGCCAACGTTACCCCACAGATTCAGACGGGAAGTTACCTGACCTTCCACACCAACCTTAACTTCACCGATGTTTTTCGCACCATTCTGACGTACATTCACGCCATCCATCGTTGCACTAAAATCTCGGCTATTGTGGATCCAGTTAATCTCAGCAAAAGGCTGGAATTCTCGCGATTTACCGTTATCCATCTGATGATGGCTGTTAATCCAGGTTTTCATGCCCAGACGCGTCTGTAAGTTACTGCTGCCGTTGCTGCTGACTCGCGTCCCGTTGCTTTCAAGATGATCGTCAGCGTCCACTCCCATCCACACAGCCTGCGCCTGAGGCTGTACATACCATTCGTTCAGTGTCCCTTTGCTACCATTGAACACACCCAGTTTCTGGGTGTAGCCCGTTTCCAGTGAGGCCGTTACTCCGCTGGATTTATACGACTCGCCCTGCAGGTCATCGCCCTTCACATGGTTATTGAACCAGTTGTACTGTACCCAACTGTCCAGATACGCGCCGTTGTGTGACTCATCATTGGCATACCATGTCGCATATACGCCGGCACTATAGCCATTCACCGATCCCTTAGCATCGTATCCGGTTCGTGAAGACCGGGTGTTGTTGTGTTCATTGCCATAGCCCGCCATCACGCCAAGATGCCAGCGATCAACCTCGTTCTGACTCCACTGAGCAATATCTCCCCCCAGCTGCAGCACATAGCGATTGCTCTGGGTTTTCAACTGCCCGCTGCCATCACGCCAGCTATTGTGTCCTCCGACATGGCGCATCCACATACTGGTAATTTTCTGCTCCCCGGTAAGTGCATCCGTGTACCGGATCTCACCCTGGCGATCGTGAAGTCGCGTGACGAACATATTGTTCGCTGCTGCCAGGTTTGCGGTGTAGCTACTACCTTCCGGACGCAGGTCCTTCTCGGTATCTGGATTGGGTTTCGGATCGGGATCCGGATTGGTTTTACCGCTGGTGAGGTACCAGTTGCCGCTGTTCTCATCCAGACCACGCCCCAGGGTATAATCGTAGGCACCCGCGACGATACGTCCCGCCTGGGTAAATTCACCGTTTGACTGTCCATCAACGTGAATCACCTCTATTCCGTCGACAGTCGCAGCCCCTTTGCCACCCGTATTCGTCACACTGACAGACGTTTTGCCGCTCGTATCGCCATTAATCACCAGCTTATCCGTAACGGAACTGTCGTCACCCAACGCCGCATTTAATGAAAGATGGCCACCGTTACCAGTGTAGTTACCCTTAACGACCAGTTGATTACCCGCCAGTTGACCATGAATACCAGTAACAAGGTCACCGCTGTTCGACAAATCACCACCTACAGTAAACAGCTGAGGGTTGTCGCTCACCACCGACCCGACCAGTAACATACCGTCGTTATCGATGTTGCCTGCTACTCCACCAGAGCCGGAGAGCACCGCCCCGTCATGAATAGTGACCTGCGTACTGGCAAGTACCACCGGAGAGTCTGCTTGTCCCAGTTCCAGTCTACCTTGTTCGATAACAGTCTGGCCGGTCCAGGCCGCGTTATCACCTACGGTAATGGTCCCGGTGCCTGTTTTGGTTACGCTTCCCTGACCGTAGATCTCGTTGTCGAGTTGCCATGTGCTCTCACTGTTTAGTACCAGTGAACCGACATTACTGACTTGCGCATCGCCCAGATTTTCCGCCATCGAAGCCGTAAGCCGGGAGTCCGCATCAATGGTGAACTGCCCGGAGAAATCACTGTTATTCCCTGCCAGCACCACATCGCTGCCGCTCAGTTCTACCAACCCAGCGTCACTGATATTGTTATATAGCGTGCCTACGGATTTGCTCAGAGACAGCGTGCCCGCTGTGACGATATTTCCCACACCCAGCCCAAGGGTATTATTCATCAACACACTTGCATCTTCTGCGATGGTTGTTTTAGCCGTCAGCGCACTGTTTTCACCGGTTACCGTCAACGTGTCGCCGATAATCTTCAGCTCGCCGCTGCCAGCCAGCGCACCGTCAACAGAACCACCATGTTGCAGCGTCAGGCTTCCGCCGTTGATATTCAGCAACGAATCCGCCGCAGCAGACAGTTGATCAATTGTCTGGCTGTGACCATTCATATCAAAACCGGTTTCTGCTGCCAGACGAAGTTCACTCGTTTGCCCAAGAACGTTGTCGTTTTGCATCAGCAAATTACCACCACGAACATCGGTGACCCCGGTGTAATCATTATCAGTATTTGACAACGAAACGGTCTGCCCTTGCTGACTGTCAATTGCCAGATCGCCATTACCCGTTACACGGGCACTGAGGTCTGCCGCATTTCCGCTATTACCATTCGCACCCAGGGCCAGCGCATTATCGCCAGACGCAAGAAGTTCCACCTGCGTCAGCCCGTAACTGATATACAACCCGTCATTATTCTCACCGCTGGTAAGACGGTAATCATAGGTCCCTTCAGCTACAACCTCGCCGTTCTGACTGATAGAGGATTCAACGGCATCACTGATAACCTTTCCGTTCTGGTCCGTCAGTATCAAATTTCCTGCGCTGCCGATAGTGTCCCCATCACTGGAAACGAGTTGAATCAGGCTGTTTCCATCATCCTGCTCCAGAAGAGTAATATGGGTATTCGGTGTGGGAGTATCGTTATTTATCATTCCCCCCGTGGTTACCTGTATCGTTCCCTTTCCTGAAACATCCAGATCTCCGGTGGTATGAACTGTTTCCGTGCTTTCTGTCTGACCTGGGATAACATCTCCGAACACCAGCTTGCCACCATCAAACGCAAGCTCGTCAATAACCTGTTGACCATTCCCAACACTGACCACACTTCCTTCACCTAAACTCAGCAACATATTTTTCAGCGCAGCAGTATTCGTACCTGCCAGAGAAAATAATGTGTCTTTAAGCGCCAGCGTGCCGTTGAAATTCTCAGTCACTTCGGAGGAGTTAAAATCAAATGTATTTCCCGCTGCATTAATCTGAAGTACGCCCTGCCCAGTAAGCGTGTTAATAAACTGCCAGTCGTGAGCTGCGTCAATCTCCAGTAAGCCTCCGGTCATGGTAATTTCATTTGTGCCGATATTTTGTTGTTCTGAAATAACCAGTGTGGCAGGAGAGGAAATATTAAAACGCCCCTGAAAAGCGGAGTTATCACCGGACAAGGTAGAAACCCCACTCTCAGCATTTACTGAACCTGTACCGCTTATATCCGCATCAAGGACAAAATCCGTGTTGGTATGATTAAGTGTTAATACACCATCACCAACACCAAAAATAATTTTCTTAGTATCAATAATGCCGGCAACCGCCGCATCAGCACCCGCTCTGGCACCTACTGCCAGTTCACCGCTGGCCCCGGAATCTTGCGCGATAACAATCTCTGGAGCACTGAGTATTCCACTATCGGAAGCAACCGCCGTCCCCTTACCCTGAAGTCCAACAGTCATTTTATCATTCGACGATATTATTGAATCAGCACCCTTTACGCTCATCAGATTATCGTAGGCTTTCGTCTCATCCATATTGCCTACCGAGATTGTGGCTTCACTATGGGTATGTCCACCATTTGACGTGGTGAGGCTTCCGGAGCCGTATGTTCCGACATGAATACTGCCCACACTCCATAATTCACTGTCTGTACCATCAACACTCACAACACCTGACGTTTCTCCGGATGAAGATGCCCTGCCGCCGATCCATATACCACCGGATTGATGGCGAACTTTTCCGCCATCAGAAATATTCATAAACCCATTTCCGTCCCCGGCCCCCACCTGGAGAGCTGCAGCATTTGTAGAGGATATGGTGACGAGACTTCCCTGCCCGGAAACATTAAGAGTGCCAGTCCCTTTATGGTTTTGACCATCGATAGACCCGCCAATATCAAAGGGATAACTCATTGATTCTGCGCTAACTGTCAATTTCCCGCCATCAATGACATTTACTGTACCGGTAGAATCTTCCTGGCCAATATGGAAGTATTTAGTTAAAACGTCACCACCTTGAACAATATTCAGAGCACCGTCTGTTTCATACCCAACCCTGATGCGACTCGGGTTGTTTGAGGTCTCATCCCATACGGAATCAATTGTAACTTCCTGGTTATTATTGATATCATTAGCCATTGCACTTGTAGTACACAGCGCAGATATAACAGCAATAAACACTTTGCTTAATTGCATAAACACAGCCTTACATTAGAATAGATACAGCAACGGATAATGACCATCAGTTATATTGATCACTATTTTCGTCACATATGAATGATGATCTAACCATTAGTCTGGCTAGCAAACCTGGGCAAAAAATACCTAAGCGATACCATTAATCAGGCATTTGATTATTATGATTAAATATATTTTAAGATTAATGCGTACACTGAAGTTTCTTTAGGCTCTATTTTTAAGATAATAGTAAAGACATTCCTCTTTCCTGAACCAGCAAGGTCAAATCCAGCCCGTCATTATTCAACGATAATTTTATCGTTTCTGAATTAATCGATCTTCACTTTTACTTTGATGTGAAAGATCAGCCTAAAACACCTTCAGACACACCTGGGTTGAATCAGGGAAAATATCTCAGAGCACAGGCATCTTATCGACACCCAAAATCAAATTCAACAATATTTGAAAACAATATTTTTGTTGAATTTAAGAGTCGCAAGATTTACCATTTAGAAACAATGGCATAGAAAAAACCAACGCAATTAAAAATAGGATTTATCTGCTTAAAAACGCTATAAACCAATTATCACCTGGAAAATAATCATACAAGAAAATTATTCACTTGCTTACTTTTACACCAACACGTTGCTTGTTTCCTGTGATCTGTAAACAAGATTTTACGACAAAAACAAACATTTGTTGAAAAATACAATTTCGTTTAATTCAGGGCGGAGCTGTGGTAACGTTATGGCATATCCCCCCCGATGAGTAAGACTAAAGTATGAGTATTAAGCGCTATGCCACCAGTAAGCCCTTCCCTTTTTCCGATGCAGTTCAAGGGAATGGCATGGTATTTCTTTCAGGTCAGGTATCTATGACAGAGGAGGGTGAACCCGTGTATGGCTCTGTGACTGAACAAACGCAGAGGATCATGCATACCATTGTTGAAACGCTGAAACGTACAGGTATTTCGCAAGATAATGTCGTCAAAGTACAGGTATGGTTAAGTGATATGAAATATTTTGCTGAGTTTAACGCAGCATATTGCACGTGGTTCCCAAATGGTTACCCTGCAAGGACAGTAACAACCAGCCGCCTTGCCTTTGAATTGGATGTTGAGATAGAGGTACAGGCAGTCGCCTCGTAAAGAGACCATAATGAAAAACGAACGTGATCACTTAATAACTGTGCTGAGCGCTTCACTGGAAGCTCTGCGTACAACTCTCCCCTCAAATACTGAAGCCGTGTTACACGATCTTACACAGCCGGAAAAATCAGTTATCAGTATTGTCAACGGGCATATAAGTGGTCGGAAAATTGGAGATGCGCTGCTATCGGGACCGGATGATGACGCCGGCTTTTTAGGGCTACTCGATGCTTCACAGCCCGTCCCTACCCGTGTATTCAGTGGATATACAACAACAACGGTCGCAGGAACAAAGCTGAATAGTGCATCAACAATTTACTACAGCAAATCAGGTAGTCCTCTGGTGGCCTTCTGTATAAATGTTGATATTGAGGCCGTGGTACGGTTAAAGCGTGAGCTTGATTATCTTCTGCCAACACCTGTCGAGACAGAAAGCGCTGACAGTATCCCCAGAGATATTCAGGATAAGTCACTGGACGAAGTTCTTGCTCAATATCGACCAACAGGCTCAGAAAGCAAAACAGACTTTAGAAAGCGGGTCGTATCTGAAATACATGCAATGGGATTTTTTAAAATTAAAGGCAGCGTTAACCATGTAGCAAGAGCATTAGGCGTAACGCGATATACAATCTATAACTATCTGGACAAAATCAATGATAAATAATATCACAACCAGCCTCCCCTTTTACCAGGTGGATGCTTTTACGTCGCTCCCCTTTGGAGGCAATCCCGCTGCTGTATGCCCATTAACGGCATGGCTGGATGATGATATTTTGCAATCGATCGCCGCAGAAAATAATCTCTCAGAAACCGCGTTTTTCGTACCTGTTGAAGATGGATATCATCTCCGCTGGTTTACACCGGCGACAGAAGTTGATTTATGCGGTCACGCAACGCTGGCAACATCATGGGTAATGTTCAATAAACTAAATCATCCTGGCAAATCTATTCGCTTCCATACGCGCAGTGGCATTCTGACTGTGACTCAGCAAGGTCATGAATATTGCATGGATTTTCCGGCAAAGTCTGCCACAGAAGTTGAAGCGCCTGCAGGGTTACTTGAAGCACTCGGTATCACCACCGGTGTGATTAGTGTATGGCAATCAGACGATCTGATTGTGCTGGTGGACGATAAAGCAATCATTGATAAATTAGCGCCGGACTTCAACAAATTGGCTTTATTTGATACCCGTGGCGTCATTGTTACTGCCGGGGATAAAGAGTTTGATTTTGTCTCTCGCTGGTTTGGACCGCAAGTTGGCGTAAATGAAGATCCCGTTACCGGATCGGCGCATACTTTTCTTGCTCCGTTTTGGGCATCACGGTTAGGCAAAACAGAACTGACGGTGCAACAAGGCGGAGCGCGAAAGGGCACATTGCGTTGCGTTGTAGGTGATAATAAGCGTGTAGAATTATACGGCACCGCCCGCTTGATGATTGAAGGGATGTTTCAGTTGTAATATTACAGCCCTGATTTGTAATGGTGAATATTTTCACCATTACTCATGCTCAGAAAATCATACTTTACCCCTCCAGTGATATTGATAACACAATCAATAAATATGGCAATATCATAAATGCGAGTTTATAAATGACAGCGAACACAAAACTATCCTTGCCAGAAACTATGGCACTTGGCGGAATGACGCTAGCTCTTTTTCTCGGTGCCGGCAATATCATATTCCCACCGTTGGTTGGTCTGCAAGCCGGTACAAACACGTTTAACGCTGGTTTTGGTTTTATTATTACAGCTGTGTTATTTCCTGCATTAGCAATAATTTCACTTGCGATTAATGAAGGTAGTATCAATGAACTCACCAGGCCATTAGGAAAATGGGTTAGTTTTATATTCATCGGCATTTGTTTTTTAACGCTTGGTATGTTATTTGGTACTCCACGCACAGCTACCATTAGTTATGAAGTAATAACTAATGGAGCAGCAGATATATGGTGGAAAAAACTTATTTTTTCTGCTGTTTTTTTCGGACTGGCAGGCGCAATTTTAGCAAAGCCAGGTAAGATGCTTGAAGTCGTCGGCTTTGTCCTGTCACCGGTAAAAATTGGTGTGCTGATTTTCATTGGCGTATGCGCATGGTTTCATCCCATAGGCGAGATCACTACGGCGACAACTATATATGAAACACAAGCTTTCAGAGCAGGGTTTGTAAATGGTTACCAAACATTAGACGTGATCAGCGCACTATGTTTTGGGGCTATTATCTCACACACGCTTAAGCAACGTGGGGTTACACATACTAAAGGCATTTTCCGATATTCTGCTTCATCAGCATTTATTGCTGCCACCGGACTAACTCTGATTTACATTTGCTACATATCGATGGGCGCACACACTCCAGAGATTGGTGCGACAAACGGTATGCAAATCATGAGTGCATATGTAGAGACTGTTTTTGGAACATATGGCAGAGAATTGCTGGCAGCCATTATTACTCTGGCCTGCCTTGTCACCGCAATAGGACTCACGAGCGGTACAGCACAATTTTTCAAGCAGAATACAGGTATTTCTTACGGCGTATTTGTGACTCTGTCTCTTATATTCTCAGCAGCAATTGCTATTCTGGGCTTGAATTCGCTGACAACACTGGCGATACCGGTTCTTTGCTCTATCTATCCGGCTGTTCTGGTTGTAGTAATATTAGGCATATTTCGTAGATGGTTTGATATTCCGGATAATTTATACAGAGTCTTTTTTTATAGTGCGCTGGGAGTCGGCATTCTCAGTCTGTTTGTGAAAGGATAAATTAGTCCCTAATGGCAACCTCTCTCCGATTATACGATGAGGGTTTTGTGTAATCTTAAGCCTGCGCTATCTCCTGATTTCTGTGAAACGCCAGAGAGATGGCGCCGCCTCCGTCTTTTCAGGAAAATTTATTAAAAATGATACTTCACGCCTGACGCCATTGCCCGTCTGGGCAACATAGCTGTTACTCTGAACAACCGTCACATCTGTAAACAGGGACCCGTCGATGGGTATCGGTCAGATTGTCGAAAACCTCAGTCTCTGATGTTGAAATCGCCATACCAGCCTTCCGAAGCCTTAGCACATCGGCAGCAATCCTCTGGATCCCAAACCAAAAAAGTCCATCCAGCGCAGTAACCGGTAACCCAGCCTCAAGTGCCATTCTCAGTCGTTCGCGCGGAGACTTCACTGTTTTTGCTATTTGCTGGTAAGGTGCGGCCGTGATCCCGGATACATCCACCCGCCGAATGCGATTGGACAGATGATAGTGAAACTCATCTGGTATCCCGCTCAAATCCGCCTTCAGACTCCAGACACAACCAAAACGTTTCCCGTTGAAAACCACATTCTTTTGGTTGAGTTGCCATTCATCACGCACACTGGCTATTAGCTGTGGAGTGCGTACCAGCAACAACCGAAAAGGTAGCTCAAAGCTGGTCACATAATCCACGTTAAGCAACGCAATACGCAGGCGCTCCTCTGCCCCTGCTTTTTTATCCTGACATTCAGCAATAACATCCGCCCACTGACGGGTTAACCTGGGGGACTCCCCTCTTTCCGTTAAACAGTACTTTTCAATCTGGTAGTCAATGGATGAGGACACTCCGATTCCCTTCAGTATGCAGTTAAGTATTGAGTTGCTTATTTTACCAGCAGCCAGATGTAACGGGAAGCATACTATTAAACGGAAACCTGCCGTTTCAGCGATAAATATTTCACTACGAAACGCTGCGTAACGTCTCAAGGGCATGAGCTTATATCAGAAGCAAAACGACAGAAATTTAGTATTGATATAGTAAGGCGCATCCGGATATTCCTGAGTGAATATCCGGTATTTGGGCTGAGGAACAACCTTATTAAAGTGCAACACTTCGACTGAAGTCACAAAATGAATGACATGCTGGTAAAGCTCTACCTGGAATGCTGGCTAAGTGATAACTTGTGTAGCTGCGAGTTTGCCCAATGCATACCAGGACAATACCCAGCAAACCAGTTATGAATGGCATACTGAACAAATAAAGTTTTAGCTGAAAGAGATATAAATCGATTGGGTTGAGGCGGTGTTTTGGCGGAGAGAGGGGGATTTGAACCCCCGGTAGAGTTGCCCCTACTCCGGTTTTCGAGACCGGTCCATTCAGCCGCTCTGGCATCTCTCCGTTCTGGCGGTTGCCATGATGCCAGGTAATTTGGCATTTTAACAGACCCAGTTCCGTCAATTTCGTTCAAGTGACGAGTTTGCGAGCAAAACGATGATTAAGTGGCCCTGGAAAGAACAAGAAACAGTCCGTAATGATGAGTGGCCCTGGGATGATGCCCTGGCAATTCCTCTTCTGGTGAATCTCACTGAACAAGAACAAGCCAGACTGATCGCCCTGGCCGAACGCTTTTTACAACAAAAAAGGTTAGTTGCCCTTCAGGGATTTGAACTGGACCCACTGAAAAGTGCGCGTATAGCTTTGCTTTTCTGTTTGCCCATACTGGAATTGGGTATTGAGTGGCTTGATGGTTTTCACGAAGTGCTCATCTACCCTGCCCCATTTGTCGTGGATGACGAGTGGGAAGATGATATTGGGTTGGTGCATAATCAACGCGTAGTTCAGTCCGGACAAAGCTGGCAGCAAGGTCCGATCATCCTGAACTGGCTCGATATCCAGGATTCCTTCGATGCCTCCGGCTTTAATCTGATTATCCATGAAGTGGCGCATAAACTTGATATGCGTAATGGTGATCGCGC
Source organism: Citrobacter sp. Cm046 (assembly GCF_030333065.1). NCBI lineage: Bacteria > Pseudomonadati > Pseudomonadota > Gammaproteobacteria > Enterobacterales > Enterobacteriaceae > Citrobacter > Citrobacter sp. Cm046. Next base: position 131,270 of record NZ_JAOWGP010000032.1, on the reverse strand, counting down.
CAGCGGCGTCCCGGCAATCCCTTTGCGAGAAATTGCAAACTGGGAACACGATCTGCATGCGGCAATGAACAACATTCAGGACGAAATCGATCTGGTGGGTGAAACCGCATGCAGTATAGATGCATATGCTGCGACCGATCCTGCCGAATGTTTTGCCGTATTATCCGAGTATTTTTTCAGCGCTCCCGAATTGTTTGCGCCGCGTTTTCCCGCATTATGGCAGAGGTTCTTCCAGTTCTATCGGCAAAACCCAATGCTACGGTTGCGCGATAGCCGGGAAGATGACGATTATCGCTCATCGAATGTGCATTAATACTACGTTTTGAGGATTAATTAACCAATTGATATGGCGTGCTAATTTTACTGTTGACACGATATAGTGAGGTCAGTAATATGCGCCTCGTTCACACGATTCCTCTGTAGTTCAGTCGGTAGAACGGCGGACTGTTAATCCGTATGTCACTGGTTCGAGTCCAGTCAGAGGAGCCAAATTTAGAAAAGCCCGCTTTTTAGCGGGCTTTTTGCTTTAGATCTGATAATCAATCATCACTTCATCTGGCTCCATAGCCTGTCGTTTGATCTCATCCACCGATAAGCCCGCATTACATAACTCAATGAATCGCCAGACGTAATTACGCTGTAACTGACCTCGTTTCAGGCCAAGCCAGACGGTATTCGCATCAAATAAATGCCGGGTATCCAGACGGATCAACGTGCCCTCTTCCTGCTCACCGCTGGATTGCTCCGCCACCAGTCCAATCCCCAGTCCCAATGCCACATAGGTTTTAATCACATCCGAGTCCTGAGCGCTAAGGATAATATCGGGCACCAGTCCTTTACGCGCAAATGCCTCATCAATGCGGGAACGTCCCGTAATACCTTGTCGATATGTAATTAGTGGCCAGTGAGCAATAGACTCTAACGTCAATGGAGAAGCCTGAACTAACGGATGATCATGAGGAACAAGCAGGCTGTGATGCCAACGGAACCAGGGAAAGGCCACCAGCAGTGGATCGCTACTTAACCGTTCGCTGGCAATCCCGATATCTGCCCCGCCATTTTGCAATAGCACGTCAATTTCTTGCGGCGTCCCCTGTACTAACTCAAGACGGACTTCAGGAAAGAGTTCGCGAAATGCCTTAATCACCGCCGGCAGGCTGTAGCGAGCCTGTGTGTGCGTGGTAGCAATCGTCAGAACACCGGACGTGTCATTTGTAAACAAATCCGCCAGTCGGCGAACATTACTGGCTTCATTAAGAATACGTTCGGCGATAACCAGCAATGCTTTGCCCGGCTCAGTCATGCCCAGCAGGCGTTTACCGCGCCGGATAAATATTTCAATACCGAGTTCATCTTCAAGCTCGCGAATATGGCGGCTTACGCCCGACTGCGAGGTATAAAGAATGTTCGCGACTTCCGTCAGGTTGTAATCCTGACGGGCCGCCTCGCGGATAATTTTAAGTTGCTGGAAATTCACGCTTCGCTCCGGGTACATCAGACATTACGCTATTGTTAAAGTCTGACGCCCGGCATAACAAATAATAAAAACCTGCATCTTATTCCTGTCGGGAATAAGGTTTAGCTGACCAGCTGCAATTCGCGGTTTTCCAGCGCCGGACGGCTGACCAGTGATAACAGAATTTCTTTTACCGCTTGTGCCTGCGGCGACAAACTCCCTCTGGCCGATACATTCAGCGATAATGGCAAGCTCATCGACGGCGTTGTAATCCGGGCCATCCAGCCATTTGCGGCATTACATAATGAACGAGCGGCCGACTCAGGCAAAACAGTCACCCCCATACCGCTGGCAATAGCTGCAGTTAATGTGGAGATGGACTCGATTTCCCCGATTACTTTGGCCGTTAAGCGACGTAGCGAAAAGGCTTCGTCCACACGTAAACGTACCGCACTATAATCTCGCGGAAGAAACAGATTCATTTGAGCTACTGCGATTAAATCAACACTTTGACCCGGACAGTCACGCGTGCCAACAAGGAAAAGATCTTCTTTTAGCAATGGTTGACTGGAAATCCCAGCCACCGGCGAACGCTCATAGAGCACAGCCATATCAAGTTGACCACTGAGCAGTTTGTCGTTGAGCACTGCGCCACTGTTTTCATGCAGGTAAACCAAAACATCCGGCAGTTCGGCACGTACAGTTTGTAATAACGGCATCGTTATTGAGGATGCGGCAGTTCCAGGTGCGAGCCCAATAGACACCTGCCCGCTCAACGTCTGCCCGACATTATTGACCGCGAGCTGCGCCTGTTCACACTGACGCAAGATAGTCCGGGCGTGAGTATAAAGAACCTTTCCGGCCTCAGTTGGCGTCACGCCGCGCTTGGTACGAATCAACAATTGCTGATCCAGTTCACCTTCCAGCGTAGCAACCTGCTGACTCAGCGCAGGTTGCGCAATGTGCAACACCTCCGCGGCCTGGGTCAGGCTACCAATATCGACGATTTTTACGAAGTATTTCAGTCGTCTGAAGTTCATTTTGCCTCCTGTCGGAATACCAGAACCCGTGCTGGCAGTCATATTTATCAGGTTGCAAGATGCTTGCCAGTTTCGTCTGGCTGCGGTTAATCGCGCTAACCACCCGAAAAATAAGGGCCGATGGTGAATAATAACTATTCTCGATGCTTTGCGCAGTTTTCTGCCTGCCCCAACACGGGTAGGCGCGCACCAGAATGGAGCAAAAACATAAAAAGATTGAAAGATCGTCGCTTTGTTGATTTTGTCAGCAAACAAACACACATTTGCATTTACCCCTTTGACAACCCCTACGACCCTCGCTAATATGCGCCTCGTTCACACGATTCCTCTGTAGTTCAGTCGGTAGAACGGCGGACTGTTAATCCGTATGTCACTGGTTCGAGTCCAGTCAGAGGAGCCAAATTTAAGAAGCCTGCTCAGGAAACTAAGCAGGCTTTTTGCTTTTTTACTGCCATTAAAAACCTCGTTCCTTAAGCACCCTTCCCAACAGTTTTTCACCTGCCGGATGCCACATCACACCAATGATTAAAGTTGTGTAAATGTAAATCGTTTCAACTTTGCAATTATTGTAAGTGCTAGTGATTATCATTTATTGTACGACTGCCGAAAGGACGAGCGCTCGCTCGTTCACTGAACGTTCCAATTACTCTGGGATATAAACGATGAATGCTCTGCCTCGCACTGGACTGCGCCGTATCACGCTTGCATCAGCCCTGGTACTCTCCGTTAGCCTGCCGGCTTTCGCCCAGGATACGTTAACACTCTATACCACCCGCGAACCGGGTCTGATTCAGCCCCTGCTTGATAGCTGGACGCAATCCAGCGGTATAAAAGTAAGCACCGTTTATATCAAGGATGGCATGCTTGAGCGTGTAAAAGCAGAAGGTAAAAACTCCCCTGCAGATCTGCTGATGACCGTCGATGCCGGAAATCTCATCGATTTAGTTGAAGCTGGCGTGACACAACCGGTGCAATCCGAAACGTTGAAGACTGCAATCCCGGCCAATCTGCGAGGTGAAGATAACCAGTGGTTTGCGCTTTCTATGCGAGCACGCGTACTTTACGCTGAGAAGTCTCTGCCAATTGATAACTGGCATTACGAACAACTCGCAAGCCCTGAATACAAAGGTAAAGTGTGTATCCGTTCCGGACAGCACCCGTATAACACGGCGCTGATTGCCGCCATGATTGCGCATCACGGTGAAGCAAAAACAGAAGAGTGGCTACGCGGTGTGAAAGCTAACCTGGCACGTAAAGCCACCGGCGGCGACCGTGACGTAGCTCGCGATATCCTCGGTGGTATTTGTGATATTGGCCTGGCTAACTCCTATTACGTCGGCCATATGAAAAATGCCAAACAAGGCAGCGATGCCCGTCAGTGGGGCGATGCGATTAAAGTCGTTAAGCCAACCTTTGAAAATGGTGGCACGCACGTCAATATCAGCGGTGCAGCCGTAGCCCGCTATGCACCTAATAAAGCAGATGCTATTAAACTGATGGAATACCTGGTTTCCGCACCCGCTCAGCAGCAATACGCGAAAGCAAACTTTGAGTATCCGGTACTGAAAGGCGTTACGCTCGATCCGGTTATTAGTGCCACTATCGGTGAAATCGACGTAGATAAAATTCCGTTAACCGAAATCGTGAAGTACCGTAAGCAAGCTAGCCTCCTGGTAGATAAAGTTGGATTCGATCAATAAATCGCTACAGTTTCCGACGTTACGCGGCCTGGTTTCCGGGCCGCAGTCATTATTAACACCATTGCATCTTAGCGCGTTATGCATTGCGCTAGGTGTCCTGACACCCATAGTTGCGCTTATCTGGCAGGCTACACAGGCTGATTTATCTCACTGGGATAATCTCATCGCGTTTGTATTGCCCTCAGCGTTAAAAAACACAGTACTTCTGCTGGCGGGAGTCGCTGTGATGGTGGGCGTGATTGGCGTTGGTAGCGCGTGGGCCGTAACGGCGTGGGACTTCCCAGGCCGCAAAATTCTCAGTTGGGCACTGCTGTTGCCACTGGCGATGCCGACTTATATCGTCGCCTTCGCCTGGCTCGATTTACTGCATCCAATCGGCCCACTGCAGACATTCATCCGTTTTTTACTGGGCTTTGACAGCCCACGACAGTTCCGCCTGCCAGATCTACGTTCACTTTCCGGTGCCATTATTTTGCTCGGTTTAGTACTTTACCCTTACGTTTATCTGACGACCCGGGCCATGTTCATAAGCCAGCCCGCCCATTTACTGGAAGCTGCCCGTACGCTTGGGTGCAGCGCAACCGGGACTTTCTTTCGCGTAGCTCTGCCAATGGCGCGTCCGGCGCTGGCAGTCGGTGTCAGTCTGGCACTTCTGGAAACGCTTAACGATATTGGCGCGTCGGAGTTTCTCGGGGTACAAACATTAACGGTCACTGTGTACACCACATGGATCTCCCGTTCTGATTTATCCGCTGCTGCACAAATCGCCTGCATGATGCTGATGTTTATCTTCTTCATTCTGACGCTGGAGTTTTATGGTCGCAGAAAGCAAGGATTCAGCAGCCGCAGCCTGCGAGAAATTCAACCCACACGCGTGCACGGCTGGCGGGGATGGCTCCTCGGCTCAGTGATTGCGCTGCCAGTTATTTTGGGATTCCTTGCCCCGGTACTGTTTTTAATGTGGGAGAGCGTCAAACGTTTAGGTGAAAAGAACCCGCTTTCCGCCTCGTTGCTCTCCGCATTGCAAAATACACTATTGCTGGCGGCGGGAACCACGCTGGTAGTGGTTTGCGTCAGTTTACTGGTGGCCTGGAGCGCGCGTCATAGTGCCGCAGACAACGCCATGCCAGGCTTTCGTCGCGGCGTGATGCGTCTAGCCTCTTTGGGCTATGCGGTGCCCGGCACTATTCTGGCAATTGGTTTTCTGCCGCCGGCTATGGCGGTAGACCGCTGGCTGGCCGATATACTGGATATTCGTGGTTTGCCGCTCATGTCTGCCGGTATCCTGCTGATTATTTGCTGTGCGATGCGCTTTCAGGCGATCGCCATCGGAGCGCTGGATTCCGGACTGGGTCGTATCCCCCCGTCCCTTGAACAGGCTTCGCGTTTGCTGGGTGAAAATGGCGCAGGTACATTTGCACGAGTCCATTTACCGCTACTACGACCAGCAATAGTAAGCAGTGCATTGCTGGTCTTTGCCGATGCGATGAAAGAGCTGCCCACGACTCTACTTTTACGCCCTGTCAATTTCGAAACGCTGGCAACGCTACTGTATGCAGAAGCCGCTCGCGGAACCTATGAAGAAGGGGCAATTGCCGCGCTGATGATTGTTTTAGCAGGCACGTTACCGGTTATTTTACTGGTGCGTCACCAGATGACACGCCGTGGTTAAGAGAGTACCAATGTCAGAAATTGCATTACGACTCCAGGATGTGCATGTTGCATATGGCAACAGTCAGCAACCGGTGCTGAGCGGATTTTCTATGTCTGTGCGCAAAGGCGAAATCGCCTGTCTGCTGGGCGCTTCAGGCTGTGGGAAAACCACGGTACTTCGTGCTGTTGCCGGGTTTGAACGCCTGCAACGCGGAGATATTTATGTTTCTCAGAGGCACGTTGCCGGCCCTGGCGTACATCTGCCGCCGGAAAAACGGCATGTCGGCATGGTTTTTCAGGAATATGCATTATTCCCTCATTTGACGGCACAACAAAACGTGGCATTTGGCTTACGACGTATGCCGCATGAAGAACAGCAGGCCAGAGTGGCAGATCTGTTAAACATGGTGGAATTGCATAGCCATGCCAGCCGTTATCCCCATGAGCTTTCAGGTGGGCAGCAACAGCGTATTGCACTGGCTCGCGCACTGGCGCCACATCCTGAAATCCTGCTGCTGGATGAACCCTTTTCCAGTCTTGATAAGCGAACCCGTGAACGTCTGGGGGGTGAGGTTCGGGATATTTTGCGTGCAGCCGGACAAACAGCGCTGCTGGTTACGCACAGTGAACATGAAGCCCGGTTGATGGCAGACCATATCGGTTTCGTAAAAATGGGGCAGTATCACATTAAACAAGCGGCCAGTCTTACTTGATCACGAAAAACAGGCCGCCTGTTACTCATTAATATTTATGAATCAGGCCGATATTCACTGGCATCCCGGAGCGTCGTTCAAGTGTTGCATTCGCGCGATTAACATCCACATCACTGCCAGTGATAAAACTACGCAATGCAGACGTTACCGGTAGTGGGATCTTTTTATCTGACTCATATTCAGCGCGATTTCGGGACAATGGCTCATGAACCTCAACCCAGCGGCTACCGTCTGGCTCTGCGCTATATTTCACCGGTCTGTCGATAAGTTGAACGCGCGTTCCAACCGGAACGGTATCAAAAAGGTATTTGATATCGTCATTACGCAGACGGATACAGCCCTGGCTCACCCGCAGCCCAATACCAAAATTGGCATTTGTTCCATGAATGGCATATAGCCTGCCGATATAAATGGCATACAACCCCATCGGATTATCTGGCCCGGCCGGAACAAAAGCAGGTAAGCTCTCCCCACGAGCGGCATATTCTCGCCGGGTATTCGCCGTTGGCGTCCAGCCCGGTGCTTCCTGCTTCCGCTCTACTGCTGTCACCCAGTTACGTGGCGTTTCTCTCCCCGCCTGACCGATGCCGATCGGCAAAACGTCAACTGTATTTGTGCCCTGAGGGTAATAGTAAAGGCGCATTTCTGCGACATTGATGACAATTCCCTCACGTACGGTATCTGGCAAAATAATCTGCTGCGGTACAACCAGCGTTGAACCCGATTTAGGCAAATAGACATCCACGCCCGGGTTGGCCTCAAGCATATTGCTTAGCCCCTGCCCGTACTGCGCGGCAAATGCCTCCAGCGGCTGAGTATTTCCTTGCGGAACCGTAATTGTCAAAGGACTTCCCACCAGACGACTTCCCTCGGGTGGCAGCGGATAGCTTACAGCCTGTGTTCCCTGACTCGCGAACAGCATGATAAGCGAACATAGCAGTTTTACACGACGCATCATTGTCCTTTCCTTCGTCGCAACAGATATCCGTTAATTATAGCTTTTTTATCTGTTTTTCGGATTTACGACGTACACCATAAGAAAGAAACCCCGCCATTCAGCGGGGCACGGAGGACTACGCTTCCTTGCCGTCTGGTAGCACAATATTGCTGGCAGCTAAATGCCCCATATTGCTGTACATCGCACAGGCGGCTTCGACAATCGGCATCGCCAGCGCGGCACCACTTCCTTCACCTAAACGCATCCCCATGTTGAGATACGGCTCCAGTTCCAGATGTGCCAACGCGGTCCTGGCTCCCTTCTCGGCAGAGAAGTGTGAAGGGATCAAATATGGCTTAATCTCAGGCGCTATCCGGCAGGCGGCAAGTGCAGCTGAATAAGAGAGGAACCCATCCAGCAGCACCGGCAGACCGCAGGAGGCAGCACCTAACATCACGCCTGCCATACCGACAAGATCAAAGCCGCCGACTTTTGCCAGCACATCGATACCATCACTGGGGTCAGGTTGGTTGACGGCAATTGCCCGGCGGACAACCGCCACCTTATTACCAACGCGGGAAAGTGGAAGGTTAGCGCCAATACCAACCACATCCTCAGCATCGCTACCGGTCAACACGCTGACAATCGCTGCTGCGGGCGTAGTGTTTGCCATACCAAGCTCACCAACGCCAAACAGTGTCACGCCCTCATCCGCCAGTTCACGGATATAGCGGATGACTTCCAGCAGCAGTTCTTCAGCCTGAGAGCGGCTCATAGCCGGACCTTCAGCAATATTGCCGCAACCACGCGCCACACGCATATTGACTACGCCGGGGATAAGATCAGCATCAATCCCCACATCAATCACATGAACCTTTGCACCCGCCTGAGCCGCCAGCACACAGACCCCGGTTGTCCCGCGCGTCATATTTGCCGCCTGAATAGCCGTGACCACTTTGGGTGAAACAGCAACGCCCTCATCCCATACGCCGTGATCGGCACACATCACCAGCATCGCTTTTCCCCCGACATGCGGCACACCCTTAAGGCCCGGCATACCAGCCAGTTGCACGGCAAGAGATTCAAGTCGACCAAGACTACCCGGTGGTTTGAGTAATCCGTCAATATGCTTCTGCGCACTCAACATCGCAGCACTATCGGGTGAAGGGATCGCCTGGAGTAAAGAGGATAAAGTCTGCATAAGGGTTCTCAATGTGTAGGCTGACTCAAAGCAGAGCCAGCAAGAAGATCAGCTCGCCAAGTTCGATGGCCGCACCCAGCGTATCGCCGGTTTGTCCACCCAACGTGCGTTTCAGTAATTGCCCAAGAATGAAAATTGCCACCATCGTGACGACCAGAGCCGCCACGCCACGCATGCCAGGAAGCAGTACTGCGGCAAGGATTGCCGCAAACCCCAACGTTACGCAGGTTTGTCGTCCGGTTACTTTGCCAATAAAGACGTTTCCCAGCCCCTCTTCTCGGGCATAACGATGCCGGTACATCAGCAGAACAGCGGTTCCCCGCCCCGCCACACAGGCCGCCGCCAGTGCCGCGAGCATCGGTGTTCCGCGCAAAGCCAGTTCGCTCACCACCAGCACTTTAGCCAGCAGAACGAAAATCAGCGCCAGCCCACCGTGCGTCCCCAGGCGACTGTCACGCATGATTTCCAGCATGCGTTCGCGCCGACGAGCAGAAAAAATGCCGTCACAGGTGTCCGCCAGGCCATCAAGATGAAAACCACCGGTCAGCAGCGCCAGAGCCAACACGCTAAACAGTGCGCCCAGTGGAATACCGCACCAGGGTTGCAACGCCATAAACACCAGACCAGAGAGTCCCCCTAGCACTACGCCGATAAGGGGAAACATGACGATTCCGCGCGAATACTGTTCGAAATCGAGTCCTTGCGACCACCGTGTCGGAACAGGCAAGCGACTGATAAAAGAGAGCATTGCCCAGAACAACTTACTCATTTAATTTTGACTCCAATTCCAGATACCACCAGCCAGACCTCATCCGCTGCCGCTGCCAGGCGCTGGTTAACTCGTCCGGCAATATCACGAAAATGCCGCGCCAGACGATTCTCCGGAACAATCCCCATCCCCACTTCGTTGGTAACCAGAACGATTTTTGCCGGACAACGCTGACAAGCTTCGATCAGCATATGCATCTCTGCCTCAATGGATTTCTCCATTGCCGCGTAATCCCAGTTGTCGGGATCGCTATCACCGCCCAGTGAAAAGAGCATATTGGTCACCATCGTGGTGATGCACTCCAGTAAAATCGCCTCTTGTGGATCGTTCGTCGCCGTTATCAGCTCATCAAGATGTTGCCAACGCTCAGCGGTACGCCAGTGCGCGGGACGACCATCGCGATGATGCTGAATTCGTGCAGCCATCTCGTCATCAAAAATCTGTGAAGTCGCGATGTACAGCACGTTCGGAGAATCAGCAATTAGCGCCTCAGCATGCCGACTTTTGCCGCTGCGTGCTCCGCCGGTAACCAGAATCATCATACTGGCTCCCGATGTTGCTGCATGATGGTATAAATTTTCTCAATATCGATGTGTTGCCGCATCGCATCCGCCAGCAGATCAAACTGCTGCGATTTATATTGCGCGTAATGGAAGGTGGAATCCAGCGGCGCTAACCCTTTCCGTACACGCAGACCATTAACCAGCGCACGAGTGAATTCATCGCTGTCGAACAGACCATGAAGATAGGTGCCAAACGCCAGACCATCGGGGGTTACCGCGCCATCAGCCACATTACCGCCGTCTTTGTGCAACATCATCACCGACTGGCATTGCGTGGTTAATTCCGTTTCACCCATATGAATTTCATAACCGCGAACGGATAAGCCCGCCGCGTCCGCCAGCCAGTCAGGCAAAGAGGAGGACATCTGCCCCTCAACCAGGGTCGTTGTTTTGTTCTGGGCAAAATGGGTTACGGTATTGAGCAACCCCAGCCCCGGCAGCGTACCGAGTCCTGACTCCACCTCATCAATGATGGTATCGCCGAGCATCTGGTAACCACCGCAAATGCCCACCACCGGAACGTGCTGGCGATGTAGTTGCAACACGCCGTGCGCCATACCACTTTCACGCAGCCAGACCAGATCGCCCAACGTATTTTTACTGCCGGGCAGGATCACCAGGTCAACACCCGCCAGTTCCTCCGGGTGACGCACATAGCGAACGCGAACGTCCGGTTGTGCCGCCAGTGCGTTGAAATCAGTAAAGTTGGAAATATGTGGTAGTTGAACGACAGCAATCTCTATATCTCGTTTATCGGTGCGCAAATATTTGCCTTTTTGCAACGCGACACCATCCTCATCTTCCAGATCAACATCCAGCCACGGCATCACGCCGAGCACTGGAACGCCGGTCAGCGCTTCAATTTGTTCAATACCGGAATAGAGCAACGCCACATCACCACGAAATTTATTGATGATTACGCCTTTTACTCTGGCGCGTTCGTGATCGTGCAGCAGCGCCAACGTACCGTAAATTGAGGCAAACACCCCACCACGATCGATATCGGCAACCAGAACAACCGGACACTGCGCCATTTCCGCCATGCCCATATTGACGATATCGCGATCGCGTAGGTTAATCTCAGCCGGGCTTCCCGCCCCTTCCAGCACCAGCACATCAAACTCCTGAGCCAGGCTGTTATAAACCGAAATAATCTGTTCCCGCAGGCGCGGTTTGTATTCGTGGTAACTCACCGCATCCATATCGGTGGCGACTTTGCCCATTAACACGACCTGGGCTTTACGGTCACTGGTCGGTTTAAGCAGCACCGGATTCATACGCACATCCGGTGTGATCCCTGCGGCTTCCGCCTGAAAAATTTGCGCGCGCCCCATCTCTTTACCCTCTGGGGTTATTCCAGAGTTAAGCGCCATGTTCTGCGATTTAAACGGTGCAGTCCGCAATCCATCCTGGTGAAAAATACGACACAGTCCGGCAACCAGTACGCTTTTGCCCACATCAGATGCCGTTCCCTGCAACATTATTGCCTGCGTCATGACGCCTCCTTCAGTGCGTTCTCTCGCATACAGCTAAAAAATTCAGCCTCTGTTTTACACAGCGGGAAGCCTAACTGTGTATGCAGCTTCACCAGCCAGGGCTGAGTTAATCCTGCTTGTTCAATAAGATCCGTGCGGGCAAATACCTCACCCGGTGTGCCGTGCGTCAGCACTTCCCCTCGGCGTAAAACGTAAACTGCATCGCTAACTTCATAAATAAGATCGATATCATGACTGGAAATGACCACATGATTTCCTTGCGCCACAATGCGTTTAATAATCTCAATCATCTGCGCACGACCCGATGGATCAAGGCCCGCAGTGGGTTCATCCAGTAACAGATACTGCGCCTGCAACACCAGCGCCCCTGCAATCGCAACACGTTTCTTTTGCCCGTGGCTTAAGCATTGAATGGGCTGATGGCGGAAATGTTGCGCATCTACCAGCGTCAATGCATCGTCAACCCGTCGGGCAATTTCAGCCTCATCCACACCCAGATTGCGCAAACTGAATGCGATGTCACTGTCAATGTCGGTATAAAAGATTTGCTGATCGGGATCCTGAAATACGGTTGCCACCTGCTGGCGCAGCGCCAGCAGACCACGCTTGCTGTAATCCAGCGGTTTTCCTTGCCACATCACCGCCCCCTGCTGCGGACGTAGTAAACCACTCAGATTCATAAACAGCGTAGATTTCCCGCAGCCGTTCGCTCCCACCAGTCCGGTGACAGCATGCGGAGAAAAGTCCAGCGTTAGCCCTTTAAGGATGGGGTCATCCTGATAGCGAAACCAAAGCGCTGAGGTGGCAAGCATACTTTTCCTTACAGGTGAAAATCACCCTGATACAGTTTGATATCCAGTGTGGTGGTCATTTGTTGATAGCGGATCAACACGCGCGTAAACAACAATCCCACCAGCATCGCCAGCGAACGATAGCTCAACGGCAAACTACGATAACCAAAACGCAGCGTTTGTGCGCGATGAATGGCGAGCGCTTCGTCTAACAGAATAAAAATAAAGCGCCAGGTCAGCAGGATCTGTTCAGTGAGCAGTCGTGGAACATGCGCACGTTTGAGCAGAATGATTAACTGCGGAAATGGCAAGTTAAGCACCAGCCAGAATGTTGCCGCCAGTGCCGCCAGACTACGCCAGAACGTCTCATTGGCGGTATGTAAGCCCGAGGAGGTGATCCCCAGCCAGTAGCTCCCCACCGGAAGGCTGGCCAGTAAGGTCTGCGGATCGCGACTGACGCTAAATAAAATCGTCACAACACCAACTACCAGAAACCCAAAGGGCAATGCCATCCAGCGGCACCAGCGCCAGAAAGAAATGCGCAGCAACCAGCAACTCAGAGCGGCAATAAGTAACAGCTCAATACCCTGCCCCATCGGGGGCAGAGTAAAGGCCAGGATCATCATCAGCAGCCAGAGCAGGAATTTCCGCTGTGGTGAGACATGAAACCACCGGCTCTGGTAGCTAAGCCTGTCAAGCCCGGTCATCACGACGTTGTCTGCCCTTGGTGTAACCCAGAATGTAGAAAATGACCGCTGCACCAAGAGATCCCTGAAGCGTAAACAGCAGGCTTTCAATCTCTCCGCTGGCGGGTTCATACAACGGCTGGAACCATGGCTCATAATGAGGGGCGATAGCCTGAATCTGGCTTTCTGCTTCGCCATCCGAGCCACCGTATTCTCCGCCGTGGTTAATAAAGAACGGCAGGATCACCAGCGCCACCACCATCCCTAACAGAATCAGCGTCTTTTTCATCGTTAATGTCCTTGTGCCGTAATCAACTGACGTTTGGTTAACTGGTCGTAGATCATCACGGTCAGCAAGCCTTCCGCGATAGCAATTGGGATCTGCGTCAGACAGAAAATCCCCATAAATTTGATAATTGACCCCATCGCGCCTGCCCCCGGATCCGGGAAGGCGACACCCAACTGGACCGAGGTAACAAAATAGGTCACAAGATCCGCCAGCATAGCGCACAGGAAGACGCAGACATCACGACGGAACCCCGCGCGACAGGCCATCTTCCACACCATGTAACCCACTACCGGGCCAATAACCGCCATCGACATGCCGTTCGCGCCCAGCGTTGTCAAACCGCCATGAGCCAGCAGCAACGCCTGGAATAACAAGACGATCGCGCCAAGAATCGCCACGACGCCCGGCCCAAACAGAATAACGGCCAGACCGACCCCAGTCGGATGCGAGCAACTGCCTGTCACAGAAGGAATTTTTAGCGCCGACAGAACGAAAATAAACGCCCCACACAGTGCCAACAGAACTTTCTGGTGGTTATCTTCCTGCACGATTTGACGCAGGCGTACCAGTCCATACCACAGACAAGGTAAAAACAGCAGCCACCAGGCCAGCGCCCACATCGGCGGTAAAAAACCTTCCATAATGTGCATCGCGAACGCTTTTTCAGGGACAATCATCAGTAATAGCGCCGCGGCCAACCCGCTGAAAGACAGCTGTTTTAGCTGTTGTTCAAGCTTCATTGTGCATACTCCCACTGTTTGTTGACCAGAATGGTCGAGAAATAAGGCAGCGGCTGATCGTCACTCACTTCATTGAGATGACGCCAGCACTGCTCACCCGGCAGCGTGGCTTCTGACATCATTAACGCGCAGTCCAGCAGACCCTCTTGTTGTAGCAATGCCTTGATGCGCGCAAAACGACCATACACTTTCATCAGTACCAGACTGTCATGTTGCTTTAACGCCTGCAGGATTTCTGTTTCCGGTGCGGTACAGGAGACAACTGCCAGCGACTGCTGCTCCATAGCAAGCGGCGTTTTTGAGCGGGCGGCAATAGCGGCAAAAGAAGTCACACCAGGGACGATCTCTAACCAGTCAGGGCAGCCAATCCGCTGGAGTAAAAAGACCCAGGTACTAAACAGCATGGCGTCGCCGAGGGTGATAAAACCTACCTGCTTACCGGCATTCACTTCCTGTACCAACGCGGCAGCGACCTCGTCCCAGACGGCTTCTTTTTCCGCGCTGTCAGCACTCATAGGAAAATGGCAGCAGCGCACTTCAGTCTGTTCACCAATGTATTCACGCACGATCGACAGCGCCAGGCTATCCCCACCTTTACGCCCGGCTGGCGCATAGAGAATATCCAGTGCGCCAAGAGTGCGCGCTGCACGCACGGTGATCAGATCGGAAGCACCTGGTCCGGTGCTTAGTGCATACAATTTACCGCTCATGCTGCTTCCTCCAGCGCCACGTTCAGCGCCTGCTGTAAATGTGCCACGAACATGGCACGTACCGCCGGGTTCTCACCCAAACCACTTAACCACGGCGTGGCCGGAATTCCCGCAGCGTTGAATAACGTCTTCCACGAGTCATCTTCATCGGAAGCCATATCATTGATGGCGTGGTCGCCAGCAACTAACATCAGCGGCATCAGATGCACCGCCGTTACACCTTCCTGACGCAAACTTTCAATAATCACTTCCACTTCCGGATAGCTCTCCACTGCCCCTACACGGGCCGGAAAACGCTGCGCCGTCATCATGTGATCGAGACAGGCGTAGGCGGCAAACGCATGGTGACTAGCTCCGTGTCCCATAAACACCACTTTTTCACTCTCTTTAAGCGGCGGCATCTGTTGTTGCAGCGCCAGCATCAACTGCGCGTAATCATCGTGGCTACTCAGTAGCGGTACACCCAGCGTCAGGCGCGAAAACAGCGGGCGCATGCTCTGAACTTCACGGACAATTTTTTCGTATTCGTCACCGTTGATGATGTGCAGCGACTGAATAGCCACATCCTGATAGCCCTGCTCCGCCAGCTTTTGCAGTGCCTGCAGCGGCGTGTCGATATCGATGCCATCACGCTGTTTGAGCTTGCGGATGATCATCCCGGAGGTAAACGCCCGAAACAGATCGCGGTCAGGGCAACTGGCTGCAAGATCACGCTCACAGGCCACAATATTTTTCTCACAGGTGTCGTGGTAGCTGGTGCCAAAGCTGACCACCAGAAGCGCTTTCTTCATCTCTTACTCCTTAAGCAGCGGCCAGCCAGCGCGCTAAACGCGCCCCAAATGCGGCCTGACTTTCCAGTAACTCTTCTCCCGTCACCAAAGGTGCCGGACGTGTAATCACGATGCAGGGGATACCGGCATCCAGACAAGGTTGTACTTTTTCCTGATAACCGCCTTCCGCACCCGATGCTTTAGTGATAACCACATCAGCCAGACACTGGCGGTAGAACGCAGCATTAAACTCGGCGCTAAAAGGACCGCACAGTGCGAAAATTTCACCCACGCCAAAGCCCAAATCCGCACATTGCTGGATAACCTCAGGTACCGGCAGTACGCGAGCCAGCAGCGTTTTATCCGGCAATCCCGTACGCCAGATAGCCAGATCTTTACTACCGGTCGTCAGCAGTACGCGCTCACCGAAGCGTCGCGCTACATCGCAGGCTTGTTGAATACTCTGCACGGTGTACAAATGCGGGTGCGTTAAATCACTCAGTTGCTCAGGGCGCTGATAGCGGCTCAGCAGTACGCCTGCCGCTTCACATGCGCTCATGATGTTACGGCTCACCACTTCGGCATAAGGATGTGAAGCATCGATCACCCAGCGCGTACCATTTTCTTGCAGCCAGGCAATCATCTGCTCCCGCTCCAGGCGTCCACAGCGCACCTGACCTTTGATGTCGCCCGCCAGCTGTTTCCCTGTCGGTGTTGCAACCGACAGGGTATAGGCCACGTTTGCTGCATCCAGTTGCTGGCACAGCATGCGTGCATCGCTGGTGCCACCCATGACCAGTACATCTCCGTAATTCACAGCACATAACCCCGTGGCGTGATCATCAGGCCATCCTGAACATAGGTCGTTTTATTACCAACAATCACCAGACTGGTCATATCAACCGGTTCAAAGTCCATTTCACCCAGCGTGGTCAGCCATTTCTCCTGTTTTTTACGCCCCGCCGACTTCACGATCCCCACCGGCGTTTGCGCGCTTTTACTGGTCGAAAGCAGTTCAAAAGCACGCGCCAGGTGCCCTTCACGGCCGCGGCTGCGCGGGTTGTAGAAACAGATAACGAAGTCAGCTTCACCTGCGGCAACAATGCGTTTTTCAATCACCGGCCATGGTGTTAACAGATCGCTGAGACTGATATGGCAAAAGTCGTGCATCAACGGTGCGCCCAGCAAAGACGCCGCAGCAATACTGGCCGTCATCCCTGGAACCAGCTTGACCTCAACATCCAGCTTCTGCTTGCTGACCAGTTCGAGTACCAACCCGGCCATGCCATAAATCCCGGCGTCGCCACTGCTGATCAACGCCACGTTGTGCCCAGCCTGCGCCAGTTCAATTGCCGCCTGGCAGCGTTCAATCTCTTTGCACATACCGGTTTTGATCACCTGCTTATCACCAGTGAAGGCTTTTACCAGATGGGTGTATGTTTTATAGCCAACAATGATTTCTGCCGCCTGCAGTGCTTCAACGGCTTCCATGGTCATCATTGCCTGCGAGCCAGGGCCAATTCCAATTACGGTTAACATCAGTGTGAAACTCCCAAAGTAATAGTGACGCCCTGTTCACGCAGGGTCTCGCCTAACAGTTGTCCATGACTCAGTAGCCAGGCTGCAGGACCGGAAACACTTCCCGTGCCGACCGTTTTGCGTACAAACGACGAAGCAGGAAAACGGTGTTCATGCTCACGCAGCGCGTCAGCAGTAAAGGTTTCGAAAGGTACGCGACAGCAGGAGGCCAGTTGGATAAGTCCCTGTTCATCTTTTTTCAGCGTGATGCTGCCAATCGCTTTTAACGCCAGCGGATCGAGCCGCTGGGCTTCAAGTTGACGGGCAAGCAACTCGGCTAACAACGGAAATGGCGTATCACGGCGACAACCAATTCCAGCCACCACCCGCTGTGGCACCAGCTTCCAGTGCGGGATGGGCATTTCTGGTAAATCGGTGCGCAGAGTGATGCAAATTAACGCATCCAGTTCCGGTAATTGCGTGAGATCGGTTACGGTGATAAAACCACGGCGATCGCAATGGCTGACGTCCTGTGCCAGTTCATCATCCCACCACAGCCCCACCCGTTTGTTGCTAACCAGCATCTGGTTGACAATTTTTACCACTGAGCGGAAATCGGTCATTCGCGCATTCAACTGGAACGCAAGCGTGTCCAGAGCCGCCATATCATTCACATCCGTCGCGGTCGTAATCACCGGATCAGCCCCCAGCATTCCCGCCAGATAACGCGCAAGGGCATTAGCGCCCCCCGCATGACCTGAGAGCAGGCTGATAACATGCTGGGCACGCTCATCAATCACCACAACCGCCGGATCGCAGAACTTGTCGTTTACCAGCGGGGCCAGTACGCGTACCGCAATACCGGTCGCACCAATAAAAATCAGCGCTGAGTAGTTCGCAAAAGCGTCGCGCGCAGCATTGGCAAAACCGTTTTCGAACGGAAGAAATCCCTCCTCCAGCAACTTTTCACTGGTGAAACAGGTTACCGGCAGCATCGCCGCCAGACGCTTCGCAAGCGTCACGCCGCCCGGTGTCAGGCAAAACAGTGCAATAGATTCAGGCTTTACGGTATTCATGGCTAAAGTCCGCCGCATAGAGTTTGGAGTAGTGGTACTCCGAGCCCAGGAAATTACCGACCAGAATGAGCGCCGTTTTGCGGATCCCTGCATCGCGTACTTTGTCGCCGATATCAGCCAGGGTGCCGCGCACGGTCTGGCTTTCTGGCCAGGTCGCTTTGTAGATGACTGCCACTGGTGTGGTCGCCGGGTAACCGCCTTCAACCAGACGTTCAGCAACCCGGTGAATACGCTGGACAGAAAGATAAATCGCCATGGACGTCTGGTGGCTGGCAAACGACTCCAGCTGTTCACGTTCTGGTACCGGTGTGCGGCCCTCCAGGCGGGTAATAATCAGACTCTGTGAAACTTCAGGTACGGTGTACTCGACACCAAGTTCGGCCGCTGCACCGAGGAATGCGCTGACACCCGGTACAACCTGCCAGTCAATCCCACGTTTGGTCAGCTCTTCGCCCTGCTCACGCACAGAGCCATACAACGAGACATCACCAGTTTGCAGGCGTACTACGGTTTTTCCTGCCTTCACTCCGGCTTCCATCAGGTCGAGGATCTGCTCCAGATGCAGTTCCGCGCTGTCATGGCACTCAGCACCTGCCGGGCAATAATCCAGCAGTTCAGTGTTAATCAGCGACCCGGCGTAGATAACCACCTGCGCCTGTTGCAGCAAGCGGTAACCTTTAAGGGTGATCAGCTCACGATCGCCAGGACCAGCGCCAACAAACCACACACTA
Source organism: Citrobacter sp. Cm046 (assembly GCF_030333065.1). Classification (NCBI taxonomy): domain Bacteria; kingdom Pseudomonadati; phylum Pseudomonadota; class Gammaproteobacteria; order Enterobacterales; family Enterobacteriaceae; genus Citrobacter; species Citrobacter sp. Cm046. The sequence continues at coordinate 112,431 of NZ_JAOWGP010000032.1, read as the reverse complement.
CGGGGATCAAAAATCTCAGACATGGTTTCCTTCCTTCTGACAGGCGATAACAAAAACGGGATTATTCGGTTTGAAATAGTGACCACTACCGAGCACAGTCAGAGATGAAACCTGCATTTGCAGGCAATCCACCCTCTGTACGCCGAGATGGTCCAGATGAGCCAGGGCGGTATTCAGGTTTTCCTGAAGGATGAACGTCATCACCAACCGTCCTGCCGGATGCAGTTGACGCATCGACCAGTCAATCAGATCGGTCAGATGGCCACCGCTGCCGCCCATAAAGATGGCATCGGCTTTTTCGGTGATGGTCATCGGCGCGATACCGGGAAAAATGTCGATATTCCCGCAGGCAAAATGCTGGCGATTTTCGTCCAGAAGCCTTAACGCATCAGGGTTACGCTCGATAGCCGTGACGCGCAGCGACGGATATTGCAACGCCGCTTCGATTGATACACTGCCGGTTCCTGCACCAATATCAATCAGGTGACTGGCACGGTGTAATTCAAGTTTTGAGAGGGCAAGTGCGCGTACCGCTTCTTTGGTCATCGGCACTTTCCCTCCACGCAGAAAAAGCTCATCTTTCATCGAGGATCACCACTGCATTCATGTCATAGTCGGCATTAATTTCACTGAGAGGCAGGCAGTGGATACGCTCATTTTCCATCGCCAGGTTTTCGCCAATCACCATCCAGCGATGTCCCTTACCCCGTGCAATCAGTTGATGGGCGATTTCACGCGGGCCGCACAGGGCATCCGTGACCATGGCCACTTTGTTATGTCGAGCCAGCTCATCGAAACAAACGTTGCGACCGTGGCTACTGGTGAGCCACATGTCGTTCATATCAATGCCGGACTGCGCACAAAGGTACTGCACCGCACTAATACCGGGAATAATGCGCACATTTTCGATGCCAAAGTGCGCCACCATCCGGGTACCGATTCCGTAAAATAGAGGATCACCAGACGCCAGTACCACCACGTGTCGGTCCTGATGAGCGCTAATCCAGCCCAATAACTCCGGGATGTTGGCCCCGAGGACAAACTGTTCACCGGTAAAATTCGGGAACTGCTGCAGATGCCGCTTGCCACCGACAAGAACATCCGCTATTGCGACCGCATCGCGCGCCGCCGGCGTCATCAGATGCAACCCCGCGGGCCCCATCCCTACAACAGTTAACATTGCATCTCCTCCGCAATCTCGGCGACAGGACGGTTGCTACCAAGGATCTGGTTATCAAAAGAGAACATAATGGCGTCGCAGGTCGGGGGATTTTTCGTAAAGCGCAAAGTTTGCAGAACGCGCATGCAGATACGCTTAGCCAGATGGTTATAGATATGCTGAAAGCCGTATGCGTCGATGTGCTCCATCGCGGCTTCAGTAGTATCGCAGTCACTGACCAGCGTCAGTAACTCCAGCGGGGCACCAAGCAATGCCAGATGGGCAACAAGTGTCTCCATACGGGCATCGGCAATATGGCTATGGGTATGGAAAATTCCTGCTGCTATTTTAATGAGCTTACCAGGATGGCCAACCAGGACGATTTGTCGGAACCCAAGGCGTACCGCCTCTTCAATCATGTAACCCACGAAGTTACTCATGGTGACGACAACCTGCGTATCGATCCCCATCTGTTCGCGGACGAAACGTTCACCGTGGTTGCCCGGCACCAGCACGACGCGATCCAGCCCGGCGGCACGTTTGATTTCGAGTTCCAGCGACAGTGAACGCTTCCAGCTTTCTTCCGACATCGGTGTAACGATACCGGTGGTACCAATGATGGAAATACCGCCCAGAATACCAAGACGCGAGTTGTAGGTTTTTTGCGCCCGTTCTTCACCTTCTGGAGCGAAGATTTCAATTTGCGCTCCGCGATTTGGTCCGATAGCCTCACGTACGGCAGATTCAATCGTCTGGCGAGGCGTTCGGTTAATCGCCGAACTCCCCACCGGCAGGCCAATACCTTTGCGGGTCACCGTACCGACGCCTTCACCACCCTGTAAGCGGATTTCTCCGCTATCGTCTAACGTTACACGGGCGAAAATCAGCATGCCATGCGTGGCGTCCACGTCATCGCCACCATCTTTGCGGATGGCGGCAATAGCCTGCAGTCCTTCAATGTGCGGCGACTCAACATTCAGACATAGCGTCACACCGGAAGGCGTCACAATTGAAACCTGATGGATCAAATGCTGACGCAATACCATCAGCGCAGCCACTTTCGCTGCCGCCGTCGCACAAGATCCTGTGGTGTATCCTTTGCGCAGTGCTTTTCCGTTATGCCATACCGGAGCATCGAAGGGTTGGTCGCTCATCGCTCCCCCTGCATGTGGTAGAGCATAGCGTTGACGATAGCGGCGGCGACATTGCTCCCCCCTTTGCGGCCTAAGGCGGCAATAGCTGGCAAGTTACTTTGCGTCAGTGCATCTTTCGACTCTTCCGCGCCGACAAAACCTACCGGTACGCCGACCACGCCACTGACGGCAACATCGTGCTCAAGCAGGCGGAACAGCGCCGTCGGTGCGTTACCGAAGACAAACAGCTTTTCGCCTTCTTCCTTCACTGCAATATCGACGGCCGCCATTGAACGGGTGATCCCCTGTTCTTTTGCCGCACGCACCACGCGCGGGTCGCTGATATAGCAGCGGCACTCACCGCCAAATTTTGCCAGCAGTGTTTTATTGATCCCGGAAAGCGCCATCGTGGTATCAGTGTAAATCACGCTCGGACGACGTAGCGCGGCGCAAAACTGCTCCAGCACATCACTGGAAAACCAGAGAATGTCCAGCCAGTCAAAGTCTGCCGTGGTGTGGATAACCCGCTTAATGATGGCCTCATGTAACGGACTGGCAAACTGATAGTCCGGACGGGTTTCACTGATGATCTCACCAATAATGTCGAAACTTTTGGCCTCAATCGCCTGGGGTTGCTGGATATATTGCATAGTATTGTCCTCAGGCTACACCGACCAGCAGCCACCGCAGCGCGATAAATAGCGCCAGTGCCAGCGTCGATGCTACCCACATCAATCGAATCGTTTGGGAAATGTCGTCTACCGAAATATCTCGTTGTGCATCACCAATCCACGGTTTCTCAACACGCTCGCCAAAGTAGTCATTAGGACCACCCAGACGAATACCTAATGCTCCGGCAACAGTTGCTTCCGACCATGCACAGTTTGGGCTGCTGTGGTTGTAGCGATCGCGCCAGCCAATATGCAATGCGCGTGAGCCGTCTTTACGGCATAAGAATGCCGCCACACCCAGCAGCAGCCAGCTTAGTCTTGCAGGAATGAAGTTTGCGACATCGTCCAGACGCGCGCTGACCATACCGATTGCACGGTATTTTTCATGTTTGTAACCGACCATGGAGTCCAGGGTATTCACCGCCTTGTAGGCCATCGCCAGCGGGGCGCCACCAAGAAAAAGGAAGAACAGCGGTGCGATGATGCCGTCAACAGTGTTTTCAGCAACGGTTTCCACCACTGCGCGATTGATCTGTTGCGGTTGTAATTGCGAGGTGTCACGGCCCACAATCCATGAGAGTTTCTCACGGCTTTCAGCAAGATTATTGGCACGCAGTGGACGCTCAACATCCCGTGCGGCGTCAGCGAGGCAACGCCCCGCCAGCACGGTAAAGATCATCCAAACTTCAATACCCCAGCCAAGCCAGGGGTGAATTGACTGAGCCAGTGTCAGTACGCCCCAGCACACGCCCCAGGTCAGCCCAACAACGACTATCCACATTACTGCGCCACCAATACGCAGCATCATGTCGCTATGACAGTAACGTCGAATCATTCGCTGAACGGCTGAAATAAGATTACCAATCCAGCGTACCGGGTGCGGCCAGTTCGGCGGGTCACCAATGAAAAAATCAAGAAGCCAGGCAATACACCATGCGAGCAGTGTCATAGCACACTCCTTGCCGCCGCCAGCCAGTGATTAAGCATTTCAGGACGCTGAGCAAAATGAACGTGCAGATAGCTGGCGAAAGTATTGCCCATTTGCCAGCCACCAGACCATGATTGCAATGTTTTACCATCACGAACCTTACGGCAGGCCATCACAGCTGGAATTTCAGGGGTAAAGTCGGAATAATGGAATTCATGTCCGCGCAGCACTTCGCCTGGTGCCGCCAGCAATGTTTGCTCAACAGCCCGCGCTTCACAGTAGCCAAAGCGGGTCAGACGCTTACCCATTTTGCTGTGACCTGGAATAATATCCGCCATCGGCCAGATATCGCCGTTGCTATCCTCCAGCGAGCTTCCAAGATACATAAGACCGCCGCACTCTGCGTAAATCGCCACGCCGCGTTGATGAGCTGAACGCAGTTGCGCCAGCATGCTGGTATTGCCTGAAAGTGTCGCAGCGTGCAATTCAGGATATCCGCCGCCCAACCAAATCATCTGGCAATCAGGTAGATTGCTGTCGTGTAACGGACTAAAACGCACGATGTTGATACCCGCACGTTCCAGTAGCGTAATGTTGTCCGGGTAGTAGAAGTTGAATGCTTCATCATCTGCGATGGCAAGCGTTAACCCGGCGCCTGCATCAGCGGCAGGAAGTGCGGGCCACTCGCCAACAGGTTGGGTATCTATTTGGCTTAGCGTCAGGAGGGCGTCGATATCCAGCGTTTGCTCAAGCGTTGCGGCAAATTCCTGCCATGGCTGCTGATTAACAACCGACTCACGCGCGGTGACTAATCCAAGATGACGTTCCGGGAGAGCCACGCCTTCCACTCGGGGAACATAGCCTAAAACAGGCACTGAACAGTAGCGCTCAATCGCCACTTTAAGTAACCGGTAATGGGTTTCGCTGTTAACCCGATTAACGATTACACCGGCAATATTTAAGGAGGGGTCAAAATGCTGAAAACCCATCACCGTCGCGGCAATAGAGGTTGAAACGGCTTTACCATCAACCAACAAGATGACCGGACAACCCAACTGTTTTGCCATTGCGGCGGTACTACAGTAGTCAGGATCTGTTCCATAGCCGTCATACAATCCCATAACGCCTTCGATAACCGCGATATCCGCATGCTGCATCTGATCGCAAAATAAGGCGTTGAGTGTAGGAATGGGGAGCATAAAGCTATCAAGATTACGGGAAGCCGTACCGCATACAGCGGTATGCCAGGCGGTATCAAGGTAGTCAGGACCAACTTTGCAAGGCTGAACACGCAAACCACGTTTTTTCATCAGGCTTAGCAAACCCAGCGTCACCGTAGTTTTACCACAGCCGCTTCCGGTACCTGCAAGAACAAACGCGTGAAAATTGGCCGCCATACCCTGATCCTGTTCAGGGTGGTAGGGGTGTATAGATACCCAGTCTCTCGACTGTATGCATCTGCGCAACCCACTTCCCACCGAAGTTGTTGGTAGTCACTGACAGGCAGGTCTTCTGGCTTAGCGTCAATCTCACCCGTCCTTCCCAATCTTGCGATCAGTGGTCTATACGGGGTCGTCAGCATCACAGCAGCGGGGGCTGCGGGGGATTCTCACCCCCTTCCCTACCACAAACGTGGCAAACCTGTCAGCTCAGGAGCCTGTTCTAATTAAGCTCCGGACCATGAGATGAAATATCACACCTCATGACAAAATTTCATTTTAAATATTTTCTTGCGTTTACTTAGCCAATGTTATCTCTTCATTAAGCTTATTCTTATGCTTACATTCCAAATGAAAGCATCAATAAATAATAAAGAAAGTCATTCACCCAGACACTGTATCTCATCACAAAAATAAAAACTGGTGCAGTTTATCCTTCCAACGCTATTACTTTGTTGCGCTATGACAATTTATTGACTGCTATCCCTAATTTTCATTTTATAATGACGGACATACAATACGATATCAAAAATCGGCAATAGCAAATTATTGCTATTTATGCCGACTCGCCAGATGAAGCAACATTAATTTGTTGACGAAAAGCCTGTGGCGTAACCTGATAGGTCTGGCGGAATACTTTGCAAAAATAACTGGTTTGTGAAAAGCCTAAATTACGCGCAATGCTGGCGATGCTCCAGTCACTATGGCATAGCAACTCTTTAGCACTGGCCATTCGCTGTTGGTTTACCCAGGCATTAAATCCAATACCCTGATATTTTTTGAACAGCTTACTGAAATAGTACGGGCTCAGGTAAACATGAGAAGCCACATCCTCAAGGCGCAGCTCATCCGATAAATGAGCATCAATGTAGCGCAGCGCCTTTTTCATTTTGCTGTCATGAGGCGTCGGGCTACGACTCGTTTTTGCCGGCTCTGATTGCTGTGGGTTGTCTTTGATAACAACAAAATTCAGTTGTTTCTTAAGACAATTTTCGACGATAAGCTTCAGAAGATCCGCAGAAGCGATGACTCTTGAGTAATCCATTTCAGGAACATTGCGAAATTCACTGACCAGTTCCGGATCGGCTTGCCAGCGATCGTCGACGTTCAAAATATCAACTAATCCAACATCATTGCTTAGACGAACCTGCCCGCACAAAACAAACCCAACCAGGTGGCCCGCGATCACTAAAGGAATCGAGAAATCGGTGAGTCCGGCATGGCAGCGGTAAATACAGGGTTGATCGGATTTTGATGCTTCGAGTCCTCCACAGCGATCGCTCATTCGGCAACGTGTGCTGTGCTGAGGATGCTGGCGCATCAACTGACAAAATGGGGTGAAATTAAATAACTCAGAAATTTCATCACCGTGAATATTGACAACCACAACAGCCAGACTGGTGGCTTGTGCAAAATCCTGTGCGATTTTATTAATGAGTTCTGAGTTCAGGGCGCTCGCAGAAATCATGATAAAACCTCTCAGTTAATTTATTGTTATAAATAAAACATATTATTTACATCCACTTTTCATCTTTCTACCCGGAGCAAGATGAAAAAAGGTGTAATGGACCATAACAAAAGTCTCCCATTCTTGGGAGACTTTTTAACCGGTTCAGGAAACCGGATCACGAAATCAGTTTTTACATTTCATAAATAGGCATTTTCCGTGAAGCTAACCCTCATTATCCTCCAGCTTACACGTATTACAGGGTAAATTTTTGCCAATGAAATAACGATAAATTGCTGCCCCGGCGCAGGCACCGATAATGGGAGCTACAATCGGTACGATGAAGTAGGGAATGTCACGTCCCCCCGTCATCGCAATATCGCCCCATCCGGCAAACCATGCGAAAAGTTTAGGGCCGAAATCACGAGCAGGGTTCATTGCGAATCCAGTGAGCGGACCGGTAGATGCGCCGATAACGGCAACCAGAATACCAATTAGCAGAGGTGCCAGTGGCCCTTTGGGAACACCGTTGCCATCATCGGTAAGCGCCATGATCATGCCCATCAGAATAGACGTAATCACCACCTCTACCAGTGCGGCCTGCCAGACACTCAGTGCAGCAGCGGGATACGTACTAAAAATACTGGCAAGCTGCAGGCTTTCCAGGCTGCCACGAACCATATGATTAGCCGTTTCAAACTCTACAAATAAACTTCCATACAACAAATAGGCCAGTAACGCACCACCAAAGGCACCTGCCACCTGCGCTATGCTGTAGGGCAAAACTTTACGTCCTGGGAAACAAGCAAACAGCCATAAAGCAATAGTAATGGCAGGGTTGAGATGCGCACCAGAAATCCCGGCGGTCAGGTAGACAGCAAGCGAGATCCCCAGACCCCATATGATGCATATCTCCCATAACCCCAAACTTGCACCGGCGACTTTCAGGGCGCTAAGACATCCAATACCAAAAAACAAAAACAGTCCGGTACCCAAAAACTCGGCAATGCATTGCGCTTTTAGAGAATCGTTCATTATGACACCTTCTAAGCAGAGTGCGTGTCTGTACCAGCAAACTCCTTGCTGGCAGTAGAATACATCGAGGCTTACTATAAAAAGCGTTGCCTACAAATTGTTGGCAACATCAGAACGATATGCTCTTAAAAATCGTGTTGCGATAACAAATTATTGCAATCACGTTTATTAAAACAGGCACGAAAGCGGGTTGAAATCCTAATAAAGTGACATTTTAAGAATGACAAAATATTGTTCAGGGCAGATTTCCGTTTTCAAACAAACATCACAATTCCATTTTTAGCGCATAGCAAAGGATATTTAATCTGTCACCACTAAAAATGTAAATCTGGAATTGACATAACCAAATTATCACATTAACAAAATCATTAATATTCAATAAAAACAAGACCATATAATAAAAAACAGCAATTTTATATCACCCGAACCTCACTATTTTTTCACTCTCACTTTCAAGTCAGCCATTCTTTTTCCTCGCTTCTTTTTATAGTCATGAAAATCGGGACAACCCAGGCGAGGTCTTTATGCAACAAGAAGCGTTAGGAATGGTAGAAACCAAAGGCTTGACTGCGGCCATAGAGGCTGCAGACGCAATGGTGAAGTCAGCCAATGTGATGCTGGTCGGCTACGAAAAAATTGGTTCAGGGCTGGTAACCGTTATTGTTCGCGGCGATGTAGGCGCTGTAAAAGCTGCAACAGATGCTGGTGCAGCAGCCGCACGTAACGTGGGTGAAGTGAAAGCCGTACACGTGATCCCACGCCCTCATACCGATGTAGAAAAAATCTTACCGAAGGGAATTAGCTAATGAGCAGCAATGAACTGGTTGAACAGATCATGGCGCAGGTGATTGCTCGTGTGGCAACACCGGAGCAAAAGGCTACCCCTGAAAATAATCATCCAACACGAGAAACGGCTATGGCAGAAAAGAGCTGCAGTTTAACGGAATTTGTCGGCACTGCGATTGGCGATACCGTCGGTCTGGTGATCGCAAACGTAGACAGCGCCTTACTGGACGCGATGAAGCTTGAAAAACGCTATCGCTCCATTGGCATCCTTGGCGCACGAACAGGTGCTGGTCCACACATCATGGCCGCAGATGAAGCGGTAAAAGCAACAAATACTGAAGTCGTCAGTATTGAGCTTCCCCGTGATACCAAAGGCGGTGCGGGTCACGGCTCGCTGATTATCTTAGGCGGCAACGATGTTTCCGATGTGAAACGCGGAATCGAAGTCGCTCTGAAAGAGCTTGATCGCACATTTGGTGATGTCTACGGCAATGAAGCCGGGCACCTCGAGTTGCAATACACCGCGCGAGCCAGTTACGCGCTGGAAAAAGCCTTTGGGGCGCCAATTGGCCGTGCCTGTGGCGTTATCGTCGGCGCACCGGCATCCGTTGGTGTGCTGATGGCTGACACCGCACTGAAATCCGCCAACGTTGAAGTGGTGGCCTATAGCTCCCCTGCACATGGCACCAGTTTTAGTAACGAAGCCATTCTGGTCATTTCCGGTGACTCCGGCGCCGTGCGTCAGGCCGTCATCTCCGCCCGTGAAATCGGTAAAACCGTGCTGGCGACCCTCGGTTCTGAACCGAAAAACGATCGTCCGTCCTACATCTGATATCAGTGAGGCTGATTCATGAGATCGAAAAGATTTGAAGCACTGGCGAAGCGCCCTGTGAATCAGGACGGCTTTGTTAAGGAGTGGATCGAAGAAGGCTTCATTGCGATGGAAAGCCCGAACGACCCTAAACCGTCTATTAAAATCGTTAACGGCATGGTCACTGAACTGGATGGTAAAGCCGCCGGCGAATTTGACTTAATTGACCATTTTATTGCTCGCTACGGTATTAATCTGGCGCGCGCAGAAGAAGTGATGGCGATGGACTCAGTCAAACTCGCCAATATGCTTTGCGATCCCAATGTGAAGCGCAGGGACATAGTTCCGCTGACAACTGCGATGACTCCGGCAAAAATTGTCGAAGTGGTTTCACACATGAATGTCGTTGAGATGATGATGGCAATGCAGAAAATGCGTGCCCGTCGTACCCCTTCTCAGCAAGCGCATGTTACTAACGTAAAAGACAACCCAGTGCAGATTGCAGCGGATGCTGCAGAAGGCGCATGGCGTGGATTTGACGAACAGGAAACAACCGTTGCCGTAGCACGTTACGCTCCATTTAACGCTATTGCTCTGCTGGTAGGTTCGCAGGTTGGGCGTCCTGGCGTATTAACCCAGTGTTCACTGGAAGAAGCTACCGAACTGAAACTGGGCATGCTAGGCCACACCTGCTACGCAGAAACCATTTCTGTGTACGGTACTGAACCGGTATTTACCGACGGCGACGACACCCCATGGTCAAAAGGCTTCCTGGCCTCTTCTTACGCTTCTCGCGGTCTGAAAATGCGCTTTACCTCCGGTTCCGGCTCAGAAGTTCAGATGGGTTACGCCGAAGGCAAATCGATGCTTTACCTGGAAGCCCGCTGCATTTACATCACCAAAGCCGCTGGCGTGCAAGGGTTACAGAATGGCTCCGTCAGCTGCATCGGCGTCCCTTCCGCTGTACCGTCAGGTATCCGCGCGGTACTGGCCGAAAACCTGATCTGTTCTTCTCTGGATCTGGAGTGCGCTTCCAGTAACGACCAAACCTTTACTCACTCGGATATGCGTCGTACTGCTCGTCTGCTGATGCAATTCCTGCCAGGTACTGACTTCATCTCTTCCGGTTATTCTGCCGTTCCGAACTACGACAACATGTTTGCCGGTTCTAACGAAGATGCTGAGGACTTTGACGACTATAACGTTCTCCAGCGTGACCTGAAAGTGGACGGTGGACTGCGCCCTGTTCGTGAAGAAGACGTCATCGCCATTCGTAACAAAGCCGCCCGCGCACTACAGGCCGTGTTTGCCGGAATGGGATTACCACCGATCACCGATGAAGAAGTTGAAGCAGCTACTTACGCCCACGGTTCGAAAGATATGCCGGAGCGTAACATTGTTGAAGACATCAAATTTGCACAAGAGATCATCAATAAAAACCGTAACGGCCTGGAAGTGGTGAAAGCCCTTGCCCAGGGAGGGTTTACTGATGTTGCTCAGGACATGCTCAACATCCAGAAAGCCAAGTTAACCGGAGATTATCTGCATACCTCCGCCATTATCGTCGGCGACGGACAAGTGCTATCCGCAGTCAATGACGTCAACGATTATGCCGGTCCGGCAACAGGTTATCGCCTGCAAGGCGAACGCTGGGAAGAAATTAAGAACATCCCCGGCGCACTTGATCCCAACGAGCTTGGCTAAGGGGTGAACAATGGAAATCAATGAAAAGCTGCTGCGCCAGATAATTGAAGATGTGCTGTCTGAAATGCAGACCAGCGATAAACCCGTCTCTTTTCGCGCGTCCACAACAGCAGTTGCACCACAAACAACGGCTCAAGGTGACAGCTTTCTGACCGAGATTGGCGAAGCCAAACAGGGCCAGCAACAAGATGAAGTGATTATTGCTGTTGGTCCGGCATTCGGTCTGTCCCAAACCGTCAATATCGTCGGCATACCACACAAGAATATCTTGCGTGAAGTGATCGCCGGTATTGAAGAGGAAGGCATTAAAGCACGTGTCATTCGCTGTTTTAAATCCTCCGACGTGGCGTTTGTCGCAGTAGAGGGTAACCGTCTGAGTGGTTCCGGTATTTCAATCGGTATCCAGTCAAAAGGCACTACGGTTATCCACCAGCAGGGATTACCGCCGCTTTCTAACCTGGAGTTATTCCCCCAGGCTCCGCTTCTGACACTGGAAACCTATCGTCAGATCGGTAAGAACGCTGCGCGATATGCCAAGCGTGAATCTCCGCAGCCGGTCCCTACGCTGAATGATCAGATGGCGCGTCCGAAATACCAGGCGAAATCGGCCATTCTGCACATTAAAGAGACCAAATACGTCGTGACGGGCAAAAACCCGCAGGAACTGCGCGTTGCGCTTTGATAAAGGATAACTCCATGAATACCGACGCAATTGAATCGATGGTTCGGGATGTGTTGAGCCGAATGAACAGCCTGCAGGGAGAGACGACCACTCCTGCCACGGCCAGTTCATCAACTCATACCGCAAAAGTCACGGATTACCCTCTCGCGAATAAACATCCGGAGTGGGTAAAAACCGCCACAAACAAAACCCTGGATGACTTTACGCTCGAAAATGTGTTGAGCAACAAAGTCACGGCACAGGATATGCGTATCACACCTGAAACGCTGCGCATTCAGGCTGATATTGCCAAAGATGCCGGACGTGACCGGTTGGCGATGAACTTTGAGCGAGCTGCAGAACTAACCGCTGTACCTGACGACCGCATCCTTGAAATTTACAACGCGCTACGTCCATACCGCTCAACGAAAGACGAGCTAATGGCCATCGCAGACGATCTCGAAAACCGTTATCAGGCAAAGATCTGTGCAGCTTTCGTTCGTGAAGCGGCAGCACTGTATGTTGAGCGTAAAAAACTCAAAGGCGACGATTAATATCAGGAAAATACGATGCGATATATAGCTGGCATTGATATAGGCAACTCATCAACAGAAGTCGCTCTCGCCACTCTGGATGAGGCTGGCACGCTGAGCATTACCGGCAGCGCACTGGCAGAAACTACCGGAATTAAGGGCACATTGCGTAATGTGTTTGGTATTCAGGAGGCGCTTACGCTTGCGGCAAAAAATGCAGGCATCAATGTCAGCGATATTTCGCTCATCCGTATTAACGAAGCCACTCCAGTCATAGGTGATGTGGCGATGGAAACGATCACCGAAACCATCATCACCGAATCGACCATGATCGGCCACAACCCCAAAACGCCTGGCGGCGTGGGGTTAGGTGTTGGCGTCACGATTACACCGGAAGAGCTGTTAACCCGTTCGGCTGATATTCCTTACATCCTGGTGGTGTCATCAGCATTCGATTTCGCCGATGTCGCCACCATGATTAATGCCTCTGTTGGCGCAGGATATCAATTATCGGGCGTTATTTTGCAGCAGGACGATGGCGTTCTGGTCAGTAATCGCCTGAACAAACCGTTACCTATTGTTGATGAAGTGCTCTATATCGACCGTATCCCATTAGGGATGCTGGCCGCCATTGAGGTCGCCGTTCCAGGCAAGGTTATTGAGACACTTTCCAACCCATACGGCATTGCGACAGTTTTTAACCTCGACGCGAACGAGACCAAAAATATTGTCCCCATGGCACGCGCGCTGATTGGCAACCGCTCTGCTGTTGTGGTGAAAACACCTTCAGGTGATGTGAAAGCACGTGCAATTCCGGCCGGGAATATTGAACTCCAGTCACAGGGACGTACCGTTCGCGTCGACGTCGCCGCTGGTGCCGAAGCGATTATGAAAGCAGTTGGTGAATGTCCAAAGCTTGATAACGTTACCGGTGAAGCTGGAACCAATATTGGCGGCATGCTGGAGCACGTACGCCAGACCATGGCTGAATTAACCAACAAACCTAGCCATGAAATCTTCATTCAGGATTTGTTGGCTGTTGATACCTCAGTTCCCGTCAGCGTGACGGGCGGACTGGCCGGAGAGTTTTCGCTGGAGCAGGCAGTTGGAATTGCCTCAATGGTGAAATCAGATCGCCTGCAAATGGCGATGATTGCCCAGGAGATCACACAAAAGCTCAATATTGACGTCCAGGTTGGCGGTGCTGAAGCCGAAGCAGCTATTTTAGGTGCTCTCACTACGCCAGGCACCACCCGTCCGTTGGCCATTCTGGATCTCGGCGCGGGTTCTACAGACGCCTCCATTATTAATCCCAAAGGCGAAATTATTGCCACACATCTGGCGGGGGCAGGCGATATGGTCACGATGATTATTGCCCGCGAACTGGGGTTGGATGATCGATATCTCGCAGAAGAGATCAAAAAATACCCGCTGGCAAAAGTTGAGAGCTTATTCCACCTTCGCCACGAAGATGGCAGTGTTCAGTTTTTCCCTACCCCCTTGCCACCAACAGTATTTGCACGCGTTTGTGTGGTGAAACCTGATGAACTGGTGCCATTACCAGGGGATCTGGCACTGGAAAAAGTCAGAGCCATTCGCCGCAGCGCGAAGGAGCGAGTCTTTGTCACTAATGCGCTGAGAGCGTTACGTCAGGTCAGCCCAACCGGCAACATTCGCGACATCCCCTTTGTGGTTCTGGTCGGAGGATCCTCTCTGGATTTTGAAGTACCACAACTGGTTACGGATGCGTTGGCGCACTATCGACTGGTAGCGGGTCGAGGCAACATCCGGGGTACTGAAGGTCCCCGCAATGCGGTCGCGACAGGGTTGATCCTCTCCTGGTACAAGGCGTTCGCTCATGGAAAGTAATCTCACCACACCAGCTATCGTGATCTGCACCGTAGGGGACTGCACCTCACGCTGGAATGACGTATTGCTGGGTATTGAAGAGGAAGGGATCCCCTTTGTTATACGGGAAACCCATTCTACCGACATTATCCACAACGCATGGCTAGCTGCGTGCCAATCGCCGTTGCTCGTCGGCATTGGGTGCGATCAGGAAAAACTGGTTGTGCACTACAAAAACCTACCTACATCAGCACCACTTTTTACGCTGATGTATCAACAAAATAGCCACGATCGTCGGAGCATTGGTAACAACGCTGCGCGGCTGGTTAAAGGCATCCCTTTCAGGGAATGCCACTCATAACCCACAGGAGAAAAGCAGTATGAATAACGCACTGGGACTGGTTGAAACAAAAGGGCTTGTCGGCGCTATTGAAGCCGCTGATGCCATGGTGAAATCCGCAAACGTGCAGTTGGTTGGCTATGAAAAAATCGGCTCTGGCCTGATTACGGTCATGGTTCGTGGCGATGTTGGCGCGGTTAAAGCTGCAGTTGATGCAGGGAGTGCTGCAGCCAGTGCTGTTGGCGAGGTGAAATCCTGCCACGTTATCCCGCGTCCACACAGCGACGTTGAAGCTATTTTACCTAAGTCCGCGTAAGCCGTAGCAAAAGGAGCACAGCGTGAAGCAATCACTGGGATTACTTGAAGTTAGTGGTCTGGCGTTAGCCATCAGTTGCGCGGACGTCATGGCGAAAGCCGCATCCATCACGCTGGTGGGTCTCGAAAAAACCAACGGCTCAGGCTGGATGATGCTCAAAATCATCGGTGATGTGGCCTCCGTTCAGGCGGCCATTTCCACCGGTGCCAGCTTTGCAGAACTTCGGGATGGCCTGGTCGCTCACAGAGTCATTTCCAGACCTGGGGAAGGCATCCTTTCCCACAGTGTCATGACAGAGCCTGAGCCAGCCCCCGAGCCAACACCAGCCGTGGCGGAAGAAGAAGTAACTGTGGAAAACGTAATCTCCGAAGCCCCCCAAAATGCAGAGTTAATTAGCTGCAATCTGTGTCTTGACCCTGCCTGTTCGCGTCAAAAGGGAGAGCCTCGCTCACTTTGCCTGCACTCCGGCAAACGAGGTGAAGAATAATGGATAAACAGCTACTGGAAACAACCGTCAGCAAAGTACTGGATGAAATGCGCGAACGCCCTATTCCGCTGGGGATCTCTAATCGCCATATCCATCTTTGTGCTGCAGATTATGACCGCCTGTTCCCAAATCAGCCTATTAGCGAGAAAAAAGGGTTGTTACAGCCAGGGCAATACGCGGCAGACCAGACCGTAACGCTTGTGGGACCCAAAGGTCAGTTAAAAAATGTGCGTTTACTTGGACCACTGCGTAGCACCAGCCAGGTCGAAATTTCACGCACTGACGCGCGCACGCTGGGTATAGCTGCGCCGCTACGCATGTCAGGCAATATCCAGGGTACGCCAGGCATTCGTCTTGTCAGCCCTTTTGCCGAACTGGACTTAGCATTCGGGGTAATTGTCGCCCAGCGCCATATTCATATGTCACCACTTGATGCGCTGATCCTGCGTGTCTCACATGGCGATAAAGTCTCCGTGGCCATCAATGGCGACGAACGCAGACTTATTTTCGATAACGTCGCCGTTCGTGTTTCACCCGACATGCGTCTTGAGATGCATATCGATACTGATGAAGCCAATGCCGCGGGTGCTGATAATCCACAGGCATTTGCCACACTGGTGGCCTCACGATGAACAACGAACTGCTGCAACGCATCATTGAGGAGGTTGTTTCCCGATTAAAAAAACGCGCGGAAAGCACACTCTGCGTGAGCGTCGCGCAGTTACGGGAAGTTGATACCCGGACGGTATGTTGTCAGTACTCAACGCTGCACATCCTGCAGGTAGATCTGTCTTTGCTGGCACAAATTGCTGAACACGACGCGTCCTGCGAGTCAGTAGTAACGATCCACGAAGCACTGGCCTGCGGAGTCCGCGTGAAGATATCACTGCAACATCGACTGTTACCGGCGATCCCCGTGAGGAAACTCGCCCGACTGCCGGTGGAATTCAGCGATGAGCACGGACAAAACATCATTCTGCATCCCGAAACACTTTTAAGTTATGCCGACGTAGCCCGGTTGAAGGATGGATTTCTGGTAATACGCCGTCGATGTGTCGTTACCGCATTGGCTCAGGAAGCAGTCAATACGCGGAATGTCCAATTAATTAAGCAGGAGTGAACCATGCATCTGGCACGAGTTACAGGCGTCGTGGTTTCCACGCAAAAGTCGCCATCACTGGTCGGAAAAAAACTTTTGCTGGTACGTCGGGTATGCGCCGATGGGGAACTTCCCGCCTCCCCTGTGAGCGGGGATGAAGTCGCGGTTGATTCTGTAGGTGCAGGAACCGGCGAACTGGTATTACTCAGCAGTGGTTCCAGTGCCAGACACGTTTTTTCCGGCCCAAATGAAGCTATCGATCTGGCCATTGTCGGCATTGTCGACACGCTTTCTCGATAGGAGGAACTATGGCGATTTATACCCGAACTGGCGATGCCGGTACCACAGCACTCTTTACCGGGCAGCGCGTCAGTAAAACGCATCCACGCGTTGAAGCATACGGTACGTTGGATGAACTCAATGCTGCGCTGAGTCTGTGCGTCTGCGCAGTGAAAAGCCAACAACACCGACTCTTACTTGAACAAATTCAAGTGCAGCTCTTTTGGTTTAGTGCGGAGCTTGCCAGCGAAAGCGAACAGCCGACGCCAGAACAGCGTTACATCAGCTCGGAAGAAATTGCGGCCCTGGAAGCCGCTATCGATACCGCTATGGGGCGAATCCCCCCCCTGCATAGTTTTATTTTACCGGGCCGCTGCGAAGCTGCGAGCCGTCTGCACCTTGCTCGTACGCTTGCCCGCCGCGCAGAAAGACGGCTTGTCGAACTCTCAGCAGATGTCTCTATCAGACATGTGCTGATGCGGTATATCAATCGCCTGTCCGACTGCTTATATGCACTCGCTCGTGCCGAAGATCATGACGCCCATCAGGCAGACATCATTCGGAAAGTGACTGAACGCTATCTGGCTACAACGCAAACAATAACCACAAATGAGTCTGCGATGTCTTTATCTTTCCAGGAACTTCATCAACTGACTCGAGCCGCGGTAACACGGGCGGATGAACTCAAAGTCCCTGTCGTTATCAGCATAGTTGATCCTAACGGAACACAAACGGTGACCTGGCGCATGCCCGATGCATTGCTCGTGAGTAGCGAACTTGCACCGAAAAAAGCCTGGACCGCTGTTGCGATGAAAACCGCCACTCATGAACTGAGTTCTGCGGTACAACCGGGAGCCGCACTTTACGGTCTGGAAAGCCATATGCAGGGAAAAGTCGTCACTTTTGGTGGCGGCTACGCACTATGGCGTGAAGGTTTACTACTTGGGGGTCTTGGCATCAGCGGAGGAAGCGTTGAGCAGGATATGGACATTGCAGAAACTGCCATTGCGGCGATTAACGTGAGAACACATCAATGAATACGTCAGAACTTGAAATCCTTATCCGCAACATTCTGAGTGAGCAACTCGCACCGGCAAAAACAGAAATAAAAGGAAACGGTATTTTCCCATCCGTCGGTGAAGCGATAGATGCTGCTCATCAGGCCTTTTTGCGTTATCAGCAATGCCCACTGAAAACCCGTAGCGCCATCATTAATGCACTACGGGAAGAACTGACACCTCATCTTGGTTCGCTGGCGGCAGAGAGCGCGGCAGAAACGGGGATGGGCAACAAAGAGGATAAATTCCTCAAAAACAAGGCGGCGCTGGACAACACCCCAGGCATCGAAGATCTAACGACAACGGCCCTGACCGGTGACGGTGGCATGGTGTTATTTGAATATTCCCCGTTTGGCGTAATTGGCTCAGTCGCCCCCAGCACCAACCCAACGGAAACCATTATTAACAACAGCATCAGTATGCTGGCCGCAGGAAACAGCGTTTATTTCAGTCCGCACCCGGGCGCTAAAATGGTCTCACTTAAGCTGATTGCCATGATTGAGGATATTGCGTTTCGCTGTTGCGGGATTCGGAATCTTGTCGTCACGGTCACAGAACCTACTTTTGAAGCTACCCAGCAGATGATGGCCCATCCTAAAATCGCAGTGCTGGCGATCACCGGTGGCCCTGGCATTGTTGCTATGGGCATGAAAAGTGGGAAAAAAGTTATTGGTGCAGGTGCGGGTAATCCTCCATGTATCGTTGATGAAACCGCCGATCTGGTGAAAGCAGCGGAAGATATCATCAACGGCGCATCCTTTGATTACAACCTGCCCTGCATTGCAGAGAAAAGCCTGATTGTTGTTGATGCTGTTGCCGAACGGCTGGTTCAGCAAATGCAGTCTTTTGGTGCGTTGCTTCTGAACTGCGAAGAGATCGACAAATTACGCGCCGCCTGTCTGCCTGAAGGGATAGCCAATAAGAAACTCGTAGGGAAAAGTCCCGCAACATTACTGGAAGCTGCGGGTATACCGGTTCCGGCAAAAGCACCCCGCCTGTTGATTGGTATCGTCAGCGCTGACGATCCGTGGGTCACCAGCGAGCAATTGATGCCAATGCTGCCAATCGTGACGGTAAATGATTTTGACAGTGCGTTAACGTTAGCCCTGAAAGTTGAAGAGGGACTGCATCACACTGCCATTATGCACTCACAGAATGTTTCACGTTTGAATCTTGCCGCCCGCACGCTTCAGACATCTATTTTTGTGAAAAATGGCCCCTCTTACGCCGGAATTGGCGTGGGTGGTGAAGGCTTCACGACCTTCACTATCGCCACACCGACCGGTGAAGGAACAACGTCTGCGCGAACTTTCGCACGCTCTCGTCGTTGTGTGCTGACAAACGGTTTTTCAATCCGCTAACGAGGCCGTAATGAATAGCTTTTCACTACAAACCCGATTGTACAGCGGCCAGGGAAGTCTGGAAGTGCTCAAGCGCTTCACAAATAAGCATATCTGGATTATCTGCGACGGTTTTCTGGCGCGCTCACCTTTGATTGACAAGCTGAGGAGTGCCCTGCCAGCGGATAATCGCATCAGCGTTTTCAGCGACATCACTCCCGATCCAACCATCGGTACGGTAGTTCAGGGGATTGCGCAAATGCACTCCCTGCAACCGGATGTTGTTATCGGCTTTGGTGGAGGCTCAGCGCTTGATGCTGCAAAAGCTATCGTCTGGTTCAGCCGACAGTTTGGCATCGAAATAGAAACCTGTGTGGCTATTCCAACCACCAGCGGCACAGGTTCTGAAGTGACCAGCGCTTGTGTGATTAGCGATCCGGATAAAGGTATTAAATATCCATTATTTAATAATGCTCTGTATCCAGATATGGCGGTACTTGATCCGACCCTGGTCGTCAGCGTGCCGCCAGCCATCACTGCAAATACCGGGATGGACGTACTGACGCACGCGCTGGAAGCTTATGTTTCAACGAAGGCCAGCGACTTCACCGATGCTCTCGCAGAAAAGGCGGCACAAATCGTCTTCCAGTATCTGCCCGTCGCGGTCAGTAAAGGCGATTGTCTGGCAACACGAGGAAAAATGCACAACGCCTCGACGCTTGCCGGAATGGCTTTTAGCCAGGCAGGACTCGGGATTAATCATGCGATAGCCCATCAGTTAGGCGGTCAGTTTCATCTGCCTCACGGCCTTGCCAATGCGCTAATACTGACTCCGGTCATTCAGTTTAACGCTCGTGATCCACGGGCAGCAAAGCGATACGCCCGATTTGCGAAAGCCTGTCACCTGTGCCCGGATAATGCTAACGATACAGCGGCACTCAATGCGCTAATTCATCATATTGAGCTGCTCAAAAAACAGTGTGCGTTACCCTCTTTTATTGACGCGCTTAAAGACGGAAAGCAAACCTGGTCACAGCGAATACCGTTGATGGTTCAGGCCGCGCTGGCTGATGTCACGCTGCAAACTAATCCTCGCGTAGCCAACGCCAGTGCCATCCAGGAACTGCTTGAGGAATTATTATGAATACAGCCATGACGGCAGAACCCACTCTTTATGATGTGCAAACGATACGCGATCGCGTTCGTGCTGCGGGTGTGGTGGGAGCAGGAGGCGCAGGGTTTCCTGCGCACGTCAAACTCCAGGCTCAGGTTGATACGTTTCTGGTGAATGCAGCAGAGTGCGAGCCAATGCTGAAAGTTGATCAGCAATTAATGGCTCTGCAGGCGGCCCGACTGGTCCGTGGCGTGCAGTATGCAATGAAAGCCACAGGGGCCAGTGCAGGCATAATTGCTCTTAAAGAAAAGTATCAGAAAGCTATCAAAGCCTTAACACCTCTCCTGCCTGCTGATATCCGGTTACACATGTTGCCTGATGTTTATCCGGCTGGTGACGAAGTCCTGACGATATGGATGGCAACCGGACGACGAGTCCCCCCTGCCGCATTGCCGGTCAGCGTCGGTGTAGTCGTCAATAACGTCCAGACCGTACTTAACATCGCCAGAGCCGTCGAGCAACAGTATCCCGTTACGCGTCGTACGCTGACCGTCAACGGTGCTGTAGCCAGGCCCGTAACCATGACGGTCCCTATCGGAATGTCTTTACGTGAAGTACTGGCCCTGGCTGGCGGATCCACCGTCGATGACCCTGGATTCATCAACGGTGGCCCCATGATGGGTAGCCTGATTACCTCCCTGGATACGCCGGTGAGCAAAACGACAGGCGGCCTGTTGGTTCTGCCAAAATCCCATGCGCTTATTCAACGGCGAATGCAGGATGAACGTACCGTACTTTCGGTGGCAAAAACCGTTTGTGAACAGTGCCGTTTGTGTACGGATCTGTGCCCAAGACATTTGATCGGCCATGAACTATCGCCTCATCTACTGGTCCGCGCGGTTAACTATCAGCAGGCCGCTACACCGCAATTGCTGCTCACTGCCCTGACCTGCTCAGAATGCAACGTCTGTGAAAGCGTTGCATGTCCGGTAGGCATCTCACCGATGCGTATTAATCGCATGCTTAAACGTGAGCTGCGTGCGCTAAACCATCGTTATGAAGGGCCACTCAACCCTGCTGATGAAATGGCGAAGTATCGCCTCATCCCGGTTACACGACTCATTACCAAACTGGGTCTAAGTGACTGGTACCACGACGCACCGATAGCACCGACAGATTATTCAACAGATACAACGACGTTGCTGCTACGCCAACATATTGGTGCCAGCGCCATCCCTTGTGTGCAAAAAGGGGAACGAGTTGTTCGTGGCCAGTGTGTTGCCGATGTGCCAGCAGACGCATTAGGCGCCCCTGTTCACGCCAGTATTGACGGTATTGTCAGCGAGATAACTGATCAATCCATCACGGTAATTAGAGGTTAACCATGTCTCAGGCTATAGGTATTTTAGAACTCACCAGCATTGCCAAAGGGATGGAAGCCGGCGATGCCATGCTCAAAAGCGCGAATGTGAATTTACTGGTCAGCAAAACCATCTGTCCGGGCAAATTTTTACTCATGCTCGGCGGCGATGTTGGCGCTGTGCAACAGGCTATCGCCACTGGCACATCGCTTGCAGGTGATATGCTCGTTGACAGTCTGGTATTGCCAAATATTCATGCCAGCGTTCTGCCAGCAATCAGCGGTCTTAACAGCGTTGATAAACGTCAGGCGGTTGGGATTGTAGAAACCTGGAGCGTAGCCGCGTGTATCTGTGCCGCCGATCGCGCAGTTAAAGCCTCAAATGTCACGCTGGTACGGGTACATATGGCATTTGGCATTGGAGGCAAATGCTACATGGTGGTCGCGGGTGATGTTTCCGATGTGAATAACGCCGTGACGGTAGCCAGCGAAAGCGCAGGTGAAAAAGGACTGCTGGTCTATCGCTCTGTCATCCCGCGTCCGCATGAAAGCATGTGGCGACAAATGGTGGAGGGATAATGGAGAGGCAACCGACGACGGATCGCATGATCCAGGAATACGTACCGGGAAAACAGGTCACTCTGGCACATCTCATCGCCAATCCGGGTAAAGATTTATTCAAGAAGCTGGGATTACAGGACTCGGTTTCAGCTATTGGGATTTTAACCATTACACCAAGTGAAGCCTCAATTATTGCCTGTGACATCGCCACCAAATCCGGTGCAGTTGAGATAGGTTTTCTTGACCGTTTTACCGGCGCAGTCGTCCTGACAGGTGATGTTTCAGCGGTTGAATATGCGCTAAAACAGGTTACCCGCACGCTGGGCGAAATGATGCGTTTTACCGCGTGTCCCATTACACGGACTTAACACCATGAAACGCATAATGCTAATTGGACCCAGCCAGTGCGGTAAGACATCACTTACTCAATGTATGCGTGGTGAAGCACTTCATTACCAGAAAACTCAGGCCATTGTCTGGTCTCCTGCAGCAATAGACACACCGGGTGAATATATTGAGAACCGGTGCCTGTATAGCGCACTGCTGGCCAGTTCCTGTGAAGCCGACATTATCGCTCTGGTACTTAATGCTGATGCACCCTGGTCACCTTTTTCGCCTGGTTTTACTGGCCCGATGAACAGACCTGTTATCGGTCTGGTGACCAAAGCTGATTTAGCTAATCCGCAGCGTATTTCCCTCGTCGAAAACTGGTTGGTGCAGGCTGGAGCGCAAAAAGTCTTTATCACCAGCGCAGTGAACAATACCGGAGTGGATGAGATGTTCATTTTTCTGAATGCAAAGGAACCTTCATGTCTCACAAGATAATGGCTATTAACGCCGGCAGCTCTTCGCTGAAGTTTCAGTTACTGGCCATGCCGCAGGGTGAAATGCTGTGTCAGGGGTTGATCGAGCGTATCGGCATGACTGACGCACAGGTCACCATCAAAACACCAGTAGAAAAATGGCAGGAGATTTTGCCCGTTGCCGACCATCGGGATGCGGTAACCCTGTTACTGGAAAAACTGCTCAGCCATAAAATTATCAACAGTCTGGATGACATTGACGGTACGGGACATCGCGTTGCGCACGGCGGGGAATCTTTTAAAGATTCTGCCCTGGTGACCGAGGAAACACTGGCAGAAATCGAGCGTCTTGCAGAACTGGCACCGTTACATAACCCGGTTAATGCGCTCGGCATTGCTGTATTTCGCCAATTGCTGCCAAAAACGCCTGCTGTTGCCGTTTTTGACACCGCTTTCCATCAGACACTCGATGAGCCTTCTTTTATTTATCCCCTGCCCTGGCGGTATTACTCTGAGCTGGGAATTCGTCGCTACGGTTTTCATGGCACCAGCCATAAATATGTCAGCGCCGCACTGGCTGAAAAACTGGGTGTTCCTCTCAGCGCCCTGCGCGTTGTGTGCTGTCATCTGGGTAACGGGAGCAGTATCTGCGCCATCAAGGGCGGGCTGTCGGTTAATACATCAATGGGCTTTACCCCACAATCGGGCGTGATGATGGGCACTCGTAGTGGTGATATCGATCCGTCTATTCTGCCGTGGATTGCGATGCGTGAAGGCAAAACACCTCAGCAGCTCAATCAGTTACTCAATAATGAGTCAGGTTTGCTGGGTATTTCTGGCATTTCACCTGATTACCGTGACGTTGAACATGCTGCTGATAATGGAAACCATCAGGCAGCACTTGCGCTAACGCTGTTTGCCGAACGTATTCGGGCCACGATTGGTAGCTACATTATGCAAATGGGCGGTCTGGATGCACTGGTATTTACTGGTGGTATTGGCGAGAACTCTGCACGTGCCAGGGCCGCCATTTGTCGCAATCTGAATTTCTTAGGTCTGGCCGTTGATGAAGAAAAAAATCAGCGTAACGCGACCTTCATTCAGACAGAAAACGCGATGGTCAAAGTGGCCGTGATTAACACTAATGAAGAGCTAATGATAGCGCAGGACGTGATGCGAATAGCGATAGCAGAAACTGTGACATTGGACATCCCGGCCTAGTATTGCCGCACTGCAAATTGCGGCAAATCATGGTAATAGCGCGATCGCCATGACACTATGCGCCGAGGATTGCTGATCACAAAGGTGAAGACGTGGCTGTTGCGCAATGTCCCGCATCATGCGGAGAACTTATCCAGGGCTGGATTTTGGGCAGTGAGAAATTGGTCTCCTGCCCGGTTGAATGGTATAGCACCGTTGAGATCAGTTCAGGTTCACCGTTGACAGATGAGCGTCCCCTCTCTCGGGCGATGGTTGACCGGTTGTTGCAGCACTGGCAATACCCGGCACATGTCAGCCAGGATATCCGGATAGACATCCATTCAACAATCCCCATCGCCAAAGGTATGGCCAGCAGCACGGCGGATATTGCCGCCACGGCAATTGCTACGGCGCATCATCTGGGCCATCCGTTAGATGAATCGACACTGGCACAGCTTTGCGTTTCACTTGAGCCTACTGACAGTACCGTTTTTCGCCAGTTAACCCTTTTCGATCATAACGACGCCTCCACACAAATTGCCTGTGAAGCGCAGCCGCAACTCGACCTGTTAGTTCTCGAAAGCCCGGAAACGTTACGTACAGCAGACTATCATCGTATTCCTCGTCAGTCAGGATTACAGGCTGGCGCCCCTGCACTTAAGCGAGCATGGGAAAAAGTTCAGGAAGCCTGTATTTATCAAAACCCATACAGGATGGGCGAAGCGGCAACACTAAGCGCAATCGCCAGTCAGTTGTTGTTGCCAAAACCCGATTTCGACTCACTATTGGCGCTGGTAGAAGAATGTGATTTATACGGAGTGAATGTCGCGCACAGCGGCAGCGTTGTCGGCCTGATGCTGGACAGAAAACGTCACGATGTTGATTATATCAAATGGATGCTGGGGCAGAAGAAGCTGACAAGGCACTGGCCGGAACAGCATTTGCTAAGGATGGTAACTGGCGGGGTCGAGTTACAATAAGGGCCGCACCGCAGCCCTTATCATTATATACCTGTCATACTTCAATTTTGCCTGAAACCTGAAGGTTCAGGGTATAAAACGTTACTCTGCTTTCGCTTCGCCGTTTTTCACTTCGCCCATGGCTTTCAGCTTTTTAGAGATATCGCGACGCTCTTTTGAGATCTCAGCGTTTTTGATGATGTAATCATCCACGCGATCTTCGTAGTCACTTTTCATGCTGGCAATAATGCCCTGGATCGCTTCGACGCTCATGCCCGGCTTGATGTAGTCACTCAGGTTGTCCAGCAGCAGAACGCGTTTCTGGTTGTCACGGATCTTTTTCTCAACGTCCTGGATTTCACGTTGCAGTTTGTTCTTACGACGGAACAGACGAACAAATTCCAGCACGTCCTGGAAAGAAGGCTTGGTAGTTTCCATTTTTACACCCCTGATAATGTGAGATTCGGATTCGTTTAAACAACGGCTAAAGTGGGTCAACATTACTTTCATGCCCGCCATACTTCAAGTTGCATATGCATTGACAATACATGGTTGAAACCTGAATTATCGAGGGTAAAGCCATTGCAGTTAACAATGGTTTTAGCCTTTTTCAGTATCATACCCTTAATCCTTGCTGAATCGAAGCAGCAGGATAATCAATCCCCTCATCTGCTCTTTATTTGCGCAAAGCGCGACAGATTAAATGTGAGAGCAACTCCAGTTGTCGTGCCATTTCCATGTTCAGCCAGACATAGCCGTGAATGGGAGTCTCAGCGACATTATCGCCTTTATGCTCATCAATGAGCTTACGCAGCTCCGCTACGGTATCGTTGAGTTTTTCCGTATTGGCAAGCACTGGCTGCGGATTACCTTCATACAGAGCATGAGTTATCGTCAGTAATGCCTGTTGAGTTCTGAGCTGTGTTTCACGCAGTGTATGCGCATTCAGCATCACAAAGTGGCTGGTACGCGTTGCCCAAAGCGCATTAATTTGCAACTCGAGCATGCAAACCAGATTACGGTTAACAGTTTGAATAGCCTCAAATATAGACTTTTGGATATGCGTTTCTTTGCTGGCAGGGACGATGAGCCCGCGCATTTTGACAACGTCACTCAACAACTGCTGTAAATGTTTCTCCAGACGGGGTTGTTCGAGCAGGTTAGGCGACAGAGCAGCCTGGTACACACGATTATACCCTGTAACACAATGCGCAAGTTGAATACGCCAGTGTATAAAAGCGCGTTGTGGCCAGATGCCGGTAAACAGCATCGCCAGTAGCGACCCCAGGATAACGTCACCACCACGCCAGAGTGCCGTATTCATATCGCCAGCAGGAGCTCCCACGACAACGGCAAGCGTAATGCCAATCAGCAGAGCCTGATAGGGCTTTTTGCCTAGAGCCAACCAGCCGCAGAGAAACATCGCCACCGCACACCATATCAACATTAACGGTAGTGAAAAGAGTTCCAGCCGCAGAGCCACCAGCCCCAGCACAGAGCCCAGAATCGTCCCACCAATGCGCTCAAAAGCCCTGGGAACCACATTACCCCAAAATGAAATAGGCCCCATGATCACGACCAGCGTGATTAGAGGCCATGTACCTTCAGGGATGTTCAGCAGCCGGACCAGCAGAAAAGTGAGAAGAAACGCCAGCGCAATGCGAATACCATGCACAACACGATAATGACGATACAAACGAATTTCAAAAGGACTCAGCGACTTATCTGCACGCACTCATGCACTCCGTCAGGGAATAGCAAAGAACGGAATTGTACCTGCTTTTTCAGTGAAAATATCACTGTAATGGTCAGGACTTTCATCCTGATTTACACAAAAAAACAGTTACTTCGACTGCACTGGCACATACATTTCAATGTCCCAGTAACCATCTTCCGTACCATTGTTCATATAAATTTCAAAACAAGGTCTGGCCGATATCTGATACGTTGAGTCCTGCAACAGGAGATTAAAAAACTGATACCACGGTGTCGCAAAATCATGATTCTCAACGCGTGCAACGGCAACTGCATATTCACCACCCGCCAGTTCAGTCAGAGTCACTCCTTCACTGTTTTGTGGGATCACGAAACTATCAGGGACGGAAACTACAGTATCACAGCGGAGTTTATCTGCCGGAACAACGTCCGGGTTGTCGTAATAGACGGCAATCCATTCCAGCGGTGCGATATTCTTACTATCGACCCACATCATTAACTGCTCAAATCCCTGCTTTACCGTTTGTTCCCACGGTCCCACCATGTGAAAGCCGGCAATCCTGCGTTTTTCTACCTGCCTGATCTCATACTTCATATAGCCTCCATAATTACACTGTATTTATATACAGTATAATTATTGCTTATTACGACAACAAGGAAACAGTGTTCATTATGTGAGCAGATTCGCACTCTTGCCAGTCAGAACCACAAGCAATTAATTACACTTTATGGTGAAAATAATCGCTCAGACGAGAAAACATGCCGCCTTCGCCAACTGACTCCAGCGTCATCAGCGGCCAGTGTGCCACGAGCTGATCTCGGTCATAGAGTTCAATCTCACCCACGCGTTGATGCGCAGCAATAGGGGCAACCAGTTCTTTCTTATCAAGCACATACTTTGCTTTAATGTTTTGAACTTCCGTTTTCGGCAGTGCCATCCAGAAATCCTGCTCAGTACCCAGGCTAATTTTTTCTTTATCGCCATACCAAATCCGCTCAACACCTACCTGCTTACCGCTACGCAAAATCTGCACTGTGTCGAAGTTTTGCTGTCCCCATAGCAACAGTTTGCGCGCCTGATCTTCGCGCCCTTTCGCACTCTCAGCGCCCATGACAACAGCAATCAAACGGCGCTGTCCATCAACAGCAGATGCGATTAGATTAAATCCGGCACCAGACGTGTGCCCCGTTTTCAACCCATCGACATTCATCGTCTTATCCCACAACAATCCGTTACGGTTCTGCTGCGTGATGCCATTCCATGTAAGGCTTTTCTCACTATACATATGGTAAAAATCAGGCTCTCCATGAATGATTGCCCGGGATAGCACGGCCAGATCGTAAGCAGAACTGTGCTGACCTGGCGCATCCAGTCCGTGTACCGTTTCGAAATGCGTGTCCTGAAGCTTTAGCTTTTTCACATAGCTGTTCATCATGTCGACAAACTGTGGCTGTCCACCGGCAATGTAATCAGCCAACGCGACACAGGCATCATTACCAGAATCGACAATTAAGCCGCGGCTTAAATCACGCACTGAAACACGATCGCCTTCTTTCAGGAACATTAATGATGAGCCCACGAATACCGGATTATCTTTTGCCCAGGCATCTCGTCCAACGGTAACAATATCGGTCGGGCTGATGCGGTGGCTGTCGATTGCGCGATCAACAACATAACCTGTCATCAGTTTGGTGAGGCTGGCGGGATTGCGCTGCTGGTGTTCATTACCTGCGGTAAGAATTTGGCCCGTGGTGTAATCCATAAGCACCCACGCCCCGGCATTTATGGCTGGAGGCTGGGGAGCAAAACTGGTGACATCCGCCGCAAAGGCGGACGAAAAACTCATCGCGAACAGAGAAGCGGCAACAAACAAACGGCATTTCAACAGCATGTCCTCAGGAATAGGAGAAATAGCCGTTCTTTTTACGGAAGTTTAGTCGAATAAACAGGGATAAATTGCAAGAAAATGTGACATAAAGCACATTTTCTTGCAAGGTGATATGGGTGTTAAATGTACGTATC
This sequence comes from Citrobacter sp. Cm046, assembly GCF_030333065.1. Taxonomy (NCBI): domain Bacteria; kingdom Pseudomonadati; phylum Pseudomonadota; class Gammaproteobacteria; order Enterobacterales; family Enterobacteriaceae; genus Citrobacter; species Citrobacter sp. Cm046. The sequence goes on along the minus strand of NZ_JAOWGP010000032.1, from coordinate 83,621 downwards.
GTGCGCGATGCGTACTAGATTAATTACCCTTTACGTGGCTGCGCTTCTGTGTGATGACTACGATGACGATGATAGCCATCAATCATGCTACGAAATATTTGTGTCGGCGTGTCGCCTAATGTGCACAGGTAAATATGTGCACAAATAAACAGAATGCCAACAATCGCTAACGCCATATGCAGCACTAACATTACCGGACCTGCTCCGATAACCTGCGGGTAAAGACACAGCAAACCGGTGATGATTAATAACGGAACCAGCGCATACATAATGGCCAGATATGCCAGTTGTTGCAGAGGGTTAAATTTATTATCCGCCGTAGCCGCAAAGGGATGCGCTTCGCCTTTCATGATCCCATACAGATAAAAGCGCGTTTGCAGCAAGCAGCGCGAAATCAGCCCGTTAAATTTCACACGGTAGTGACAGCCATTACCGCTGGTTGCGTTTATCAGCACAAAGCCAACCCAGAAGGCGAGCAATGCAAAGCCACACCAGGTATGCACCTGCACCATTAAGGCCACAGGGCCGACAGAAAAGTGACCAAATAAGCCGCTCAGCAGAAGCAGGATGAATAACAGTGCATTCCCCCAGTGCCAACGACGGACTGCTAACGAATAGAGGTAGTCACGATGCTCTTCTCCGCCTGCCGTTTTGGGTGCCAGCATCCGACGCAACAGTGCATGTGCGATCAGGCCAATAATCATCATCAGAATGATAACACCTGCATAAATGAGCCACAGCGGCCAGTAATCCGGCGCATAATTAAGCTCTGCTCCCCAGATAGCATTCATACTTTCCCCTCCTGATGGATCTCTTTACGTCGATAAAGACTCACCTCGCCACTTCGTTTTTCCTGCTGGCGATAAACCGCTTTTTGATTAATCCAGTGCTGAATTTCCGGGTCATCGCGGCGGCCAAATTTCAGCGCATCCGTCGGACAAACAGAAACACATGCTGGTGATTGTCCGGCATCCAGGCGGGTATCCGAGCAGAAGTTACATTTGTCAGCGATTCCTGTTTGCGGGTTAAGGTAGCGCACATGGAACGGACAAGCGGCGACACAATAGTCGCAGCCAATACAACGCGATTTGTCGACTTGTACAATGCCATTCTCATCACGGTAAGACGCGCCGGTCGGGCAGACGCTGACACAAGGCGCATCTTCACAATGCTGGCAGGAGACTCGCACAAACTGAAAATGAGACAGAACCTGAGGCTCATTTTCCGGTGAACGGATCTGCACCTGCAGCCGGCTGTAACCCTCGGGTACATCATTAAGTACTTTGCAGGCAACCGTACACGCCTGACAGCCAATACAGCGTTTCTCGTCATGCAGCATGACATAGGGGTTTGTTGAATGATTCATGATGTTCTCCTTTCTCATGCCCGACTCAGCGTAACGCCAGCAGTGTGAACCACCGTCCCGGAAACCGGACTGGTCACATGCGGAAGTAAATTACCGCAGTGAATACCATGCGTTGTCGCAGCCGTCCTGGCCCCGGCCTTGGCGCCAAATCCCATATAGACGAACAGCGTATCGGGTCGAATACCAGCTGTTACCAGCGCCTTACCTTTCTCTTTACCCGTCGCGTTTTCCAGCCAGATGTCGTCCCCGCTTTTGATCCCTTTTTCTTGTGCTGTTTTCGGGTGTATCCATACTGCGTTATCCCACATCAGCTCACTAAGCAGAGGAACATATTGCGTCGCACCGTTTGTGTGAACCGCCACTTTGCCCTGGATAAAATAGAGTTCGTTATCCCCCTTAAGCGCAAAATTACGGGCTCGCGGGCTACCGTAGCCGGGTAGTAATGTCTCCAGCTCTTCGGAATAAAGTTCGATTTTTCCTGACGGGGATTTGAATCGGAGTTGCTCGCCGTAAGTGCCGTCGCTGTCAACTGCTACCGCAGCGGGATACTGTGCCGTAAACTGGCGTACCATTTCAGGTTCGCGCAATAACAATGGGATGCCCCATTCGCGGTATCCCTTCTGGCGCAGTTCAGCAGATAAAGCATGGTCGCCATTCAGTTGATATAACTGCCGTGTTTGCATATCTTGCCACGGATAAAATTGTCCCAGCCCTAACTGTTCTCCCAGCTCTTTCCAGATCTGCCAGCTCGGACGCGCATCGCCAACAGGCTCAACAACCTGCTGACGCAGCGCATAGGCCGGATTTAGCCCGGACATATCAGAAACCTCTTCATCGCGCTCGAGGTAGGTACACTCCGGAAGCAGATAATCGGCATACGCCGCACTTTCGCTTAAATAAACATCACAGCTGACCACAAGATCCAGTTGTTCAACGGTTTTGACCAAATCGGGTCGGCAGGTTACGGTTTGAAAAGGATTATGTCGGGACATAATCCATCCCTTCACCGGATACGGTGTCTGATTTAACACGGCATCGATAATACTCTGCACAACCCCACCGCCCGCCGCGATGTACTTAAACTGCGGCGCGACCATATCAATACGTTGTGCTGCAGGTTTCGCCAACTTGGCATCAGGTTTCGCCAGCACCGGGGCGACTTTTTCACCAGCCAGTTTGTTGTAGGTGGCGGCATTTTTTTTCTGGTACATACCACCTTCACGTTCAATATTCCCCATCAACACATTGAGGGTGAAAATCATCCGCCGCATGTCGATCTCTTCCTGAGAAAACGTCGCACGGTGGCCCGGACTAACGATGGCGTGAGGCGCACAAGCTGCCATTTCCCGGGTAACGCGGGTAATGACATCCGCAGGCACATCGGCCAGTTTTTGCGCCCATTCAGGGGTAGTCTCTTGTACTGCCTCGACCAGTTGCGCAAATCCCGTGGTGTAGCGTTCAACAAACTGTGCGTCATAGAGCTTTTCTTTAATCATGACGTGGCACATGGCCATAAGCACCGGTAAATCACCACCAGGTTTGATCGCATGCCATTCATCCGCTTTACTGGAAAACACGGACAAACGAGGATCGAAGCTGACCATCTTCGCCCCCTTCTCCTGCGCGGTCATCAGTTCATGCGTGTCGGCAACCTCAATGCCTTCATACAAGTTATGACCAAAGGAAACCATATAGCGGGTATTGGCAATATCCATTGCTAAATCGCCCCCCATCATCACCTTAGCGGCAATAGATTTTCCTGCGGGACATGTTGAGGCGTGAGTGAAGGTATTAGGCGAACCAAAGGCCGTCGCCAGGTGAAATAAATGGCCGGAAAGCGAACCTGATTTAGAAGAGAACACAATGCCCTGGGGACCATACTGCTCTTTTATGGCACCCATTTTTTCAGCAATTTCTTTATAAGCCTGTTGCCAGCTAATGACCTGCCATTCACCGCTACCGCGGGGGCCGGTACGCTTCATCGGTTTAACGATACGATGTGGGTCGTTGACCAGGCTGACGCCACTTCCCCCTCGCGCGCAAACTCGCGTACCTTGTTGAGGCGCATTGGGATTACCCTGGATAAAAACGGTTTTATTATTAATGACCTGCGCTTGAATTGGGCAACGAAATGAACACATTTCGCACAGACTTGGCGTGAGCGCTGTTTTGCCTTTAATGCTCTCAGGCGAATTCCGCGCCAGTGCACCAGGTGGGAAACTTCCTATTGCACAAGCAGAGCAACCAATCCCCACTCCTCGCAAAAAATTACGCCGACTAATGCTCATATAACCTCCTGTTATTAGATATATCCAATGATTATATGGCGTTTAAATTATTAGTTTTTAACATCACTCACATTTCATTACACTAAACCACCATTAATCATTAGAAATAAAAGCCTTTGTTTATAAAAGACTTTTAAAATTTCCAAAACACAACAATTAACCGTAAAAATAACAATAATTGTTCGCAATCAGATTTTTCTAAACACCAGCCTTCAGGAAAATTTATTCCGGTAATTTCCTTTAAAACTAAAAAAATAATTTATCTCATTTAATCAGCTCTTGTTTATCTCAATTTTAATGCGGCCAGTACCCAGGAATGATAATCACTTTGCTGATTACCGCGCTCATTTTTGGTATTCTTAGAAAAGCGCTAAATTGATCCCGGACATAACTGAACAATGAATGACGGCAAGCAGCACCCGACTTTTCTCTTCCACGATTACGAAACCTTTGGCACCCATCCGGCGCTGGACAGACCCGCACAGTTCGCAGCTATCCGCACAGATAGCGAGTTCAACATTATTGGTGAACCTGAAGTCTTTTATTGCAAGCCTGCAGACGATTATCTGCCACAACCAGAGGCGGTACTGATCACCGGTATTACGCCGCAGGAAGCGCGTGAAAAGGGAGAGAATGAGGCTGCTTTTGCTGCACGTATTCACTCGCTGTTTACCGTGCCGAAAACCTGTATCCTGGGCTATAACAATGTCCGCTTCGATGATGAAGTGACACGCAATATTCTGTATCGCAATTTTTACGATCCTTATGCCTGGAGCTGGCAACACGATAATTCACGCTGGGATTTACTGGATGTGATGCGCGCATGTTATGCACTGCGTCCAGAAGGGATTAACTGGCCAGAAAACGACGACGGTTTGCCCAGCTTCCGGCTTGAACATTTGACCAAAGCCAACGGCATTGAACATGCCAATGCCCACGATGCGATGGCAGACGTCTACGCGACTATTGCAATGGCACAACTGGTTAAGTCACGTCAGCCGCGCCTGTTTGACTATCTTTATAGCCATCGTAATAAGCACAAACTGACCGCCCTGATTGACGTTCCACAAATGAAACCCCTGGTGCATGTCTCCGGCATGTTCGGCGCATGGCGAGGTAACACCAGTTGGGTCGCTCCGCTCGCCTGGCATCCGGACAATCGCAACGCGGTTATCATGGTCGATTTAGCCGGTGATATTTCTCCTCTGCTTGAGCTGGACAGCGACACTCTGCGCGAGCGCCTGTACACGGCTAAAGCCGACTTGGGCGATAACGTGGCGGTACCGGTAAAACTGGTGCACATCAACAAATGTCCGGTGCTGGCGCAAGCCAATACACTCCGCCCGGAAGATGCCGATCGCCTCGGGATTAACCGTCAGCATTGTCTGGATAATCTTAAAGTCCTGCGCGAAAACCCGCAGGTCCGCGATAAAGTAGTGGCCATTTTTGCCGAAGCCGAGCCTTTCGCCCCATCAGATAACGTGGATGCCCAACTGTATAACGGTTTTTTCAGTGATGCCGACCGCGCCGCGATGAAAATCGTTCTGGAGACCGACCCGCGTAATTTACCGGCGCTGGACATCACCTTCGTCGATAAACGCATTGAAAAACTGCTGTTTAATTACCGCGCCCGCAACTTCCCCGGCACGCTGGATGAAACCGAACAACAGCGCTGGCTGGAACATCGCCGCCAGGTGTTCACTCCAGAGTTTTTGCAAAATTACGCCAATGAACTGCAGACACTGAGTCAGCAGTACGCTGATAACAAAGAGAAACTGATGCTGCTGAAATCGCTCTGGCAATACGCTGAAGAGATTGTGTAAAACGCAGACATAAAAAAACCGGAGAAATTCTCCGGTTTTTAATTATGCGCCGGGCAAACCGGCGCAGAAAAGTCAGTTGTTATGCAACATCTTCGTACTGCGGTACCGGGTTGCGGAAACTTTTGGTCACGCAAGCCAGGTAAATCAGACCAATACCAGCCCAGATCAGACCCAGAACCATAGAGCTCTCTTCCAGGTTCACCCACAGCGCACCAACGGTCAGCGCACCGCACATCGGCAGGAACAGGTACTGGAAGTGGTCTTTCAGCGTCTTGTTGCGCTTCTCACGGATCCAGAACTGGGAGATCACCGACAGGTTAACGAAGGTAAACGCCACCAGCGCACCAAAGTTAATCAGCGCCGTTGCCATCACCAGGTCGAAGTTGATTGCCAGCAGGGCAATCGCCCCAACCAGAATGATGTTCATGGACGGAGTACGCCATTTCGGGTGCACATAACCGAAGAAACTTTTCGGGAAGACACCGTCACGCCCCATCACATACATCAGACGCGCTACGCCTGCATGCGCCGCCATACCGGATGCCAGTACGGTAATGGTGGAGAAAATCAGTGCGCCAACCTGGAAGAACTTACCAGCTACATACAGCATAATTTCTGGCTGCGAAGCATCCGGGTCCTTGAAGCGCGAGATATCCGGGAAGTACAGCTGCAACAGATAGGTGGAGACAATAAAGATCAGGCCACCAATCAGCGCGGTCAGGAAGATAGCACGTGGAATTACGCGCTCGGCATCTTTAGTTTCTTCCGACAAGTTGCTGATGCCGTCAAATCCTGTAAAGGAGAAGCACAGAATCGTCGCACCGGTGATCATCGGAATAACGTGCGCATCGCCTGACCAGAATGGACGGGAACTCACCAGCGTACCGGCACCTTCGCCTTCAAATACACCGTAAACCACCATGCCCAAAATGACCGCAATCAGCACAACCTGCAACACCACAATCACGGTATTGAAGTTAGCGACGGATTTGAGACTACGCAGGTTGAATGCCGTCATAAACGCCACCAGGGCGATAACAAATACCCACGACGGAATCGAAGGCACGAGGGCTTCAAAGTAAATTTTTGCCAGCAGAATGTTGATCATCGGCGCGAACAGGTAATCGAGCAGAGAAGACCAACCCACCATAAAACCTACAGTAGGACTAATAGATTTCTGGGCATAGGTGTACGCAGAGCCAGCAGAAGGGTAACGACGTACCAGCTTCCCGTAGCTCAGCGCTGTAAACAGAATGGCGACCAGCGCGAAGGCATATGCCGTCGGCACGTGACCGTCTGTGAGGCCCGAAACGATACCAAATGTATCGAACAGCGTCATCGGCTGCATATAGGCAAGGCCCATCATAACAACCGGAACCAACGTAAGCGTTTTACGTAATTCCACGCGAGAGGTGTTTGGAGTAACGTTATGCGACATGGTCATTCCCCTTTACGGTGAACACCGTCGCGTAAGCAAAAAATTGCCCCATTTTTATGGATTCCTCAGCGACAACAACTGTCGGTTTTTAGTAAGTATCTATCCGGTACGAAGCCCGGCCTCTTTTATGAATGATTGGTTTGATGCAAAAAAATAACCGACGCGTATTAAAACGTCGGTTAATGTCATTTTTTGCAAGCGGCGTATTTTGCACTAAAGTGGGGAGAAATAACAAGAGAATGAGGCTACTGTATAATAATATTTTTTCTTAACTGTTTGATTTATCGGCAACCGTTTTTACATAGACACCCGCAATAGCACTATTTGCTAAAATCTCATCCCGCCACCAGACGCTTGCTAATCCAGAGGTCTGTTCATTCCAGCCAATCCACACCGGCTCAAACATAATTTGCGCGACCACTTTCTTCTCAATAAGCGCGCCACTGTCCAAAAATCGCTGTGCCAGATAACGCGGCATATAGCCACACCCCAGGCCACTAATTTGCAATTCCAGCTTGGTCTTAAAATCGAAAACAGTAATAGCTTCCTGATCATCAAATAACTGAGTTCCGGACGAATTCGCAGAATGCGCATTATCATTATCTCCCACAACGATAGCGCGATACCGTTTGATGGTTCGGCGATTCAATGGTTCTTCTTCCTGCGCCAACGGATGATGGGGAGCGACCACAAAAACCTGCTCAAGATCGCCTAAACGCGCAAAACCGAATTCGCTTGCCGAGGGCGGTTCGTGCATCGCACCGACAATAATATCTGCCCGTCCCTGGGTAAGAGCATCCCAGGAGCCTCCCAGCACGCCGTTAATAAATTTAAGGCGAGTCACACTGTGATGTTGGTAAAAAGATTCGATGAGCGGGGCAAGAAGCGAAAAGGGAAACGTATCATCCACACCGATAACCAGTTGGTTTTCCCAACCCTCATGCAGTTTGATCGCCTGTTTTTCAAGTTCGCGGACGGTGTGCAGTACCTCCCTCCCCTTTTCCAGCAGCATCTGACCGGTACGGGTAAATTTCGCCCGATGTCCGCTGCGATCCAGCAACTGAATATTGAGGTCGCTCTCCAGCTTATGGACGGTATAGCTCAGCGCCGACGGCGTCTTAAACAATTTTGCCGACGCCGCCGCGAAGCTTCCCTCTTTCTCTAACGCATCAAGGATGATCAGAACGTCCAGCAGTGGTTTCATACTCGCCCCCTGGCGGTATACAGCGGCACTCTGCTGGTCTGTCACTCCATCGGCATCACCAGCGGATCAGGATACTGGTACTCGAACCCAAGCTCATTACAAATGCGGTTGCCATCAATGACTTTACCTTTACCGTTATCCACACTGTCCCGGAAAGTTGGCGGCTCCATACCCAACAAACGAGCCATCTGGGGATAGAACACATTACGCGCAGGATGCATAGGCGCACATATATTATAGATGTGTCCCCCTTTAGGTGCCTGTAACAACAAGGTGATTGCCGAAACAACATCATCCAGATGCACCAGATTAACCCCGTGTTGTCCGTCAGGAGCCGTTTTACCCGCAAAAAAACGGCCAGGGTGTCTTCCCGGTCCAACTAACCCGGCCAGACGCAGAATATCGACCGAGGTCCCCGGCAGGTTGTGCAGCCAGTCTTCCAGTTCTTTCAGAACGCGACCGCTTGCCGTAACCGGATTACGCGGCGAGCCCTCTTTTACCATCCCCTGTACATCGCCATAGACCGACGTAGAGCTGGTAAAAATAATCCGAGGAATACGATACGCCAGCGCACTGTCGACCAGTTCCTGCATCGCCTGCAGATAAAAATCCTCACCAGGACCGCTCCGGCGTGCGGGCAGCGTGATCACCAGCGCATCGGCGTCCATTAACGCATCAAGATCATCTGGCTCACAGACCAGTTCAGGCTCCAGGCGTAACGAGTAGCTCTCAATACCGCTCATTCGGGCCGCTTCTACACCATCCAAAGTGGTTTTGCTGCCGGTGACCTGCCAGCCTCTCGCCGCCAGTGACATGGCTAACGGCATGCCTAACCAACCTAACCCGACAATTGCGACCTTTTTCATGCCTTCTCTCCTGACTTTTGGCCTATAACTCAAGGCTACGCCAGCCCACGGTGGCTGACAATTCATAGTATCAATATGAAATGAATTAATGATCAAAAAAAGCCCTTGCTTTCCGTGGCTGAAGTGGTTTAGGTTAAAAGACATCAAATGAATAAGCATTCATCGAGAAATTTTATGACACGCGCTCAATTTAAACACCATCACCACCATCATCCTGACTAGTCTTTCAGGCGATGTGTGCTGGGAGACATTTAAATCTTCCAGTGGTGCATGAGCGTATGAGAGAGCCCCCGGAAGAATTCTTCCGGGGGCTTTTTTTTTGGCGCGCAACCCAGACCAATTCAGACAGGATAACGAGGAACAGAGAATGTTAGACAACACCCGTTTACGCATAGCTATGCAGAAATCAGGCCGTTTAAGCGATGATTCACGCGAATTACTGGCCCGCTGTGGCATTAAAATTAATCTTCACACCCAGCGCCTGATTGCGATGGCAGAGAATATGCCGATTGATATTCTCCGCGTGCGTGATGACGATATCCCGGGTCTGGTAATGGATGGCGTCGTGGATCTTGGCATCATTGGTGAAAACGTTCTGGAAGAGGAACTGCTCAACCGACGGGCACAGGGCGAAGATCCACGCTACTTTACACTGCGTCGACTGGACTTCGGCGGCTGCCGTCTCTCGCTGGCTACCCCCGTTGACGAAGCATGGGACGGCCCGTCAGCGCTGGACGGCAAACGTATCGCGACCTCTTATCCGCACCTGCTCAAACGCTACCTCGATCAAAAAGGCGTCTCGTTTAAATCCTGTCTGTTAAACGGTTCTGTTGAAGTCGCGCCGCGTGCCGGACTGGCCGATGCTATCTGTGATCTGGTTTCAACTGGCGCCACACTGGAAGCCAACGGCCTGCGTGAAGTGGAGGTCATTTACCGTTCCAAAGCCTGCCTGATTCAACGCGATGGCGAGATGGCTGAAGCCAAGCAACAGCTGATTGATAAATTACTGACCCGCATTCAGGGTGTTATCCAGGCCCGCGAATCCAAGTACATCATGATGCACGCTCCAAGCGAACGTCTGGAAGATGTCATCGCCCTGCTTCCGGGTGCTGAACGCCCAACCATTCTGCCGCTGGCGGGCGATCAGCAGCGAGTGGCAATGCACATGGTCAGCAGCGAAACCCTGTTCTGGGAAACCATGGAAAAACTGAAAGCGCTCGGTGCCAGCTCGATTCTGGTACTGCCGATTGAGAAGATGATGGAGTAATCGCCATGAGCTTTAGCACAATCATTGACTGGAATAGCTGTAGCCCCGAGCAGCAACGCGAATTACTGATGCGCCCGGCAATTTCCGCCTCAGACAGCATCACCCGTACCGTCAGCGACATTCTGGATAACGTCAAATCACGTGGTGATACGGCGCTGCGCGAATACAGCGCAAAGTTTGATAAAACCACAGTCAGTGCGCTGAAAGTCAGCGCCGAAGACATTGCCGCCGCCAGCGCACGCCTGAGTGATGACCTCAAGCAGGCCATGGCTGTGGCGGTAAACAACATCGAAACTTTCCATAACGCGCAAAAACTGCCACCAGTAGATATCGAAACGCAGCCCGGCGTGCGCTGCCAGCAGGTGACCCGTCCGGTGAACTCTGTTGGCCTGTATATTCCCGGAGGGTCTGCACCGCTCTTCTCTACGGTATTAATGCTTGCCACTCCAGCTCGTATAGCGGGATGCAAAAAAGTAGTGCTGTGTTCCCCGCCGCCTATTGCCGATGAAATTTTGTATGCGGCGCAGTTATGCGGGGTACAGGACGTGTTTAACGTCGGAGGCGCGCAGGCCATCGCCGCGCTGGCCTTTGGTAGCGAATCTGTACCGAAAGTGGACAAAATTTTCGGACCCGGTAATGCCTTTGTGACCGAGGCCAAACGCCAGATCAGCCAGCGTCTGGACGGTGCGGCAATCGATATGCCTGCGGGCCCGTCAGAAGTGCTGGTGATTGCCGACAGCGGCGCAACACCGGATTTCGTCGCCTCTGACTTACTTTCTCAGGCCGAACACGGACCGGACTCTCAGGTGATCCTGCTGACGCCGGATGCTGATATCGCACGCCGTGTCGCTGAAGCGGTAGAACGCCAGCTTGCTGAACTGCCTCGCGCGGAAACCGCTCGTCAGGCGTTAAGCGCCAGTCGCCTGATTGTGACTAAAGATTTGCAGCAATGCATCGCCATCTCTAATCAGTACGGTCCGGAACATTTGATTATTCAGACCCGTAACGCGCGGGAACTGGTTGATGACATCACCAGTGCCGGTTCGGTATTTCTCGGTGACTGGTCGCCGGAATCGGCGGGTGATTACGCTTCAGGTACCAACCACGTCCTGCCAACCTATGGCTATACGGCAACCTGCTCAAGTCTTGGGCTGGCTGATTTCCAGAAACGGATGACCGTACAGGAATTATCACCGCAAGGTTTCTCAGCCCTGGCCTCTACGATTGAAACGCTGGCCGCCGCTGAGCGACTGACCGCCCACAAAAATGCCGTCACCCTGCGTGTTAACGCCCTGAAGGAGCAAGCATGAGTACTGATAACATTCTCAGCGTTACCGATTTAGCCCGTAAAAATGTTCGTGAGCTGACGCCCTATCAGTCCGCCCGCCGTCTGGGCGGTAATGGCGATGTCTGGCTGAATGCTAATGAGTTTCCGACCGCTGTTGAATTCCAGTTAAGCCAGCAGACGCTAAACCGCTATCCGGAATGTCAGCCGAAAGCGGTGATCGAGAACTACGCACAGTACGCAGACGTGAAACCACAGCAGGTACTGGTCAGTCGTGGGGCAGACGAAGGTATTGAGCTGTTGATCCGCGCATTTTGTGAACCCGGCAAAGATGCGATTCTCTACTGCCCGCCAACCTATGGCATGTACAGCGTCAGCGCCGAAACCATCGGCGTTGAATGCCGCACCGTCCCTACTCTTGACGACTGGCAACTGGATTTACAGGGCATAGCTGAGAAGCTTGATGGTGTAAAGGTTGTCTACGTTTGCAGCCCGAATAATCCAACAGGTCAGTTGATCAACCCACAGGACCTGCGCTCACTGCTCGACATGACGCAGGGGAAAGCCATCGTGGTCGCCGATGAAGCCTATATTGAGTTTTGTCCGCAGGCAACGCTGGCAGGCTGGCTTTCTGAATATCCGAACCTGGTGGTCCTGCGCACGCTTTCCAAAGCGTTTGCCCTTGCAGGCTTGCGCTGCGGATTTACGCTGGCTAATGAAGAAATTATCAACCTGCTGCTGAAAGTGATTGCACCCTACCCGCTTTCTACCCCAGTGGCAGACATCGCCGCCCATGCACTGACGCCACAAGGGATTTCAGCCATGCGTAAACGGGTGACGCAGATCCTGCAAGAGCGCCAGTATCTGGTCGATAACCTGAAAACAATCCCCTGCGTGGAGCAGGTTTTCACCTCTGAAACCAACTATATTCTGGCCCGCTTTACCGCCTCCAGTTCTGTGTTTAAATCTCTGTGGGATCAGGGCATTATCTTACGAGACCAGAACAAACAACCTTCGTTAAGCGGCTGCCTGCGTATTACTGTCGGAACCCGTGAAGAGAGCCAGCGCGTCATTGACGCCTTACGTGCGGAGCAAGTATGAGCCAGAAGTATCTTTTTATTGACCGTGATGGAACCCTGATTTCTGAACCGCCAAGTGACTTTCAGGTTGATCGCTTTGACAAGCTCGCTTTTGAGCCGGAGGTTGTCCCTGCGCTACTGAAACTGCAAAAGGCAGGTTATAAGCTGGTGATGATAACCAACCAGGATGGCCTGGGAACGCAAAGTTTCCCGCAGGTAGATTTTGACGGCCCGCACAACCTGATGATGCAGATATTCACCTCTCAGGGGGTGGAATTTGATGAAGTATTGATCTGTCCGCATCTGCCAACGGATGAATGCGATTGCCGTAAGCCAAAAGTGAAGCTGGTCGAACAGTACCTGGTTGAGCAAGCGCTGGACGCCGCGAACAGCTACGTCATTGGCGATCGGGCGACCGATATTCAGCTTGCTGAAAACATGGGAATTACCGGATTACGCTATAACCGTGAAACCCTGAACTGGTCGATAATTGCCGAACAGCTAACCCGACGCGATCGTTACGCTCACGTTGAGCGTAATACCAAAGAAACACAGATTGACGTCAAAGTCTGGCTGGACCGCGAGGGTCGCAGCAAAATCAATACCGGCGTTGGTTTCTTTGACCACATGCTGGATCAAATTTCGACCCACGGCGGTTTTTGCATGGAAATTACCGTCAAAGGCGATCTGTATATCGACGATCACCACACGGTGGAAGATACCGGTCTGGCGCTGGGCGAAGCCTTAAAGCTGGCTCTGGGCGATAAACGCGGAATCAACCGTTTTGGTTTTGTACTGCCGATGGACGAGTGTCTGGCACGCTGCGCACTGGATATTTCCGGGCGCCCTCACCTGGAATACCGGGCTGAATTTACCTATCAGCGCGTCGGCGATCTGAGCACGGAAATGATTGAACACTTTTTCCGTTCACTCTCTTACACCATGGGTGTAACGCTGCATCTGAAAACCAAAGGCAAAAATGACCACCACCGCGTGGAAAGCTTGTTCAAAGCATTTGGTCGCACGCTGCGTCAGGCAATTCGCGTGGAAGGCGACACGCTTCCCTCCTCAAAAGGAGTGCTGTGATGAATGTGGTGATCCTCGATACCGGCTGCGCCAACCTGAACTCGGTGAAATCCGCCGTGGCGCGTCATGGATACGATCCTATTGTCAGTCGTGACGCCGATGTTGTACTGCGCGCCGATAAACTCTTTCTGCCCGGTGTTGGCACCGCGCAGTCGGCAATGGATCAGTTACAAGAACGAGAACTGATAGAGCTGATCAAAGCCTGTACACAACCTGTGTTAGGGATTTGTCTGGGCATGCAACTTCTCGGTCGCCGCAGCGAAGAAAGTAACGGTGTCGACCTGTTGGGCATTATTGAGCAGGACGTGCCCAAAATGACCGATTTTGGCCTGCCACTACCGCATATGGGCTGGAACCGCGTATATCCGCAGGCCGGGAACCGTCTGTTTCAGGGCATTGAGGACGGCGCATATTTTTATTTTGTGCACAGCTACGCCATGCCGGTGAATCCGTGGACCATCGCTCAGTGCAACTATGGCGAACCGTTTACCGCTGCAGTACAAAAAGACAATTTCTTCGGCGTGCAGTTTCACCCTGAACGTTCGGGTTCCGCAGGGGCGCAGTTGCTGAAAAACTTTCTGGAGATGTGATGATTATTCCGGCATTAGATTTAATCGACGGCACGGTTGTACGCCTCCATCAGGGCGATTACGCGCAACAGCGCGATTACGGCAACGATCCCTTACCGCGTCTACAAGACTACGCCGCGCAAGGTGCGCAGGTTTTGCACCTGGTGGATTTGACCGGTGCAAAGGATCCGTTGAAACGACAAATACCGCTGATTAAAACGCTGGTCGCTGGCGTAAACGTTCCGGTACAGGTTGGCGGCGGCGTGCGCACTGAAGAGGACGTTGCAGCCCTGCTGGACGCGGGTGTTGCGCGTGTGGTTATCGGATCCACAGCGGTAAAATCACCAGAGACGGTTAAAGGCTGGTTCACCCGCTTTGGCGCCGATGCGCTGGTACTGGCACTCGATGTGCGTATTGATGCCCAGGGCAACAAACAGGTAGCGGTCAGCGGCTGGCAGGAAGACTCCGGCGTTTCGCTGGAAGAACTGGTTGAGACCTATTTACCCGTTGGCCTGAAGCATGTGCTGTGTACAGATATCTCCCGCGATGGCACGCTGGCTGGCTCAAACGTCTCGCTTTATGAAGAGGTCTGCACCAGATACCCGCAGGTGGCATTTCAGTCCTCTGGCGGTATTGGTGATATTGAAGATGTGGCCGCTCTGCGCGGGACAGGCGTTCGCGGCGTGATCGTCGGCCGTGCTCTGCTGGAAGGTAAATTCACCGTTGAGGAGGCCATCCAATGCTGGCAAAACGCATAATTCCATGTCTGGACGTTCGCGATGGACAGGTTGTCAAAGGCGTCCAGTTTCGCAATCACGAAATCATTGGCGACATCGTGCCGCTGGCAAAACGTTATGCCGATGAAGGTGCGGATGAACTGGTGTTCTACGATATCACTGCTTCCAGCGATGGCCGTGTGGTTGATAAGAGCTGGGTTTCACGTGTGGCAGAAGTGATAGACATTCCGTTCTGTGTTGCTGGCGGCATTAAGTCGGCGGAAGACGCAGCCAAAATACTCACCTTTGGTGCAGACAAAATCTCAATCAATTCCCCTGCGCTGGCCGACCCGACGCTGATTACCCGCCTGGCTGACCGTTTTGGTGTGCAGTGCATTGTGGTAGGTATTGATACCTGGCATGACACAGAAACCGGAAAATATCACGTCAATCAATATACCGGTGATGAAAACCGTACCCGCGTCACCCAGTGGGAAACTCTCGACTGGGTAAAAGAAGTGCAAAAACTCGGGGCAGGCGAAATCGTCCTCAATATGATGAACCAGGACGGTGTTCGTAACGGCTACGATCTGGAGCAGCTAAAAAAAGTGCGCGAGGTTTGCCATGTTCCACTGATCGCCTCTGGTGGTGCAGGAACGATGGAACACTTCCTCGAGGCATTCAGAGATGCAGATGTCGACGGCGCACTCGCAGCTTCAGTCTTCCACAAACAGATAATTAATATTGGTGAATTAAAAACGTACCTGGCGACACAGGGCGTGGAGATCAGGATATGCTAACGAAGCAACAAAGCCGGGAACTTGACTGGGAAAAAACCGACGGACTGATTCCGGTCATTGTGCAACATGCGGTATCCGGGGAAGTATTGATGCTCGGCTATATGAACCTGGAGGCGCTGGAGAAAACCCTCGAAAGCGGGAAAGTGACTTTTTTCTCGCGCACCAAACAGCGTTTGTGGACCAAAGGTGAAACCTCTGGCAACTTTCTCAATGTTGTCAGCATTACACCCGATTGCGATAACGACACCCTGTTGGTGCTGGTCAATCCAGTTGGACCAACCTGCCATAAAGGCACCAGCAGTTGTTTTGGTGAAGCAAGCCATCAGTGGCTTTTCCTGTATCAACTTGAACAACTGCTTGCTGAACGTAAAACGGCGGATCCTGCCAGCTCTTACACCGCGAAGCTTTATGCAAGTGGCACTAAACGAATTGCCCAGAAGGTCGGTGAAGAAGGTGTCGAGACCGCATTGGCCGCGACGGTGCATGATCGTTTCGAACTGACCAATGAAGCATCAGACCTGATGTATCACCTGTTGGTTCTGTTGCAGGACCAGGATCTCGATCTGACCACGGTGATTGAGAATTTACGTAAACGTCATCAGTAATCTGCAGACACAAAAAAACCGGGCAACGCCCGGTTTTTCTTTTGCAGTAAATAAATGATGACTTACTGCGCTTTTGCGTTGTAACTACGCAGAGCGTTGCGACCAAGAACCACACCCGCACCAATCATCCCACCCAGCAGTACTGCCAGAACCAGAGTAATTGCTTTTTTCGGACTATCACGACGCACAGGTAAGCTTGGTTTCATCACATAACGGTAGGAGTGCATCTCTGCCCCCTCAAGCTTCAGATTCTCGATATCCAAGAGCTTTTGTTTGGTCTGAAAGTAGCTGTCAGAGAACACCAGGGGACGTGTAGACTCATGCTCAATCATCGATTTCAGGGCTTCACTACCCAGAAGGAACATACTGTCCTGAGTAACATCCTGAGTTTGCTGGAGCTGCGGCTTGGTTACATTCGCCTGTTCGGCATAGCGCAATGCTTCCTGGATTTGCTTAATTCGCAATTCTTTTTGCTCCTGAGCAACCACTTCCTGAGTTTTCAAAGAGTCTTCAAGCGTAGTCGTTTGCAACTTGATGTTATCAGCCAAGTCGAGTTCAAGCTCTTTAGCAACTTTTTCATCAGTTTGTTGAATGTATTCAGACAGCTGACGCTGCGCATTTTCTGCTGAATTACCTACATAAGAAACCGCCAGCGGCAGCTGCTGACCTTTAACCGACGGCTCAATGGTCAATTTTTCTGGTTTTTCCTGGTTATCGAGTGTTTCGGCTAACGCAGAGAAAGACGTACTAAAACGACCAACCACATCCATCTGAAGATCTGTTACTTTTGGCGCACTGTTACCATATATAACGTTAAATGCGTTATTGTAGGTCGCAATTTGACCAACATCCGGCTGGGTAATAATTGCTGTGGAAGTCCATTTTTCTTTAGCAATCATCAGATAGCCTGCCGCCAGCGCAACCGCAACAATCACACAAACAATAATCGTCACTTTGCCACGCCACAACTGCACTACTAAATCAATCAAATCAATCTGTTCCGGATCGTTACTGCGCCCGGATGTGTTGTTATCGCCCACAGACATAAATACCCTAAATGAGGAAAAACCGAAACTGGAAATAGTGTAGTCATATATACGGGTAATGCCATAGGATTATTGATAAAAATCGCAGATTGTTTACAGGATTTTGATTGGTATTTTAATCATCACAGAAAAAGTTACTCAGGAAATCATTAACATCAACGTTCAGATGCCCGTTATTGAGGAATAATCTGATTAATCAACAAATTCACGTCATGAATATGTTTTTCATCACCAAAACAGAGGTTGGCGTAATGACACTTAACGATTATCTTTCTTGCCATCTAACGGTATCATTCTTGTTTTGTGGTGCCTGCTGGCACCTGGCTATAATTTAGCCTGAAAGAGGAACAAAAAATGAAATTTCTGGTTACGGGAGCCGCTGGTTTTATCGGCTTCCACGTTAGCAAGCGCCTCCTGAAGGCAGGCCACCAAGTCGTCGGTACTGATAATCTTAACGACTATTACGACGTGAACCTTAAACAAGCTCGTCTGGATTTACTGGCGCAACCCGGTTTCAATTTTCATAAAATTGATTTAGCCGATCGGGACACGATGGCTGAGCTTTTTTCAAGCGAGCATTTTGACCGTGTAATACATCTTGCCGCACAGGCTGGCGTACGTTATTCGCTCGAAAACCCGCACGCCTATGCTGACTCTAACCTTACTGGCTTTCTGAACGTGCTTGAAGGTTGTCGGCATAATAAAGTACAACATTTGCTCTATGCCTCCTCCAGTTCAGTATACGGCCTGAACCGCAAAATGCCTTTTTCTACGGATGATTCGGTCGACCATCCCGTTTCTCTGTATGCCGCGACCAAAAAAGCTAATGAACTAATGGCACACACGTATTCGCACCTGTACGGACTACCTACAACAGGCCTGCGCTTCTTTACTGTATACGGTCCATGGGGTCGCCCTGATATGGCGCTCTTTAAGTTCACCAAAGCAATGCTCGAAGGTAAAAGTATTGACGTGTATAACTTCGGAAAAATGAAGCGTGATTTTACCTATATTGATGATATCGCAGAGGCAATTATTCGCTTGCAGGACATCATTCCGCAGGTTGACGCACAATGGACCGTTGAGACCGGAACCCCGGCAACAAGCATTGCGCCCTACCGCGTATACAATATTGGAAATAGTTCACCAGTTGAACTGATGGATTACATCAAGGCATTGGAAGATGCCCTTGGTATTGAAGCCGCTAAAAATATGCTGCCACTACAGCCTGGCGACGTACTGGAAACCAGCGCAGATACTAAAGCACTGTATGAGATTATTGGTTTTAAACCCGAAACAACAGTTAAAAATGGCGTGAAAAACTTTGTTGACTGGTATCGTGATTTCTACAAAGTATAATTGCAGTCTGGTTTAATGTAATAAAAGGCCTTTCAAAAGGCCTTTTTTACAGAAACGATATTTAATCATTGCCAAACAGATCTCGCGTGTACACCTTTTCGGCGACATCATCCAGTTCCGGCGTCATACGGTTAGAAATAATAATATCTGCTTCATTCTTAAAGGCGTCTAAGTCACGTATCACTCGAGAACGGAAGAACTCATCCTCTTTCATGACGGGTTCATAAATAATAACGGGCACACCCTTAGCTTTAATCCGTTTCATTATTCCCTGAATGGAAGATGCACGGAAGTTATCAGAACCACTCTTCATAATCAGGCGATACACCCCCACCACCTTCGGCTTACGGGCGAGGATAGAGTCAGCAATAAAATCTTTACGCGTACGGTTAGCATCAACAATCGCGCCAATAATATTATTCGGTACTGAAGCATAGTTAGCCAACAACTGCTTAGTATCTTTCGGCAGGCAGTAGCCACCGTAACCGAATGATGGGTTGTTGTAATGGTTGCCGATACGCGGATCCAGGCATACTCCTTCAATAATCTGACGCGAATTCAGCCCCAGACTCTCTGCATAGCTGTCCAGCTCGTTAAAATAGGCTACGCGCAGCGCAAGATAAGTGTTGGCGAAAAGCTTAATAGCTTCGGCTTCGGTAGAGTCGGTAAACAGGGTCGGAATATCTTTCTTCACGGCCCCTTCCTGTAGCAGTGCAGCAAAACGCTCGGCGCGCTCGGAACGCTCACCAATTACGATACGAGACGGATGCAGGTTGTCGTATAGCGCACGGCCTTCACGCAAAAACTCCGGCGAAAAAAAGATATTGTCGATACCCAACTGCTCCTTAATGGAATTCGTAAAGCCCACCGGAATGGTGGATTTTATGACCATCACTGCATTTGGATTAATTTCAACAACATCGCGGATTACTGATTCCACACTGGAGGTGTTGAAGTAGTTGGTTTTCGGGTCGTAATCAGTCGGGGTGGCGATAATAACGTAGTCAGCATCGCGGTAAGCATCATTCTTATCGGTTGTCGCACGGAAATTCAGCGGTTTCGTGGCCAGATACTCTTCGATCTCTTTATCAACAATCGGCGATTTTTTCTGATTCAGCATGTCGACTTTAGACTGAACGATATCCAGGGCAACCACTTCATGGTGCTGGGCGATCAGAATGCCGTTCGACAGGCCTACGTAACCTGTTCCTGAGATAGTTATCTTCATTCGCTCTGCAACTTCTTCCGGTTAAACATTTAAGGGTGAACGTGTCACCATCGTTAGACCCAACTTTGTCGTATCGGATCAGCATGCAATCATTATATCGTGATTTATAACTGTAAGGCCTATCAGACCAAGCCGAATGCCGTTTTTTGCCCATAAAAAAGCCCGGAGGAGCGCTCCGGGCCTGCATTTACGATTGGGTTAAATCAGATTAATCCAGCCATTCGGTGTGGAACACACCTTCTTTATCAGTGCGTTTATAGGTGTGTGCACCGAAGTAGTCACGCTGAGCCTGAATCAGGTTCGCCGGCAATACCGCAGAACGGTAGCTGTCATAGTATGCTACGGCGGCAGAGAACGTCGGTACCGGGATACCATTCTGCACAGCATAAGCCACTACATCACGCAGCGCCTGCTGATATTCGTCAGCGATGTTTTTGAAGTAAGGAGCCAACAGCAGATTTGCGATGCCTTTGTTTTCAGCATAAGCATCGGTGATCTTCTGCAGGAACTGAGCGCGAATGATACAGCCTGCGCGGAAGATCTTCGCGATTTCACCGTAATTCAGATCCCAGTTGTACTCGTCAGACGCAGCGCGCAGTTGAGAGAAACCCTGCGCATAGGAGACGATTTTGCCCAGGTACAGAGCGCGACGTACTTTCTCAACGAACTCTGCTTTATCACCAGCCAGTTTAGCCTGCGGACCAGACAGCACTTTAGATGCAGCAACACGCTGGTCTTTAAGGGAGGAGATGTAACGAGCGAATACAGATTCAGTGATCAGAGACAGGGGTTCCCCAAGATCCAGAGAACTTTGGCTGGTCCATTTACCGGTACCTTTGTTCGCAGCTTCATCCAGGATCACATCAACCAAATATTTACCGTCTTCATCCTTTTTAGTGAAGATATCTTTGGTGATGTCAATCAGGTAGCTGCTTAATTCACCTTCGTTCCACTCGGTGAAGGTGGTCGCCAGCTCTTCGTTAGACAGGTTCAAACCACCTTTCAGCAGAGAGTAGGCTTCAGCAATCAACTGCATGTCACCGTATTCAATACCGTTGTGGACCATCTTCACATAGTGGCCCGCACCATCGGCGCCAATATAGGTTACACATGGCTCACCATCTTCGGCAACAGCTGCGATTTTGGTCAGAATTGGCGCGACCAGTTCGTAAGCCTCTTTCTGGCCACCAGGCATGATAGAAGGCCCTTTCAGTGCGCCCTCTTCACCACCGGACACGCCGGTACCGATGAAGTTAAAGCCTTCGGCCGACAGTTCACGATTGCGACGAATGGTGTCCTGGAAGAAGGTGTTACCGCCATCAATAATGATATCGCCTTTGTCCAGATACGGCTTCAGGGAATCAATGGCAGCGTCTGTACCTGCTCCCGCTTTCACCATTAACAGGATACGACGAGGCGTTTCAAGGGATTCAACAAACTCTTTTACCGTGTAGTAAGGCACCAGTTTCTTGCCAGGGTTCTCGGCAATCACTTCTTCGGTCTTTTCACGGGAGCGGTTGAAAACGGAGACGGTATAACCACGGCTTTCGATGTTGAGCGCCAGGTTGCGCCCCATCACTGCCATACCGACGACGCCGATCTGTTGCTTGGACATTACATACTCCTGTCAGGTGTGGTCGCCGCGACATGCGCGGCTTGAATGTGACCTAAATATTAACTCAATATTAGCAATTTTGGATAGCATTTAAACTTGCCAAGGTATCATTACTATAATTTTCTTAGCAAAGTAAAGATATTCAAATATGTATATCATGAAACCACGCAGTATTCAGCCAAGGTATTCTTTAAATCAATTAATCTAATGCAATAAAAAATAACTCATCGCCAATCAGACTTAATCACACGCTCTTTTCCTTGTTACAGGCCTGGTTAAAAAACCAACAATCAATATCACAACAAAACCGAAAAAGAACTCTCCCTTAATAAACAAATTATCGAAAAGCATAAAGAAAGATAACGTCGAGAAATAAACAACAAAAACGTCTTTGATATGTTTAGGTGTAATGACATAGCCGATCAAAAATAATAACAGCTGAAAAATAAGTTGTATTACCACCCCCCAAACCCCCATTATCCTTGCAGCTGCCGCATATCCAGTACCCACGTTTAGATGTTTGACTACAAGGTCAATTTCAAATGATTCAAGGTTAAGATATTTTGTAAATGTATTCGGTAAAATAACGTTACTTATATAACCACCCTGGCATGTACCAAAATTCACAGCAGTATTACAGGCATGGCCATAATTATCATAACTGCTGAAGTTAAGTAGTAGATTATAAATTGGACTGGCAATATACAACCAAACCCAATAAAACGACTCCCATAGCAAAGCACCTCGTCTATTAGCCCCACCAACCATATAAATATAGCCATCTACATAATCACCAGATAGTTGCTGCCGTAAATTACCCAGAACACCAAAAATCATGATTAGCAGAGCACCATAACAGACAAATTTTATTACCGACTTAGATGAGACTTTATATCGCAGCGACAATGCTATTACCGTCATAATACTCGACATCATTATCATCTGTCGGGATAACAATAAGATAGCCACGATAAAAATGCAACCCAAACATATTATCAATTCTTTGGCACTAGAATATAAAGCGGAAAAAATAGCAGAGCATAATAGCAATGAATAAAATACAACATGTAATACTGGTAATGAGATATAATTATCACGCCCACCATCAAATAACAAGGGTATACCCATTAATACGAACTCAACAAAAAAACCGCCCAAGCTTATGTACAACATATAGCGATAGGTATTTTTATTAACCCCATAGTTTTTTAACTCTGGCTTTGGCAACCAATAGCTAACTGTACTCAAAAGCAGATGAAAAAAAATTATAACCAATAGATATAATATTCCTGTTTCATCTGGTTCTGCATAAAACCAAGATAGATTTAACAGCGAAAACAATAAACTCAATGTTAGAATTAACGCTGTATTGAGAGGGTAGGTTAAAAATTTAAACATCGGTCCTCCAGATATTGTTGAAAGACAATATCAGGAAAAAATACAATATTACAACAATTAAAAACACGTCACTTCATACAAATGAAGCGACGTCCTGTATTTGCTACATATCTATATTATGATATAAAAACAAAAAATAAGTCATTCCCTTACATGGAACATAGTCGAATAATTAATAAGTTGTGATTATTTAACTAACTTATTCAAATACTTTCCATAGTTATTTTTTGCCATCGGTTTCGCAAGTTTGCGGACCTGGTCAGCAGAAATAAATCCTTTCCGAAATGCAATTTCCTCAGGGCAAGCGACCTTTAATCCCTGACGCTCTTCAATAGTCGCAATAAAATTACTGGCTTCGATGAGACTCTGGTGGGTACCAGTATCAAGCCACGCATAACCACGCCCCATCATCTCAACGGAGAGATTTCCTTGCTCCAGATAAAGTTGATTAATATCTGTAATTTCTAGCTCACCACGCGCCGAAGGCTTCAGGGTCTTAGCTAGGGAAACTACACTATTATCATAAAAATACAGTCCAGTCACTGCATAGTTACTTTTGGGTTTTACGGGCTTCTCTTCTAAGGAAATAGCTTTGCCTGTCTCATCAAACTCAGCTACGCCATATCGCTCTGGATCATTGACATGATAAGCAAAAACAGTCGCACCCGATTCTTTTTTTACTGCGTTTGATAGTAATTTTGGTAAATCATGACCGTAGAAAATATTATCGCCTAACACTAGCGCACAACTATCATCACCAATGAACTCTTCACCAATAATGAAAGCCTGCGCCAGACCATCAGGGCTATCTTGTATTTTATACTTTAAGTTCAGTCCCCACTGACTCCCATCACCTAGCAGTTGTTCAAATCGAGGCGTATCTTGGGGGGTACTGATAATAAGTATATCTCGAATCCCAGCCAGCATTAATGTGGTCAGTGGATAGTAAATCATCGGTTTATCATAAATCGGTAATAATTGCTTGCTCACCGCCATTGTAACTGGATAAAGTCGTGTTCCTGAACCACCAGCTAAAATAA
Source organism: Citrobacter sp. Cm046 (assembly GCF_030333065.1). Classification (NCBI taxonomy): domain Bacteria; kingdom Pseudomonadati; phylum Pseudomonadota; class Gammaproteobacteria; order Enterobacterales; family Enterobacteriaceae; genus Citrobacter; species Citrobacter sp. Cm046. The sequence goes on along the minus strand of NZ_JAOWGP010000032.1, from coordinate 59,543 downwards.
TACCTTTACGAGTTGTCATTTTTTATCTCAAATAGTGCTTATGCCAAAGAGTAGGGGGTCAAAGTGACGATGCGTTAAATAGTTCAGCCAACATCCGCTCCACACCAACCTGCCATTGTGGTAACTGCAGATTGAAAGTCGTCTGAAATTTTTCCGTTGAAAGACGAGAGTTTCCTGGACGGCAAGCTGGAGTCAGATATTCACTCGTTGGTATTTTTCTGACATCCTTAACAGCTAATTCTATCCCTGCTTTACGTGCTTGAGTAAAAACTAATTCAGCGTAATCAGCCCAAGTCGTAACCCCTGATGCAACCAAATGATATAAGCCAGTTACCTCTGGCCTAGCTTGTGCGGTGATAATAGCGTGAGCAGTGCAATCAGCAAGCAACTCAGCACCAGTCGGTGCACCAAATTGGTCACAGATAACCGACAAAGTCACATTTTTTTTGGCCAATCTTAGCATAGTCTTGGCAAAATTATTCCCTTTACCAGCATAGACCCAGCTAGTACGAAATATAAGATATTTTTCACAATGTTGCTGCAATAATTGCTCACCAGCTAGTTTGGTTTCACCATAAACATTGAGTGGATTGGTCGGGTCAGTTTCTTTCTTTGCAATGTCACCATCACCTGGGAAAACGTAATCAGTGGAGTAGTGGATAACCCAAGCATCAATCTTTTGGGCTTCAGATGCAATAGCCCCAACACTCTCGGCATTCACTATATACGCCAATCCAGGTTCGGACTCTGCTTTGTCAACAGCGGTATATGCAGCAGCATTAACAATAACGTCAGGTTTGATTCGGCGTATAGTTTCAGCAATCCCTTCGGGATTAGTAAAATCACCGCAATACTCACTAGAATTAAAATCTAGCGCAGTCAATTTACCCAAAGGGGCCAATGCCCGTTGGAGCTCCCAACCAACCTGTCCGCCCTTACCAAACAATAGTATATTCATTACACTCGATCCTTATAGTTATGCTCAATCCAGTTAGCATACTCCCCGCTTCTCACATTATTTATCCACTCTGTATTGTCGAGATACCACTGGACAGTCTTGCGAATCCCAGACTCGAAGCTTTCCAGAGGGGACCAATTTAGTTCATTTTTGATTTTATCCGCATCAATAGCATAACGGCGATCATGGCCCGGTCGATCTGCAACCCAGCTAATTAGTTCACGGTATGAGGTTGAAGATGGCGCAAGTTCATCGAGTAAATCGCAAATTGCATGAACCACTTCTATATTTTTTTTCTCATTATGTCCACCAATGTTATATGTTTCGCCTGGTGTGCCTTTAGTCAATACACAATAGAGCGCACGTGCATGATCCTCTACATATAGCCAGTCTCGAATCTGATCGCCTTTACCATAGATTGGCAATGGTTTCCCTTCAAGGGCGTTCAGTATCACCAGAGGTATAAGTTTTTCTGGGAAGTGATATGGACCATAGTTATTAGAGCAATTAGTTACAATTGTCGGTAAACCGTAAGTCCGCTTCCACGCACGCACCAAATGATCACTGGATGCCTTTGAAGCTGAATATGGACTGCTTGGTGCATAAGCTGTTTCTTCGGTGAACAACGGTAATAAATCATCGCCTTCCCATTGATCCGGGTGCGGTAAATCACCGTAAACCTCATCAGTTGAAATATGATGAAATCGGAACGCTTCTTTACGTGATCTTTCTAAGTTATTCCAGTAAGCTCTACTCACCTCTAACAATGTGTATGTACCTACAATATTCGTTTCAATAAAATCTGCCGGACCAGAAATTGAGCGATCTACATGGCTTTCTGCAGCCAAATGCATAATTAAATCAGGTTGATGATGTTCGAAAATGCGTTCAATGTCAGCTTTATCGCAAATATCTGCTTTCTCGAAAGAATAACGCTCACTATCAACGATGCTTTTTAACGATTCCAGATTACCTGCGTAGGTCAATTTATCAACATTGACAACGTAGTCAGCGGTATTATTTATAATATATCGAACCACTGCAGAACCAATAAACCCCGCGCCGCCTGTTACCAGAATTTTCATCAAATAGACCTATAAATTAAAGTTGAGAAGCATATTCTTTAAAAGTTAATCCTTTCATATCCTTATCAGAAAGAACAGGATCGGATACCAGCCATTCAATATTCAGATCAGCATCATTCCATAAAATACATTTTTCACTTGCAGGATCGTAATAATTTGTACACTTATATTCAAAATCAGCGATATCGGAGAGAACAACAAAACCATGAGCAAGTCCTGGCGCGATCCAAAATTGTTTTTTATTGCTTTCGCTAAGGATTACTGACTCCCAAAGACCAAAAGTTGGTGAATTTTTACGGATATCAACTGCCACATCAAGTACTTCTCCATGAACCACACGAACTAACTTGCCTTGTGGATTATTGGTCTGGAGATGTAAACCGCGCAAAACATTCTTGACTGAACGTGAATGGTTATCCTGGATAAAATCATGTTCAATATCTAACATTTTCTTATAACGCTGGGCGTTAAATGTTTCCAAAAAGAAACCACGTGCATCTTCAAATACTTTGGGTTCTATGATCTTCACACCATCGATCTTAGTATCAATAACTTTCATCATCGCACCTTTAATAGAATTAATAAGCACCGTCGCGTTTTAAAACGACACTAACTGTTTTAAATAAAATAACGATATCATTCCATAGAGACCAGTTTTTAACGTACCATGAATCAAAATATACTCGTTTTTCATAATCAACATCATTTCGTCCGCTTACCTGCCATAAACCTGTCATACCTGGTTTTGCCATGAGGTAGTAATCAGCTTCATCGTTGTAGCGTAGTAGCTCCTCAGCGATAACTGGTCGTGGACCTACTAAACTCATCTCACCTTTCAAAACATTAAAGAGCTGAGGAAGTTCGTCCAAGCTGGTACGGCGAATAAATTTTCCTATTGGGGTAATTCGAGGATCATCTCGTAACTTAAAGTCTTTTTCCCATTCATCTCTGGCTTGAGAATCACTTTCAAGCAGGTTTTGTAGCACCTCCTGCGAATTCATCACCATTGAGCGGAATTTAAGACATTTAAATAAGTTTCCTTTTCGACCAACCCTTTCATGCCCATAAATAGCATACCCACCGTCTTTCTTTACTTTAAGGCTCAGATAAATAAGTAGTGGAGAAAGTACGATTAAAAGAAGGCTAGAGACTATAATATCAAAAGTTCGTTTAACAAAACGAGAACTGCGTTTAGCTAGATTGTTATTCACTCTAAGTAATAAGACTTCATGACTAAAGATGAATGCCATATCTGTTCCATACAATGGCACACCACGAATTGTAGGTATTACCGAAATCGAACGACATTTTTTCTTTGTGAGATTTTTAAGCCATCGTTCTAATTGTTGATAGTCACCATCATCAAATGCAAGGATATATTGGATATTTCTAAAATCTTCAATTTTGTAGATATCCTCCTCTTCTGTAAGAACCTTAATATCTTCACTAATAGGCTCAACCTTGCCATTGACAGTATATAAATATTGAATATCATAGCCTAAATTCTTTTCACTCATTAATGCTTGATATGCGTCATAAGCGTTAACACCGCCACCTAGAATAATAGTTTTCTTTTTCCACATACCTATTTTTTTTAAGAATCGCTTAACTAAATTTCGGCCGACCGGTATAAATATAAAAATTCCACACCAAGTAAATGCCCAAAGATAGCGAGAAAAATGCCATTTTGAAAACGCGACGATCGCCAAATCTATTACAGCGAAAATAATGATTGTTCGTAGTATCTCTTTTAGCTCATTCCAAAATGGTTTCCTGTATGTATAATGGCGTAAGCGAATTCCAAACCACGCTACAGCGACGAATCCAAGAATGAAGTGAGAGAGTACTCGGTAATTATAATCTTCCCCAGGCAGAAAAGGCGATAAGTCACCACCAAAAAAATACTTGGTAAGCATCATTGCTACAAAAAGAGAGGATATATAGGCAAAAAAATCAACACTTGCGAAAATATATTTCGGTATATTATGCTGAAACTTATTCTTTATCATGACTCACCTGTTATAAGAATTCTTCCAGTAATTCCTGTGCATACTCATTTTTTTTATGACACTAAGCGGGAGATTTTTATATCTCAATCCAATTTTGTATCCAATTAATTTTGCAATATTATTCATAGATGCTTTAATAATTAACAATGGATTATATCTCATTAGATAAATTATCTCTGATTTAATGAATCTATTACCTTCTGAGGATACTCCATTAAATTCTTTCTGAATCCACGGTTCATCTTGATGGAAAACACCAATATCGAAATAACGCTTATATTCTTCGATAATTGAGTAATTATGTGAATGACGGACTGCAGCCTCAGAGCAATAGCCTGTTTTTAGATTATGTTGAATAGCTTTCGCCGCAAAAAACATATCTTCACAAAGGATAGTATCCGTTGGGAAACCACCAATACGACGAAAATCATCTACTTTATAAGCGGAAAATGAATTTGACATGAAAGCGGTTTTGATACCACGAACAGGGATACAATCTAGCTGATTTATCAACGAGTTGCATCCATAATTAAATTCACGCGCATGGGCCGCTATTGGATTAGCATCAATATGAGGGAGTTGCTTACCATATGCAGCGCATAGATCATTTTCGATCATAAAATTGACTAATGTAGTCACACTATTTCTGGTTTCAAGAATAGCATCCTGAGTCAGAAAAACAACATAATCCTTATCATGAAAAATATCCATAGCTAGATTACGAGTACCACCATGATTAAAATCATGCTGCTGAATCTCATGGACAATGAATCCATACTGTTGGGCAACCGCTTGGGTGTTGTCCTTACTTTGTGAGTCCACAACCACGACATCGGTACCGGGTTGACAATTTAGATGAATAGCTCGCGCCGCTTTCTCCCAAATTCTCCCACCATTATAAGTCACTACCGCAATACCAACTTTTAAAGTAGAGCTCATTATTTAATTTCCAAAGAATCAAGAATCTGTTTCGCTAACTCAGCCCAACTGTGGCTAACCAAATATGCAGGATCATCAGTAAATGTAGTCGGTTCGAAAATATCTTCACCTTGGGAAAATGCAGCTAATTTTTCGGCCAACAGAACAGCATCATCAGGTTTGAAAAAGTTCACTCTTTCATAATTTCCTATTGTCTCATGAGCATAGGGTAGATCGACAGAAAGAATTGGTAATTTAAACTCTTTTGCTTCAGAAAGAGGAAGCCCCCATGTTTCAAGCTTAGAAGGAAAAATAAGAGCATCGGTTTCATTGCGATATATATCATCTAATTTTTCTTTGCTTTTCAGACCAATGAAATGTATATTTTGCAGCCCACGCTCCTCACACTCAGAAATAATAAAATCTCCAAATTTCGTCATTCCTTTATTAAAGGTTAATAATATGTTTAATTTATTATAGATATGTACTTGTTGTTTTTTTAAGATTGCCATCGCATCAAGAAGTATATTAAAATTTTTAAAAGTTCTTGGAAATGCTGGGTACAGCAATCTTTTTACTTCAGTAGACACTGAGTTGCATTGAGCAGTTTCACGGTTTCCTATCTTGTCTGCCTCAGGGCGGGCAACCAACAAATTATTAATACTATAGTTTTCCTTAAAATACTTTGCAATCCATTGTTGTTGCACAATGACTAGCTTATTAGATTTGATATTAATACGATATAAATATTTATAAAGTTTGGTAAACAAGAAAAAAGTGCGATCATACTTACGATCGAGATGACTTGCCTGATAAAATGGAGATGGGTTATGACAGTACACAAACTGGTTGGCCGTAGCTACCCGTGCAGACATATCGTGCAGACATATCCAAGCATCTGGATTTAGTTCTTTACTCAATGTAAAGCTAGTTATATATTCAAATTTGATTCTTTTAAGCCAGCCTGTTTTAATATTTTTATACTCATAAAATTCAATATTTTCTTGTGACTTAAATTGTTCAAATAAATTCACATCGTGAACCAAGCAAATTAACCTCACCCCAGAGACTTTGCTAAATGTAGTGATCATTGTCCTGAATACGGTCAAAATACCGCCTTCAACCATATTAACACCGGAAAGAACAATTAACTTATTCATAAATCAACCAAAGTATTGAAAAAATTGCACTGTAGGCAAACCTCTCATTATAATAAGGCTTAACACATTTATGCAAGAAACGCATTTTTTGTAAAAAAGTTAATTTCCTTTTACATTCATTATTTTCCAGCAGATTAAGCATTATTCGCGCCGATATGACTGAGCGCTTGATTCCTGATAAGGTCTTTTTCACTCTTTTAGCTCTAGCGAAGATACTACGTCGTTGGGCACCTACAACGTTTGCTGAGTGTTGACGATAATTAACAAGAGGCCGAGCCAGATAAAATATTTTCCCACTCCTCGCAGCTTGAAAAGCATACCAGTGATCATGCATTGCAATATGCTCTGGCACCATTCCAGCTATTTTGAGAAGTATTGAATTCATCATAACTGTACAGCCATAAACCGACGATCGCCAGGTTAAATAATTTAATGCCAAATTATTATTAGGATCCAGTTTTGAATAATTGTAAAAATCATCACTTATTAAATTAAGATTTTCATCAACTATTCTAAGGTTTGAAAAGCCTAAACAAGGGACTTTTTCTCCGTTGACTATCTCTTGTTCACGAATCTCATTAAGCATCAGTTCTATTTTGTCTTTTTCCCACACATCATCTTGATCGCAAAAAAGAATGTAGTCCGCTGTACTGAATTGGATGCCATTATTGAAGTTTTGTACAACTCCTGCGGCATTAGGACAAACATGACAACTAACCCTAGAATCCTTATTCGAAATACTGCGAACAAGGTCAACTGTACCATCAGAAGACCCGTCATCTGTAACAATTAAATTTAGCGCCGTATGCGATTGTTCTAAAATAGAAAAAATTTGCTGCTGAATAAATTTGGCACCATTATGAGCCGCGAGAATAACATCAACATGAATATCCTGATTCATAGTTATTTAAAACACTCATTTTAATATGAGTATTTTCCTCCTTTGCCTTTAACTCCATCCCAAATACCTTGCAAAATAAATTTAATTCGTTTCCTTTTTGGTGCCATTATCGCAAAAAGAGGTATTTTTTTTAGCAAAAGGAAAATAATTATAAGTTTGCTCCTCATGTCAAAACTCTTAGATTTTAATGAGAAAACCCAGTTGCGTACAAGATAATATTGTCGTATCGGTGAACCTATTCTAACCTCCCAAACAAAAAGTTTTGGATACTCATTTTCACCAATATTATGGTTCATCATCACACGTGGAGTTTCAAAAGAAAGAAATCCTTTCGTTCGTGCACGATAGCTCCACTCAACATCAATCATATCGATGAACCAATCGGCTTTAAACATCCCCACGGTTTGGAAGGCACGTAGAGGAAAAAGAGCGCCAGAAGAAATAATAAAATCTTTCTCAGTCAACCCCACACTCTTTGGTTGATGACCTGTTGATTGCCGGTTAATTGTTGGCCCTATACAAGCGATAGGATACTGATCTTTAAAATTATTATACTCAGCAATCATTTTTTTGCAGTATGAATCTGAAATCTGTGAGTCTTGATCAAAGGTAAAAATGAAATCACAATTTTCATCCATAGCTTTCTGCAACCCAATATTTTGCGCCGCAGCGATACCAATATTGTCATTCAGCCGAATAATATCCACACCCTTGTAGCTATTAACTTGTGAAGGCTCACTATTGTCAACAATAATTACCTTAGATACCTGATGTGTTATTTTTCTGACGAACTCATCAAGTACTGAATTGTCTGGATTATAGGTGACAATGATTGCAAATAATTTGTAGTCCATATTAATTTATCTTTTATAAATTCGTAATTTATTTGATACAATCTTTAGCAGTAGCGCATCCAAAGCCACTCGCCCTGTCCAAGCGATAGCTGTACCTAATAATCCATAATGTAAAGTTAAAGCATACAGAATGATAAGATACGGGATTATCTCAGAAAGATGGATAAACGCTGTAAACTTAGCTTTTCCTGCCGCCTGTATTAGTGAATATGGGATCTGAGCTAAGGCGTTAAAATAAAACCCTACAATTAAGACCTGTAGAATGTGTGCTGAATGAATGCCAAACTCCTCTCCCATCCATAAAGTCATTAGCTGCTTGGAAAAGAACAAGCATGTGATGACCACGGGAACACAGATAATAGACATCAATAGGACACTTTGCTTTTCAAGCCTTATTCTTTCCTCTACTGATTGCGCGTAACTAAGCTTAGGAAATAAGGCTCTTGCTAAAGCAGCCGGAATATTTAATAGTCGGCCAACCCCCTCTGATGGAGCAGTATAAAAAGCGACTTTACCCGCACCTAATAAATTTGACACTACAAACCGGTCAAAATAAACCATCATCGGGCTGATTATATTGCTAATCGTTAGCCATCCTCCAAAATTTATGAGCCGTACAAATGTTGCTCTGCTAAAATTTATACCACTGGAAGCTATTATTTTTCGACAAATAAAACATGTAATTATGAATGAAATTAACCTACCGAATATTAAACCGATGATCGCAGACTTTAATGTAGGTTGGAACATACAGCATAAAGCAGGAAGCCCAGCAATCGCTGAATTACTAATTGAACGCTGTACATTAATATTAATAAATTTCTCATGACCTTCCAACCATGCTAACCATATCTGATTTAATAGATAAATTGGAATAATAAATGCCAGTAATATGAAAGACTGACGAACTTCATCTCTCATATCTACTGACACTTTTAAAAACGAATTAAGATACGGCACACTCAGTAATAAAAGAATTGCGGCCGTACAGCCTAGGAACAATACTACTACACCTGATGTAGCAATAATTTTATGCTGTTCTTGCAAGTCATCGCGATAAATAGAAATTTCTCGAATGACAGCACGACTGAGCCCTGCGTCAAAAATACTAGCATAACCCACAATTGCAAATGCTAATGTGAATATACCAAAAGCTTCGACGCCTATAACTCGAGCAAGATAACCTAAGGCCGGTACAGCAATGAATGTTGGAATTGCAAAACCAGCCAAATTATAAAAACTATTCTTTATTAGACTCATAACTCTATTTTTTTGAAAACCTGCAGATGTCTGCACATTTTTTAGGTATGCTACCGCCCCTGGCTTTACAGCAACCAGAGCACTACCTAAAATCCAAAATTGTCACCAGCCCTGCTAGCTTTCGCAAAGCTCTGTTAAATCCAAACGCTAATTGTCTTACCAAATGCGGCCAGAAACAAGGAAAAATCCAATCAAAAGCAGATTAAACTTAGTAGGTTAACCTGTTGTTATCCTTTGTTTTTAAAATAAAAAGCGACAGTAACACCCCACAGCATCAAGCATAGACGCTGGAATGTTAGCTGCCGCTATTTTTTGTGGAGTATTGTCACAAAGAAATCAAAATCTATTCGCTAAGCAACTTCTCAATGCTCTTGCGAAACTTCGGTCCTTCCTTCAGGTTGCGCAGCCCGTACTTCACAAAGGCCTGCATGTAACCCATTTTTTTACCACAGTCATAGCTATCGCCGGTCATCAACATGGCATCAACAGACTGTTTTTTCGCCAGTTCAGCAATTGCATCGGTTAACTGAATACGTCCCCATGCGCCAGGTTGCGTATGCTCTAATTCAGCCCAGATATCTGCAGAAAGCACATAACGCCCCACGGCCATCAGATCGGAGTCCAGCGTTTGTGGCTGATCGGGTTTTTCAATAAATTCAACGATGCGGCTAACTTTACCTTCATTATCTAAAGGTTCTTTGGTCTGAATAACAGAATACTCTGAAAGGTCGCCTTCCATACGTTTAGCCAGTACCTGACTGCGCCCTGTCTCATTAAAGCGGGCAACCATAGCAGCCAGGTTGTAGCGCAACGGATCTGCACTTGCATTGTCAAGAATAACATCAGGTAACACCACCACGAACGGGTTATCCCCTACAATCGGGCGGGCACATAGAATTGAATGACCAAGGCCAAGCAGCTGAGCCTGACGAACGTTCATAATAGTCACGCCAGGAGGGCAGATAGATTGTACTTCGGCTAGCAGTTGGCGTTTTACGCGTTGCTCAAGAAGAGACTCTAATTCATAAGAGGTGTCGAAGTGGTTCTCTACTGCATTCTTGGATGCATGAGTAACCAGAACGATTTCTTTGATCCCTGCAGCAACAATCTCGTCGACAATGTACTGAATCATCGGCTTATCGACGATCGGCAGCATCTCTTTTGGGATGGCCTTTGTGGCAGGCAACATATGCATCCCCAGGCCCGCTACCGGAATAACTGCTTTCAAATTAACCATTAAGTCATTCACCTATACAATAGTTGCTGAATTATAGCTTTTTAGCTTGTTTTAGCCAGTATGAATTACATTGATCAGATGCCTCACATGTTACTCCGCTTATGTGCCAAATGCAGTAGTATTAATCTCAAGCTGGTATCATTTTAGGCAGAAAAGCTCGTAAAATTACCGCTCCGGTAGCGTAAAATTCACTGTATCCACATTCACCACCTGATGATTCACACTGTCGATATCGGCCGAACTCTGCCCGGTCTCATTTACCGCATTGACATTAGCCAGTGACAGCAATGTATTCTCTTTGGCCATAAACTTCCCGCGAATGTCCTTACGCAGATCGAAGTGCATTTTTAGCGCGGGTCCCACTGTGGATTGCTGCATTACCTTGATATTACGTAAAAACAGATGCTGCGGTTTGTTATGTAGCTCAAGCGTTCCACGCTTCATATCGACATTGGTGATGGATACGAAAGAGGTAGCATTACCTGAGGAAATCTGGATGCCGCGTAATTTATAATCAAAACTAGTGTTATCCAGTTGAATATTATTTAATTTAAAGTTTTGAGGGATCGATAAATATCGCCCTTTGACTACGCCGTAACCAATCAGTATTCCCGCGCCATTCCTCATCTTTATATTATCTATCACAAAATTATCACACCCATAAATAGCAATCGTTGCATTATCAATACCCGCTTTCTTACTGAAATCCGGAGTGATATTCCGCGCATTGACATTACGAATGATAAAGTGCTTACCGTTCTCCACATGGATTAACTGGCGGCAGTCGCTACCGGTGATATTCGCAACCACAAAGTTTTTCACTGCCTGGTCGTCCGGGTAGGTATTGTCATAGGTACTTCCCGCCAGCCCTATACCGATGCCCCAGTTAACATTGCCATTGGTACAGTTGATGCGCTCTATAACATGGTCGGAGATAAGAATATCGCGATCGTTTATTGCCACATTCCACTCAATGGCATCGCCCTGCAAATCACTAAAGCGACTATTAGTGATTTGCACACCATCCAGTTGGTTATGAAATCCCTGGCGCAGGATCCCGTAATTAGCATGGGTGATGGTAATATCATCGATGGTAAGGTTGCGCATCACCCGCTTTTTTTTACCGCCGATATATATCTGCGTCACCGGACCAAAACCGCTCATCATGATTCCTTTAATCAGGCAGTCCGATCCACGCACATCGAGGGTAATATTATGCAGGCTCCCGCCTTTCTCCCCTACTACCTTGCAACCATCCTGCAGAACAAATCGACCACGCCCATTACTGCTTATGTGACCTTGCAGAAGTAATGTTTTACCTTGCGGAATGAAAATCCCGGTATTCATGTTTCCACATACCAACCCGACAGGTACAACGACCGTTTGTGCCTCTGAAAATGCCTGTCGGAACGAAGCTACCCAATCCTTTGGATCGTAGTCCTGAATGTTAACGCTGCGCCCGGTTTCAAGCGAGCGTCCAACCGGTGAATGGAGTACGACAAGCGCGGAGCCTGCCGCCAGAAAGGTACGTCGGGAAAGTTTTTTCTCTGGCATACAACCTCGAATCACAGCGTTTGCAACAGGCTGGATAACTGCGTATTGATGACTGACTGATTGAATTCAGATTCAATTTTCTCACGTGCACGCAGCACAATTGGCTTTAGCTCTCCGCTGTCGATATGAGTCAATGCTGCCAGTCGTTCTGCCAGCGCCTGCGCATCGTTTTCGGGAACCAGCCAGCCTGTCTTACCGGACTCAACCAGCTCAGGGATACCACTGTGAACGGTAGAAACGACCGGGATCCCCACAGCCATCGCTTCCATCAGTGCCACCGGGATCCCCTCCATATCACCATCCGTCCCTGTGATTGAGGGCAGCAGAAATACGTCCGCTCGCTCGAGCATCTCTTTCACCTGATGACTGGGCATAAAACCCGACATTTCAATCACATCATCCAGTTGATATTGCTCAATCAGCGTACGCAGACGACGCTCCCAGGGGCCAATGCCCAGGATCCGATAACGAAATGCCATGCCCTGCTCTTTCAACTGACGACAGGCTTCGATGGCGACGTGCAGCCCTTTTTTCTCGGTTAATCGTGCGACAGAGAGAATTTCCAGCAGAGCAGCAGGTGCTTTCACTTCACGAGGAGTAAACCGTGTCATATCTATCCCCATGCGTGATACAGCGATTTTTTCTGGCGGGCATCCCATCTTTTGTAAACGCCCGGCCCAAAGATTACTGATCGGCAACATTAAATCTCCGCGCTGAAACAGCTTTTGATATTCCGGGGTATAACGGGCAAGCACCTCCCGATGTGAAATATCAATGCCGTGAAACACCGTCGCTATTTTGCCGCTAATTACACCAAGCTCACGTAGTTTCGCCGCCGTCACACCTGCCGGTCCAAAGTGAGCAATAAACACATCGGCATGCAATGCCTTTGGCGTTAACCCGCATATGGCGGCCAAAATCAGGTTGCGCGCCTCATCACCGTAGCGCGAAATATTGAGTGCCTTCCAGGAGACCATGCGGGTAATCCCTTGTAACGCAGCAGTAATCCGGTATTGCAACTTCCTCAGTTTGTCGTTCGGTTCATCAAGCAGCCAGCGCGTTTTTTCTGCCAGCTGATAGGCATCGTATGAGGCATGCGTATTTTCAAGGTCGCCCTTATGCAAGGCGACAATTTCCACTTCATAACCCATATCAATAAACGCAGTGATCTGATTAAGCACAAAAGTTTCTGATGAAAGCGGGAATTTGAGCAGGAAAAATCCAACCTTCATTTTTCCTCCCCGATACGAGCTAATACCGACTGCACCATCCGCAACCCCTGTTCACGTTCACGCTTTACAGCGTCTTCCACGCGTACGTTCAGTTCCGGTAGTTGGCCGAGGGTATCGGTAACCTTACCTTCCAGGCTGCCATCCAGCAGATGACTAATATCAACAGCCATCTCCGGTAGCCCCAGTTGTTGCATAATCCCCGCTGATTTATGCTCGTAATTGATAGCAATCGCCGGAGTGTCAAAGTTCATTGAGATGATGGCGGAATGCAGACGCGTGCCCACCGTTAAATCACATGCGCCGAGAATTTTCCCCATCTCGAGGTCGTTCAGTTCATCCATTACCACGTGGTAACGGTCTGGATCGTTGATGTACTGACGCAGATTCAGCGCCACCATGCGGTCATCTTTGTTGTAACTATCAATCCCGGTACACGTTGACAGCGCCACCACCTGGTAACCTGCGTCAAGGATCCTGTTTACCACTCCGGCAAAAGCTTGCTCATAGGCCTGCTGCGTTGTTCCCAGACGCTTATCAAACGGTGCCAATTCGCGCAGGGTAATGGCGACGGTTTTTTGTTTTGCCACCGTTTGTAACCAGTGCTGTACAGCATAACCTGGCTCAAAATCATCCTGATGATTGTCAACGAGCCAGGCTGTATCCACGCCGGACTCAACTTTCGCCGTGGTTATTTCACTGCGTTTCATCAGTTCCAGGCTGACTGATTCACGTAAAATCAGCGCATTGCAGTGCCCAAAAACGTAATTCGCCAGTTGATTAAACTGTTCATCCTGGAATGGCCCCACACTGTGACCAATCATGTACAGCGGTTTTTTGGCCATAAATGAACACAAAGCATGCTCAAACTGCGGTACACCGTACAAATCGACAAAAAAAGATCCGCCGACCTGGATAATGGCGTCATAGCGCGAAAGCAGACGGACAAAGTCGGTAAATCCCTGAGCAATCGCGATATTACGCAGATTGCCAGAATCAGTGACGCGAGAAAGCAGTACCTGATGCTGATAGCGACGGCGCAGTATTTTCTTCACCCGCCCCACCACACCCGCAGCATTGTTGTGCTGCTTCATTTGTGAATACAACGGATCACCCATCACCGGGCGGTTCAGTAACCAGGAGGAACTCACCGGGTAGCGGCTCATCACATCTACTTCAGTCTCTGGCTGTAGCGTATTAATGGCATCCAACAAACCGCGCAGAATAGCGCTATCGCCACGATTTCCGCAGGTGTGGTTGCCCAGAATTAGTAATTTCATAATGACCTCTTAAAACGATTTTCTTACCCTGCGCGTAGCAGTGTTTTCATTTTTTCACTGCGGCAGAACTGGCGCTTAACCTCCACCACCAGCGGATGACGCGAAAGTAAAATCATCACGGTAAACGCCAGCGCCCCTGCCGCTATTTGTAAGGCCAGCAGCATGCTTAACGGCAACTGACCTTGCAGCGTAATTCCAGTCAGGTAACTCACAACCAGTGTCGGTAAGGAGAGATAGAACGGTAACCACAGACTGAGCATGTACTGCCGGTAGCTCGGCCCCAGTACCGGTTTGATCATCACGAAATAGCTAAGGATGGTATTAATGATCTGTACCAGCAAAAACCCCAGCGTGACGCCAAGCGCACCAGCAATATTCCCGCCAACCAGAATGGCAGGGATAAACAAAAAGGTTTTGAATACATTGAATTTGAAGCTGATATCGACACGTGCTTTTGCCATCAGCAAAGAACCTATCGGATTACCGACTGAACGCAGCAGACCCACAATGCACAGCAGTTGCAGTACCGGAACGATACTGTTCCACTTCTCACCAAACACCAGCGGCACCGCGTTGTTCGACACCACCATTAATCCCAGCAGCGCCGGGAAATTGATAATCCCCACGACCGACAGCAGCTTGTAAAAATTCACCCGTAGCTTTTCCGTGTCGTCCTGAATTTTGGCAAACGCCGGAAACAGCACACGGGTAATAATTGGATTCAGTTTTATTGGCGGCACAACCGCCACATTCCAGGCAAGGTTGAACCCTCCCGCAACGCCAGCCCCCAGAGTTCTGGCCAGTACCAGGATGGAAAGATTGGTATTAACGTAATTGATGATGCTGTCTGCAGTCAGCCACGCGCCAAAACGCAGGTTTGCCGACACGCTAGCGAGGGAAAAATGCAGTCCGGGGCGATAAATTTTGCGACCCAAATAGCCGAACAGCAGCGTTCGCAGCACACAGTTCACCAGATAGCCCAGAATAGCCGTCATCGCTAACGGCCAAACGTGGGCGCTGACCACGGTAAAGGTAAAACCGGTCAGCACCGAACTGGTTTCGATGATGCCAATTTTGTTGAATTCCAGCTCTTTTTGCATCAGGGCGCGGAACTGTTGGCCATGCGGTATTACCACAAACGCCAGCGACAGCGCTTTTATCAGCGGCGCCAGATCGGGGGTGTTCAGTACACTGGCAATCGTATCACTGAGCAGAAACATCGCTACGCAAACAACAATACCCAGCCCAACGTTTATCCAGTACAGGGTGGTGAGTTCAACATAACCGATCTCTTTGCGCTGAATAATAGAATTGGCGATACCAAAATCTGACAGCGTATCTGCCAGCGCGATAATCACCAGCGACACGGTTAACAGCCCGAACTGATGGCTATCAATAATGCGCGCCAGTACAGTCATCTGGATCAGGCCAAGGCCAATGATGATCACCGTGGCAATTGCTGACCACTT
Source organism: Citrobacter sp. Cm046 (assembly GCF_030333065.1). Lineage (NCBI taxonomy): Bacteria > Pseudomonadati > Pseudomonadota > Gammaproteobacteria > Enterobacterales > Enterobacteriaceae > Citrobacter > Citrobacter sp. Cm046. Next base: position 43,629 of record NZ_JAOWGP010000032.1, on the reverse strand, counting down.
TGCGCCGTTGAGGGTTTTTTCTCGTAAGCTCATATTAATACGCCGCTTTATTCACAAAGCCTTTAAACACCGTCAGAAAAACAATCTTGATATCGAACCACACGCTCCATTCACGAATGTACTCAAGGTCAAACTCAACGCGTTTTTCCATTTTTTCCAGCGTATCGGTTTCACCACGCCAGCCATTGATTTGCGCCCAACCGGTAATGCCGGGTTTCACCTTATGGCGCAGCATGTAACCTTCGATCAACTGACGATACTGTTCGTTATGCGCCACCGCATGCGGACGTGGACCGACAATAGACATCCCCCCCGTCAGCACATTAATAAACTGCGGCAGTTCATCAAGCGAAGTGCGGCGCAGGAAGTTGCCTATGCGGGTCACACGCGGATCGTTCTGGGTCGCCTGAGTCACCACCGCATCGTTTTCCATTACCTTCATGGAGCGAAATTTCCAGACTTTGATCGGTTTGCCGTCTATGCCGTAACGCGTCTGGCGAAAAATGACTGGTCCCTTTGAGGTCAGCTTCACCATCAGCGCAATGGCGCATAACACCGGAGAAATAAGCAACAGAATTAACGACGCCAGCACGATATCTTCCGCGCGTTTCAGCAGACGGTTAATGCCTGACAGCGGCGTGTCATACAAGGGGACAACCGGCACACCGTTCATCTCTTCAATCCGCGAGTGCAGGATATTGAAAGTAAAGACATCGGGAATAAGGATCACCGAACAGGTGGTATCAGCCAGGTCGCGCACCAGTTTTTTTACGCGTGCCCCTTCGTTCATCGACATTGCGATATAGACGTTATGAATGCGTGAAGCTTTGGCGTCATCCACCAGTTGTTGCAGATTTCCGGCCCAGTCACGAGAGTTTCTTCCAGGCTCTGGGTCATGATAGACGCCAGCCACCTCAAAACCGAGCCACGGTTCATGGCGAAAACTATCCAGCAGCATCTGCCCTGCGGGGAGATCGCCTGCAACTGCTACCCGTCGAGTGTTATAACCGCGGTTTCGCAACCATCCCGCACCGAAGCGAATAAAAGCACGACACAGCACCAGGCCGGCGCTTGAAAGCAAATACCACGCCAGCCACAGGGCCAGTCGGTTATCAAAATCGTTATTAAAGGCAATCAATCCCGCACTAAAAATCAGACTCAGCGTCCAGTTTTGCAGCAGTAACACCAGCTCAGTGGATATTTTGACGCCGCGCCAGGAGCGGTAAAAATCCGTTATTCCGCCCAGCATCTGAAAAACCACCAGCGTGATTAACGCCACCAGCAGGTGCATGTACAGGAAAGGCAAACCGGCCAATTCGCAGACCATCCACAGTCCGCCAAACATGATGGTGATATCCGAAAAGCGTTGCACCATCGAGATTAACGACGCATTGGTTTTGGTTCGTTCGCGCTTTTTTAGATGTGTCATCGTGGTTCCTGTTAGTCAACCCGTCCGGAAGAACCGGCATTACTGATTCAGCAACGCCAGAAGAGTGCGTGTTCGCGCTTCCATCAACGGAATATCTCCGCGCGATTCCACATTAAGGCGCACCACGGGTTCGGTATTGGAGGAACGTAAATTGAAGCGCCAGTCGGCAAATGACATGCTGATACCATCGGTTCTGTCCACCGTCAGCGCCTCACCTGAAAAATGTTGTTCCACACGATTGATAGCCACTGCCGGCTCCGCCAGCGTGCTGTTAATTTCGCCACTCGCCGGGTACGCCGCCATCCGGTCACGTACCAGTTCGCCCAGCGACTGTCTTTTCAGACACAGCAATTCCGCTACCAGCAACCACGGGATCATCCCACTATCGCAGTAAGCAAAATCGCGGAAATAGTGATGGGCGCTCATCTCACCGCCGTAAACCGCATCTTCATGACGCATACGCTCTTTGATAAAAGCGTGGCCGGTTTTCGACATCACCGGCGTGCCTCCCGCAGTGTTCACCACATCCACCGTGTTCCAGGACAAACGCGGGTCATGGATAATTTTGGCCCCTGGATGTTTCTCCAGAAATGCCTGTGCCAGCAGGCCAACGATGTAGTAACCCTCGATAAACTGGCCCTTCTCATCGAACAGGAAGCAACGGTCAAAATCCCCGTCAAAAGCAATCCCCATATCCGCACCGTGTTCAATCACCGCATTCCGGGTATCTGCACGACATTCCGGTAACAGTGGGTTGGGAATACCATTAGGGAAGGAGCCATCAGGGGTATTGTGAATTTTGATGAATTCAACCGGCACGCCCAGCGTCTTAAACCGGGCTTCAATGGCATCCACCACCGGACCTGCCGCACCGTTACCAGAATTAAGCACCAGCTTTATCGGTTGCAGATTGTTGACGTTGATATAACTCAGCAGATGGTCAATGTAAGCGTCACGCAGATTAATAGTCTTGTAACTACCGCGTGTTGTCGGGTTGACGGGCGGAAAATCGTTAGACTGTGCCAGGCGCTGCACGTCTCGCAGGCCGGTATCGCCACTGATGGGTCTCGCGCCTTCACGTACCAGCTTCATCCCATTGTAATCCATCGGGTTATGGCTGGCGGTGACTTCGATACCACCGTCAACACCAAGGTGAAACGTCGCGAAGTAAATCTCTTCAGTGCCTGACATACCAAGATCCAGTACGTCCACCCCCGCGTCCTGCAGCCCTTTCGCCAGCGCCAGCTTAAGCGCTTCGCTACTCAGACGCACATCGCCGCCCAGTACCACCGTTTTCGGTTGCAGGAATTCACCACAGGCGCGGCCAATACGCCATGCAATGTCTTCATTCAGCTCGTCGCCTAGCTTGCCGCGAATATCGTAGGCTTTGAAACAGGTTAATTTCGTCATGATTTCCCCTTTTTCAGGCAACAGTTAGCCCTGACCGGAATATGGCCAAAACAGGTTGTTGTCATTATTTGCCCGATAACGCTGTGCTTACCGGGCCTGCAGATTTGTAGCGTTAAACCCGTCCGTAGCGGTCCTCAAAGCGCACCACATCGTCCTCTTCGAGATAGGATCCCGAGCGCACTTCAATCAGGTCTAGCGGAATTTTCCCGGGGTTCTCCAGGCAATGAGTCGCCCCCAGAGGAATATAGACCGACTCATTTTCGCCAAGCAGTTTGATGTCGTCATTGACTGTCACCTTAGCCGTACCGGCCACCACCACCCAATGTTCGGCGCGGTGATGATGCATCTGCACAGACAACCCCTCACCCGGTTTAACGGTAATACGCTTCACCTGGTAGCGTTCTCCGGCATCAATAGAGTCATACTTGCCCCACGGACGGTACACTTCACGGTGAATATGGTGTTCATGGCGTCCGTCAGCTTTAATCTGTTCAACCACCTTTTTCACATCCTGTACCGCGTTGCGATCGGCAATCAACACCGCATCTTTGGTCTGTACCACCACCAGATCCTTCACACCAACAGTCGTCACCAGGCCTGACTCCGCGTAGACATAGCTGTTTTCAGTTTTGTGGCTAATCACGTCGCCGTGATGCACATTACCTTCGGCGGTATGGGCGCTGATTTCCCACAGCGATGACCACGAACCCACATCACTCCAGCCCGCGTTCATCGGCATCACTACTGCGTCAGCCGTATGCTCCATCACCGCATAGTCCACCGACTCTTCCGGGCAGGCGAGAAAGGCCTCTTCATCAACGCGAACGAAATCAAGATCGGGATCGGCCATGCTCATGGCATTCTCACAGGCGTCGAAAATATCGGGACGGTACTTTCTCAGTTCTTCGAGGTAGCGACCGGCACGGAACAAAAACATACCGCTGTTCCAGTAGTAATCGCCGCTTGCCACATAACCCCGCGCGGTTTCAAGATTGGGTTTCTCAACAAACTGCGCAACGTCAAAAGCGACAGCATCGGTATTGGTGGGGGAAACATCGCCACGCCGAATATAACCGTAGCCAGTTTCAGCCTGATCCGGCACGATGCCAAACGTCACCAGTTTACCCGCATCGGCATAAGGCATGGCATTGCGAACCGCTTCGCGAAAAGCCCCTTCGTTGGTAATCACATGATCAGCTGCCAGCACCAACAGTAGCGGATCCCTCTGCGGGGTGTGACGTTTTGCCGCAAGCGCAGCCAGCGCAATCGCTGGGGCTGTATTGCGCCCTGCGGGTTCAAGGATAATGTTCTCGGTCAGCTTATTAAGTTGTCGTAACTGTTCCGCCACGATGAAACGGTGTTGTTCATTGCAGATAACGACCGGGCTTTCGCACTCTACGCCGTTCAGACGACAAATTGTGGTCTGCAACATGGTGAGATCGCCTTTCAGGCACAAGAACTGTTTTGGATACAGTACACGGGACAACGGCCACAACCGACTACCAGAGCCACCGGCCATAACGACCGGAAAGAGTTTGGATTGACTCATGATTTATCCCCGTATATCTGCAATAAATTGGGTGAGCACATTTTCTTTATCCAGTGTGCATTCGGCATAGTTTCGCGCCACCGTGTTTACTTTTGGCATCATCAACGCCTGTTCAATACCACTGACCAATGCACTCACCGACTCCGGCTCCACGCAAACCGCAATCCCCGGATAGCTTTCACAGAGCTGACCGAGTTCGGTTTCAGGCTCGGCGGTGATCACTGCATTGCCGCCAACAGCGAGTATATTGGTCAGTTTTGAAGGCAAAACGGCATCCGCCGCACCACGTTTTTGCACGACTAAATGGCAATCGCCCATCTTCAGTAACGCAGGTAGCGCGTCATAAGACTGCAGGGGGAAAAATTTCACGTTGTGCAGACCGAGTTCACTGACCATCTTCTCCAGCCGCGCTTTTCCACCACCCTGCCCGACGATCACAAACAACCATGGTTGATTCCTAAGTTGAACTGCCGCATCAATCACGCTTTCCAGTCCCTGTTTTTCTCCAACATTGCCTGAGTAGAGAATGATTTTTTGATCTTCAGGCAAACCGAGGTACTGACGTAGTGCCTGAGCATCGGCTGTGGACACCTCACGAAAACGCGCCACTTCCGACCAGTTAGGAAAGAAAATAACCTTCTGCGGCGCGACGCCTTTTCCCTCAGCTTTGTTCATCATGGAACGAGAGATTGTCGAAACGTGGTCCACACTGTGCAGACCACTGCGCTCAAAAGCGCTGGCCAGTTTCGCCACTGCGCTGCTTTTGCTTTTCCCGACCATCCCGAGCCCTAACATAGCGTCAACTTCATAGTCCTGGATGTGCAGCAGCGTCCGCGCCCCGGAAAGCCAGGCCAGCAACCGCATGCCAGGCGTACAAAACAGCGTTGGCACTACACCAATAATGCGATCCGGTTTCCAGCGACGCTGGGCCATTAGCGGGAAAAAACTACTCAGAGCGAAACTGCCTAAATGCAGCAGGCGCTTAAGCGTTGATGGCTGTTCAGGCACGTACAGAGGACAACGCCAGACAATGGCATCACCCTCCTCACGACGGTAGCGCCAGCAGGAATAGCGACCGTTTACTTTCCACTGTGGATAATAAGGAGGCGCGGTGATCACCCGAACGTCATGCCCTTTGCGCGCCATCCACTCCACCATCTCACCGGTGTACTTGCCGATGCCAGTTAGCTCGGGAGAATAGTTAATGCCATACACCAGGATCTTCATATTCCCGCCACTCCGGGCTGACGCTCCGGCATAAAGTACGCCAGGCTATTATCGTGCACGTTCTCACACTCCAACAGTGCCTCAGGTGTTAGCCAGCGATACGCCTCATGCTGGGCATCAGGCAATTGCAGTTCGTTTTGCTGCACCCGCAGACGAAAACCGAGCACGATGTAATGGGTCGAGAAATCCTCACCGGAAAAGTTATCGTCATAAAAGTGCTGCCAGACCCCATAAAACTTGCCTGCGGACATCGATAAACGTAGCCCCAGTTCGGCTTCGGTCAGGCGTTCGAAGGCCATATGAAGCGGCTCATCTTTTTGCACCCGCCCCCCCGGTACAAACCAGTATCCCTGAGCCGGGCGATTGATGCGCTGACCAAACAGGTACTCGCCACGCGCGTTTTCCACAATCAAATCAATAGCCACCAACGGGGCAGAGCGCACGACGGTGGCAAAATCTTCATGGCGTAAAAACATAATTACCCCCGATACCGCTGCTGATTCTCAAGGAACCACTGCCAGGTGCTGGCAAGTCCGGCCTCCAGCGACACTTCGTGATACCAGCCAAGCTGGTGTAGTCGCGTGACATCGAGCAACTTCCGTGGTGTACCATCCGGTTTCGAGGCATCAAACACCACGCGCCCTTTGTAGCCCACTACCTTCGCGATAGTCTGCGCCAGTTCGCGAATAGTGCAGTCAACACCTGTACCTACGTTGATATGCGACAACATCGGCTGGGTGTGCTCTCGCCAGACTTCGCGAGCCAGCTCCATCACATGAATACTGGCCGCGGCCATATCATCCACATGCAGGAACTCGCGCATCGGCGTCCCGCTCCCCCACACCACAACGTCCGCCGCATTTTGATTACAGGCATCATGAAAGCGGCGCAGCAACGCCGGGATCACATGCGAATTGCTCGGATGAAAATTGTCGTGCGGCCCGTATAGATTGGTGGGCATTACCGAACGATAGTCGCGGTCATATTGACGGTTGTATGACTCGCACAACTTGATCCCGGCAATTTTTGCAATCGCATACGGTTCATTAGTGGGTTCAAGCGCCCCCTGCAATAGTTCACTTTCGTGCATCGGCTGTCTGGCCATCTTCGGGTAAATGCATGATGAGCCGAGGAAGAGCAGCTTATTCACGTTATGCTGATGAGCCGCATGAATAACATTGCTCTCAATCATCATGTTTTCATAAATAAAATCAGCAGGATAAGTATTATTTGCCACAATACCACCCACTTTTGCCGCTGCCAGATACACCTGGTCAATACGTTCGGTCGCGAAGAAGTGACGCACCGCATTCCCGTCCAGCAGATTAAGCTCATCACGGGTACGCAGCACCAACTCAACGTTATCGCGCTGCGCCAGTTGCCTCACGATGGCAGACCCCACCATCCCGCGATGGCCCGCCACAAAAATACGTTGTTTCATCATCCTCAGTACTCCAGCGCGATGGCGACCTCATACCCATGGGATTTCAGCAGAGAATGTCGCTTCGCCGCCTCCAGATCGTTGGCAACCATTTCAGAGACCATCTGGCGCAGCGTAATTTCCGGTTTCCAGCCCAGTTTTTCGTGAGCCCTGGCCGGATCGCCCAGCAGAGTTTCTACCTCAGCCGGACGGAAATAACGCGGATCGACAGCAATCATCACATCGCCCGGTTTAACACCTGGGGCATCATGGCCGGTCACGGAAACGACAATCCCTTTTTCGTTCACGCCCTGACCTTCAAAGCGCAATTTAATGCCCAACTGTGCCGCCGCCATTTCCACAAACTGACGTACGGAATACTGCACACCAGTGGCAATAACAAAATCTTCTGGTGTTTCCTGTTGCAGCATCATCCACTGCATCCTGACGTAATCTTTGGCATGTCCCCAGTCGCGCAGGGAATCCATATTGCCGAGATACAGACACGACTCCAGCCCCTGGGCGATATTGGCAATCGCACGGGTAATTTTCCGCGTGACAAAGGTTTCCCCCCGGCGCGGAGATTCGTGGTTAAACAGAATGCCGTTACAGGCAAACATGCCGTAGGATTCACGGTAGTTAACGGTGATCCAGTAGGCATACAGTTTGGCAACTGCATACGGCGATCGCGGATAAAACGGCGTGGTCTCTTTCTGCGGAATTTCCTGTACCAGGCCATACAATTCAGAGGTGGATGCCTGATAAAAACGGGTTTTCTTTTCGAGACCGAGGAAGCGGATCGCCTCCAGCAGGCGCAGCGTGCCAATCGCATCGACGTCAGCGGTATATTCCGGTGATTCAAATGACACCGCTACGTGGCTCATCGCCCCCAGGTTATAAACTTCATCCGGTTGAACTTCCTGTAAAATCCGGGTCAGGTTGGAGGTATCCGTCAGATCGCCATAATGCAGATGGAATTTGGGATTACCCGAATGCGGATCCTGGTAAATATGGTCCACGCGTTCGGTGTTAAACGATGATGCACGGCGTTTAATACCATGCACTTCATAACCTTTTTCCAGCAAAAGCTCTGCCAGATAGGAACCATCCTGCCCGGTTACGCCAGTAATGAGAGCGACTTTTGACATGTTTTCACCTCTTAAATGATCCCCTCAGGGAGTAACTTTTTCGACGCGTTTGCGCGTAACAACTGCGGGATTACCCCGACAAACGGTATTTGCCGGCAGCGATTTAAAAACGCTGCTTCGTGCACCCACTACGGTGCCATCGCCAATCGTCACACCAGGAGCAACAAAAACATCCGTCGCCAGCCAGCATTTCTCACCAACAACAATCGGCGTGGCGGTAATATCAAAATATTGACTGGTGAAATCATGACTCCCGGTGCATAAATAACTTTTCTGTGAAATAACCGCGTGCGCACCAATCGTAATATTACCCAGCGTATATAAAACCGTGTCATCACCTACCCAGGCATAATCTCCCAGGGTTAATTTCCACGGATAAGTAATTTTTACTGAAGGTCTGATTACTACGTTTTTTCCTATTTTTGCGCCAAACATTCGTAATAAAAATGCGCGCCAGCGATACATCACCTGTGGTGACAGCCGAAATAATGTCGCCTGTACTGCCCACCATAATTGCACTTTAATGGCGCCGCCTCCGCGAAAACCTTTCGGTACTGAGAAGCCATTTAAATTCTGCATAGTGCGCCTCTACGTTTTACCATATAAGGTTTTTGTCTTACCGGTTGTTCGCAGGCGTAAATACCAGGAAAGCTCAGCCCAAAAACCTGGCATCCGTAATATCTGTCGCTGCACTTTTTTTGCATCCCGGCATAATTCCAGATTATTCGTAGTAGACACACCGCCCATAGAGAACTCTGACACCAGTCCGGTGATTTTTTTAAAAGAAAATCCGCACTTATATAATTTGGCAGCCAATGCATAATCTGAGGATATTTTATATTGCAAGTCATAATGCCAGACATTCAATCCGCTAACCGGAAAAAAAATCGCCTGATGGCTGGCCGGTAAGCTGTGATAGATATACCAGCCTGGTTTAGCCCGGCGTTTAATTTTATTACCATCACCGAAATCCAGTAACGCATCACCGATAACCATCGCGTTATCACTTTGCGCTTTCAGCTGACGAACAAACTTTGCGGCATCTGCATGTAGAACATCCCCGGAGTTAAGGAACAAAGCGAACCGCCCGCGCGCCAGCGCAATACCTTTATTCATCGCATCATAAATACCGTTATCCGGCTCGCTGACAAAGCGTAACCTGTGCTCTCCGTTAAGATCCTCAAGATACGCTGACGTACCGTCAGTGGAGCCACCATCAACGACAATCCACTCAAAGCTGATATCTCCCGCCTGCGCCAGGTGAGACAGTGACGCGTGAGTTTTGATAACCCCTTCCAAATTGCGAAAGGCGACGGTGATAATACTGAGCAGCATGTAAATTACCTCGCGATATTCAACGCCTTGCGCAAAATAAACGGACACACAATTAAAAAAGCGTATTCCGGACTAAATACTGAACCGGTGAAAAACAACGACAATGGCGTAAAAAGATAAAGCTGCACCCGATAATTCTGATTATCGCCAAACGCATTCAGCATCATTTTCATGGCTGTCCCCATATACCAGAGGGCTAATATCACGGCAAACCATGAAAAATATATAATCAACAAATACAAACCATTGTCTATCGTTTTACCTACATCCGCACCGTTAAAAATTCCGAATGACGCAACATACTCATAAAGTGAGCCGAATCTGACTACGCCATCAATATTCAGCAGAGAATAACCAACCATTACCAATGGGCCGACGATACGATAATACGATGACGAACCTTCTGTACCTAAATCTCCCAGACGCGTCGAGATGTATGGAAATGCAAATACCACTCCAATCAGAAACACGCTTAGTGAGATAATCGCCAACGGTAACTTCTTTTTTATCGCATCTTTATTCAAATACTGGAACACCCACTCCAGTAAATAAAACAAGATAAATGTCATCACCCCCGAAAACGATCCTGATAATATTACCCCTAACAGAATCATAGCATCGGACTTAGGCGTTTTGATACCAAACTGTTTGATACTGAGCCAAATTGAGATTAAGGCCAGAGCGAAAAATGCCGGTTCGAAATAGAGTGCGGTAGTACGTTTGCCACCAAACTTAATAAAGTTCAGAACATAACTATTGCTGTAAATAAGATATTTCGAAATAACTTCCATTACGCTACTGCTACCGCTCAGAATAATCTGTGTCATTTCAATCGCAGCAAGCCCCACCACCAGCCCTACTACCAGCCAAAAGGAACGTAAAATTTTCCGATAGTTATGCGGCGAAATCGTTTTGAACCGAATACTCCACACCATACCAATGATGATCACGGTATACACAAAAAGCATCGCGGAGGTGACATATTTGCTTGCATCCAGCGACTGACCGAACAGATAGTTAAATGCTGTCAGTCCTCCACCGACACCGAGCGCAATCAGCAACTTTTTGATATTGATGCGTTCAATAAACAGCAACAACAGAACCGGTAAAAAAGTGACGATCGTGACGGGAAAACTTTCTCCCAGTTGTGCAAGTTTGACATTAACCAGCAGATACAGCAGCGGTAACATCAGGTAGCTACAGATTCTGATAGAACGAGACATATTCCTCCAGCATCTGTTGCCCGCTGTATGCAGCCCGACTACGCTGGCTAAACGTCGCAAGCGAAGTAGCGAATACAGCCTGAGCTATTTCTGACTTATTCAGTTGTACCAGTCGCAGGACATCAGCGTCGCTGAACGTTTTTCCTCCCGATTTAGCCAGCACTTCCTGCGCTGCCTCGCTATGCGTGGCGATCACCGGCACACCGATAGATAGCGCTTCGCATAAAATCAACGGATAGTTATCAACCCGGGAACTGAATACCAGCCCATCCATTTGATTAAGAGCACTCATTAACTTGCCCTTATCGGTTTCAAATCCGTGATTGGTTACGTTCACCCCGGTAAACGGCGAAAACTTACCGAAGGTATGTAGCTCTATCTTGTCGCCCAGCGCGACCATCTGGCGCACCAGTTGCTGGTTCGTTTTACCGTCATAGCGCAAGTCGTGAGCCACTACTGCAATTTTCGGCCTGCTGTGATGTTCCATTGCCTGTGGCAGGTCAGAGAGAATGGCTTCCGTTGCAATATCAATCCCGTTATTAATAATGCGGCAGCGTCCTGCGCCGTACAGGTGGTTAAACGCATCGGCTACATGCTGACTGGGAGAGATGAACTGGCAGCCTAACGCCAGCATGGCGCGAAACATCTGTCGTTTGCCGGGCAGTTGTTGGTGCGCCTTATCGACTTTTACTGGGGGATAGTTGGTCAGCGTTGGGCATTTCTGACAGTCAGTTTTCCAGCCCTCACAGCCGTCGGTAAAGGCACAGCGACCGGTGACACTCCAGTGATCATGTAGTGTCCAGACGAAGGTGATATCGGGTTTATGCAACTTCACCTTTTGGCAAAACGCCACTACCTCTTCCAGATTCAGCCAGTAGCTGTGCAGCACATGAAAATGCAGCACCAGTGGACCAGATGTACGGGTAACTGTGCGGTACAAATTATCGAGATTGCCAAACAGGTCGCGGTTAGCCAGACGAAACAGCGCAATATTCGCCGCCGACGTCAGACGTGGCGTGTGCTTAATCACGTGTGGATAGTTGTCGTGGCTGATACTTCTCTTGCCGCCTTTGCCATAACCATACACAAAACGCGACGACAACCCTTTATCCAGCGCGCGCAGGTGCAGATCCAAAGCTACCCCTGCTGCCCCTCCTTCTGCGAGTCGGACATTAAACTGTAATATATTCATTTCGTTGCTTTAACCCGTGCTTTTTCACCCACCACCAGCGCGTCGTCAGGAACGTCATCAAGTACAACGCTGCCTGCGCCAATCGTCACGTTATGACCAATGGTGATAGCGCCAAGCAGAATGACATTAGCCCCCAGCTCAACACCGTTACCAATCACCGGGCAGGCCATATCTTTTGCACCAACATTACCGATGGTAACGCCATGGCGAAGGGTAAAATCGTCACCTGCCACTACATGTTTGTTGATAACTACCCCATAGCCATGATGGATGGTAAAACGACGACCGATAGTTGCTGCTGCCTGAATTTCATAGCCAAATACACATTCAGTGATAAGGCGATACATCACCAATATCGGTGCTGCCCACAAGTTGTTCAGCACGTTTTTTTTACGCCACACGGAGCAAAAATGAGCAATCCGATACGCCCCTACCATGCAGCAGGGACGCAGGCTCCAGCCGTTCGCACGTAAATCTTCCAGCATATTTAACGTCCTCTCAGCCCGGCGGCCAGACGCTTGCTGTTACGCACTGAAAGTAACGTCAACAACGTGCGCCAGTTCATTCGTTTGTTACGGATCTGATAGAGAGTAAACAGCTGATATTTTTTGCTGGCCCGGTCAAATTTGCCTTTGTGCTTGCGGTAGAACTGGAAGTAACCGGAGAATTTTCGTGGTGATGATGTAATACGCATCTCGCCGTGATTAACATGCAGAATTTGCGTTGCCTCTTGTACCTTCCATGGCTCGCCATACGCCACCACCATACGCAGGAAAATGTCGTAATCCTGTGCGGCTTTCAACGTTGTATCGAACAGGCACGCTTTAAAGCGCCAGGCCCAGGTAAAGACCTGATTACCAATAATGTTGCGCTTATAGAATTTACGTCGCGAGTACACGGACTTTGGGTAGAGCGGCAGACTGGCTGGCTGCGAATAGACCTCGCCTTCGCAGACATAGTCATCGGCATAGAGAAACGCACGAGTCACCAGTTGATGGCGATATTTGAGGAAGACGCTCAAACGGTTTGGCGTCCACTCGTCGTCGTCATCAATCCCCGTAATGTATTGCCCGCTGGCCTGCATAATGGCCTGATTGCGTACCGCGCATGCCCCGGAGTTAATGGCATTATGAATATAGGTAACACGTGGATCGTTCAGCTCATCGACAAACTGCTGCAACTGCTCCCAGGACGAAGAACAATCATCCACAATGATCATCTCCCAGTGAGGATAGTCCTGGCGCAGCACCGATTTAATTGCCCGGATAGCCAGTTGCTGACGGTTCCAGGTCGGCATATAAATTGAAATTAGCGGGTTGTCTGTTGTCATTCTCATTCCCCAGATCGAGATACGTTTGTCGGCCAGATAAAGCGCGTTTATGCCACCTACCGGCACCGTTCATTAATTACTTCGAATCCGACATGTACTCATATTCGTAGTAGCCGTAATCCTGGTATCCACTGGCGCGACGGAAGATAGAGTTGAGGATCACCCCTTTCACCTGAATGCCGTTTTGTTCAAAGCGGCTCAGGCTGGTTTCGACTTCTTTCAGGGTGTTGACGGCATAACGGGCGACCATCAGCGTAGTGCCGGCATGACGTCCCACAATCGCCGCATCGGTCACTGCCAGTATTGGCGGGGTATCGATGAGCACCAGATCATAGTTCGAGCTTGCCCAGGCCATCAGTTCGCCAAAGCGTTCACTCATCAAAAGTTCTGAAGGATTCGGTGGAACCTGTCCGCGCGGGACCAGATCAAAATTCGCGATTGAGGTTGGTTTTGCACAGGACGAGAGGCCACCCTTACCAATGAGGAGATCGGACAGACCATTGACGTTATTGGTCCCGAGCAGTTCGTGCGTATAGCCTTTGCGCATATCGCAGTCGATCAGCAGAACGCGTTTGTGGGTCTGACTAATGACCGCCGCCAGGTTGGCGCAGACAAACGTTTTCCCAATTGACGGGCTGACCCCGGTAAGCATCAGCACATTGTTGCGCGCCTGCATCATGGCAAAATGCAGGCTGGTACGCAGGCTGCGTACTGCTTCTATCGCCAGGTCGGTCGGATTCCCCACCGCCAACAGCTGACTTTGTTTGTAACGCTTAACACCTTTAATGGTTTTGACGCTATCACGTGCTTTTTGCCACTCAGAAAGAGGAATACTGGCATATACACTGATACCGTTCTCTTCCAACACCTGAGGATTCTCGATCCCACGATTAAACAGAGAACGCAGCAGAACGCCAACAACTGAAAGCATCAGGCCAAGGATAATGCTACCGAGAATTATCAGCGCAGTTTTCGGTTTCAGTACGCCAGGCTGAGCAATGGCGGGGTCAACAATACGAACATCACCTACCGTACTGGCTTCGGTTATCTTCAGCTCCTGCTGTTTGTTCAGTAACTGCATATAAACCTGCTGACCAGACTCAACATCGCGGGTCAGGCGGACAATTTCCTGCTGCGTTTTCGGCATTGCGGTCACGCGCCCGTTCAGTTTGCTTTTCTCATCTTCCAGCGCCTGGCGTTTTTCCAGCAGCGTGCGATACGCCGGGTGCGCTTTGGTGAACAGTTTGGAAATTTCAGCTTCTTTGAACGTCAGTTCATTCAGCTGAGCATCAATATTCACCATCGAATCCAGTACCGCTTTCGCCTCCAGCGGAAGATCTACTGAGTCCTTATCCTGGCGAAACGCATTCAGTTTATTTTCCGCAACATCCAGGTGGTTACGCACCTCGGGCAGTTGCTTTGCCAGAAACGCCAGGCTTTTGGCCGCCTCTTCAGATTTACGCGCCACGTTTTGTTCCAGGTAGTTACGGGTAATACTGTCGAGGATCTGGCGGATCTGCTCCCGGTCTTCACCGGTAAATGTCAGGCTCAATACGCCGGTGTCTTTCCCGGTTTCAGTGACGCTCAGGTTATTTTGCAGGGTATTGATCATCCCAAGCGTGGAAAATTTACTGATGGTGAATTCGCTGTCGGGGCTGGCATGAATTGCCTGGACCTGCATCGTAACCCCATCGTGGTTTAACAACTTTCCGACCTGCCCCCGGGCGCTAAAACCCCCGTCGCTCGTCAGTTGGTAACTTTTGGCATTCAGCACGGTCAGCGTAAAGATCTGTTCATTCATCGGCTTTGGAAAAGTGAATGTCGTCACTTTGACCGTTTCGTTCTGGCGGCCCATGAGTCGCTCCCAGCCCGCGCCGAAAAAGGGAAACGTATTTTTGGTGACGGCGATATCCAAATCGAGATCGTCCACCGTTTTACCCAATACCAGTCGCGACTGGATAAGCTGGATTTCGGCTTCAGAAGCCGGGGGCTTGTTCGATAACGCTGAACCAATATCCTGAACCAGCGAGTTACCGGTATTTTGCTCAATTTGCACCAGAGCATCAGCACTGTAGATAGGGGTGGCAAACAAGGTGTAGATCGCAGCACACAGCGCAAAAGCAGTGGTTATGCCAAGCACCCACCAACGCGCTTCTATAACCGTCCCCACCAGGCGACCGATATCGATTTCATCGTTGCCTGTTACCGGCGTGGCAGACTGTTTTATTTTTTCCGTCATTGTTTATCCTGCTCCGCGTTCAGCGCCTTAGCCCATTGGCGGGCAGACCGTTCAAGTAATGCGTATACCGAGTCAAATGCTTCGTGGCTTTTGCGATAGGGATCGGGGATTTCACGCTCACCGTCCCAGTGACCAAAAAGCATCACTTTGCCCCGCATCTCCGGCACCATTTCACACAGTGCTGTAATGTGGCGCTTTTCCATGGTCAGGATCAGGTCATACTCCCGACACATTCGCCCCGAAATTTGACGCGCGCTATGATTTGCAAGAGACAGGTCGTGTGTCTGAGCCACGCTAATGGCTTTTGGATCCGCACCTTTGCCGACCAACGCGCCCAGGCCCGCGGAAGAGACCGTCAACGCCGGATGAAATTGCCTTAACAACCGTTCTGCCGTTGGGGAGCGGCAAATGTTCCCCACGCAAACGACTAATATCTTGTTAAACATGGCGATTACCAGTTGTGAAGGTCGCTGGCCGTATCCGTCATGTAACGAACACCGCTGATAGTCGGCAGCAACTGATTGATCAAACGGTTCCAGCGAGAAACCGGCGCGGTCGTGACATACACCACGTCGTATGGCTGAAGTCGGAAAGAGGTCGCCATCACCAGAGAGGTCGCATCTGACATATCCAGTTGGTAGATATTGGCAATTTTGCCGCTGCGTTCGCCCTCGCCTTTTAACGGTCGAATGACGAAGATACCGCTGGCATTGGAGGTGGTCAGGTCGATACCTTCCGCATTTCCCAGCGCTTCGGTAAGCGTCATCCCGCTGAAGTCCATTTTGAGGGTGCTCTGTTTTTTCACTTCCCCCATAACGAAGACTTTCAGATCGTCATTACGTGGGACAAACAGAATGTCGCCAGGATAGAGCAGACGGTTCTGGCTCAGATCGCCATTTTGCATCAGCGCCTGCAGGGAAATACGTTGCTCCTGCCCACTATGGGTGAGCACAACGTTACGCCAGTCTGCCGCCTCGGTCAGTCCACCGGCGGCGTTAATCGCATCAAGGATAGTTAACGGAACGTTGGTGATGGCCTGCTGGCCGGATTTATTAACCTGCCCTGAGACATACGCCTTCTGCGAGCGGAAAGCAGCGATATTAACGTCCACCTGCGGGTCAGCAATGTACTTCGCCAGGCGCCCGGTAATATCACTACGAATTTCTGCCAACGTTTTCCCAACAACGCTCACTTTACCAATGTAGGGATAAAACATGGTGCCATCAGGTTGAACCCAGTTGCCGGTATCACTTGAGCTTCGGTATTGCCCCGCTGGCGTTGTGAGTTCTGGATGATCCCAGACGGTCACATTTAGTACATCACCTGCGCCGACCCGATACTGGTACCCCGAAATCTCCTGGTCCAGCGACATATTGGGTTGTGCAACATTCGGTCGTGGACGTAATTGCTCTACCAGTCGAGGGGTTAGTGGATAAACATTCACCATCCGATTGATATCAAAATCAGCATCCTGCTGTTTGATCACATCTTTACCCATCGTAGACATATTGCTGCCCGGAAGTACGGTACAACCGTTGATCAAGATTACCGATACCAATACTGGTATTAATCTAAGTTTGGATTTCATCATTGATTATTTATCACTTTGGCAGAGTAATTATCACGTGCATTCTAAATAGCGTCTTCACCTGTGCCATTTACATTGCCGTTAATTAAACGAAAATATAATCGGCATCAGTCCTAAAAAAATGAATTCGTCAGCAGTCTGTTGACAGATTAATTCAGGCTTATCGTCAGGCGACCAGGCACGCTACCGCCCCTGGCTTCTTTAGCTACCAATGCACTGATTAATTTATATTTTTCTCGCCCCTCTATTTTCATCAATTTCATAGCAACAATGCAGCAGAAATAGCACTGCGGGGTGATATAGTAATATTTCTCTTTTGGTGATTACGGAAAGAATTGTTACAGCTAACGGTGTTACAGGCAAGAAAACAGCTCGTCGTCCCCTTGCTTTTAAGATTAATATTAAGGACGCAAAATTTATATTTTTAGGATTTTATTGATATTGACATTATCACTCTGCAATTACCTAACCTGCGATATTTCTTAAATATGTTAATATTTATAAAACTATATCCTGTAGTAAATTTAAGGCTATTATCTCGTGTCACTCCAGATATAAACGGCAGAGAAATCCCTTATCGCCATTGCATTTTCCGTCGGCTTTATCCATGATCGAATTGTGACAATTGTCATACAACTATGGGTATAGCTTTTACTATGGAATGGATTGCCGATCCGTCGATCTGGGCCGGACTCGTCACGCTAATCGTGATAGAACTTGTTCTTGGCATTGATAACCTCGTTTTTATTGCCATCCTCGCGGAAAAACTGCCACCTGGCCAGCGGGACAAGGCGCGTATTACCGGACTGTTGCTGGCGATGGTCATGCGCCTGCTGCTGCTGGCGTCAATATCCTGGCTGGTGACGCTGACCACGCCACTATTTAGCATCCGGGATCTGAGCTTCAGTGCACGTGACCTGATTATGCTATTCGGGGGATTCTTCCTGCTGTTCAAAGCCACAATGGAGCTTAACGAGCGACTGGAAGGAAAAGACAGCGATAACCCCACCCAGCGTAAAGGCGCTAAGTTCTGGGGAGTCGTGGCGCAAATTGTGGTACTGGATGCCATTTTCTCTCTGGACTCAGTGATCACCGCCGTGGGGATGGTCGATCACCTGGCGGTTATGATGGCGGCTGTCATTATTGCTATTAGCCTGATGGTGCTGGCCAGCAAGTCGTTGACCCGTTTTGTAAACAGCCATCCAACCATCGTCATCCTGTGCCTTAGCTTCCTGCTGATGATCGGTTTCAGCCTGGTCGCAGAAGGGTTTGGCTTCCATATTCCGAAAGGCTATCTGTACGCCGCTATCGGGTTCTCGGTCATGATAGAAGCGCTGAACCAGTTGGCTATCTTTAACCGCCGTCGTTTCCTGTCAGCCAACCATACTTTGCGCCAGCGTACTGCCGAGGCGGTTATGCGCCTGCTAAGTGGACAAAAAGAAGACGCCGAACTGGATGCAGAAACCTCTGCTATGCTGGCGGATCATCACGACGGCCAGATTTTTGCCCCGCAGGAGCGCCGGATGATCGAGCGCGTACTGAACCTGAATCAGCGTACCGTCAGCAGCATCATGACTTCACGTCATGATATTGAGCATATCGATCTCAATGCTCCTGAAACAGAAATCCGCGCATTACTGGAGAAAAACCAGCATACGCGCCTCGTTGTGACCGGAGAAGACGAGCAGGAAGATCTGCTTGGCGTGGTGCATGTGATTGACCTTCTGCAACAATCGCTACGTGGCGAGCAACTCGACTTACGCGTCCTGATCCGCCAGCCGTTGGTATTCCCGGAGACACTGCCGTTGCTTCCAGCGCTGGAGCAGTTCCGTAACGCCCGGACGCACTTTGCTTTTGTGGCTGATGAGTTTGGTTCGGTTGAAGGGATCGTGACACTGAGTGACGTAATGGAAACCATCGCCGGTAACTTGCCTAATGAGGTGGAAGAGATCGACGCCCGACATGATATTCAGAAGAATGCCGATGGGTCATGGACAGCTAACGGACATATGCCACTGGAGGACCTGGTGCAATACGTTCCTATTCCACTGGACGATAAACGTGAGTATCACACGATTGCCGGGCTGTTAATGGAGTATTTGCAACGCATTCCAAAAACCGGGGAGGAAGTTCAGGTTGGTGATTACCTGCTGAAAACCTTGCAGGTAGAAAACCACCGGGTGCAAAAAGTACAGTTAATACCGTTGCACAATAATGAAGAAGAGATGGATTACGAAGTGTAGGTAACGTGTTGTAAGTCGGACAAGACGTTAAGACATCTTGTCCGACAATACAAATCAGAGTTTATCGAGCAGCTTTTTAACGTCCTTGCCGTTGCGGGAGTCTTTATTGCGATCGGCCCAGTCATTCAACCGGCGTTTCGCTTCATCCTGCATGTGCTTACGCAGAAGCTGGTCTACCTGCAGGTTGTAGTTTAAAGCCTGCCACTTACCGTAGACCCTAAGCGGAATAGGAGTGGCTTTCAGGAAATCAATCAGTTTGCTTTCCCCATTCCAGCCGCCCAGCACGCGTACGTTAAACTGTGTATCACAGTTCTGTTCAACCAGATCTAACGTGCCTTTACCTGAAAGTGCCAGCATCGCGGACTGCCCTTCCATGTCGTCCAGCATAACCTTGCCGTTACTCAGCGTCAGATCGGTAACAAAACGATCCAGCCGGGTGACATTGTCCAGATCTTGCTGCGATGTTACATCACCGCCGCTGCGCTCAACCGCCTGCTGCACCAGTTGCTGGAAGTTCATCCCTTCCATACGCGTGTCACTCATCTCGACGCTGGCCTGCCCCTGCCAGTTGTGACGAAATGCCTGAGCGTCAATATCTGAACCTGAAAAATCGCCAGTCAGCGACAGCTTGCCCGTCAGCGCAATCGGATAGTCAAAGGCTTTGAGGATAGTCCCAATTTCTACATTTTCCAGACGTGGATGAAAGACCGCTCGCGGCTGAGTCTTTCTGGCATCCAGCGTACCGGGAAGTGAGATAATCCCACCATTGCTTTTTCCCTGTAACTCATCAATGTTCAGCAATCCGGAATCGTTAGATATCTTCGCGGAAACATTATCAAAGGCCATTTTCCGCCAGAGAACCTTGTCCGCCTGCAATGTAATATCCGCAGAAAACCCCTTCAGTCCTTGATAAGATACGGCATCAACCTGCGAGGCGATGACCGGTCGAGCCAGCGTCGATTGACTCTGTCCCTGTTGCGCCCCACCGTTTGTTACAGCAGCGGCATCCTGTTGCACAATCAGGTTGTCGAGATTGAGCTGACCAAATCGCAGGTCGACCGACCATTCCGGCTTATCCGCCAGCGCGACCATAGCCTGCCCAGTCAGAGAGCTGTCATTAGCCGTCATCTTAATCTGGCTAAATGCGAGCTGTTTTTTATCTTCCTGCCATTGAGCCTGAAGCTGCCCCTGGCCGCGAATCCCCTGCTGCGGCAGGTCGGCGCCCTGTAACTGCCAGCTAAGCTGCTCAATATTAGCCGCGAGATTGTGCGGATAATCAGAAGCATCTACGGTGCCGCTAAGGGATAACGCAAGATCACGCTGATCGCGGTTCACGCGTCCGGTGAAGTCGAACGTACCGCGATGCTGGGCATCCTGTTCCATATTCAGGTGAATGTCACGAACCGTAATCTGTTCATCGTCTTCATGCTGAAATACCAGAACGCTGTCAGCAACCCGCAGACGAGCGATATCAAACGACCATCCGCGATCGTCTGCCAGATCAGGAAACGTATTATCTTTCGGAGCTACGGGCGCATCTTCTCCGCGCACCGCTTCGGTTTGTGGGGTCAGTTGGATCACAGCACCTTTGAGCATCACCTGCTTAACATCGAGCTGATGGCTCAGTAACGGCCACAACGCCACATCAAGACGCATATTGTCGGCACGTACCAGCGGTTCGCTGGCACCTTCAGCCGTTAACACCATGCGCCCGGAGAGGATGCTTAGCTGAGGCCATACATGCCAGCGCAAAGGACCATCTAACTGCAACTGATATCCGCTACGCGCAGCAACCTGCTTTACCATGTACGCGCGGAAATCATTCGGATTAACCAACAGTACTAACGCGGAAAAACCGGCCACCAGCACGACCAGAAGAATCATCAGCGTCGTCAGAAATCGTCTCATGCTATCCCCAATGGACTGACAAATACTCAGTCTTTATCAATCCGGCTGGCTACAGCGCCCTGCTGGTCGCGATATTTCGCATCCTGACGACGATTGTAAGGTCGCGCAGCCGGACCGGAAAGCGGCTCAAAACTCAGCGCGCCAATCGGCATGCCGGGGCGCAGGGCCAACGGTAATTTCCCGGAGTTGTAAAATTCCAGAACAATGCAACCCGACCAGCCCGGATCGATGCGGTGTGCAGTAACGTGTACCATCAGACCCAGACGCGCCAGTGACGAACGTCCGTCTAACCAGCCAACGAGATCGGATGGCAGCGTAACGGACTCCAGAGTGACAGCCAGTGCTAATTCCCCCGGGTGCAGGAAAAACGCCTCACCATCATCGAGAACGATTTCATCACTCATCACGCGATCCAGCGCGGCACTGACTTCATCCTTCGGTCCGCTCAAATCAATATACGGTGCCGTATGACCGCGGAACGTACGAAATTTGTTTCCAAGGCGCACATCTACCGTTGCGCCATTGATTCGCTCGACAGGAGGGCGTGGATTGATCGACAGACGACCTTCATCCAACCAGGCTTCAATATCTCGGTCACATAAACGCATGGCACTTTCTCCTTTCGTGCTTCAACCCCTTAACACCAGACGTGCTAAGGGTGAACCAGGTTATCACTGAACGGTACACAATTCGCTGAACTTATTCAAAGAACTGACTGATTTTCGCCTTCAGAATATCAATTGCGATGCGGTTTTTACCCCCACGCGGCACGATGATATCGGCGTATTGTTTTGAAGGTTCAATAAATTGCAGGAACATCGGACGGACGGTTTTTTGGTATTGCGCCATCACTGAATCCATGGAGCGGCCTCGCTCATTCACGTCCCGTTTGATACGACGCATCAGGCAAATGTCCAGTGGTGTATCAACAAAAATAGAGAAGTTCATCTCGTCACGCAAACGTGCATCCGTCAGCAGCAGAATGCCTTCCAGGATAATCACTTTCTTTGGTTCAATATGAATGGTGTCTTGCGTACGCGTGTGCTCAACATAGCTGTAAACGGGTAATTCAATCGCCGACCCGCGTTTAAGCGTTTGAAGATGCTGAAACAGCAGGCTGTGATCCATCGCGTTCGGATGATCGTAATTCGTTTTTACACGTTCTTCCATCGACAGATGGCTTTGATCTTTGTAATAACTGTCTTCGGGAATAACGCCAATATGTTCGTCACCCACTTGTTCGCGCAATTCGCGATAAAGAGTACTGGCAATAAGACTCTTGCCGGAAGCCGATGCGCCGGCAATGCCGATAATGACGCACTGATGAGACTGATCAGTCATAAATTTAGCGACCTGATTAACCTGGATGTAAGGAAGGGCGGCGTCGAAACGCCAAACGCGGCAATTATAGGGATTTCATTGGCGCGATGCCAGCCCAGGCTGCACCAATGCTGTCCCTGTCGCAAATTAAAATGGTCAGTTTTAAAGCAGGCACGCCATTTATTCTCCCGCCTTATGAATTAATAGCTTGGGAGTGTTAATTTATGAGCAGCTGGCGTATAAATTGTAAATTGTTTGTACTAGCATAATCTCAGATTAAACAGTACGCGCCCGGCATCTCCTCCAGGGCGACATCAGCTATTTGGGTAGAGTGGTAATGAGTAAACAATCCCAACATGTTTTAGTTACCTTACCTCATCCTCTACTGCGCCTGGCCAGTTTAGGTCTGGTGGCTTTTGTCTTTACGCTGTTCTCGCTGGAGCTATCACGCTTCGGAACGCAGCTGGCACCGCTTTGGTTCCCCACCTCTATCATGATGGTGGCATTTTACCGTCATGCGGGACGAATGTGGCCCGGGATTGCACTGGCTTGCTCCTTCGGTAGCATCGGTGCGTCTTTGCTATTTTTCCCTGGCGAGTCACTTAATTTTACCTACACGGCCATCAATATTATTGAGGCAATCACTGGCGCAATGTTATTGCGCAAACTGTTACCCTGGTACAATCCATTACAAAATCTTAATGACTGGTCACGCCTGGCATTCGGTAGCGCCGTCGTCCCGCCGCTGGTTGGCGGCGTTTTAATGTGGCTGCTCCTCCCAGGCGAAACATCGCTAAATACGTTTCTCATTTGGGTTCTGTCAGAATCCATCGGCGCCCTCGCGCTGGTCCCATTAGGTTTGCTGTTTAAGCCTCATTATCTGCTGCGCCATCGCGATCCCCGTTTACTGTTTGAGACTCTCATCACCCTGCTGGTGACCTTAACATTAAGCTGGCTCTCCATGATGTACGTTCCATGGCCGTTTACCTGCGTTATCGTTCTGCTGATGTGGAGCGCCGTTCGTCTGCCACGTATGGAGGCGTTTTTGATTTTCCTGAGCACGGTCATGATGGTTTCGCTGATGCTCGCCGCTAACCCATCGCTGCTCTACACACCAAAAACGCACATTATGACGAGCATACCGTGGTTGCCGTTTTTAATGATTCTGTTGCCTGCCAACATGATGACCATGGTGATGTACGCATTCCGGGCAGAACGAAAACACATCTCTGAAAGCGAATCACGCTTCCGTAATGCTATGGAATACTCGGCGATAGGCATGGCACTGGTCGGTACTGAAGGACAATGGCTTCAGGCAAATAAAGCCCTGTGCCAGTTTCTTGGCTATAGCCAGGATGAGCTGAGAGCGTTGACCTTCCAGCAGTTGACATGGCCGGAAGATTTGAACAATGACCTGGAACAGTTGAATATGCTGTCTCGTGGGGAAATCAATAGTTACTCCATGGAGAAACGCTATTACACCCGCGCAGGCGAAGTTGTCTGGGCGTTGCTGGCCGTTTCGTTGGTTCGCCATAGTGATAACACCCCACTCTACTTTATTGCGCAGGTTGAGGACATCAACGACCTGAAGCACACGGAGTGGATAAATAAACGACTGATGGAACGTATTACGCTGGCAAATGAGGCGGGTGGCATTGGTATCTGGGAATGGGATCTGCAGCCTGACGTGATCAGTTGGGATAAACGCATGTTCGATCTCTATGAAGTTCCTGCGCATATCAAACCAACCTGGCAAGTCTGGTACAACTGCGTCGTTCCTGAAGATCGTGAGTACGCCGAAAATGTGATTCGCGATTCGCTTGCGGCGCGGATCCCTTTCAAGCTCGAATACCGTATCGCGGTAAAAGACGGCGTGCGCCATATTCGCTCGCTGGCTAATCGGGTGCTGAACAAAGACGGTGAAGTTGAACGCTTACTCGGCATTAATCTGGATATGACCGAAGTGAAGCAACTGCATGAAGAGCTTTATCAGGAAAAAGAGCGTTTGCATATTACGCTCGATTCCATCGGCGAAGCAGTGATTTGTATTGACGTTAATATGAACGTCACCTTTATGAATCCAGTTGCCGAGAAAATGAGCGGCTGGCAGCAGGAAAGCGCAATAGGTATTCCATTGCTGACAGTGCTACGCATCACCTTTGGTGAAAACGGTCCGCTCATGGAAAACATCTACAGTGCCGACATGTCACGTTCGGCAATAGAGCAAGAGGTGGTCCTGCATTGTCGTAACGGCAGTAGTTACGATATTCAGTACAGCATCACCCCGCTCAGCACTCTTGACGGCGGTAGTATTGGTTCCGTACTGGTGATTCAGGACGTCACTGAGTCACGTAAAATGTTACGTCAACTCAGCTACAGCGCCTCGCATGATGACCTGACCAATCTTGCCAACAGAGTCAGTTTCGAGAACCATCTGAAACAATTACTGTACACCGTACAGGACTCACACCAGCGTCATGTACTGGTCTTTATCGATCTGGATCGTTTTAAAGCAGTGAACGATAGCGCTGGACACGCCGCAGGCGATGCCCTGCTGCGCGAGTTGTCTTCACTGATGCTCAGTATGCTGCGCTCCAGCGACGTACTGGCACGTCTTGGCGGCGATGAGTTCGGTCTGTTACTACCGGATTGCAATATTGAAAGCGCACGCTTCATCTCGGGCCGTATCATTAGCGCCATCAACGATTATCACTTTATGTGGGAAGGCCGCTTACATCGTATTGGTGCCAGTGCAGGGATCACGCTGATTGATGAAAAAAACCATGTCGCGACCGAGGTCATGTCTCAGGCAGATATTGCCTGCTACGCAGCGAAAAACAGTGGTCGTGGGCGAGTATGCGTGTACGAGCCAGAGCAGAGTCAAACGCATGGTACACGAGGGCTGCTCTTGCCAGATGAACAGAAACAGATTATTACCCACAACCCGATACTCATGGTTGCCAGGGGTGTCGCATCCCCGCGCATTCCTGAGACATTTAGCTTCTGGCTTCTCTCACTACGTCTATGGAATAACGACGGCGAAGTCATCGAAGAACAGACCTTCCGCGCCGGTCTGGCAGATCCCATACTCAATCATGCGCTCGATCGGCGGGTATTTAATGAGTTTTTCTCTCATTCCGCCTCAGCTGTCGCCAGCAAAGGACTCAGTATTGCCCTGCCGCTTTCCGCCGCCGGACTGCTAAATTCGGAGATTGTGGATGAACTGTTGGAGCATCTGGAACAGAGTTCGCTGCCGCCACGGTTATTGCATCTGACCATCCCGGTGGGAGTGATGAATACGCATCCTACACAGGCCGTATCAGCAATCCATCGCCTACGTCATGCAGGCTGTCGTATTATTTTAAGTCAGGCAGGTCGGGACTTAGAGGTCTTTGACAACCTCAAGTATCACGTAGCCGATTACCTTTTGCTCGACAGCGAACTAAGCGCCAGCGCTCACGGTAATCTGATGGATGAAATGTGGGTTTCCATTATACAGAGCCATGCACAGCGTCTTGATATCAAAACCATCGCTGGCCCGGTACAAATGCCACTTATCATGGATGCGCTTTCTGGCATCGGTATCGATATGATTTATGGCGATATCATTGCCGATGCCCAACCGCTGGATCTGTTACTCAACACCAGCAACTTTGCTATCAACTGACGGTTGCCAGCCTTCTGTATACCAGATATGCAACAGCGCATAGGAACGCCATGGCTTCCAGCGCTCTGCATATCGCCGGATTTGCGCAGGTGTCATGCCTGGAAAACGCTGTTTAATCAGGTAGTCATCTGGCAAAAAAATATCCTTCGCCTGCCATCCGCGCAGAGCAAAGTAGTTGGCAGTCCAGCGCCCAATTCCTGGAAAAGTTTGTAGATGCTTCACGCCTTGTTCAATATCAGACGGGGCAACAGATGCAAGCGTACCCTCCAGCGCGGACCGGGCCAGGTGGATCAACGCTTCAGCACGTTTCAGCGGCATACCTAACGCTTTCAGATGCAACGGATCGGCCGAGGCCAGCGCTTCAGGGAGGGGGAAACATACATATTCTGGAGCGTCTTCAAGTGTATCACCGTAGGCATGGGCAACTTTCGCCGTCAATTTTGCCGCCATCGTCACACTCACCAGTTGTCCTAAAATTGCCCGAACCCCCTGTTCGAAGGCATCGACCGATCCTGGTAGCCGCAGCCCAGGGCGAGCAGCCCCCAGATTACCCAATGCGCTGACAATATGTTGGGGACGGCAGGTAAGATCGAACAATCGCTCGATTTTCGCCAGACACTCGGAGGCCACGGGTTGTAACCCTGGACTCAACGTAATCTGCAGCAGGTTGGCTTCCGGATCAGGGGTGACGCTCACCAGGCCGCGATGCTCACCGATGGCCAGGCTTCTTTCATAATACAACTCCCCGACGGTTTCTACGCCATCCACCGCACGTGCGGCAAGAAACCCTAACATCCAGGGCCAGTCATAGGGTGGGTGCCAGCTCAGCGTTAACATCTGGTTTTCCTTTTTATTCAAACCTACAGCATAAACGGTATCCGAACGATGTGCCTTGCTTTCATATTCCAGTTGTCTGGACGGCAACATTTCGCTAAAGTCACGCCCCTTCTTCACTGGCATGGGGATTTTTACGGTGTTTATTGGTTTTGACTACGGTACGGCAAACTGTTCAGTGGCTGTAATGCGTGACGGGCAACCACAATTGCTCAAAATGGAAAATAACAGCACGCTACTCCCCTCTATGCTTTGCGCTCCAACGCGCGAAGCAGTAAGTGAATGGCTGTATCGCCATCATGATGTACCAACAACAGATGACGAAACGCAGGCTCTGCTGCGTCGCGCGATGCGCTATAACCGCGAAGAAGACATTGATGTTAACGCCAACAGCGTGCAGTTTGGTCTGGCGTCGCTGGGTCA
Organism: Citrobacter sp. Cm046; assembly: GCF_030333065.1. Taxonomy (NCBI): domain Bacteria; kingdom Pseudomonadati; phylum Pseudomonadota; class Gammaproteobacteria; order Enterobacterales; family Enterobacteriaceae; genus Citrobacter; species Citrobacter sp. Cm046. The sequence goes on along the minus strand of NZ_JAOWGP010000032.1, from coordinate 16,144 downwards.
GTATATTGAGGATCCGGAAGAGGTTTACTTCGTTAAATCGCCTAAATCTTTTCTGGGTGCCAGCGGCCTGAAGCCACAGCAGGTTGCCCTGTTTGAAGATTTAGTCTGCGCAATGATGCTGCACATCCGCAACCAGGCGCAAAACCAGCTACCCGAAACCATCACCCAGGCTGTAATTGGCCGTCCGATAAACTTTCAGGGGTTAGGCGGTGATGACGCCAACACTCAGGCCCAGGGCATTCTTGAGCGCGCGGCAAAACGTGCTGGTTTCAAGGATGTGGTCTTTCAGTACGAACCAGTAGCAGCGGGTCTGGATTACGAAGCTACATTGCAAGAAGAAAAGCGCGTACTGGTTGTGGATATCGGCGGCGGTACCACTGACTGCTCGTTACTGCTGATGGGACCACAATGGCACCACCGAGCCGATCGTGAAAACAGTTTGCTGGGGCACAGCGGATGCCGCGTAGGCGGTAACGACCTGGACATTGCGCTGGCATTTAAACATCTGATGCCGTTGCTCGGCATGGGTGGAGAAACAGAAAAGGGCATCGCTTTACCCATTCTTCCGTGGTGGAACGCGGTCGCGATCAACGATGTTCCCGCACAAAGTGATTTCTATAGTACCGCCAACGGACGGTTGTTAAACGATCTGATCCGCGATGCTCGCGAAGCTGACAAAGTGTCCCTGCTGCTTAAAGTCTGGCGCGAGCGCCTGAGCTATCGCCTGGTGCGCTGTGCAGAAGAGAGCAAGATTGCGCTGTCGGGCCAGACAAACATCACTACAGAACTCCCGTTTATCAGCGATGCACTGGCAACGGCTATCAGCCAGCAGGGGCTGGAAACGGCGCTGAATCAGCCCCTGGCGCGTATTCTGGAACAGGTACAACTGGCCCTGGATAATGCACAGGAAAAACCGGATGTCATTTATCTGACTGGCGGTAGTGCCCGTTCACCGTTGATTAAAAAAGCCCTTGCAGAACAGCTCCCGGGGATCCCGATCGCCGGTGGTGATGATTTTGGCTCTGTCACCGCGGGACTGGCTCGCTGGGCGGAAGTGGTTTTCCGCTAAGTGGCTCGCAGGCTGAAAAGCACGCGTATTGACATCATCACTACTGTGGCTTATTTTCAGGAATGAGGGTTAGGGAAGGTTTCCCTTCCACCTGGTGTCTTAGTAAGCCGGTAAGCTAATCACTAAGAGTATCACCAGTATGATGACGTGCTTCATCATAACCCTTTCCTTATTTTGGCCCCTTCCTCGGGAGGGGCTTTCCCGTTCCAGCGTCCCGCTGAAATCTTTGGCTTTCCTCCTTTTTGCCGTGCCAGCACTCTAACGCACAATGACGTAATCGCTATTTTCACCGCTGATTGTTGCGTAATGCCTCGCAAGCCGCGTCAGCATTCAGACGAATCCCTACAGTGTTTCATAATTCCTCCATTTTTCTCCCTTGTTCGCTGGCTAAACTAGTATCATTCCGCGAAACGTTTCAGGATGAGAAACTTATAACAATGAAAGGCAGTAACAAAACCCGCTGGGTGATAGCAATCGTGATCGTCGTGGCCGCCATCAGCGCATTCTGGTTCTGGCAAAACCATAGCGATCGCCAGGGAAGCGCGCCTGGTGCTACCGGGCAAGCGCAGCACACCTCTGGCCCTGGTCGTCGGGGAATGCGTTCCGGTTCATTGGCTCCCGTTCAGGCAGCAACCGCCACCGAACAAACCGTCCCGCGTTATCTGACAGGGTTGGGAACAATTACTGCGGCTAACACTGCGACGGTACGTAGCCGCGTGGACGGTCAACTCATCGCGCTACACTTCCAGGAAGGACAACAGGTTAAAGCCGGCGACCTGCTTGCAGAGATCGATCCCAGCCAGTTTAAAGTTGCTTTAGCTCAGGCGCAGGGACAGTTAGCGAAGGATAAAGCCACGCTGGCAAATGCCCGTCGCGACCTTGCCCGTTATCAGCAACTGGTCAAAACCAATCTTGTTTCCCGACAGGAGCTGGATGCTCAGCAGGCTCTGGTCAATGAAACTCAGGGGACGATCAAAGCTGATGAGGCCAGCGTCGCCAGCGCACAATTACAGCTCGACTGGAGCCGGGTCACGGCACCTGTGGATGGCCGCGTGGGACTGAAGCAGGTCGATGTCGGCAACCAGATTTCCAGCAGTGACACCACAGGGATTGTCGTTATTACCCAAACCCATCCGATCGATCTGATCTTCACCTTGCCTGAAAACGATATTGCCACCGTGTTACGGGCGCAAAAAACGGGTGCTCCGCTGAAAGTCGAGGCCTGGGATCGCACCAATTCGCAGAAACTGAGCGAAGGCGTACTGCTGAGTCTGGATAATCAGATTGACGTCACCACCGGTACCATCAAAGCTAAGGCCCGTTTTAATAATCAGGACGACGCGCTGTTCCCGAATCAGTTTGTTAACGCCCGCATGCTGGTCGACACCGAACAAGATGCTGTCGTGATCCCAACCTCCGCATTACAGATGGGCAACGAGGGTCACTTTGTCTGGGTACTGAACACAGAAAACAAGGTCAGCAAGCATCTTGTCAAACCGGGTATTCAGGATAGCCAAAAAGTCGTGATCACTGCAGGGCTGTCAGTGGGTGATCGCGTCGCAACCGATGGTATCGACCGCCTGACGGAAGGGGCTAAAGTCGAAGTCGTGGAGGCACACACCTCCTCAGCCACAGAAGAGAAAGCCACCGCTAGCGGGTACGGCAAAAAAGGAGCACGCTCCTGATGCAGGTGTTACCCCCAGGCAATACAGGCGGCCCATCGCGCCTGTTTATTTTACGTCCCGTCGCGACCACACTGTTGATGGTGGCAATTTTACTCGCCGGGATTATTGGCTATCGCTTCCTGCCCATTGCTGCTTTGCCTGAAGTGGATTACCCCACTATTCAGGTTGTGACGCTCTACCCTGGCGCCAGCCCGGATGTTATGACTTCCGCCGTCACCGCCCCGCTGGAGCGCCAGTTTGGACAGATGTCCGGCCTGAAACAAATGTCCTCGCAAAGTTCCGGCGGCGCATCCGTTGTCACATTGCAGTTTCAGCTAACCCTGCCGCTGGACGTAGCCGAACAGGAAGTCCAGGCCGCGATTAACGCCGCCACCAATCTATTGCCAGGCGATCTGCCGAACCCACCGGTCTACAGCAAAGTAAATCCGGCAGACCCGCCGATCATGACGCTGGCCGTCACCTCTACCGCCATGCCAATGACGCAGGTGGAAGATATGGTGGAAACACGCGTGGCGCAGAAAATTTCCCAGGTCTCCGGTGTTGGTCTGGTGACACTTTCAGGTGGGCAACGTCCGGCAGTACGCGTCAAGCTTAATGCACAAGCCATTGCCGCTCTCGGGCTGACCAGCGAAACCATCCGTACCGCCATCACCAGTGCAAACGTCAATTCAGCAAAAGGGAGTCTTGATGGCCCAACACGCGCCGTTACTCTTTCTGCCAACGACCAGATGCAGTCTGCCGATGAATATCGTCAGTTAATCATTGCGTATAAAAATGGCGCACCAGTGCGCCTCGGCGATGTCGCCACCGTCGAGCAAGGAGCAGAAAACAGCTGGCTTGGCGCCTGGGCCAATAAGCAACAAGCCATTGTGATGAATGTTCAGCGCCAGCCTGGTGCGAACATTATCTCCACAGCAGACAGCATTCGCCAGATGCTTCCACAGTTAACGGAAAGCCTGCCGAAGTCAGTCAATGTCACCGTGCTCTCGGATCGCACGACCAATATTCGCGCGTCGGTTTCCGACACCCAGTTTGAACTGATGCTGGCAATCGCGCTGGTGGTGATGATTATTTATCTGTTCCTGCGTAATATCCCCGCCACCATTATTCCCGCAGTCGCCGTTCCGCTGTCGCTGATTGGCACCTTCGCGGTGATGGTCTTTCTCGATTTCTCCATCAATAACCTGACACTAATGGCGCTGACCATCGCCACAGGCTTTGTGGTGGATGACGCCATTGTGGTTATCGAGAATATTTCACGCTATATCGAGAAGGGGGAAAAACCGTTGAGTGCGGCCCTGAAAGGGGCAGGCGAAATCGGCTTTACTATCATCTCTCTGACCTTCTCACTGATCGCCGTGCTAATCCCGCTGTTATTTATGGGAGATATTGTCGGGCGTTTGTTCCGCGAATTTGCCGTTACGCTGGCAGTAGCCATTCTGATTTCCGCCGTCGTGTCACTGACCCTCACGCCGATGATGTGCGCACGTATGCTCAGTCAGGAGTCATTGCGCAAACAAAACCGCTTCTCTCGCGCTTCTGAAAGAATGTTTGATCGGGTCATTGCCGGGTACGGTCACTGGCTGGCTAAAGTGCTGAACCACCCATGGCTGACACTCAGCGTGGCGCTCGGCACACTCGTCCTTAGCGTCATGCTGTGGGTCTTTATTCCGAAAGGATTCTTCCCGGTGCAGGATAATGGCATTATTCAGGGCACGCTGCAGGCTCCACAATCCAGTTCATTTGCCAGTATGGCCCAGCGCCAGCGCCTGGTGACTGACGTGATCCTCAAAGACCCGGCGGTTGAAAGCCTGACCGCGTTCGTCGGTGTTGACGGTACTAATCCGGCACTGAACAGCGCGCGCCTGCAAATTAACCTTAAGCCACTGGATGATCGAGATGATCGCGTACAGAAGGTTATCGCCCGCCTGCAGGATGCCGTTGATAAAGTTCCTGGCGTAGATCTCTACCTGCAGCCAACTCAGGATCTGACCATCGACACGCAGGTAAGCCGGACACAATACCAGTTTACATTGCAAGCCACCTCTCTCGACGCGCTCAGCACCTGGGTACCACAGCTGTTGGAAAAACTGCAGCAGTTACCGCAGCTCTCAGATGTCAGCAGCGACTGGCAGGATAAAGGACTGGTAGCATGGGTTAACGTCAATCGCGACAGTGCCAGCCGTTTAGGCATCAGTATGGCGGATGTCGATAACGCTCTGTACAACGCCTTCGGACAACGGTTGATTTCGACTATTTACACCCAGGCAAACCAGTATCGTGTAGTGTTAGAACATGACACCGACAATACGCCCGGGCTTTCCGCGCTGGACTCCATTCGCCTGACCAGCAGCGATGGCGGAATTGTGCCTCTGAGCACGATCGCCAGCGTTGAACAACGTTTTGCCCCACTGTCGATTAACCACCTCGATCAGTTCCCGGTTACGACCATCTCGTTTAACGTACCGGACAATCAGTCGCTGGGTGATGCGGTACAGGCGATTTTGCAGGCTGAAAAAACGCTCAACCTGCCGTCGAATATTACTACTCAATTCCAGGGTAGCACGCTGGCATTCCAGGCCGCGCTCGGCAATACCATCTGGCTGATTGTGGCGGCAGTTGTCGCCATGTATATCGTGCTTGGCATCCTGTATGAGAGCTTTATTCACCCGATTACCATTCTCTCCACGCTGCCTACTGCGGGCGTTGGGGCGCTACTGGCGTTAATGATTGCCGGTAGTGAGCTGGACGTCATCGCGATTATCGGCATCATTTTGCTGATCGGTATCGTTAAGAAAAACGCCATCATGATGATCGACTTTGCCCTCGCCGCCGAACGCGAACAGGGAATGGCGCCGCGCGACGCCATTTTTCAGGCTTGCCTGCTGCGTTTTCGGCCGATCCTGATGACCACACTGGCGGCGCTGTTGGGAGCTTTACCACTCATGTTAAGTACTGGCGTGGGTGCTGAATTGCGCCGTCCATTAGGTATTGGTATGGTCGGCGGTTTGCTGGTCAGTCAGGTGTTAACGCTGTTTACCACCCCGGTGATTTATCTGCTGTTTGACCGTCTGTCGCTGTATGTGAAAAACCGCTTCCCGCGCCAGGAAGAGGAAGCGTAAATGAAATTTTTCGCTCTTTTCATTCATCGTCCTGTCGCGACCATTCTCATCTCCGTCGCTATTACCCTGTGCGGCATACTGGGCTTTCGCCTGTTACCGGTCGCCCCGCTGCCGCAGGTGGATTTTCCGGTCATCATGGTTAGCGCATCGTTGCCCGGCGCGTCGCCAGAAACGATGGCCTCCTCGGTAGCAACGCCGCTGGAGCGCTCACTGGGGCGCATCGCGGGCGTGAACGAAATGACCTCAAGCAGTTCACTTGGTAGCACGCGCATTATTCTTGAATTTAATTTCGACCGTGATATTAACGGTGCGGCGCGGGACGTTCAGGCCGCCATTAACGCTGCGCAGAGCCTGTTACCGAGCGGGATGCCCAACCGCCCGACTTACCGAAAAGCCAACCCATCCGATGCACCAGTCATGATCCTGACGCTGACCTCGGATACCTACTCGCAGGGTGAGTTGTATGATTTCGCATCGACTCAACTGGCGCAGACTATTGCGCAAATCGACGGTGTCGGTGACGTTGACGTCGGTGGCAGTTCCCTGCCCGCCGTGCGCGTGGGGCTGAATCCGCAAGCCTTATTTAACCAGGGGGTCTCGCTTGACGATGTGCGCAGTGCCATCAGTAATGCCAACGTGCGCAAACCTCAGGGGGCCATAGAGAGTGAAACACGGCGCTGGCAGGTACAAACCAACGACGAACTAAAAACCGCAGCGGAATATCAACCGCTGATCATCCACTACAACAACGGTGCGGCCGTGCGGCTGGGTGATGTTGCGTCGGTCAGTGACTCGGTACAGGATGTTCGTAATGCCGGTATGACCAACGCCAAACCGGCTATTTTGCTGATCATTCGCAAACTGCCGGAAGCCAATATCATCCAGACGGTCGACAGCATCCGGGCCAAACTGCCGGAGTTGCAAACCCTGATCCCGGCTACCATCGATCTACAAATTGCCCAGGACCGCTCTCCGACCATTCGCGCTTCGCTGGAGGAAGTGGAACAGACGCTGATTATCTCAGTCGCGCTGGTGATCCTGGTCGTATTTGTCTTCCTGCGCTCCGGACGCGCGACGCTGATTCCCGCCGTTGCGGTTCCGGTTTCGCTAATTGGCACCTTTGCCGCCATGTATCTTTGTGGATTCAGCCTCAACAACCTGTCGTTAATGGCACTGACCATCGCCACAGGTTTTGTGGTCGACGATGCCATCGTCGTGCTGGAGAACATTGCCCGTCACCTGGAAGCGGGGATGAAGCCATTACAGGCGGCATTACAGGGCACCCGCGAAGTGGGGTTTACGGTACTGTCTATGAGCCTGTCGCTGGTAGCGGTATTCCTGCCGTTACTGTTAATGGGAGGACTGCCGGGACGACTATTACGTGAATTTGCCGTCACCCTGTCGGTAGCAATCGGTATCTCACTTCTGGTTTCGTTGACGCTCACACCTATGATGTGCGGCTGGATGCTTAAGTCCACGCCTCCTCGCCAACAGTCCCGTAAACGGGGCTTTGGTCGTCTGCTGGTCGCTTTACAACAGAGTTATGGCACTTCACTGAAATGGGTATTACGCCACACGCGGCTGGTAGGCGTTGTTTTACTCGGCACGATCGCACTGAACGTCTGGCTCTATATTTCCATCCCCAAAACCTTCTTCCCGGAGCAGGATACTGGCGTATTGATGGGTGGGATCCAGGCCGACCAAAGCATTTCGTTTCAGGCCATGCGCGGCAAGCTTCAGGATTTTATGAAGATCATCCGCGACGACCCGGCGGTAGATAACGTGACCGGTTTCACCGGCGGTTCTCGCGTCAACAGTGGCATGATGTTTATTACGCTGAAGCCTCGTGGCGAGCGTCATGAAACCGCTCAGCAGGTAATCGACCGCCTGCGTGTGAAGTTAGCCAAAGAGCCTGGTGCGAACCTGTTTCTGATGGCGGTGCAGGATATTCGCGTCGGTGGAAGACAAGCCAACGCCAGCTATCAGTACACGTTGTTATCCGATGACCTTGCGGCACTACGTGAATGGGAGCCCAAAATCCGTAAAGCGTTAGCTGCCCTGCCCCAGTTGGCTGACGTCAACTCCGATCAGCAGGACAACGGCGCGGAGATGAACCTGACCTACGATCGTGACACCATGTCTCGTCTGGGGATCGACGTTGAAGCCGCCAATAGTCTGCTAAATAACGCCTTTGGCCAGCGACAAATATCGACTATCTATCAACCGATGAACCAGTACAAAGTGGTGATGGAAGTCGATCCACGCTACACCCAGGACATCAGTGCGCTGGATAAAATGTTCGTCATCAATAACGACGGGAAGGCAATACCGTTGTCGTACTTTGCCAAATGGCAACCGGCGAACGCCCCGCTGTCCGTAAATCATCAGGGACTCTCTGCTGCCTCAACAATTTCCTTTAACCTGCCAACTGGGGCTTCACTTTCTGAAGCGACAGAGGCTATCAACAGAACGATGACTCAGCTTGGTGTACCTTCCACGGTGCGCGGTAGTTTTGCTGGCACAGCGCAGGTTTTTCAGGACACGATGAACTCGCAGGTGATCCTGATTATTGCGGCAATAGCGACGGTTTATATCGTACTGGGCATGCTGTATGAGAGCTACGTTCATCCGCTGACGATCCTCTCAACGCTTCCCTCTGCTGGCGTTGGCGCATTGCTGGCGCTGGAGTTGTTCAATGCCCCATTCAGCCTAATCGCGCTAATAGGGATCATGCTATTAATTGGCATTGTGAAGAAAAACGCCATCATGATGGTCGATTTTGCGCTGGAAGCGCAGAGAAACGGTAAGTTGACGCCGGAAGAAGCGATTTTCCAGGCATGTCTGCTGCGCTTTCGCCCAATAATGATGACCACGCTGGCGGCGCTTTTTGGCGCACTACCTTTGGTGTTATCCGCAGGCGACGGCTCGGAACTGCGCCAACCTCTTGGGATAACCATTGTCGGCGGGCTGGTAGTCAGTCAGCTTCTGACGCTGTACACCACTCCAGTGGTATATCTCTTTTTCGACCGTCTGCGTCTGCGTTTTTCGCGTAAAAACAGCAAACCGGTAGCAGATCTATGACAGAACTTCCTGACAGCACCCGCTGGCAACTGTGGATTGTGGCATTTGGCTTTTTTATGCAGTCGCTGGATACCACCATCGTCAACACCGCGCTTCCCTCAATGGCAAAAAGCCTTGGTGAAAGCCCGTTGCATATGCATATGGTCATTGTGTCCTATGTATTAACCGTGGCCGTAATGCTGCCCGCCAGCGGGTGGCTGGCGGATAAGATTGGTGTGCGTAATATTTTCTTCACCGCCATCATCCTGTTTACGCTCGGATCGCTGTTTTGTGCCTGGTCCAATACGCTCAATGAGCTGGTCATTGCCCGCGTTTTACAAGGTGTTGGCGGCGCAATGATGGTGCCGGTCGGCAGGTTAACGGTGATGAAAATTGTCCCCCGCGAGCAATATATGGCGGCAATGACATTCGTCACCTTGCCGGGTCAGGTGGGTCCGCTATTGGGACCGGCGTTAGGAGGCATTCTGGTTGAATACGCCTCCTGGCACTGGATTTTCCTGATTAACATTCCGGTCGGCATTGTCGGGGCAATAGCGACATTGATGTTGATGCCCAACTACACCATGCAAACCCGACGATTCGATCTTTCGGGTTTCATGATGCTGGCAGTTGGCATGGCGGTGCTGACGCTCGCTCTGGATGGCAGCAAGGGAAGCGGAATTTCAGACATTACTCTGGCTGCGCTCGTTATCTGCGGCGTAGTGGCGGTCCTGTTATACCTCAAACACGCCCGGCACAATCCGCGGGCACTGTTTAGCCTGAAGCTTTTCCGCACACCTTGCTTCTCCTTAGGCCTGTTTGGCAGCTTTGCCGGGCGCATTGGTAGCGGGATGTTGCCATTTATGACGCCGGTATTTTTACAGATTGGCCTGGGCTTTTCACCGTTTCACGCCGGTCTGATGATGATCCCAATGGTACTGGGCAGTATGGGAATGAAACGCATCGTGGTTCAGGTCGTTAATCGATTTGGCTATCGTCGGGTGCTGGTCGCAACGACGCTTGGCCTGTCACTGGTCAGCCTGCTGCTGATGACGACCGCCCTGCTCGGCTGGTATTACGCCCTGCCCTTCGTTTTATTCTTACAAGGAATGGTCAATTCAACCCGTTTTTCGTCAATGAACACCCTGACGTTGAAAGATCTACCTGACGATCTCGCCAGCAGTGGCAACAGTCTGCTTTCGATGATCATGCAACTGTCAATGAGCATTGGGGTTACCATTGCCGGACTGCTATTGGGTATGTTTGGTCAACAGCATATCGCTATCGGCAGCGACACCACGCATACCGTCTTTATGTATACCTGGCTGTGCATTGCTCTCATTATTGCGCTGCCAGCCATCATTTTTGCCCGCGTGCCGAACGACACGCAACCCAACGCGGTGATTTCACGACGCAAAAGGAGCACCTGATGAAGTTCTGGCGGCCCGGTATCACCGGCAAACTGTTTCTGGCAATTTTCGCCACCTGCATTGTGTTGCTGATTAGCATGCACTGGGCCGTACGCATTAGCTTCGAACGAGGTTTTATTGACTACATCAAGCATGGTAATGAACAGCGTCTGCAAATGCTGGGCGACGCATTGGGCGAACAGTATGAACAGCACGGCAACTGGCGTTTCTTACGCAACAACGAGCGCTTTGTTTTTCAGATCCTGCGCTCTTTTGAACACGAAAATGACGATGACAAACCCGGCCCGGGAATGCCCCCACACGGCTGGCGCACACAATTTTGGGTTGTCGATCAAAAAGCTCATGTATTGGTTGGTCCGCGCGGCCCGGTGCCCCGTGACGGTATGCGCCGCCCTATAAAAGTTAACGGTGCTGAAGTTGGGGCTGTCATTGCCTCTCCCGTCGAGCGCTTAACGCGCAATACGGATATCAATTTTGATAAACAACAGCGCCGAACCAGCTGGCTCATTGTCGCGCTCTCTACCCTGCTGGCGGCACTGGCAACGTTTACCCTGGCGCGTAGCCTGCTGGCACCAGTCAAGCGGCTGGTAGACGGCACGCACAAACTGGCGGCAGGTGATTTTACCACTCGAGTTACGCCCACCAGCACGGATGAACTGGGCAAACTGGCGCAAGATTTCAACCAGCTTGCCAGTACGCTGGAAAAGAACCAGCAGATGCGTCGTGATTTTATGGCCGATATTTCTCACGAGCTGCGCACACCACTCGCAGTTTTACGCGGAGAACTGGAAGCTATTCAGGATGGCGTTCGCCAGTTCACTCCTGACTCAGTTGCCTCGCTACAGGCCGAAGTAGGTACGCTCACCAAACTGGTGGACGATCTTCATCAGCTCTCGATGTCTGATGAAGGGGCTCTGGCCTACCAAAAAACCTCGTTAGATCTTATACCGTTGCTGGAAGTCGCGAGCGGAGCTTTCCGCGAACGCTTCGCCAGCCGCGGATTAACGATCCAGCTTTCGCTCCCGGACAGCGTAACGGTATTTGGTGACCGCGATCGTCTGATGCAGTTATTCAACAATCTGCTGGAAAACAGCCTGCGCTACACCGACAGCGGCGGTGGGCTGCATATTTCTGCCGAACAACGTGACCGGCTGGTGCTGTTGACCTTCGCCGATTCAGCGCCAGGGGTCAGTGAGGAGCAGTTACAGAAACTGTTTGAACGATTTTATCGTACGGAAGGGTCCCGTAACCGCGCCAGCGGGGGTTCCGGGCTGGGGCTGGCGATTTGCGTCAATATCGTCCAGGCGCATAATGGACATATCCGTGCCGCCCATTCGCCTTTTGGTGGGGTTAGCATTACAGTAGAGTTACCGCTGGAACGCGATTTACAGAGAGATGTATGACTGAGTTACCCATTGATGAAAACACACCACGTATTCTGATTGTGGAAGATGAACCCAAGCTGGGACAGTTGCTTATCGACTATCTGCGCGCTGCAAGCTATGCCCCAACCCTAATCAATCACGGTGATCTGGTGCTGCCTTACGTGCGACAGACGCCACCCGATATGATTTTACTGGATCTGATGCTGCCAGGTACCGACGGTCTGACCCTGTGCCGGGAAATTCGTCGTTTCTCTGAAGTTCCCATCATGATGGTTACCGCCAAAATTGAAGAGATAGACAGGCTACTGGGGCTTGAGATCGGCGCAGATGACTACATTTGTAAGCCCTACAGCCCGCGAGAAGTCGTTGCCAGGGTGAAAACGATCTTGCGTCGTTGCAAGCCACAGCGAGAGCTGCAACAGATGGATGCTGACAGCCCATTGATCGTTGATGAAGGTCGTTTTCAGGCTTCATGGCGTGGAAAAATGCTCGACTTAACGCCAGCCGAATTCCGCTTGCTCAAAACGCTGTCGCATGAACCGGGGAAAGTATTCTCGCGCGAGCAGTTGCTCAACCATCTTTATGACGACTATCGCGTCGTCACTGACCGCACCATCGACAGCCACATCAAGAACTTGCGCCGCAAACTGGAGTCGCTGGACGCGGAGCAGTCGTTTATCCGCGCCGTTTATGGCGTGGGATATCGCTGGGAAGCCGATGCGTGCAGAATTGCGTAAACATCCCTCTCTAAAATGGCTCTGTCAGCTGGCGGAGCCTTCGTCACTAGCAACTCTGTGAATATCACCCATACTCTTACTGGCAATACGCTGTCGTTAATAACTGTTTGATATAAAATTTTTAATCAAGGAGTTCATATGGCTGGTTGGTTTGAGTTAAGCAAAAGCAGTGATAATCAGTACCGATTTGTTCTTAAGGCAGGAAATGGAGAAACTATCCTGACCAGTGAGCTTTACGCCACAAAAGGTGCTGCGGAAAAGGGGATCGCCTCGGTCCAGGTAAACAGCCCACTGAGCGAACGTTATGAGAAAAAAACGGCGACAAACGGCAAATTGCATTTCAATCTGAAAGCGGCAAACCATCAGGTTATTGGTACCAGTCAGCTGTATGCAAACGAGCAGTCGCGAGATACCGGAATTGCGTCGGTAAAAACCAATGGCATAAGTCAGACGGTGAAAGATAAGACCTGATTATCACTTCATCAGCCGGGTAACGCCAAACTGTCGCCCGGCGTTTTTCTTTACCTGTCTTCCCCGCAGCGCTACAATGCCCGCCCTTAATATGGGGGCACTCCCCTAACCGCCTCATTGAGTGAGGCGAGTCTGACCTGTCATCAGAACGAGAAAATTATGTTTAAACCGGAACTCCTTTCCCCGGCGGGAACGCTGAAAAATATGCGTTACGCTTTTGCCTATGGCGCAGATGCAGTATATGCGGGCCAGCCGCGTTACTCGCTGCGTGTGCGCAACAACGAATTCAATCACGAAAATTTGCAGCTCGGGATTAATGAAGCCCATGAACTGGGTAAAAAATTCTACGTGGTGGTAAACATTGCCCCACACAACGCCAAGCTGAAAACTTTCATTCGTGACCTGAAACCGGTTGTGGAAATGGGACCGGATGCCTTAATCATGTCCGACCCGGGTCTTATCATGCTGGTACGCGAAAACTTCCCGGATATGGACATTCACCTGTCGGTACAGGCTAACGCTGTAAACTGGGCAACGGTAAAATTCTGGAAGCAGATGGGACTGACCCGCGTGATCCTGTCCCGTGAATTGTCGCTGGAAGAAATTGAAGAGATCCGTAATCAGGTACCGGATATGGAGATTGAGATCTTCGTTCACGGTGCGTTGTGCATGGCTTACTCCGGCCGCTGCCTGCTCTCCGGCTACATCAACAAGCGCGATCCGAATCAGGGCACCTGTACCAATGCCTGCCGCTGGGAATATAACGTGCAGGAAGGTAAAGAAGACGTGGTAGGCAACATCGTACACAAGTATGAGCCTATTCCAGTACAAAACGTCGAACCTACGTTGGGTATTGGTGCGCCGACTGACAAAGTGTTTATGATCGAAGAAGCTCAGCGCCCGGGCGAATATATGACCGCGTTCGAAGACGAACACGGTACTTACATCATGAACTCAAAAGATTTACGCGCCATTGCCCATGTCGAGCGTCTGACCCAAATGGGTGTGCATTCACTGAAAATCGAAGGCCGTACCAAATCCTACTACTACTGTGCTCGTACCGCACAGGTGTACCGTAAAGCGATTGATGACGCCGCTGCCGGTAAACCTTTCGACACCAGTCTGTTAGAGACGCTGGAAGGTCTGGCGCACCGTGGATATACCGAAGGCTTCCTGCGTCGCCACACACATGACGACTATCAGAATTACGAATACGGTTTTTCTGTTTCCGAGCGCCAGCAATTTGTCGGTGAATTCACTGGCGAGCGCAAAGGTGAGCTGGCGGCAGTACTGGTGAAAAACAAATTCACCGTTGGTGATAGCCTGGAACTGATGACCCCGCAGGGTAATATCAATTTCACCCTCGAGCAGATGGAAAACGCCAAAGGCGAGGCAATGCCGGTCGCTCCAGGGGATGGCTACACTGTGTGGATGCCGGTACCGCAAGATATTGATCTGAACTATGCCTTGTTAATGCGTAATTTTGCCGGGGAATCCACGCGAAATCCGCATACTAAGTAGTTAACTATGGATATTTTTCGGCGTTCGGAAGATTCTTAGAAACCGATCACATACCGTTTCGTTCATTAAGGGTATTATCTGTTTCGCTGAAAAACATAACCCATAAATGCTAGCTGTACCAGGAACCACCTCCTTAGCCTGCGTAATCTCCCTTACGCAGGCTTATTTTTTGCCTCTGCTCCATCCGTTACCCAATTTCAGGCGAAAAAAAACCGGGCATTTATGAACTGCACCCAAAAAGTTGGACACCCAACGAAGTAAGGTGCAGTTTTTTATGAGCAAGTATTCTCTCAGCTTTAAGCTTGAGGTTGTGCAGCACTATCTTTCCGGGCAGGAAGGACAGGAAGCGACGGCAAAACGTTTTGGTATCGATCACAGTGCCGTTCGTAAGTGGTCTGCTGCCTGGAAGCTTCATGGCGAAGCCGGGCTTACAACCCGGCATTTTACCTATTCTCCTGCGTTTAAAGAGTCCGTTATCCTGCATATGCGTGAACACCACCTGTCTGTTCGCGAAGTCTGTGCAAAATTCATTATCCCGGCCTTTTCCACTGTTTGTCAGTGGGAACGACTGTATGATGAAGGGGGATTAGAAGCCCTTACAGACAGCCGACGCAGGAAAAAAACGATGCCAGAACACCCTGAGAATCACCCTGTCCCTCCTTTGCAGGCTCCTCTTGACCCGGATGAACGTGAGGAGCTTGAACAACTGCGTGCTGAAGTGGCATATCTAAAAAAGCTGCAGGCCTTACTCAGGGAAAGGAGCACGTCAGGACGCGGGATAAAGCGCAGGTCGTGAATGAGTTAAGGCTGAAGTTCTCTCTTGCACGCTTGTTAAACGCCGCAGGGCTGGCGAGAAGCACGTTCTACTGGCAACTGGCCAGCGGTAAAAAACCAGACAAATATGCTGATGACAAGCAGCAGATTTTAACGCTGTTCCATAAACATAAAGGACGGTATGGATACAGGCGAATCACGCTGGCTGGCCGCCGGGAAGGAAGCTTACTGAACCATAAAACGGTTCACAGGTTAATGAAGGCTCTGGGTTTAACCTGTTGTATCAGAAGGAAGAAATATAACTCTTACAAAGGCCGGTATGGGAAAGTTGTGGGTAATGTACTGAACCGGCAGTTCAGTGCGGATAAGCCCAACCAAAAGTGGGTTACAGATGTCACGGAATTTAAAATCAGCGGAGAAAAGCTGTATCTGTCCCCGATTCTGGATCTGTATAACGGAGAAATAGTTGCGTACCAGATGGGGCCCCGTCCTCTTCTGTCGATGGTGGATAACATGCTGTCGAAGGCTATATCTGTACTGGGCAAAAACGAATACCCGCTGCTCCACTCAGATCAGGGCTGGCAATATCAGATGGCACATTATCAGAACCGGCTTAAGGAGGCGGGTCTGAGACAGAGCATGTCAAGGAAGGGGAACTGTCATGACAATGCAGTGATGGAGAGCTTCTTCGGCACACTGAAATCTGAGTGTTTTTACCTCACGGAACACGAGAATATCAGCGAGTTGCGCATGGCTATCGATGACTATATCCACTATTACAACCATGAAAGAATAAAACAGAAACTGAAAGGCCTGAGTCCGGTAGAATACCGAATCCAGGCCCAGATAACCGCTTAAAATAAACTGTCCAATATTATGGGGTCAGTTCA